>CAZMTA010000022.1:12089-61996 GCA_964569085.1 uncultured Gemmatimonadaceae bacterium | reverse complement strand
CGAGGAGCTGTCCGTAGTGGAGGCGGCGGGAGTCGAACCCGCGTCCGCGAATGGGTCCTGCGAGGGCTCTACGTGCGTAGAATCGCTGTTGCATCTCGTCCCGAGCGGTCAGCGATCAACCGCTGCCGGGACCAGCCTTCCAGGTTCTCGTCCACCGCATCGAAGGCGGCTACGGCGGACCAGCCCAACTCATCGACGCTTCAAGGACCGCCTTGGGCGGGCAATCCAGGAAGCGGACCGGTAAGGGTTACTTACGCGGCCAGCGCCATGTTGTTGTTGGCAGCTATAAAGTTTCCCAGGGTTTTACGAGGTCCGGGACCTCGACACGCACCCTCACGTTCACCAAACACGTCGAAGCCGTGACGCCCCCGGTGAAGGGAGATTCTTTCAAACAACGGAGATCTTCCCTCGTGCTGCTTGCTACACCCCGGACGTCGTCGGGATCCGGATGGTTCCCAGCTCGTTCGGGGGAGTGGATCCTAGGTGCAGGGGGATGGGAGGACAACCGAGCGGCGCCGACGCCGGCCGCGCCCTCCTAAACCGCGACGGGCTCGGCGTGGGCCGCCATGTACTCCTCGAGACGGGCTTCCACGCCCTCCAGCGACTCGATCTGGAAGAGCTCGCTCCGCAGGGCGCGCCCGTCGGGGATGCCCTTGGTGTACCAGCCCAGATGCTTCCGGAACTCCAGGAGGGCCCGGCCCGGGTCGTCGCTGAAGTCGATGGAGTTCCGGGCGTGCTCGAGACAGATCCGGAAGCGGGTCTCCACGTCGGGGTCCGGAGGCACCGGCTCCCCGTCGAGGGCGGCCCGGGCCTGGGTGAAGATCCACGGGCCTCCGTGGCTGCCCCGGGCGATCATGACGCCGGCGCACCCTGTCTCGTCCCGCATCCGGCGGGCGTCCTCTCCGCTCCGCACGTCCCCGTTGCCGATGACCGGGATCTCGAGCGCCTCCACCACGTCCCGGATCTCGGACCAGCGAGCCTGGCCGCTGTACATGTCCGAGCGGGTCCGCGGGTGGAGGCACAGCACGACGGCCCCGGCGTCCTGGCACCGCAGGCCGATGCCGACGGGATCGCGGGTGGCCTGGTCGAAGCCGCTCCGGATCTTGGCCGTGGTGGGGATCCGGGTCGCGTCGTCCACGGCGCGGATGATGGCCTCCACCAGATCCAGGTCCCGGAGGCATCCGGACCCGCCGTTCCGCTTGACCACCTTCTTCACCGGACAGCCGAAGTTGATGTCGACGAAGTCCGGCGCGTAGACCTCCTCGACCAGGGCGGCCGCGTCGGCCATCTGGGCGGGATCGGATCCGAAGATCTGGATCCCGATGGGACGCTCCGCCTCGTCGAACCGGAGGTAGTCCCGCGTCCGCTTGTTCCCGCGCACGATCCCTGCGGCGCTGACGAACTCGCTCACGACCACGTCGGCGCCGAAGCGGCGGCAGAGGCGCCGGAACGGCGACTCGCTCACCCCGGCCTGGGGCGCGAGGTAGAGGGGCGTGCGGGGTCCGCGAAGGGCCTGGAGGAAGTCGGTCATGGCGCCCTCAAGGTAAGCTCCGGCCCCGCGGCGGTGAACCGCGCCCCACCCCGCCACCGAACGGGCGCGGCCGGGACGCCCCCCCGAACGCGTCCTACGCGCTTGGGATGCGGACCGGGAAATGGTACCATTCATGACTGAGTAGGTACTTCACCTTAAAAAATTCCGATTCCTCATTCGGAGGGTTCGATGCGGCTACGTGAGCTCTTTACGGCGGACGTCGTGAAGCTCGACCTGGAATCCGAGTCCAAGGACGACCTCCTGAAGGAGCTCGTCTCGTTGCTCGACCTCGACGAGAAGTCCGAAGCGATCCTCTTCAAGACGCTCAAGCGACGGGAGAACCTCGGCTCGACGGGCATCGGCAAGGGCATCGCCATCCCCCACTGCCGGTCCCTCGTGGTGAACCGGCTCCGGCTGGCGTACGGCCGCAAGCCGTCGGGGGTCGACTTCAAAGCCATCGACAACGAGCCGGTGCACAACTTCTTCCTGATCGTGGCCCCGCCCCTGGAGGTCTCGAACCAGTACCTCCCGGTCCTGGGCAAGATCGCCCAGTTCGCCAAGGATCCGGACGTGCCCGAGGCCCTTCTGGACCTCGACTCCCCCGAGGAGTTCCTCGACCTCCTGGACGAGAAGGCGCCATGACCCAGACGACCATCAGCTCCGACCTCACGGTCCTCCTGGAGATCCAGGACCTGCAGACCAAGCTCCGGGAGCTCCAGTCCGAGACCGGCCTGGGCGAGCTCGAGAAGGAGGCGTTCGGCATCGAACCCGCGGAGGCCGTCGAGGCGCTCCGGTCCAAGGTGGGCGAGCTCGAGGACAAGCTCTCCGAGGAGACCCGTCGCCGCTACGACCGGGTGGCCGGAAACGTGGACCGGGTCGTGGTCCCGGTCATCCACGGGACCTGCTACGGCTGCTTCACCGCCGTGCCCACCGCCACCGCCGGCGAGCGCGACCCCAACGCCTCGCTCACCACCTGCGAGCACTGCGGGCGCTTCCTCTACTTCTCCTGAGGAGCCGCGACGGCCGGGCATCCCGTCCGACCCCATGAACGAAGGCGGCCGCCCCCGGAAGGGGACGGCCGCCTTCTTCGTTTCCAGCGGGTCCGTCGGACCCGCTCACTTCAGGACGTACATCTTCCTCGTCTTGCTCACCCCGTTCACCGTGAGCTGCATGAAGTAGATGCCGGAGGCCACCTGGCGTCCGGACTGGTCCGTCCCGTCCCAGTAGGCTTCGTGCCGGCCCGGGAGCAGGTACTGGAGCTGGTCGACCCGGACGCCCTCACCCTCCGGATGCCCCAGCGCCACGGGGAAGGCCACCATCTGCTGGAGGAGGTTGTAGATGCGCAGGGATACGACGACAGGACGCCCGTCGGCGAAGAGCCCCTCGTCGAGGACGAAGGGGATCCGCGTCTCCGGGTTGAACGGATTGGGATAGTTCTGTTCGAGTTGGAATCCGTTCCCCTGGCCATCCGTGGGCGGCGGCGTCACCTGGGAAGAGAGGGACACCGTCGCGCCGGACAGGGATAGGAGGACGAACAAGACGCCGAACGTGCGCCTCATCGCTGCTCCTGTACAGCCAGTTCCGGGCCGTAGCTTAGGTTCGTTGCGAGCTCCTGAAAGGTCCTGGACGTCTCAGCGCTGCGCGCTCCTTTTGATTCTACCGATTTCGAGCGCGGGGGGTCAAGGAGATCCGCAGGCGGCGCGCGGTCCTTCGGCGCCCCCTCCGACCCTTCCCCCTCTGTCCGAGCGCGGCACCCCGCCGAAGGGTTGCACGAGCGATCGCGCGCGGGGGTCCCCGGACCTCCCGGGGGCGTCGCGCCAGCGGTCCGGGGAGGGCGCGCTCAGTCTTCGGCCGGGGGGACGTCCCGGCCGTCGGGCCCCCGGGTGGTGATCCCCTGGGCGTCCAGCCATCCCAGGAGCGGGATCAGGTGCTTCCGGGTGACGGGCAGCGCCTCCCGGAAGTCCGCCGGGCCGAGCCCGGTCCGTCCCGCCAGCGCCTCGCGGACCGAGCGCGCCCCGTCCTCCAGCGCCTGGCGCTGGATCCAGTGGTCCTCGTCCAGCGCGATCAGGTCCCCGGAGTGCGCCAGATGGGCGAGGAGGGCGTCCAGGTCCTCCCGGGCCCGGAGGTCCTCCGGCAGAGCGCCGGTGTCCGGCGGCTGCAGCCCCGCCTCCGCGTACAGGGCGCGAAGACGATCGGCGGCGGCGCGCTGGTCCGGGCTCGGCTCCACGCGCCATCCGGGCCGGCGGGCGCCCGTGTCCTGGATCTCCAGCTCCCCCCGGTCCCGGAGGGCCTCGAGGCGGGCATCGGCCAGGCCGGCCCCGGTCCACGCGGGCAGGGCCTGCCGGAGCGCCGCCAGGGGCACGGCGGGGCGTAGGGGCTCACGGCGGTGCCCGTCCTCCAGCGCCGCCAGGAGACGTCGGTCCGCCTCGGCGACCACGGCGGGGCCCCACAGCCGCCCTCGCTCCAGGGCACCCCCTGCCGCCTCCACCTTCTCCGCGGCCTCGGCGACATCCGCCGGGGGGAGCCCCACGTGGAGCGCCAGCGACGCCACGTCCACCCCGCTCCATCCGGACAGGGCGGCCCGGGCCTCCACCGCCCCGGCGGGGTCGCCGTCGAGGACGGCCTCCAGGGCGGGCCGCACGTCGCCGTCCAGCCGGCGCCGCTTCGGCGCCCCCGCCTCCGCCACCCGGCCCCCGGCGATGGTCGTCACCGGCGAGTAGGACCGGAGCACGACGCGGTCCCGCGCCCGGGCCGCCACCGGCGCTTCCAGGCGGAGCTGGATCCAGGCCTCCTCTCCGGGCTCCACGGCCTCGCCGTCGAGCACGGCGCAGCGCCCCAGCACCTCCTGGGTGCCGAGGTGGACGTGGAGCCTCTGGTTGTGCTCGAGGCGCCATCCGGTCCCGGGAAGCACCCGGGCCCGTACCGTCAGCATGTGGCCCACCGGCCAGGGCGCGTCCCCCACCACCGTGGACCCCCGGGCCACCGATTCCCGGTCGACCTCGCCACCCGTGAGCGCCATCGCCACCCGTGCCCCGGGGCCCGCGGCCTCCACGTCCGCACCGTGGTTCTGGAGGCCGCGGATCCGCGCGTCGGTGCCGGCCGGGAGCACCCGCACGGTCTCGCCCGCCCGGAGGGTGCCGGACCAGAGGGTCCCGGTCACCACCGTCCCGGTGCCCTGGACCGTGAAGCTCCGGTCCACCGGGAGGCGGACCACGTCGTCGGAGCGACGCCGACGCCCCCGTCCCGCCACCTCGAAGAGGGTGCGGCGGAGGGCCTCCACGCCGTCGCCGGTGCGCGCCGACGTCCGGACCACGGGCGGATCGGGCCAGGGCGTGTCCGCCAGGACCTCGCGGATCTCCTCCTCCACGAGCTCCAGCCAGGCCTCCTCCACCAGGTCGGTCTTGGTGAGGGCCACCACCATCTCGGGCACCCCCAGGAGCTCGACCACCGCCAGGTGCTCCCGGGTCTGGGGCATCACGCCTTCGTCGGCGGCGAGGGCCAGGAGGACCACGTCCATCCCCGACGCGCCGGCCACCATCGTGCGCACGAAGTCCTCGTGGCCGGGCACGTCCACCACGCCCAGGAGGCCGTCCTCGTCGTCCCGGAGGTCCGCGAAGCCCAGGTCGATGGTGATGCCCCGCTCCTGCTCCTCCTTCAACCGGTCGGTCCGGACCCCGGTGAGCGCCCCCACCAGCGCCGTCTTGCCGTGGTCGATGTGGCCCGCCGTCCCCACCACCGCCCGGATCACGCCGGCACCTCCTCGTCGGGGAGGCGGTCGCCGAGGAAGCGGAGCGACTTGAGCGGGCGCGCCGCGATGTGGTAGGCGACGAAGTCCGCCAGGAGGGAGAGGTGCGCCCGGGGGAGGGTCACCGGGGGCTCGGTGCGGCCCTCCAGGAGCCCCGCGAGCTGCTCCCGGGCGCCGGGCCCGACGCGGGCGCCCGAGGCGCCCTCCCCGCACGCCGCGCAGCGCACGCCGCCCGCGCCCAGGTCGAACCGTCCCATCTCGTCCGCGCCCAGGGCGCTCCCGCAGAGGACACAGGGGTCGAGCTGCGGCGCGAAGCCGAAGGCGGCCACGACGCGCCAGGCCGCGGCCAGCGCCGTGGTGGGGAGGGCGTCGGGGTCGGCGTCCTCCAGGGCGTCCAGCGCGGCCTCGAGGGCCTGGAAGAGCTCCGGATGGGGCTCCTGGTCGGCGTGGCTCACCACCAGCTCGGCCACCGCGGCGGCGCCGGCGAAGCGGAGCATGTGGCTCCCCAGGCGGGTCCGGAGCCGGGCGCACTGGAAGTCCTTCATGGTGTGGAGGTCGCGTCGGGGCTTCACGTACGCCGTGAGGTCGCCGGTGGCGAAGGTGGCCAGCCCCGTCTTCCCCTTCCCGGTACGGCCCCGGACGCCCTTCGCCATGACGCTGAGGAGCCCGTGGTCCAGGGTGTAGAACCGGAGGATCCGGCTGGTCTCGCCGTAGTCGTGCGCGCGGAGCAGGACGGCGGGAGTCGTGACGGGAGCCACGGCTCAGCCCATCTCGCGCAGCCGGGCCAGGAGGACCCTCCGCCGGTCCCGGTATCGGCGGACCTCGGCCTCGGTGGGCTCGTCCAGCGCTTCGTGGTCGCGGTCGAGGCGCGCGATCTCCAGGACCAGCGCCTGACGCGCCTGCGGATCGGGCCCGTCGTCTCCGTGGGCCTCGCGGGGCACCCCGGCGGGCCGGGGGCGGCCCAGGACCGCCCAGAGGCCCACGCCGGTGAAGAGGAGCGCCAGGAGGACCGCGACCCACCGCACGGGGACGCGCCGGTCCTCCTGCCCCTCCAGGATGCGGACGCGGGCGTCGGTGAGGTCCGCGCCGGAGAAGCGGCGGTACGTGCTCCCCTCCTCCAGCTCCACGGACACGCCGGCCTCCAGCGCCGGAACCGCAACCGGCGGAGCCGGCTCGCGGATGAGCACCTCCAGGATCTCGGTCCGGCCCGGAAGGTCCAGCGCGAAGTAGGGCTCGGGCACGAGGTAGCGGACGATGAACACCCGCTCCCCCGGCGGGAGCGCCGCGTGCACCACGAGCCGCCCGTCCTCGATGAGCGTGCTCCCGGGGATGAAGTCGCCGCCCAGGGCGGCCGAGGTGGCCACCTCGGGCAGCGGGTAGCTCCACACGGGCGCCTCGCCGACGCTCACCAGCGTGGCATCGGCGTCGTTCCGGACCTGGATGAGGTCCGTGACGCGCCACTGGTCGCCCTCCGGCTCCAGGAAGACGTTGCGCACCGGCACCGGGAGACGCCTCCCCCCGGGCTCCCGCACCACCAGCGTGTCCCACGCCTGGATGGTGTAGAGGGAGTCGAGCTGGACGGCGGTGCTGACGGCGCCGCCGAAGTAGAGCACGCCCTGGTGGCGCACCGAGGCGAAGTACAGGTCGTTCGCTTCGGGGTTGGGCACCGACGGAAGGTCGAACGCGAACCCGCCGTCCGACGCCACCTCGAGGGAGTCGATCTCCCCCTGGACCTCGGACGTGATCCGGTGGAGCACGACGATGCCCGAGTCCAGGGGCGCCTCGCCCACCAGGACCCGCCCGCGGAGCACGGGGTCGGCCTCCACCTGAGCGGACAGGGGAAGCGCCCCCGCCGCCAGGATGAGCACCCACGCGAGGGCGGCCGCGGCCCGGCCGCGGTCAGGGCGTGAAGCGGCCAAAGTCTTCCGGGTCGAGACGGCGCAGGTGCTCCTTCAGCTCCTCGGGGCCCATGGGCTCCGTGTCCTTCGGCTGGGCGGCGGGCTTCGGGGGCGGCGCCGCCTCCGTCTCGTCCTGGGTGACCTCGATGGCCGTGCGCTCCAGGAGATCCTCCTCGGCGAAGACGGGGGCGTCCACCCGCAGAGCCACGGCGATGGAATCGGAGGGCCGGGCGTCCACCGTGACGAGGTCCCCGTCCTGACGCACCCGGAGCTCCGCGTAGTAGGTGCCCTTCTCCACCCGGGAGATCACCACCCGCTCCAGGGTCCCGCCCAGCCCCTTCAGGACCGACACGAGGAGGTCGTGGGTGAGGGGGCGCTCGAAGTCCATGTCGGCCAGCTGCATGGCGATGGCGCTCGCCTCGCCGGGCCCGATCCAGATGGGGAGGACGCGCTCGCCCTCCAGCTCCTGGAGGATGACCACCGGCGTGTTGGAGGACCGGTCCAGCCCCAGGCTCTGCACCCTCACCTCGACGAGCATGGTCGGACGACTCCCTGCACGAGACGGCGGCATGGAGGGCGAGGGCCCCCCGGCGTGGCCTTCAATACTCCGGAGGCCGGCTCGGGTTCTCGGGAGCGGGCGAGGTCCTCGGACGTCAGCCACCCACGGCGGAGCGGAGCTCGTCGACGCGATCGGTCCGCTCCCAGGGGAAGAAGGCGACCTGTCCTCCGTCCCACTTCACCAGGTCCGGGGCTCCCTCCTCCGCCACGCGGCCGAAGTGCCCGTAGGCGGCGGTGCGCCCGAAGATCGGGTTGCGGAGGCCCAGGCGCTCGATGATGGCCTGGGGGCGGAAGTCGAAGACCTCCTGCACCGCCCGGGCCAGGGCGTCGTCGGGGCCCTCGCCCGTCCCGAAGGTGTCCACCAGGACGGAGACCGGCTCGACCACGCCGATGGCGTAGGCGAGCTGGATCTCGCAGCGCCCCGCCAGTCCGGCGGCCACGATGTTCTTGGCCGCCCAGCGGGCGGCGTACGCGGCGGAGCGGTCCACCTTCGTGGCGTCCTTCCCGCTGAAGGCGCCGCCGCCGTGGCGCCCCGTGCCGCCGTACGTGTCGACGATGATCTTCCGACCCGTCAGGCCGGCGTCCCCGTGGGGCCCGCCGATCACGAACTTGCCGGTGGGGTTCACGTGGAGGATCAGCTCGTCGTCCACCAGATCCTCGGGAAGCACCGGGCGCACGACCTCGCGCGCCAGGGCCGAGCGGATCTCGTCGTTGTGCACGTCCTCGTCGTGCTGGGTGCTGACCACCACGGTGTGCACCCGCACCGGCCGCCCGTCCTCGTACTCCAGCGTGACCTGCGCCTTCCCGTCGGGACGGAGCCAGCCCAGCGTTCCGCTCTTGCGGACCTCGGCCAGGCGCCGGGTCAGCCCGTGGGCGAGCTGGATGGCCGCCGGCATGAGCTCGTCGGTCTCGTCGGTGGCGTACCCGAACATCATCCCCTGGTCCCCCGCCCCGCCGGTGTCCACGCCCTGGGCGATGTCCGGCGACTGCTGGTCGAGGCTCGTCACCACCGCGCACGTCTTGGCGTCGATGCCGTAGGCGGAGTCGTCGTAGCCGATCCGCTCGAGCGTCCGCCGCACGACCTCGGGCACGTGCACGTACCCGGCGGTGGTGACCTCGCCGGCCACCATGGCCATCCCCGTCGTCACCAGGGTCTCGCACGCCACCCGGGAGGAGGGATCCTCGGCCAGGAGGTGGTCGAGGACCGCGTCGGAGATCTGGTCGGCGATCTTGTCCGGATGGCCTTCGGTGACGGACTCGGAGGTGAACAGCGTTCGGCTCAAGGTGGGTCTCGGTATCGGGGAAATGGGCGGAAAGGGGGTGAGAAGCCTAGAGGATCACCGGGGTACCGACAAGCTCCAACGGCCCCGGAACGCCTCCAGGTCCACCGAGTCGCCGATCCCCTCCACGAGGCACTCCAGCACCTCCGCGGTGGTGGGGGCGGCCAGCGCCTTCCGGGCGGCGCTCCGCGCGGCCTCGATGCGGATGCCGCGGATGACCTTCTTGATCTCGGGAAGCGCCGGCCAGGCCACGCTGAGCGCGGTGATGTCGAGCCCGAGGATGAGGAAGGCACCCAGGGGATTGGCGGCCATCTCGCCGCAGACGCTGACCTCGATCCCGGCGGCGCGGGCCACCCGCGACACCTGGTGGAGCTGTCGCACCACGGCCGGGTGGAAGGGGTTGTACAGCGAGGCCAGGCGGGTGTTGGTCCGGTCCACGGCCAGGGTGTACTGGATGAGGTCGTTGGTGCCGATGGAGAAGAAGTCGGAGTGACGAGCCAGCTCGGCCGCGTCCAGGGCCGCCGCCGGCGTCTCGATCATGACCCCGAGCTTGTAGCCCGAGTTGTACCGGATCCCGGCCTGCCGGAGGCCGTCCTCCTCCTCCTCGAGCATGGCCCGCACGCGTCGGACCTCCTCCACGTCGTTCACCAGCGGGAGGAGGATCCGGACATCCCCGTGGGCCGTGGCGCGGAGGGCCGCACGGAGCTGTGGCCGGAAGAGCTCGGGCTCGTCCAGGCACACCCGGATGGCCCGCCACCCCAGGAACGGGTTCTCCTCCGCCGGCATGTGGAGGAACATGGGGAACTTGTCCCCGCCCAGGTCGTAGGTGCGGACGCACACCGAATGGCCGGGGAAGGCCCGGGCCACGTCGCGGTACGCCTCGTACTGCTCCTCCTCCCCGGGGAGGGAGTTGCGGCCCACCACCAGGAACTCGGTCCGGAAGAGGCCCACCCCCTCCGCCCCGTACGCCCGGGCCTTGGGCGCCTCGACCGGGAGGTCGAGGTTCGCCCGCAACGCCACCGGCTGGCCGTCGAGGGTCACGGACTCCTGGTCCGCGATCACCGCGATCTCCTCCTCCCAGTCGGCGATCTGCCGGCGGCGATCCCGGAAGAGGTCCCGGTCCCGGTCGTCCGGGTTCAGGATGATCCGGCCGATCCGGCCGTCCAGGATGGCCTCCGTGCCCTCCTCGGCCTCGCGGAAGACCCGCCCGAGCCCCACCACCGCCGGAATGCCCAGCGAGCGCGCCAGGATGGCCCAGTGCGCGGTGCGGGTGCCCCGGTCGGTGGCCACGCCCAGGACGTGCTCCGGGTCCAGGTGCATGGTGAGGCTGGGGGTGAGGTTCCGCGCCACGACGATCACGCCCTCCTCGGAGCGCGCCAGGTCCGACGGGTCGTGGTGGCCCAGGAGCCGGTGGAGGACCCGGATCATGAGGTCCTCCAGGTCGTTCAGGCGGTCCAGGACCATGGGCTGGGACGTCCGCCCCCACATCGCCTGGAGCTCGAGCATGCGCCACTCGAAGGCCCGCTGGGCCGTCAGGTGGTTCTCCTCGATGTAACGGACCGTGCCGTCCACGACCTCGTGATCGTCCAGCATCAGGAGCTGGGGGTCGAAGATCCGGGCCTCGACGGAGCCCAGCCGCTCCTCGGTGAGGGCCTGCAGCTCCCCGAGACGCTCCTTGGCCCAGGCCCGGGCCTCGTGGAACCGCTCCAGCTCGCGCTCCAC
Source organism: uncultured Gemmatimonadaceae bacterium (assembly GCA_964569085.1). GTDB lineage: Bacteria > Gemmatimonadota > Gemmatimonadetes > Longimicrobiales > Gaopeijiaceae > JAJCZZ01. The sequence goes on along the minus strand of CAZMTA010000022.1, from coordinate 51,262 downwards.
GTCCTTCTCGGCCACGGTCTCGTGGGGCACGTCCGGGACGCCCCACTCGAGGCGGAAGACGGGGCCGGAGGCGATCCCTTCCGAGGCCGGGGAACCGTCGAGGACGGTGCTCATCCTCAGATCTCCTCCTGGAAGCCCTGGTCCACCAGGGAGGCCAGGGCATCCAGGGCCGCGGCCGCGTCGGTCCCGGTGGCGCTGATGCGGAGCAGGCTCCCCTGCTCCGCGGCGAGCATGAGCACGCCCATGATGCTCTTCCCGTTCACCTCGAGGTCGTCCTTGGCCACGGTGATCTCGGCGTCGAACCGGCCCGCGGTCTTCACGAACTCGGCGGCGGGGCGCGCGTGCATCCCGGCGCGGTTCACGATCTCGACCTCCCGCTCCATGCGCTCGTCGCTCATGGGATCAGCACGCCCCAGAGGGAGAGGCCGAGGACCACGGCCACCACCCCGGCGGCGGCGGGCCGCCAGATCCGGTGGCCCAGGTGCTCCCCGGCCAGGAAGGCCACGCCGCCGAGGACCGCCCAGAGGACCCCGGCGCCGACGAGCCCCTCGGGGGAGGCCAGCACCAGGCCGGCCAGGAGGCCCAGGAGGAGCGTTCCGCCGGTCCGGATCCGGTCGGCCCATGCGCCCAGCCCCACCCGGCCCAGGACCGCCGCGACCCCTCGTCCCTCGCGGAGCCCCTCCTCGAACGCCCACCGTCGCAGCGCCAGGTGGCCCACGTTGTAGACCACCAGGAAGAGGGCGGCCGCGAGCCAGCCCGGGAGCCCCAGCCAGAGCGCGGAGAGCGCCGCCAGCGAGACCGCGGGGAGCCACGAGGCCCACACCAGCGCGTCGCCGAGCCCGCCCAGGGGCCCCCGCACCGCCGTCTTGAAGCGCCGCACCTCCTCCGGAGGCGTGCCGTCGGCCTCCAGGCGCACGGCGGCGCCCACGGCCATGCCGCTCAGGTAGGGGTGGGCGTTGAAGTGTTCGAGGTGGCGCTCCACGGAGGCCTCCAGAGCCTCGGGGTCGTCGGCGAAGATCCGCTCCAGGGCCGGAAGCATGGCGTACGCGAACCCCGAGCCCAGCATGGTATGGTAATTCCAGGAGCCCTGGATGACGAAGCAGCGCCGGAAGCACGCCCGCACGGCGGCGTCGTCCACCCGGGCCCCGCTCACAGGAGCCGCCCGCCGAGCAGGCCGGCCAGGAGGCCCGCCAGGAAGATCACGGGCCGCTTCCGGAATCCGCCCAGGCTCCGGAGGAAGATCCCGGCGGACGCGGCCGCCCCCACCAGCAGCAGGCCGGTGGCGTCACCCTGCGCCAGGGGCCACGCCGGCGCCAGGGCCCGCACCATCGGGACGGCCAGGAGCGCGCCGAGACCCGTCACCAGGGTCCCCCGCGCCAGGTCCAGCAGGATGGCCCGGCGATGGAAGGAGGCCACCGCCCGTGGGCCCGCCGGCGCGTCGGACCCCGGCTCGGGGACCCGGGCTGCCGTGAGGTGACGGAGCCCGGTGACGGTGAAGCCGCCGACCTGGCCCCAGAGGAGCCCGGCGGCCACCCCCACGGGGAGCGCCCCCACGCCGTCCACCGCGGTGGCGCCGGCCACCGCGACGAGGGTGGCGGTGGCCCCCTCGGGGAAGCGGGCGCCCCCGGTGGGGAACGACACCAGGAGGTAGAGCTCCAGGAGCGCGCCCACCGCGAGGCCGGTTCCCGGGGCGCCCAGGAGCGCTCCTCCCAGGACGCCCGCCACCAGCGGCCGGGAGATCATGAACTGCCCCACGGAGGTGGCGTCGAGGGCCACCACGCCGCCCAGGAGGGAGAGGAGGACGAGCTCGGTCACGGGCCCACCAGGGGAAGGAGGGGGGTGGCGTGGGCGTCGGGGAGGTCCCGGGCCACGACCCGGGCGCCGGCGGCCTCCAGGGCGCGGATCGCCTCCCGGTGCTCCTCGGTGAGGTGCACGTAGGTGAGCACCTCCTCCCGCCCGGGGGCGTGGTGGATGCCCCCGACGTTGACGGTCTTCCCCTCCAGCGCGCCGTCCCGGCCCACCTCCAGCATGGTCTCCAGGTCCCGCGTCAGGAGGACGGTGCGGAGGTCGCCCTCGTCCCAGCCCGCCAGGTCGCGGCGGGCCTGGGCGCCCGTCACGAAGATCACCTCGGCGCCGCCGGCGCCGAGGCGGTAGAGCTCCTGCTCCCAGTCGCTCTCCGCCAGCTGGTCGTCGGCCACGACGAAGCGGCCCGGCCGGAGGTGGCTGCCCCACCCGATCACCACCTGGCCGTGGATGAGGCGCTCGTCGACGCGGTAGAGGACGACCGGCACGGTGTCAGTCTCCCGCCGTGAAGTGCTGGATTCCGGCCCGTCCCTTCTCCAGGAGCCGCGGGACGAGCTCCTCCAGGGGCATCTCCCGGTGGAAGACGAAGTCCAGCAGGACGGGGAGGTTCACCCCGCAGATCACCGCCTGGCGGCGACCGCAGTCGCGGCACGACGCGAAGGCGGCCATGCCGCAGGAGCCCGAGTGCATGTCGGCGAAGACGATCACCGGGTCGGAGCCGCCGATCTCCCGTAGGGCCGCCTGGAGCTCGGCGGGCCCCTTCCCCTCGTTGGAGAGGGGCACGAGGGCGTCGGCGGCACCCCCGGCGATGCGCCGCACCGCGTCCACGAGCCCCTCGGCCATGACCCCGTGGGCCACCACCACCCCGCGCGTCCCGCCCTCACTCATAGTCCTGCTCCAGGTACTCGCGGATGGGCCGCATCTGGTCCCGGAGGCGCTGGTCGAAGGCCTGGGCCGAATGCACGCCGGAATAGCGGAGGAGGTGGTTCATGGCCACCACCTCGGAGATCACGGTGATGTTCTTGCCCGGGTTGAGGGGGACGGTGACCCGGGGAATGTCCACGCCCAGGATCGTCTCCTCCTCCTCCTCCAGGCCGGTGCGGGAGTAGTTCCGCTCCTGGTCCCACAGCTCGAGGTTCACCACGACCTCGATGCGCTTCTGCTGGCGGACGGCCCGGACCCCGAAGAGCCCCGGGATGTCGATGATCCCGATGCCCCGGATCTCCATGTGGTGCCGCTGGAGCTCGTGCCCCCGTCCGATGAGCACGTCGTTGCCCCGACGGGAGACGAGCACCAGGTCGTCGGCCACGAGGCGGTGCCCCCGCTCCACCAGATCGAGGACGCACTCGCTCTTCCCGACCCCGCTCTCCCCCACGAAGAGGAGGCCGACGCCGTACACGTCGGCCAGGGAGCCGTGGAGGTTGGCCGTGGGGGCCAGGGCCGCCTCGAGGTACGGCTTGATCCGCTCGTAGAAGTACTTCGTGGTCTCCCGGCTGCGGATGACGGGAATCCCGTGCCGGACCGCCGCCTCGAGGAAGTAGGCCGGAACCTCCTGGCCCTTGCTGACGAAGACCGCCGGGACCTCGAAGGAGAAGAGCATGTCCAGGCGGGCCCGGGCGTCGCCCTCGTCCAGGGAGGCCAGGTACTCCATCTCCGTCTGCCCGAAGACCCACATGCGGCCCTCGGTGACGCGGCCGGTGAACCCCGCCAGGGCGAGCCCCGGGCTGGAGACGTCGGGGTCCCCGGCGGGCCCCTCCAGGGAGACCTCGGGCGTCAGGAGCTCGAGGCCGAGGGTCTCGCGCTTGACGTCCAGGATCTCCTGGATGGGGAGCCTCCGGACGGTGCCGGAGTCCAGCTCGGCGTGGCTCACGGGCGGGAGGATCCCATCAGCCGGTCACTCGGCCAGGCTGCCGAGGCTCGGTCCCTGGTGGTCGGTGAGCTGGGCCCGGCCGCGGCGGAGCATGCGGCCCACCCGGTCGGCGGCCTTGTCCAGCGCCGCCCGGAACTCGCCGGCCTCCGCCTTGGCCACCACCGGCGGGGCGCCGTCCAGGGAGACGATCACCTCCACCTTCCGCGTGTGCTTCTCCTCGTCGAAGATCACCTCGGCGGAGGCGGCCCGGTCGTCGTAGCGGGTGAGCCGTGTGGCCAGCTCGTGGGCACGCTCGCGGACGGGATCGGGGACCTCGCAGTGCCTCGCGGCGATCTGGACTCTCAAAGGGGCCTCCGGGAACTCGGATGGGTGGGAGACGGCTCGGGGGAGCGCGCAACGGCGCGGCTCTGCACGAAAGTTAGCCGGCCTTCCGGGACGCGACCACCCGGCGCAGCAGGGCCTCGAGGGCGTCGGTGGACGCGTCCCAGGAGTACGCCTCCGCGAAGCGGCGCGCCGCCCGCCCCATCTCCTCGATCCGCTCGCGGTCGTCCAGGAGCGTCGCCAGGGCCCCGGCCAGGGCGTCCACGTCGCCGTGGGGGACCAGGAGGCCCGTCTCGCCGGCCCGGACCGACTCCCGCAGGCCCGGCGAGTCGCTCGCCACCGTGGGGGTCCCGGAAGCCGCGGCCTCCATGTTCGCGATCCCCCACCCCTCCTTCGGGGAGGTGAGGACGTGGAGCCACGCCCGCCGGAAGAGCTCGAGCTTCTTCTCCTCGGAGACGAAGCCCAGGAGCTCCACCCGGTCGGACACGCCCAGCTCCCGGGCCAGCGCTTCCAGCTCCGCGGCGTGGTCCCCGCTCCCAGCCACCACGAGGCGGGGCACGTCCTCGCCCCGCTCCCGGAGCCGCGCCAGGGCCCGGACGATGAGATCCACGCCCTTGTACCGCTTCAGGCGGCCGAGGTACAGGAGGGTCGGCTCGGCGTAGCGCTCCTCCCCGGACGCCCACGAGGGGGTGTAGGCGTCCGCGTCGATGCCGTTGGGGATGACCTCCAGGGCCCGCCGGTCCAACCCCCGGTTGACCAGGTCCTCCCGGGTGCTCTCCGAGACGGCCACGCCCGGGCGGTCGGCGAAGATCCACGGAATGGGCCGCTCCAGGAGCCAGGTCATGCCGGCCAGGAGCGGGTTGGCCTCCTGGAAGGCGGTCGCCCCGAAGAGGTGGTGGACCAGGGGCACCACCGGCGCCGAGACCCACAGGGGCGCGAAGAGCGGGACCTTGTTCAGGTCCTCCACGACGACGTCGAAGTCCCGCCCGGCGAGGTGCCGCAGGTAGTACCAGGGGCCCGCGAGGGAGAAGGTGTAGCGCCCTCCGGCCCGGTGGACCTCGATTCCGTCCAGCTCGGCCCGGGCCGGCGCGTCGTCCCACCCGGACACCAGCGCCACCACCTCGTGGCCCCGCGCCGCCAGGCGCCCGAAGATCTCGTGGAGGTGGGTCTCGGCTCCCCCCGCCTGGGGGTTCTCCCGGTCCTGCCAGTTGAGGACCAGGATCCGGAGGGGACCCTCCGCCCGCGGCGGATCGGGCACCCGGGGAGGCCCGCCGGACCCGGGATCGCCGCCCTCGGCGGTCAACGCCGCGCCTCGGCCTCGGCCGTCTTGTAGAGGGCGTCCAGCACGCCGTTCACGAAGCGGGGCGACTCGGGCCCGCCGTAGGCCTCGGCCAGGCGGATCGACTCCTGGATGGAGACCTTGGGCGGGATGTCCTCCATGAAGAGGATCTCGGTGGCCCCCATGCGGAGGATCGCCCGGTCCATGGTGCTCAGCCGCTCCATCCGCCAGTTCTCCAGCGAGCGGTCCAGCGCCCGGTCCACCTCGGGGAGGTACTCGTCCATCAGGTCCACGACCTCCCGGATGTAGGGGAGGCGCCGTTTGGCGATGTGGCGGGTGGCCACGGTGTCCACCAGGGCGTCCCGGAGCGTGCGGCCGCCGCTGCCGGACTCCCATCGGTAGTGGATCTGGAGCACCCACGCCCGGGAACGACTCCGGTCGATGCGCTCCCTCCGGGTCAGCTTCTCGTCGGTCACGAGCCCGCTCCCATCTCGCGGTAGAGGGCCACCATCTGGAGGGCGCTGAGCGCGGCCTCCCAGCCCTTGTTGGAGGGACCGTCGCCGGCCCGGGCCCGGGCCTGGTCGTGGTCGTCGGTGGTGAGGACGCCGAAGAGCACGGGGATCGAGGCCTCCCGGGCCACGTCGCCGAGCCCCCGGCTGGCCTCGTCGCAGACGTAGTGGAAGTGGGGCGTCTCCCCCCGGATGACGCACCCGAGCGCGACCAGGCAGTCGTGCTCCCCCCGGGCGGTCACCCGCGCGGCCACCTGCGGCAGCTCCCAGGCCCCCGGGACGCGGAAGACGTCGGGCGGCGGGGCGCCGTGCTCCTCCAGGCAGGCCCGGGCTCCCTCCAGGAGCCGCTCGGTGATGTCCTCGTTGAATCGGGCCACCACCAGGGCGGTCCGGACGCCGGAGCCGTCCACCGAGCCCCGGCTGTCGTGGGCGTGCGTTCCTTCGGAGCTCACAGGATGTGTCCCAGCTTGGTCTTCTTCGTGGCGAGATACCGCTCGTTGTGCTCGTTGCGGCCGACCTGGAGGGGCTCCCGCCCCGTGATCTCCAGGTCGTAGCCGTCCAGCCCCACGACCTTCCGCGGGTTGTTCGTCAGGAGACGGATCCCCTTGATGCCCAGGTCCAGGAGGATCTGGGCGCCGATGCCGTAGTCCCGGAGGTCGGGCTTGAAGCCGAGGCGCTCGTTGGCCTCCACGGTGTCCATCCCCTCGTCCTGGAGCGCGTAGGCGCGCAGCTTGTTGCCCAGGCCGATCCCCCGCCCTTCCTGGCGCAGGTAGACGACGGCGCCCCGGCCCTCGTCGGCGATCTGGGCCATGGCGGCGTCGAGCTGGTCCCCGCAGTCGCAGCGCTGGGAGCCGAAGACGTCTCCGGTGAGGCACTCGGAGTGCATGCGCACCAGCGCGTCGTCGGCGCCTTCCAGGTCCCCCTTCACCAGCGCCACGTGCTCCCGTCCGTCGAGCACGCTCTCGTATCCGATGACGCGGAAGGGTCCGTGGGCCGTGGGGAGCTCCGCCTCGGCGATGCGCCGCACCAGCCGGGTCTTGGTGAGCCGGTAGGCCACGAGCTGCGCCACGGTGATGAACTTCAGGTCGTGCTCCCGGGCGAACTCCTCCAGCTCCGGCCGGCGGGCCATGGTGCCGTCGGGGTTGAGGATCTCGCAGATGACCCCAACGGGCGGGAAGCCCGCCAGCACCGCCAGGTCCACGCTGGCCTCGGTCTGCCCGACGCGGCGGAGCACGCCCCCCTTCTTGGCCCGCAGCGGGAAGATGTGGCCCGGGCGGCGGAGGTCCGCCGGGCGGGTCTCGGGGTCGACCATGATCTGGATGGTCTTGGCCCGGTCCTGGGCGCTGATCCCGGTGGTGACCCCGAAGCGCCGGTGGGCGTCCACCGAGATGGTGAAGGCCGTCCCCTGGGGGTCCGTGTTCCGCTCGGTCATGAGCGGCAGGTCCAGGGCGTCCGCGCGCTCGTCGTTCAGCGTGACGCAGATGAGCCCGCGGCCGTGCATGGTCATGAAGTTCACGTGGTCCGCGGTCACCGGGGCGGCCGCCATGACCAGGTCGCCCTCGTTCTCACGGTCCTCGTCGTCGGCCACGATGACCATCCGCCCCTGGCGGATGTCCTCGATGGCGTCCTCGACGCGGTCGAATGCCATGGAATGCCCTTGGTTCTGCGCTCGGGTCACGTCTGATGGGGAGCCAGGAGTCTACCCACGTACTTCCCGATGAGGTCCCCCTCGACGTTCACCGGATCGCCGGGCGCCAGGTCCCCCAGGTTGGTGTGCTCCCAGGTGTGGGGGATGATGCCGATCTGCACCGCGTCGCCGGCCAGGAGGTCGCTCACGGTGAGGCTCACCCCGTTGAGGGTGATCGAGCCGTGGAGGACCGTGGCCCGGAGGACGTCGGCGGGCACCCGGACGTCCATCCGCCAGAACTCGCCGTCCTTCACCGTCTGCATGAGCTCCCCGACCCCATCTACATGTCCCTGAACGATATGCCCGTCCAGCCGGGCACCGGCCCGCAGCGCCCGCTCCAGGTTCACGCGGGTCCCGGGGGCGTAGCGGCCCGCGATGGTCCGCTCCAGGGTGGTGCCGATGACGTCCACGGCGAAGCGGGCCTCGTCGTGCTCCGTCACCGTGAGGCACGCCCCGTCCACCGCCACCGAGTCCCCGGGGGCGAGCTCGGCCGCCAGCCCCGGGGCCTCGAGCACGAAGCGCCGCGTGGTCTCCCGATCCACGGCCTCCCGCACGGTGGCGGTGGCCTCGACGATCCCGGTGAACATCAGCCTTCCTCCCGATCGAGGACGTGGAGCAGGTCCGCGCCGACCAGCTCGGGCGGACGGGCGGGCCGGAAGCCGCCCCGACCCAGCGCGCCGCCGTCCCCTTCGAAGGCGGGGACGCCGCCCCCCAGGGTCCGGGGCGCCACGTAGAGGTAGAGGCGGTGCACCCGGTCCTCCGCCAGGAGGCTCGCCGCCAGGCGGGCCCCTCCCTCGCAGAGGAGGCTCCGCATGCCCAGCTCCCAGCAGGTGTCCAGCACCCCGGCCAACGACACGCCCTCCGGCGCCGGGTCCACGGGGTGCACGTGGGCGCCGGCCGCCTCCAGGCGCTCCAGCTCCGACTCCGCGGCGTCCCGACGGGTGAAGACGTGCACCGGGGCGTCCTCGACGTCCGCCAGCAGGGCCGCGTCCGACGGGAGGCCGGCGGCGGGGTCCACGACGATCCGTCGGGGCGCGACCCGGGGCGCGGGTCCGTGGCGGACCGTGAGCCTCGGATCGTCGGCGCGGGCCGTTCCGGCCCCCACCAGGATCGCGTCGAAGCCCGCCCGCAGCCGGTGGACCGACGCCTCGGCCTCCGGTCCGGTGATGCGGGTGGGGCGGTCCCGGGACTCGGCGATGCGCGCGTCCAGCGTCATGGCCAGCTTGAGGGCCACGAAGGGGGTCCGGTGCCGCGCCGTGTGGAAGAAGGCCGCGTTGTCCGCCCGTCCCCGCTCCTCCGGCCAGGCGGGCCCCGCCACCTCGACTCCGCCCGCGCGCAGCGTCTCGGCCCCGCCGGCGGCGCGGGGGTCCGGGTCGGCGTTCCCGTAGACGACGCGGGCCACTCCGGCATCCAGGAGCGCCCGGGAGCACGGGGGCGTCTTCCCGGCGTGGTCGCAGGGCTCCAGCGTCACGTAGGCCGTGGCGCCCCGGGCCCGTGGGCCCGCGTCCTCCAGGGCTTCGATCTCGGCGTGGGGTCCACCGAAGGCCCGGTGCCATCCCTGGCCCACCACGGCTCCGTCCCGCACGAGCACGCATCCCACCATGGGGTTGGGATGGACCTGGCCCCACCCGCGCACCGCCAGCGCCCGCGCCCGTTCCAGGAAGAGGGCGTCGGCGTCGGAGTCGGTCTCGGGGGGCCCGGCGGCCGGATCGCGGCTCACGGCAGGGACGCCCTCAGATGGTGAGGCGGAAGGCGAGGGATGCGAAGATCGAGCCCTCGGTCACGTCGTAGGGCACGTTGCGGTAGCTCCGGACCTCGTCGAAGCCCTGGGCCCACCCGACCTCGCCGGAGAGCTGGAGCACCAGGAAGTTCAGCGAGGCGCCCCCGAAGAGGAGCATGCGGTCGGCGTCGAAGTCCTGGACCGAGACCGTGGGCCCCGAGCCCAGCTCCACCGCCGCCTCGCCCCCGTGGAGGTCCCACCCGACGCCGGCCAGGACGCCCACGCTGAGGAGGTCCTTGCCCACCGTGGCCCGGATGGAGGTGAGGGAGGGGTCGAGGGTCACGGCGGCCCGGTCACCCGCGTCCACCTCGCCCAGCGACACCTGGCCCGACATCCGGCGCGTGACCGACACGGCCACCCCCGGAAGGGTGAACGACTCCCGGAGGAGGCCCAGGCGGGCCCCGAAGGAGAAGGCGGAGGTGGTGCCGTCGAAGCCCTCGCCGGAGGGGAGGAAGACCGCGCCCCCGCTCCCGAGGAGGTCGAGCGCGAGCACCCCGCCCACGGTGGGCAGGGGCGAGAAGCCCTCGAAGAGCCCGACGCTCAGGGAGCCGTGGACCGCGGGGACGACGAAGGAGGCCTCCCGGGCCGCGCCGTCGCCCCGGTCGCCCAGGTCGGGCACCCCCAGGTGCGCGAAGCCGGCCCGCGCGCTCACCGCCACCCGGGGCGTCGTGCCGAGCCGGCGGCCCAGCGTCCCGGCGCTGCCCGGCACCTCGGAGCCGAGCCCCGAGAGGAGCGCCACGTGCCCCTGTACCGCCCGGGCCGCCACCGCCGCCTCGACGCAGCGGAGCGGATCCCCGCCGGCGTCGGTGCACGCCTGGGCCAGCGCCTCCTGCCCCTCCGCCGGCGCGGCGGTCGACACGAGGCCGCCCAGGGTCAGGACGACCAGCGCCAGGTGCCGCGCCGCCCGCCTCATTCTTCGTACCGGACGCCGCGTCCCGACTCCACCGAGCCGATGCGCCAGGAGGGGATCCCGTGGTCGGCGGCGGCATCCTCCACCGCGACGGCGGCGTCCGGGTCGACCACCGCGATCATCCCCACGCCCATGTTGAAGACCCGGTCCATCTCGCCGGTCTCGACCGACCCCGCGTCCTGGAGCGTCCGGAAGACCGCCGGGACGTCCCAGGAGCCACGCCGCACCACCGCGCCCAGACCCTCGGGCAGGACCCGGGGCAGGTTGCCCGGGATGCCGCCCCCGGTGACGTGGGCCAGCCCGTGGAGCCCCTCGTGGCGCAGCAGGCCGGAGAGGACCGGCAGGTAGCTGCGGTGCACCGCCAGGAGCTCCTCGGCCACCGAGCGGCCCGTGCCGGGCAGCTCGTCGTGGACGTCCAGGTCCATCACGTCGAAGACCAGCGTCCGCGCCAGGGTGTAGCCATTGGTGTGGAGCCCCGACGAGCCCAGGCCCACCAGCACGTCCCCCTCCCGGACGGCGCTCCCGTCCAGCACGGCGTCCCGCTCCACGGCGCCCACGATGAAGCCGGCCAGGTCGTACTCGCCGGCGGCGTAGAAGTCGGGCATCTGGGCCGTCTCGCCCCCCAGGAGGACGCACTGGTTCTCCCCGCAGGCCACGGCCATCCCGGCCACGACCTGCGCGACGACCTCCTCGTCCATCTCGCCGGAGGCCAGGTAGTCGAGGAAGAAGAGGGGACGGGCGCCCTGCACGAGGATGTCGTTGACGCAGTGATTGACCAGGCACTGCCCCACGGTGTCGTGACGCCCGGCGCGGAAGGCGACCTTGAGCTTGGTCCCCACGCCGTCCGCGGAGGACACCAGCACCGGGCGGTCCATCTCCGGCGGCACCTGGTAGAGGCCGCCGAAGGAGCCGAGTTCGGAGAGGGTGTTCTCGTCCCGGGTGCGCGCCACCAGCTCCTTGAGGCGGTCCTTGGTCCGCTCCGCGGCGTCGAGGTCGACGCCGGAGTCGCGGTAGCTCAGGCCGGGTCCGGAAGCGGAGTCAGACACCGGCGGGCTCCTCGACCTTGGTCTCGAAGGTGGTCATCTCCCGGAACTCCCGGACGCGGCGCGCCACGTCCTTCATGTCCAGCTCCTTGAATCGGTCCACGCTGAAGTCCTCCACGGCGTAGGATCCCATGGCCGAGCCGTAGACCACGGCCCGGCGCAGATGGTCGGCGTCCAGGGTCCCGGCGTGGGCCAGGTAGCCCACGAAGCCCCCGGCGAAGGCGTCTCCGGCCCCGGTGGGGTCGAAGATCGTCTCCAGCGGGTAGCCCGGGGCGAAGAACACCCAGCCGTCGTCCACGAGCATGGCTCCGTGCTCGCCCTTCTTGATGACCACGGTACGGGGCCCCCGCTCCTGGATCCACTGCGCGGCCTTGAGCAGGTTCGGCTCGTCGGCGAGCTGCCGCGCCTCGGCGTCGTTCACCACCAGGACGTGGACCCGCTCCAGGAGCGAGACCAGCTTCTCCCGGTTCCCCTCGATCCAGTAGTTCATGGTGTCGGCCACCACCACTTCCGGGTCGTCCACCTGGTCCAGGACGTCGTGCTGGAGCTGGGGGTCGATGTTGCCCAGGAAGACGTAGCGGGAGGATCGGAAGGACTCGGGGATCCGCGGCTTGAAGTCGGCGAACACCCCCAGCCGCGTCTCCAGCGTGTCCCGGCTGTTCAGGTCGAAGTGGTAGCGACCCGCCCAGAAGAAGCTCTCCCCCGGGCGCTGCTCGATGCCGCCCAGGTCGACCCCCCGCTCCTCCAGGAAGCCCAGTTCGTCCAGGGGGTAGTCGTCGCCCACCACGCCCACCACCCGGACCGGGTGGAAGAGGCTGGCGGCGGCGGAGAAGAAGTTCGCGGACCCGCCCAGGACCCGGTCCGCCTTCCCGAAGGGGGTCTCGACGGAGTCCAGGGCGACGCTTCCCACACAGAGAATGGACATGCGGCGGTCAGGTTCGGAGGAGGCCGACCCGGGCGGGGCCGACGTCGGGGAGGCGAGCCGAACGACGGCTCACGAGTCGTCTCCGGCGCCCCGCTCCATGCGGACCGGGGCCTCGATGCCCAGGACGGCCAGGCCGTTCCGCAGGACGATCTGCACGGAGCGGGCCAGGAGGAGGCGGGCGGCCCGGAGCTCCGGGTCGTCCACCAGCACGGCGAGCTCGGGGTTCCGGGTCGGGTTGCCGGCGTGGTACCAGGAGTTGGCCGCGCCCGCGGTCTGCTCCAGATAGTCGCAGACCATGTGGGGCGACGACGCCTCGGCGGCGCGGCGAAGCAGGTCCGGGAACTCGCCCAGGTTCTTGACCAGCTCCCGCTCCAGCTCGTGGTCCAGCACGGCCAGGTCGGCCGTCCCCGGCTCGACCTCGTCGAGCTCGAGCTCGGCCCGGGCGAAGATCGAGCACATGCGGGCGTGGGCGTACTTCACCTTGTAGACCGGGTTCTTGTCCGACTGGTCCAGCGCCATGTCCAGGTCGAAGACCAGGTGGGCGTCGGGCTTCCGCATCTGGAGGAAGTAGCGGGCCACGTCCACGCCCACCTCGTCGAAGAGGTCCCGCATGGTCGTGTAGGACCCGGCGCGCTTGGAGAACTTGACCTCCTCGCCGCCCCGCTCCACCCGCACCATCTGGTGCAGCACGTACTCGGGGTAGCCCTCGGGCAGCCCCAGCGCCTGCAGCCCCGCCCGGACCCGCGCCACCGTGCCGTGGTGGTCCGAGCCCTGGACGTCGATGGCCCGGTGGAAGCCCCGGTCCCACTTGGTCTTGTGGTAGGCCACGTCGGGGAGGAAGTACGTCGGCAGCCCGTTGGAGCGGATCATGACCCGGTCCTTGTCGTCGCCGAACTCGGTGGTGCGGAGCCAGATGGCGCCGTCCTCCTCGTACACGTAGCCGGCCTCCCGGAGGGCCGCGACCGTCTCCTCCACCTTCCCGTCGTCGTAGAGCGAGGACTCGAGGAAGTAGCGGTCGAAGTGGACGCCGAAGTCCGCCAGGTCCCGGTCCTGCTCGGCGCGGATGACGTCCACGGCGAAGACGCGCATGGCGTCCAGCGCCTCCGCGGAGTCGTCGTCGAGCCAGCGATCCCCGTCGCGCTCGGCCAGCGCCTCGGCGATCTCCCCCACGTAGGCGCCCTGGTAGCCGCCCTCGGGGATCACGCCCTCCCGGCCGAAGCGCTCCTGGTACCGGGCCTGGACCGAGCGGGCCAGCTTGTCCATCTGGGCGCCGCTGTCGTTGTAGTAGTACTCCCGGTGCACGGACCAGCCGGTCCACGTCAGGAGCTCGGACAGCGCGTCGGCCAGCGCGGCCTGGCGGCCGTGCCCCAGGTGGAGCGGGCCCGTGGGGTTGGCGGAGACGAACTCCACCATCACCGGGCGACCCTCGCCCCCGTCGGTCCGGCCCCAGCGCTCGTCGGCCTCGACGATGTCGTCCAGGACGGAGGCCACCGCGCCGCTGGCCAGCCGGAAGTTCAGGAAGCCGGGTCCGGCCACCTCCACCGCGGTGACGCCGGCGGCCTGGAGGTCCAGGGCGTCGGCGATCTCCTGGGCGATCTGCCGCGGGGCCCGCCGGAGCTGCCCCGCCAGCGTCATGGCGACGTTGCTGGCCAGGTCCCCGTGGTCCGGGTCCCGGGGGCGCTCCAGGTGGACCTCGGGGTCCGCCACGCCCATGTCGGCGAGGACGGCGCGCACCGCTCCGCGAATGGCTTCCTCGGCCACGGGGCCCTCAGCCCTCGGAGGAGGAGCCACCGGCGTTCCCGCCGCCGGTGGAGGAGGGCGACGAGCCCGACGAGGACGAGCCGGAGGACGAGCCGCCCCCGGAGCCCTCGGACGGGCTCTCCTTGGCGGCCTTCTTCTTGTACTCGTCGCTCCGGTAGTCCGTGATGTAGAACCCCTCGCCCTTGAAGAGGAAGCCGGCCCCGCCGGAGATCACGCGCTCGGCGGGCTTCCCGCACTCCGGGCACTCGGCCTCGGGGTCGTCGGACATCTTCTGGAAGACCTCGAACTCGTGGCCTTCGGGGCACCGATAGTCGTACGTGGGCATGGGTTCTCGGGGTCTCGCGTCAGGGTGGAGCGGCAGCCGTACAAGATAGCGGAGCCGGCCGACGGTGTCAGCGCGTCGGCGGGGGGCTCAGGCGTCGTACGTGCCCCAGCGATCCCGGAGCGCGTCGGAGATCTCCCCCAGCGTCACCCCGGCCTTCACGGCCTCGATGATGGGGGGCATGAGGTTGTCCTCGCCCCCCGCCGCGGCGTCGATCCGTCCGAGGGCGGCGCGCACCGCGTCCTCGTCCCGCGCGGCCTTCCGGGACGCCAGCTTCTCCTGCTGCCCCCGCTCCAGCGCCGAGTAGTCGGGCTGCTCCATGCGCACCCGCTCCTCGTCCTGGGCGTGGACGTTCACGCCCACCACCGGCCGTTCCCCCGACTCGATGTCGAGCTGGGCCTGGTAGGCGGCCTTGTGGATCTCCTCCTGCATGAAGTCGATGGCGCGGGCCGCGCCACCCAGCTCCTCGATGGTCTCCAGGTAGCCCCGGGCCCGCTCCTCGATCTCGTCGGTGAGGGCCTCGACGTACCACGAGCCTCCCAGCGGGTCCACGGTGCGGGTCACCCCGGACTCGGCGGCCAGGATCTGCTGGGTGCGCAGCGCCAGCGTGGCCGACTGCTCGGTGGGCAGCGCCAGCGCCTCGTCGTAGCCGTTGGTGTGGAGCGACTGGGTTCCGCCCAGGACGGCCGAGAGGGCCTGGACCGCCACCCGCACCACGTTGTTCAGCGGCTGCTGGGCCGTGAGGGTGGAGCCCCCGGTCTGGGTGTGGAAGCGCAGGCGGCAGCTCGTGTCCGAGGCGTCGTAGCGCTCCCGCATGAGGCGCGCCCAGAGGCGCCGCGCGGCCCGGAACTTGGCCACCTCCTCCAGGAGGTCGTTGTGGGCCGCGAAGAAGAAGGACAGCCGCGGCGCGAAGGCCTCGAGCTCGATGCCCCGGGCCAGCGCCTGCTCCACGTACTCGAGCCCGTTGGCGAAGGTGAAGGCCACCTCCTGGGGCGCGGTGGAGCCCGCCTCCCGGATGTGGTAGCCCGAGATGGAGATCGTATTCCACTTCGGGACCTCCTCCGAGCAGAAGGCCATGATGTCGCTGACCAGCCGGAGGGAGGCGTCCACCGGGTAGATGTAGGTGCCGCGGGCGACGTACTCCTTGAGCACGTCGTTCTGGATCGTGCCGGCCAGCCTGTCGCGGGGCACGCCCTGCTCGTCCCCCAGCGCCACGTAGAAGGCCAGGAGGATCCCCGCGGTGGAGTTGATCGTCATGGAGGTGGAGACCTCCCCCAGGTCGATCCCCTGGAAGAGGCGCCGCATGTCGTCCAGGGAGTCGATGGCCACGCCGACCCGCCCGACCTCGCCGGCGGCCATGGCGTGATCCGAGTCGTAGCCCATCTGGGTGGGAAGGTCGAAGGCCACGCTGAGGCCGGTCTGCCCCCGCTCCAGGAGGTAGCGGAAGCGCTCGTTGGTCTCCTCGGCGGTGCCGAACCCGGCGTACTGACGCATGGTCCAGACCCGGCCGCGGTACATGGACGGGTAGACGCCCCGGGTGAACGGGAACGCGCCCGGCTCGCCGGTGGGGGGCGCGTCCACGTCCTCGGGCCCGTACAGCCGCTCGACGGGGATGCCGCTCTCGGTGCGGATCTCGCCCTCGCTCATCCCTCGTCTCCTCCGTCCTCGCCGTTCTCGCCGTCCAGGGGCGCCAGATCGATGAGGACCTGGTCCTTCTCCACCGTGTCGCCGGCGGCCACGTGGATGGCGGACACCACCCCGGGGCCCGCGGCCTTGAGCTCGTTCTCCATCTTCATGGCCTCCACGATGGCCATCCCCTGCCCCGCGGCCACCTCCTGGCCCTCCTCGACCTCGATCTTCACGACCAGGCCGGGCATGGGGGCGCGGACGGGCGCGGGCCCGGCGGGTCCGCTCACGGCGGCGGTCATCTCCCGGATGACCTTGGTGCGCTCGTCCACGGCCTCGCAGGCCAGACGCCGGCCCGCCAGGTGGAGCTCCCAGCGCCCGGAGCCCTTCCGTCCCGCCACCAGGCGGTGGGAGGCGCCGTCCACCAGGAGGGTGCGCACGGGGGTCCCGGGCACCTGGGCCAGGTCCACCGACACCGGCTCCCCGTCCACGGTGGCGCCCTCGGGGGCCAGCTCCACCTCGAAGGTCTCCTGCTCGATGGTCACGAAGTACTTCATGGCGTCTCCGCGCGCTCCAGGACCGCCACCGTCTCCACGTGGGCGGTCTGGGGGAAGAGGTCGAAGGAACGAAGGCCCGTGAGGGCGTAGGCGTCGCCCAGCCGTTTCAGGTCCCGGGCCAGGGTGGCGGGGTCGCAGCTCACGTACACGATCCGGGCGGGCCCCATCTCCCGGAGGAGCTCCGGGAGGTCGTCGTGGAGCCCCGTGCGCGGCGGGTTGAGGATCAGGGCCGCGGCCGGAAGGGCTTCGGCCAGGCGGTCCTCGACGGCCCCCTCCAGCAGGGTGAAGCCGTCGGGGGCGCCCCGCCGGGCCGACGCGGCGGCGGCCGGGTCCAGCTCGATCCCGGTCACGGTACGGCCCTCTTCCGCCAGGCGATGGCCGTAGAGCCCCACGCCGCAGTAGGCGTCGATCACGGGGCCGTCGCCGTCGAGCTGGGCCACCACGTGGTCCCGGAGCCGGGGCGCGACCTCGGCGTTCACCTGGGTGAAGGCTCCGGGGCGGACCCCGTCCTCCCCTCCCGGCCCGGCGGGACCGTCGACACGGACGGCCTCCTCGGCGTCGGCGGGCTGATGCCACACGTCCACCAGGCCGCGGACGTCCTCCACGAGCCCTCCGCCCCGCCATCCCGACTCCCCCCCTTCCACCAGGAGGGCGACGGCGTCGTCGGCCACCTTGCGCAAGGTGAGGCGGAGGCGTCCCCCGTCGGGAAGCCGTCGGGCGTTCCCCTCCCAGGCGTCCCGCAGCGCCGCCCACGTCTCCACGACCGGAGCCTCGGCCAGGAGGCACTCGTCGTGGACGTCCAGGACGCGGTGGGTGTCGTACAGCTCGTGGAAGCCCGCCACGACCCGGCCGCCCCGCAGGCGGCGGAGCGTGAAGCTCAGGCGGTCCCGGTAGTGGAGCTCGCGGGGCGAGGGCACGACCTCGGGCTCCTCGACGCCCTCCAGCCCGCCGATCCGCTCCAGCGCGTCCACGACCCAGCGGGCCTTCCACCGGAGCTGCTCCTCGTAGGTCACGTGCTGGAGCGCGCACCCCCCGCAGCGGTCGTACAGGGGGCAGGGCGCGTCGACCCGGGCCGGGCCGGCCTCGTCGAGGCGGACCAGGCGGGCCTTGGCCCACGTGCTCTTCTCCCGGAGGATGCGCACCTCGCCGGCGTCGCCGGGCGCGGTCCGCTCGACGAACACGACCCGGCCGTCGGCGAGCTCCCCGACCCCGGCCCCGCCGGAGGCCAGCGCCCGGACCCCGACGGTCTCCGTGCGGCCGCTCACCGGCTCCGCCAGGGCCAACCGGCCCGGCGCCACGCCGGGAGCGCCCCGGCGGGCTGCCCCGACGACGTCTCGATGCGGGCCGAGCGATGCCGCTGCCGGTCCTCCTCCTCGAGGAGCGCCGCCGCCACCGCCGCCGCGCGCAGCGCCTCCCGGTCGGACCCGGCGTCCACCAGCTCGGGATGCTCCTCCAGGTACCGGATGGACAGGTCCCCGGCGCGGAAGTCCGCCTCCTTCATGACCCGACGGTGGAAGGGCGCGCTCGTCTCGACCCCCACCACCACCAGCTCGTCCAGCGCCCTGGCCATGCGGTCGATGGCCTCCTCCCGGGTAGGCGCCCAGGTGACCAGCTTCCCCAGGAGGGGGTCGTAGTGGAGCGAGACCTCGAAGCCCTCGCGGATCCCACCGTCCCAGCGCACGCCGGGCCCGGTGGGCAGCTCCAGGTGGGTCACGGTCCCGGTGGAGGGGAGGAAGCCCTGCTCCGGATCCTCGGAGGTGATCCGGCACTCGATGGCATGCCCCTCCAGGCGCAGCTCGGCCTGGGTGAGCGGGAGGGCCTCGCCGGAGGCCACCCGGAGCTGCCACTGCACCAGGTCGAGCCCGGTGACCAGCTCGGTCACGGGATGCTCCACCTGGAGGCGGGTGTTCATCTCCAGGAAGAAGAACTCCCCGTCCTGGTAGAGGAACTCCACGGTGCCGGCGCCTTCGTAGTCCACCGCCTGCGCGGCCTTCACCGCGGCGTCGCCCATGGCGGCCCGCTCCTCGGGGGTCAGGACCGCCGACGGGGCCTCCTCCACCAGCTTCTGGTGGCGCCGCTGGATCGAGCACTCCCGCTCGCCCAGGTGGATGACGTTGCCGTGCTGGTCGCCAAGGACCTGGACCTCCACGTGGCGGGGACGGCCGAGGTAGCGCTCCAGGTAGACCGAGCCGTCCCCGAAGGCGGCCTGGGCCTCCCGGCGGGCGGCGTCGAAGGCCCGCTCCAGCTCCTCGGGCTTCTCCACCACGCGCATTCCCTTCCCGCCTCCGCCGGCCGCGGCCTTGAGGAGGACGGGGAACCCGATGGCCTCCGCCTCACGGGCGGCCTCGGCCGCGTCCTCCAGGGGGTCCACCAGCCCGGGGACGATGGGGACCCCGGCGGCCTGCATGCGCTGCCGGGCCTCGGTCTTGTCCCCCATGGCCGCGATGGTGTCCGCCTTCGGCCCCACGAAGATCAGGCCCGCGTCGGCCACCGCCTGGGCGAAGGGCGCCCGCTCGGCCAGGAACCCGTAGCCGGGGTGGATCGCTTCGGCGCCGGACCGCTCGGCCACCTCCAGCAGCTTGTCGATGCGGAGGTAGCTCTCCGCCGACGCCGCCGGCCCGATGGGGTACGCCTCGTCGGCTTCCAGGACGTGGGGCGCCAGGCGGTCGGGCTCGGAGTAGACGGCCACCGTGCGGACGCCCATCTCGCGGGCCGCCCGGATGATGCGCACGGCGATCTCGCCGCGGTTTGCGATGAGGAGGGACCGGATCACGGGCCGCGCACGCTCGCTGTCGGGAGGGAGAGGCTGGGGGAGACGGCGAAAGCTAAGAGAAGCCCCGGAGGAGTGGAAACCGGGACCGCCCGGGGGACCACCCGCTCGAAGCGGTGGTCGCGCGGCCTCCCCCGGGCGGCGCCGTCCCGCCCTCAGCCGCCCATGCGGCCCTGCACGTCCCGCGTGCTTCCCTCCCGCACCACGGTGAGGGTCACGGGCTCGTCCTCGCCGTAGGAGCGGAGGACCGCCCGCACCCGCTCCGGGGTCGGGGTCTCCCGGTCCCCGATCCGCAGGATGACGTCCCCGGGCTGCAGCCCCAGACGGGACTCGGGATGGACGTCGGCCACCAGCACCCCCTCCTCGGTGCCGAAGTAGGCGCCCAGCGAGGGGTTCAGCGCCACCAGCCGGAGCCCGCCGACGCAGTCGTCGGCGAAGACCCACGTCCGGGCGCCCTCCTCCTGGCCGGCCGGCACCGGGCAGCGGTCGAACCCGCCCCTCCCCCGGAGCACGACGCCGGGCCCGTCTCCGTCCCGGAGCAGCTCGAACCGCCGGAGCCCGGGCGCCCGGCCCTCCCGCCCCTCGCCGTCGCGGCGGAAGTGGAACGCCCCGACCTCGGGAAGCCGCTCCAGCGCCCGCAGGCCTTCCCCGCCCGGCACGCGGAAGGCCCGCGCGCCCCAACCGTCGAGCGCCCGGGCCTCCACCCTCGCCGTGCGCCGCTCGTCTCCGCGGAGGTACTCGACCTCCGCCACCTCGCCTTCCTCCAGCTCACGCGCCAGCGCCAGCAGCCGCTGCACCGGGAGGGAGACGTCCAGGTCGAAGTCCTCCTCCCGCTCGGCTCCCAGGCTCCGGAGCAGGTCGTGGCCGTCGAAGCGGACCACGACGTCGCCGGCCCGGAGCCCGGCCTCGTCGGCCGGCCCGTCGTCCAGGACGTCCTCGATGCGGGCGCCCCGGGCGTCGACCTCGGCCCCCTGCCCCACGTCCAGGGAGATCCCCACGCGGGGGCGCTCGTCTCCGAACGAGAAGGCGAACGCCCGGGCCAGCTCGGGCAGCCCGTCCATATCCGGGAGGGTGAAGCAGGTGCACCGCTCGATCTCGTTGCCGTCGGCGTCCACGCACCGGCACTCCTGGCGGGCCTCCCGGTCCTCCTGGGCGCCGGCGGGCACGGCCGCGAGGGTGGTGAGCAGCGCCAGCATCGGCACGGCCCGGGTCCATCTGGAACGCGTCGTCTTCATCCCGTCTCCTCCGTACGATCGCCCCGCGCCGAGGCGGGGCGGATGCAGTGATCTCGTGTCACTGCATGGGATGCGTCGGAGGGCGCCGGGGGTTGTCCCGCCGGGGCGTCAGGGGCGGACCACGAAGGTCCGGTCCCCCAGGCGCACGTGGAAGGTCGGCGCCGGCGCTCCGGCCTCGCGCAGGACCGGTCGGAGGAGGTCCACCAGCGCCCGGGCCGTGCGGGTCCCTGCGTCGGGATCGTCGGCCAGGTGGGCGGCGCCCTGCCGGCGCAGGACCTCGTTCACCAGCCCCACCGCGGCCCGCTCGGCGTCCCGCTCGCTGAGGGCCGGCAGCCGGGCCCATCCGCGCTCCGTCCGGACCTCCATCTCCCGCAGCTCCGCCTCCACCGAGTGTACCCGGGGCGCGGGAAGCCCGAGGCGCACGAGGGTGTCCGCCTCCACGGTGACGTCCGCGGGGGTGAAGCCCTCCAGGGGCACGCCGTACCAGATGGTGCCGGGGACCCGGACGGTGGCCCGGCTGGTGCCCATGCTCAGGTCCAGGAGGCCGGGGAGGACGGTCCGGGTGTTCTCCACCTCGGAGGTGGCCAGGACGTCGAGCCGACCGGTGACCAGGAAGGCCGCGTCGGCCTCCCGCTGGAGGGTGGCGTGGACGCGGGCGGCCACCTCCTCCCGGGAGAGGGTGACCTCCGGGGGCCGGAGCCCCTCGGCGAGGCGGCTCACCCCGTCGTGCACCAGCCAGGCGGTGAGGGCCAGGAGCCCCGCCACGACCAGGGCGGCCAGGAGACGGAGCGTTCCCCGCGGACGACGGCGGCGGGGGGGCTCGGACCGCGAGGAGTCCGGGGAAGGCGGAGGCGGCGGGGGCGTGGACATGCTTCGTTGTACCGCTCCCGGGCGGTCGCGGTCCGGGGGCCGTCCGGGGGCGGCCCGGCCCGCCGCCGCCCCCGGCGCCCGTCAGAGCGGGATGTTGCCGTGCTTCTTGAGGGGGTTCTCGTCCCGCTTGTTGCGCAGCATCTCCAGCGCGCTGACCAGCCGCGGCCGGGTCTCCCGGGGGTCGATCACGTCGTCCACGTACCCGCGCGCCGCCGCGATGTAGGGGTGGGCGAACTTCTCCCGGTACTCCTCGGTCCGCTCCTTCTCGGTCGCCTCGGGGTCGTCGGAGGCGGCGATCTCCTTCCGGTAGAGGACCTCCACGGCCCCCTTCGGGCCCATCACGGCGATCTCCGCCTGGGGCCAGGCGTAGTTCAGGTCGCCCCGGATGTGCTTGGAGTTCATGACGTCGTAGGCGCCCCCGTACGCCTTCCGGGTGATGACCGTCACCTTGGGCACCGTGGCCTCGCTGAAGGCGTAGAGGAGCTTGGCGCCGTGGCGGATGATGCCGCCGTGCTCCTGGGCGACCCCGGGGAGGAAGCCGGGCACGTCCTCCAGCACCACCAGGGGGATGTTGAAGGCGTCGCAGAACCGCACGAAGCGGGCGCCCTTGTCCGAGGAGTCGATGTCCAGGACCCCGGCCAGGACGGAGGGCTGGTTGGCCACGATCCCCACCGGGTGTCCCCCGAGGTGCGCGAAGCCCACCAGGAGGTTCCCGGCGAACTTCTCGTGGACCTCGTAGAACGTCCCGTCGTCCACCACCGCCTCGATGACGTCGTGCATGTCATAGGGCTGGTTGGGGTTGTCCGGCACGATCTCGAGCAGCTTCTCGTCCTGCCGGTCCACCGGATCGGCGCTCTCCCGGTCCCGGGGGAGCTCGGTGTTGTTCTGGGGGATGTACTGGAAGAGGTCCCGCACCGAGGCCAGGCACTCGGGCTCCGAGTCCATGGCGAAGTGGGCCACCCCGGACCTGGAGGCGTGGATGTCGGCGCCCCCGAGCCCCTCCATGTCGATGTCCTCGTGGGTCACCGTCTTCACCACGTTGGGCCCCGTCACGAACATGTAGCTCGTCCCGCGGACCATGTAGATGAAGTCGGTGATGGCCGGGGAGTATACCGCACCTCCGGCGCAGGGACCCAGGATCAGGCTGATCTGGGGCACCACGCCGCTTGCCAGCGTGTTCTTGAGGAAGATGTCGGCGTAGCCCCCGAGGCTCACCACGCCCTCCTGGATGCGGGCGCCGCCGGAGTCGTTGAGGCCGATGATGGGGGCCCCGTTCTTCACGGCCATCTCCTGGAGCTTCACGATCTTCTCGGCGTGGGTCTCGGAGAGCGAGCCGCCGAAGACGGTGAAGTCCTGGCTGAAGACGTAGACCAGCCGGCCGTGGATGGTGCCGTACCCCGTCACCACACCGTCGCCCAGGAACTTCTTCTCCTCCAGCCCGAAGTCCGTGGACCGGTGGGTCACGAACCGGTCCAGCTCGACGAAGGAGCCCTCGTCGAGGAGGAGGTCCAGGCGCTCCCGCGCCGAGAGCTTCCCCCGCTCGTGCTGCGCCTGGACGCGGGCCTCGCCCCCGCCCTGCTCGGACTCGCGGCGCAGCTCCTCGAGGCGCTTCAGCTTCTCGTGGATCGACATCGATGCTCCTCTGGGGTCGTCAGCCTGTTCGGTTCGTCAGCCTGCGGGAATGGTGGCGCCGCGCACGATGCGCACGATCTCCTGCCTGCGCAGCACCCGTCCGTCGACGACGGAGAAGACGCCGGTGGCGCCCTCGAGCCCCTCGACGGCGGACAGGGCCTCCTGCATCTGGGCGGGGCCCCGGGCGCCGCTGCGGGCCGCCTCCAGGACCAGCAGCGCCGCGTCCCAGCCCAGGGCCGGGACCGGGCTGACCAGCGTGCGCTGGAAGTGCTCCTCGTACGCCTCCCGGAAGCGGCGGTGCCCCCGGGAGCCGGGTCCGGCCTGGACGGGCGCGGTGGCCACCACGCCGGTGGTGTGGCGGTCGTCCACGGCCTCCAGCGTCTGGGCGTCGGTCCACCCCGAGGTCCCCAGGATGTCGATGCCCAGCGTGTCCAGCCCGAAGAAGGTGAGCTGGGGCGCCAGGAACTCCACGTCCTCCGCGGGGACCGGAACGAAGAGGGCCACGGGGTCCAGCTCCTCCACCCGGAGGGTGTCCTCCGCCCCCAGGCCCAGCTCGCGGATCTCCCGGAGCCGCAGGGCTTCCCGGGCGGCCCGGATCTGGTCCTGGAAGAAGGTCGCCCCGGCCGGATAGGCCCAGCGGCCCGCCATGGCCACGCCCCGGCCCCGGAGGGCCGCCTCGAAGGCGTCCGCCTCGTCCAGCGACTCCGGGACCTGGGAGTGGATCATGGCCACGCGGACGTATCCTTCCCGGGCGGCGTACTCCGCCATGGCCCGGGCCGCCTCCGGGTCGGGGCCCGACAGCGTGAGGACCCCGCTGCGGCCCGCCGCGCCGGTGCGGGCCGTCGGGGAGACGAGGGGCAGACCGCGGGCGCGGGCCTCGGCGGCGGCCGCCAGCGACTCGTCCCGCAGGAAGCCCACCGCACCCAGGACGCCTTCGTCCTCCAGGTCCCGGACGGCCCGGGCCGCCGCGGCGGGCTCGCCGTCGTCGTCCCGCACCACCAGGTCCACCGAGAGGCTTTCGTCCTCCGTGGAGGCCGCCACCTCGATCCCCTCGGCCAGGAGGGACGCGATCTCCCGCAGGGCCGGCGAGCCCGAGAGGGGCAGGACCGCCCCGATCCGGACGGTCCGGCCTCCCGGGAGGGGCGGAAGCGGGCCGGCGCTCGGGTCCAGGACCGCCGCGGCCAGCGCCGAATCGGGGGACGGAGCCCCCGCCGCCAGGGCGGCCCGCGCCACGACGCCCGCCTCGGCGGCGCGGCCCGCGCCCAGGAGGAGCCGCGCGTACCATGCTTCGGCCGTGGGCCGGGCCGCGGCGTCGGCCGCGGTGGATTCCAGGAGGCGGCCCAGCTCCGCGAGCGGCAGGCCCCGCACCCCCTCCCGCACCACCTCCACCAGCTCGGCCCGCGCCTCCGCCGGTGCGGAGTACGGGACACGCAGGGCCCGGTCGAGCATGGCCAGGGTGTCGGGCACCTGGCCCAGCGCCCGGATCTGGAGCAGGCGCATGGCCGCCACCCGCTCGTCGTCCCCCGGGAGGAGGGATACGTACGTCTCGGCCTGGTCGTCCACGACGGCCCACTGCGCCGCGTCGAAGGCCGCCTCCACCCGGAGCCTCAGGGCACGCCCCGAGACCGCCGAGGACGGGTACTCGTCCACGACCCGACCGGCCAGCCGCGCCGCCTCGGCGTCGTCGCCCGCTTCCCGGGCCAGCGTGGCCGCGCGCAGGAGCTCCCGGGCGTCGGTCTCCCGCGCCTCCGTGGTGGGACCCGGGGCCACCACCGGCTCGGGCGGCTCGGTGGGCCCGGGGGCCTCCGAGCTTCCCGATCCACCCGGGATGCATGCCTCCAGAACCAGCAGGAGCAGGGGGAAAAGAAACCGCCCGGACACGAAACGTATCCGGGCGGCTCCTCGAGGGTCGACCATCATGCGCGTACCGTGATGGAGGTCCGTGGGAAGGGGCTCAGTCGCCCTTCTCCTCGTCTTCGTCCTCGTCGGAGTCCTCGTCCTCGTCATCCTCGGACTCGTCCTCCTCGTCGTCGGACTCCTCGGACTCGTCCTCCTCGGACTCCTCGGACTCGCCTTCGTCCTCGGACTCCTCGACCTCGGCCGTGGGCTCCTCGTCCTCGGCCTCGTCGGCGGGGACGTCCTCGCCCTCTTCGTCCTCGTCCTCGGTCTCGGGAGCCGGACCGCGCTCCGGGACCTCCAGGACCTCCAGCACGATGCGGCGGTTGGCCGCGTCGGACTCGAGGACCTTGAGCGGGACCTCCTTGCCCTCGACGTAGAACTCCTCGAGGCGATCGGCGTCCTCCACACCGGAGTGGGAGGCGGGCACGAAGCCCTCGATGTCGTCGCCCAGGTCCATGACCACGCCCTTGTCCTGGACGCGGGCCACCTTCCCGTCGAGCTCCACCCCCGGCGCCATGCGCTGGGAGATGCCGGGCCACGGATCGTCCTGGAGCTGCTTGATGCCCAGGCTGATCCGCTTGTTCTCGGCGTCGACGTCGAGGACCATCACCTGGACCTCCTCGCCCTTCTGGACCACCTCGGACGGGTGCTCGACCCGCTTGGTCCAGCTCATGTCGGAGACGTGCACCAGGCCGTCGATGCCGGGCTCGATCTCCACGAAGGCGCCGAAGGAGGTCAGGTTGCGGACCACGCCCTCCAGCGTCGTGCCGGTGGGGTACTTCACCGGCAGCGCGAGCCACGGATCCTCCTCGATCTGCTTCATGCCCAGCGAGATCTTCTCGTCGTCCGGGTCCACCTTCAGGACCACGGCTTCGATCTCCTCGCCGATGGAGACGACCTTGGAGGGATGGCGGACGTTGCGCGTCCAGCTCATCTCGGAGATGTGGACCAGGCCCTCGACGCCCTTCTCCAGCTCCACGAAGGCGCCGTAGTTGGTGATGGAGACCACCTTCCCGCGGACACGGGCACCGACGGGGTACTTCTTGTCGATGTCCGTCCAGGGGTACGGCAGGAGCTGCTTGAGCCCCAGGGAGATGCGCTCCCGGTTCCAGTCGATGTCCAGGACCTTGATGTCCAGCGTCTCGCCGATGTCCACGACCTCGGAGGGGTGACCCACCCGGCCCCAGGACATGTCGGTGATGTGGAGCAGGCCGTCGAGCCCGCCCAGGTCGATGAAGGCACCGAAGTCGGTGATGTTCTTCACCACACCCTCGCGCACCTGACCGACCAGGAGCTCCTTGACCAGCGTCTCCCGCTTCTGCTCGCGCTCGGCCTCCAGGATCACGCGGCGCGAGACCACGATGTTCCGGCGACGCTTGTTGAGCTTGATGATCTTGAAGCGGTAGACCTCGCCGATGAGGTCCTCGATGTTCGGCACGCGGCGCAGCGCGATCTGCGAGCCCGGCAGGAAGGCGTCGACCCCCATGAGGTCGACGGTGACGCCACCCTTGATCTTCCGCATCAGGGTGCCCTTCACGGGGCGATCGGCCTCGTGGGCCTCCTTGATCTTCTCCCACACCCGCAGGAAGTCGGCCTTCTTCTTGGAGAGGACCACGACGCCGTCGTCGTCCTCGAGGCTCTCGAGGAGGACCTCGACCTCTTCACCCTCGGCGGGCGCTTCCTTGAACTCGTCCAGGGCCACGGAGCCCTCGGACTTGAACCCGAACTCCAGGATGACCGAGGCCTCGGTGAGCTTCAGCACCCGGGCCTTGACGATCTCGCCCTCGCGGAAGTCCTGGAAGTCCTCGCTGAACTCCGAAAGGAGCTGCTCGAACTCGTCGCGGGACGTGTCGAGGGGCTCCTCGCCGTACGGATCGGAGATCAGCTCCGGCGAGATGCCGGTGGTCTCCGGGAGCGGCGGGTTGTCCGGGTCGAAGTCGTCGTCGTCGTCGTCCCCGGCCACGGTGATCACCTCACCGGTGAAGGCATCGACGGCCACGTGGGCCTCGATGGCTTCTTCCTCCTCGGGGGTGAGCTCGACCTCGTCGACCTCGGAGGCGTCCATGACGTCCTCGTCCGAGGCGTCGGCCTCGGGGGTCTCGGGGGTCTCCGGGGCTTCCTCGGTGGCCGCCTGGGTGTCTTCGGCGGCCTCGGGGGTCTTCTGGTCTTCGGTCATGGTGGGGTATCAGATCCTCGCGCGGATGCGCGGGCTCCTGCGCCGGCGGCGTCGGGGCGCGAATCGGTCGCGCCGGGGCCGTGCAGCCGGGATCGGGTGAGAAAATGAAGAAAGGCCGGGAGACGCGTGGTGCGGCGCCCCACCAAGCCCTTCCGCGAGCTCTGTGCGCACGGGGGAGGCCGCGAGGCCCCTCCCGAGCCCAGAAAAGCTAGACCTGCCCTCCGGTATCGTCAACCTGTCGCACGCGCCGGACCACCGCCTCGACCTGCTCCTCGAAGGAGAGGTCGGTGGTGTCGAGCTCCCAGGCCCCCTCGGGCTTCCGCAGGGGCGCGTGGGCCCGGCCAGCGTCCCGGGCGTCCCGGGCCTCCAGGCGGGCCGCTTCGCCCTCGACCTCGCCGGCTCCGGGGTCCTCGGCGCCCTCCTGGAGGAGTCGACGCCGCGCCCGCTCCCGGAGGTCGGCCACGAGGAACACCTTCAGGTCCGCGTCGGGAAAGACCACGGTGCCCATGTCCCGCCCGTCGGCCACCAGGCGCCCGTAGGCCCCCGCCTGACGCTGGAGCCCGAGGAGCGCCTCCCGGGCCGCCGGGAGGCGGGCCAGGTGGGACACCAGGGCGGTGACCCGCTGGGACCGGAGCTCGTCGGCCACCGTCCGCCCGTCCACCACCACGTCGTATCCGGCCTCCGTGGGCTCGAGACGCACCCGCAAGCCCTGGAAGTCCGCGGCGTCCAGCGTCTCCCATCCGTCGGGGTCGTGCCCCCGGTCCAGGAGCGCCCAGGTGAGCGCCCGGTAGAGGGCGCCCGAGTCCAGGTGCCGGAACCCCAGCGCGTCGGCCACCGCCCGGGCCGTGGAGGACTTCCCCGATCCGGCGGGGCCGTCCACGGTGACCACCGGGCCCTCCCGCCGGGGCGCGCTCACCGCCCCTCCCGGGACACGCGGTCCAGGAGATCCCAGAAGCCGGGGAAGCTCACGTCCGCCGCCTCCCGGCCCTCCACCTCGATCCGGTTCCCCGGCAGGGCCCCCAGCACGCCGAAGGCCATGGCGATGCGGTGGTCGCCGCGGCTCTCCACACGGCCCTCCAGAGGCCCGTCGGTCCCCTGCACCGACAACCCGTCCTCCCGTTCCTCGACCTCCACGCCCAGCCTCCTGAGGTTGGTCACCAGCGCGTCGATGCGGTCCGACTCCTTGTGGCGCAGCTCCGCCGCGTCCCGGATCGTCGTCTCCCCCGCGGCCCGCGCGCCCAGCACGGCCACCAGGGGGAGCTCGTCGATGAGGCGGGGGATCTCGGCGCCTCCGACCTCCGCGCCCCGGAGCTCGGCCGGCGCCTGGCCCAGGTCCCCCACGGCCTCGCCCGCCTCCTCCCGTGCGTCCGACACGCGGGTGGGGGCGCCCATGCGCTCCAGGACCTCCAGGAAGGCCGTGCGCGTGGGGTTCAGGCCCACCCCGGCCACTTCCACCCCGGCCTCCCCCGCCCCGCCCAGCGCCGCCAGCGCCAGGAAGAAGGCCGCCGAGGAGACGTCTCCCGGGACCGTCAGCTCCAGGGGCGGGAGCACGGCCGGCGCCTCGCCCAGCGTCACCCGCCACCCGTCCTCCACGGCCTCCTCCGCCATGGCCACGCCCAGGTGGGTCAGGAGCCGCTCCGTGTGGTCCCGGGAGCGCCGGGGCTCGACCACCACCACCGGGGCGCGGCCCACGAGCCCGGCCAGGAGGAGGGAGCTCTTCACCTGGGCGCTGGCCACGGGGCTGTGCCATTCCAGCGCCTCCAGCGGGCGCCGCCCCACCACCTCCAGCGGGAGGCGATCGGCGCCGGCGGGCCCCGAGAAGGCCGCGCCCATGCGGGCCAGCGGGCCGGTCACCCGGGCCATGGGACGGCTCCGCAGGGAGGCGTCCCCGGTCACGGTGGTGCGGAGGGGGGTGCCGGAGAGGACGCCCAGGAGGAGGCGGGCCCCGGTCCCGCTGTTGCCCAGGTCGAGGGGGCCGGCGGGGGCCCGGAGGCCCGAGGCGCCCGCCCCGCGCACGACGAGGGGGCCGCCGTCGGCGGGGAGCGCGGGGACGTCGGCCCCGAGCGCCCGCAGGGCCCCGGCCGTGGACGCCGCGTCCCCGCCGTGCAGCAGCCCGGCCAGCCGGCTCTCCCCTCCGGCCAGGGCCGCCAGGATCAGAGCCCGCTGGGTCAGGGACTTGTCGCCGGGTACCTGGATCCTCACGGGCGCACCGCGGGCGCGCCCAGCGTCCACCGCCGGGTGCCCTCCATGACCTCGGTGAGCCCCGGCACGTCCCGATGGCGGACCATGCGGGCCAGCTCCTCCAGGATCTCGGCGGCGTGCTCCAGACCTTCGGGAAGCTCCCGCGGAGCCTTCTCCAGGAGGTCGGCCCACATCCCCGGCGAGCTGGCCGCCAGCCGGGTCATGTCCAGGCCGCCCGGCCCGAGCTCGCGGGGGGAGACCCCCGCCTCCTCCAGCGTCCGGGCGAGGGCGTTGGAGACGAGCTGCGGGAGATGGCTGGCCAGGGCCATGAGGCGGTCGTGCTCCTCGGCGCCCGCGGGCACGGGCTCGGCGTCCAGGGCGCGCCAGAAGCCGGCCACCCGGGCCTGCGCCTCCGATGCTTCCTCGTCGGCCACCATCCAGATCCGCGCCCCCCGGTACAGGTCGGGGGTGGAGCGCGCGAAGCCCCGCCCCTCCGAGCCCGTCATGGGGTGGGAGCCGACCCAGCGGTCGGCGAGGCCGGCCCGTCGCGCCACGGCCTGCACCGGCGCCTTGAGGCTGGCCACGTCGGTGAGGACCGCTCCGGGCGCGGCCCGGCCCACCCTGGGAAGGAGCTCGCACACCGCCGACAGGGGGGTGGCCAGCACCACCAGGAGCGCGTCCTCCACGGCCTCCTCCCAGTATTCCGGAGCTTCGTGGACGACGCCGGCCTCCAGGGCCGCGGCCCGCTCGGTCTCCCGGGGGGACCAGCCGCGGATCTCCACGATCCCCAGCGGGGCCAGGGCGCGCGCGAGGCTTCCGCCCATCACGCCCAGGCCCACCACCGCCACGCGGGCGGGGAGGACGCGGTCAGCCTTCCCGGGGTCCGACGACATAGAGGAGGGGCACGGTGGAGAGGAGGGGGTCGCCGCCGGCGGCGGAGAGGAACCGGGCCTCGGCCCGGCGGTGAGCGTCCAGCGTCCGGAAGCCCACCTCCAGACGGAGGAGGCCTCGGAGGTCCCCGCCGGTGCGGAGGCCTTCCAGGGAGGTGCGGACGCCGGCGCCGAAGACCTCCTCGGCGAGGGCGTGGGCCCGCCAGTGCGCCGCCCGTACCTCCCAGCGGCGTCGACGCTCCTCCACGTCCAGAAGCGGGTCGACGTGCTCCTGCCGGGGGGGATCCGGCTCCACTCCCTGCGCGAAGGGCGGCGGGAAGGCGCTCACGACGAAGCCTCCTGCGCAGCCGGACGGGAGGGCTCGACGTCTCCGGCCTCCCCGTCGTCCTCGGTGCGGTAGGGGAGCTCCACCACGAGGCCGTCCCGGGCCACCCTGGCCCCGGGGAAGACCGCGCGGGCCTCCGTGCGGAGCGTCGAGGCGTCCTCGGAGTACCGGGCCGAGAGGTGGGTCAGGTAGAGGCGGTGCGCCCCGGCATCCCGGGCCACCCCCGCCGCCTGCGCGGCGGTGCTGTGATACGTCTCCCGGGCACGGTCGCGCTCCTCCTCGGCGAACGTCGCCTCGTGGATCAGCGCGTCGGCGTCCCGGGCGGCGGCCACGGTGCCCTGGGCCGGGCGCGTGTCTCCGGTGTAGGCCACCCGCCGCCCGGGCCGCGCGGGGCCCACCACGTTCTCGGGGCGCACCTCCCGCCCGTCCACGGTCACCGGCCGGCCGCGGTGCAGCTCGCCGAAGAGGGGCCCCTCGGGCACGCCCAGCGCGCGGGCGGCCTCCACGTCGAAGCGCCCGAGGCGCGGCTCCTCCACCAGGGCCCATCCCACGGCCGAGGTCCCGTGGTCCACCTCGAAGGCCTCGATGTGGAAGTCCTCTCGCCGGAGGGCGTCGCCGGGGTGCGCCTCCTCCACCTCGACGGGGAAGGAGACCCGGTCCACGCCCAGGGCCACCGCGGCCCGCAGCGTGGGGGCCGACCCCGGAGGGCCGTGGATGGTCAGCGGCTCGGTGCGCCCCTGGAGCGCCATGGTCCGCAGGAGGCCGGTGAGCCCCAGGAAGTGGTCGGCGTGGACGTGGGTCACGAAGATCCCCTCCACCGCGAACCCCGTCCCGTAGCGCATCATCTGGCGCTGGGTCCCTTCCCCGCAGTCGAAGAGGAAGAGGGAGCCCTCCCGCTGGACCGCGAGCCCGCTCACGTTCCGACCCACGGTGGGGCGGGAGGCGGCGGTTCCGAGGAACGTCAGGCGGATCATGGAGGGCGGCTCGGCAGGCGTCCGGGGGTGGTGGGCGACGCGGGGCAAGGTAGCGGACCGGCTCGACGGGTCCAAGGCGGCAGGGAGCCCCGGCACCCGGCCGGCCCGCTCGGTGGACGCCGCTCGCGCCGCGCCCTATGCTCAGGCGCATCCACCCCCGCTGCCGGAGGCCGCCATGACCACCCGTCGCTCGTTCCTGGGCTCCCTCGCCCTCCCCGCCGCCGCCTCGGCGCTGGGCCTGGCCGTCCGGCCGCCCCTGCTCGGCGCGTCGGCGCCGGAGATCGCCCGCTCCCTCGGGAACCATCCCGGGGAGCCCGCGGACATCGCGCGGGACGAGGACTACTGGGCCGAGGTCAGCCGCGCCTTCACCGTGGACCGCTCCCTGGTGAACCTCAACAACGGCGGGGTGAGCCCGGCTCCGGCGTACGTGCAGGACGCCATGAAGCGGCACCTGGACTACTCGAACCTGGCCCCCACCCGGACCATGTGGCAGGACCTGGAGCCGCGGCGCGAGGGCGTGCGGCAGCGCATGGCGGAGGAGTGGGGCGTGGACCCGGAGGAGATCGCCTTCACCCGGAACGCCTCCGAGTCCCTGCAGACCATGCAGCTGGGGATCGACCTCCAGCGGGGCGACGAGGTCCTGACCACGACCCAGGACTACGGTCGCATGATCACGACCTTCCGCCAGCGGGAGCGCCGGGAGGGAATCGTGCTCAAGCAGATCCGGATCCCGGTGCCCGCCGAGGACCCGGCGGAGGTGGTGCGGCTCTTCGAGGAGGCCATCACGCCCCGGACGCGGATGATCCTGGCGTGCCACATGATCAACCTCACGGGCCAGATCCTCCCGGTGACCGAGCTCACGGCGATGGCACGGCGCCACGGGATCCCCCTGGTGGTGGACGGAGCCCACGCCCTGGCCCACTTCGACTTCTCCCTGGGCGAGCTGGACGTCGACAACTACTCGACCTCGCTGCACAAGTGGCTCTTCGCGCCCCACGGGACCGGGCTGCTCTACGTGCGCCGGGAGAAGATCCCCGAGGTGTGGCCCCTCATGGCCGCCCCGGAGCCCATGGACGACGACATCCGGAAGTTCGAGGAGATCGGCACCCACCCCGCGGCCAACTACCTGGCCATCGCCGAGGCGCTGACCTTCCACCAGGGCATCGGCCCCGCCCGGAAGGACGCCCGCCTGGTCTACCTGCGGGACTACTGGGCCCGTCCCCTGCTGGAGCACGACCGGGTGAGCCTGCACACGAGCCTGGAGCCCGGCTTCGCCTGCGGCATCGCCAACGTGCAGATCGAGGGGGTGGACCCCGGCGCGCTCGTCTCGCACCTCTGGCAGGAGCATCGCATCATCGCGACCCCCATCGGGCACGAGGAGTGCACCGGGATCCGGGTCTCGCCCAGCGTCTACACCACCCTCTCCGAGCTCGACCGGTTCGTGGAGGCCATGGACCACGTCGTGCGCCGGGGGCTGCCGGCGTGAGGAATGCCTTCCTTCTGGCGGCGGCCTGGCTGGCCCTCGCCGCCCCGCGGGCCGCCGCCGCTCCCGCCTCGGGCGACGAGCGGCCGGCCCCGGCCGCGGCGCACACCGGCCTGGAGGCGGCCTACCCCGCCGAGGACTCCCTTCACACGGACCCGGTGCGGGAGATCCGCCTCCGCTACACGACGGCGGTGCAGAAGGCCCTGAGCGCCATCACCGTGGTCGGCCCCGAGGGGCAGGTGGTGGCTTCCCCGGTGGACACGATCCCCGGCAGCGGCTCCGCCGAGATCGGGGTGCGGTTCGGGGCCCCCCTTCCCTCCGGGAGCTACACCGTGGAGTGGCGCACCGCCGGTCCGGACTCCCACGTCATCCGTGGCAGCTACTCCTTCCAGGTCCGCCGACCCGAGCCCCTCGACACCCCGACCGTCGCCACCGGCGACAGCGCCGCGTCGAGCCCGGGCGCGTCGGCCGGGGGCGCCCCACCCCGCCTCGCGACCCAGACCGGAGGCGAAGGCGTCGAGGCCCCGTGGGGCCCCGGCGGGCTGACCCTGAACTGGCTCTTCCTGGCGTCCGTCGTGGGGATGGTGGGCGTGGTGGCGTTCCGCTGGCGGGTCCTGGGGGCGCTGGCGGGCCCCGAGCGGAGCGCCGTGCGGAGTACCCTGGCCGGAAAGCTGGACCGCCTGGCCTGGGTGGTGGCGGGCCTGGCCGTCGTGGTCACGCCCCTGCGCCTGGCGTACCACGCCTCCCGCCTGGCCGAGGAAGACGGGTCGGTCCTCGGGGCCGCGGGCGCTCTCCTTGGCTCCACCTGGGGCGCCTCCTGGACCCTGGAGGTGGCGGCGGCGGCCCTCTTCCTCATGGCGCTGCTCCTGGCCCGCCGGCCCGAGCCGGGACGCACGCCGTGGCTCCTGGCCGGGGTGGCCGCGCTCCTCATGACCCTGGTGCCGGCGCTGGTGGGTCACTCGGGCGGCGCGGGCGGCCTGGGCGTGGCCGCCGACGCCGTCCACGTCCTGGGGGCCGGAGTCTGGGCCGGGGGGCTGGCCTGTCTGGTGCTGGCGGGCATCCCGGCCGCCGCCGCCCACCGGGACGAGGAAGGGGAGGCTCCGGCCCTCCCGGTCATCGTGGCCGCCTTCTCGTCCCTGGCGGTGGTGGCCGTGGCGGTGCTCGTCGGCGCCGGCGTCCTGAGCGCGGCCCAGCACGTGGGCGTGGCCGACCTCCTCGGCACCGGGTACGGCCGGCTCCTCTCGGTGAAGGTCCTGGTGGCGGGGGGCGCCCTGGCCCTGGGCTTCTACAACTGGAGGGTGGTGCGTCCCCAGCTCGAGGCCAGGCCCCGCACCCGGCTCCTGCGGATCCCCTCCGCCCTGGAGCTCACGGTGGCGGCCGCGGTGCTGGCCGTGACCGCCGCCCTCATCGTCACCGCCAAGCCCTGAGAAGGGCCCCTCCCCGACCCGGGGAGGGTCTCGCCGGCGGGACGTCTCAGGCGGGCGCGGCGCCCTCCGCGGCGGTGCCCACGCCCGCCCCCCGCTCCCGGAGGAGGAACGCCCCCAGGTAGAGGGCAGCGGCCAGGAGCAGGAGGGTGGCGAAACCCAGCGCCATCCCGGCGAACTCGAGAAGGCCGCCCGCAACCGCGCCCAGAAGATTCCATCCGAAGGCGTGCCCCGCGTCCCGGCGGCGCTCGAAGCGGAGCGCGAAGCAGACCGCCGCGAAGAAGACGGGGAGGCCCACGTAGGCCACCGAGGCCCCCACCCGGAGCGGCCCTTCCACGCCCAGGAGCGCGGCGGGCTCGACCAGCCAGGTCACGGCCAGGGAGGCCAGCAGCCCCCCGGCGGCCACGGGCCAGGACAAGGGCCGGACCTCCGTGATCAGCGTCGCCACCAGGAGCGTCGCGAGGATCGCCCCGAAGACCACGGCGCTGGTGATCCAGGTGGCCCCCCAGAGCAGGTTCATGGCGGTCACGAAGCGGGTCTCCAGGAGGAGGAAGGCGGCGCCGAACAGGAACATCTCCCAGTCCCCCCGGCCGGACACCGCCCCCCGGAGGAGGCCCGGGGCGGCCGTGGCCACGGACAGGGCGGCCACCAGCGCCAGCATCCCGATGAGGGAGAGGTAGAAGGGGCTGACGCTCCGCTCGGCCAGGTAGAGGTACGGCCAGTCGTCGGACGGCACCTCCACCGTGGGGAGCTTCTCCTCGAAGAACCACTCGCTCACGTCGGGCGGCCACTCCTGGTGGCCCGCGAAGGCCGGCCCGGCCACGTAGACGGTGTTGAACATCGACCAGTCCCCGCGCAGCACGCCCGGCATCCGGCCGAAGGTCTCGGCCAGGAGCCCCATGAGCCGGTCGTGGATGAACGCCTCCCCCACCATGAAGTAGAGGGCCATGCCCCCGTCGGGCTCCAGGCGGGACGCGGCGGCCTCCAGCGCCTCCCGGGTGTAGACGAAGTTGTCCAGACGGACGGTGGAGAGCGCCGCGAGGCGGGTCATGGAGTCCAGGGTCCCGAAGACGATGAGGTCGTAGCGCTCGTCCGTCTCCTGGAGGAAGGTGCGCGCGTCGGTCGTGTGCACCGTCACCCGCTCCGACGCGTAGGGCCGGTCCGGGTGGATCCGGCGTCCCAGCTCCACCAGCATCGGGTCGATCTCGACGGCGTCCACGGATCCGGCCCCCTCGGCCAGGAGAACCGCCACGTCGTTGCCGGTGCCGGCCCCCAGGACCAGGGCCCGCTCCGGGGGCGCCGCGAGGAGCGAGTAGGGCATGTGGTAGCCGCGGACCGCCTGGGCGCGCCATGCGGGACCGGCGGCGTCCTCCCGCCCCACCTCGGCTGCCACCTGGTGGAGCGCCCCGTTGGCCCGGACGCGCACGTCGGGGAGGCCGGGGACGGGCGCCAGGCTCAGGGCGTAGTAGGGGCTGTGGTGGTCGGCCCGGTCCGTGACCCCGGTGAGCGCCGCCACCAGGGCCCCCACGCCCACGGCCCACGCCGCCAGGCGCGGTCCCCGGTGGAGGACGACGCCGGCCAGCGCCGCCACCACGGCGAACCAGACCCACGGGGGCGTGCCGGAGCCCGAGAGGACGGCGAAGCCCACGACCCCGGCCAGCGATCCGGCCAGGTCGAGGGAGTAGCCGCGGAGCGGAGCCCCGTCGGCCCGGAATCGCTGGAGGCGCTCTCCCAGGAACTGCCCCAGGGGGACGAAGCTCGCCGCGGTGAGGACGAAGAACGCCACGATGGGGAGCCGGACCCCCTCCACCACCGGCGCGTCCGGGCCCAGGTCCTCGTAGAGGAGCCAGAGGTGCTCGGTGACCCCCTCGGCGGTGAAGGCCACCCGACCCAGGAGGATCGCCGATCCCACCAGGGCCCCCAGTGCCGCTGGCCACATCCAGAGGAGCGAGCGCCGCCCGGTGCGGAGGGACCCCACCCCGAGACCGAGGAAGGAGGCGATGAGGACCAGGTTCGGGAAGTAGGCCAGGACGCGGACCTCCACCGGAAGCCAGCGGATGAGCGCCAGCTCCTGGAAGAGGACCAGACAGGAGACCCCGAGGAGCTCGAGGCCGGGCACCCGGGCCGGGCGCGGGAGAGAGGACATGGCGACCAACCTCGACGGCGGCTCCCGTCGGGGCAACCGGAGCCGTTGCCGCGGGTTCCGACCCGGGCCTACCTTGGGGTGCCTCGCCCACCGTGACCCGCCTCCGAGCCGGAGCCCCCGCGCCGTGCCGCACGACGCTGCTTCCCGCCGTCCCCGCTTCCTCCTCGCCGCGCCCTTCCTCCTGGGCGCCCTCCTCGTGGCCGGATGCGGCTCCGAGGAGCCGGCGCGCCCCGAGGCCCCCGCCGTGGTCTGGCGGGCGGGCCCGCCCCTCCCCCAGCCGGTCACCAACAACGCCGTGGCGGCCGTGGAGACCCCGGCCGGGGTCTCCGTCTTCTCCTTCATGGGCCTCGACTCCACCAAGACCTGGCGGGGCGTCACCGACGCGACCTACCGCTGGGACGTGGACAGCGGCCTCGGATGGCGGGAGGTCACCGCCGTGCCCGGCCCGGGGCGGCTGGCGTCCACGGCCCAGGTGGTGGGCGGCCGCGTGTACCTCTTCGGCGGCTACACGGTGGCCGAGAACGGCTCGGAGCGGTCCCTGCCCAACGTGGACGTCTACGATCCGGGCACCGACACGTGGAGTCGGGCCGCCGACATGCCGATCCCCGTGGACGACGCGGTGAGCGGCCTCTGGCGGGACTCCCTGGTGGTCCTGGTCTCGGGGTGGAGCGACGAGGACAACGTCACGGCGGTCCAGGTCTACGACCCGGCCGCGGACCGCTGGAGCCGGGCCACCGAGGTTCCCGGGGCCCCGGTCTTCGGGCATCCCGGCACCGTGGTGGGCGACCGGATCGTCTACCTGGACGGGGTCCGGACCGACGGTGGCGACCCGCGCTTCGTGCTGGACAGCACCGCGTGGCGGGGCGACCTGGATCCGACCGACCCGACCTCGGTGGAGTGGGGTCCGCTCCCGGCCCACCCCCGACCGGCGCTGTACCGGGCCGGCTCCGCGACCATGGGGGGCCTCGCGGTCTTCATCGGGGGCACCGACACGCCGTACAACTACGACGGCACCGGGTACGACGGGTCGCCGGCCGAGCCGATCCGCCAGGTGCTGGCCTACGTCCCCGCCACCAACGGATGGCGGCACCTCTTCGCGCCGCCCGTGGCGACCATGGACCACCGGACGCTGGGCGTGGCCGGCGGGACGATCTTCCTGGCCGGGGGAATGGAGGAGGGCCGGGTCGTGACGAACCGGGTCTGGTACGCCGACGTCCCGACGCTCCTGGGCTCCCAGCCCTGAGACGCGGGGGCCGCCCCGTCCGGGCGGGCCCTCAGCCGGCGACGATCCGGGTCCCGGCCTCCCCGGCCACCAGCGCGGGCGCGTCCTCCAGCCGTCCGATCACGGCCCGTCCGCCCGTCTTCTCCACGAAGGACGCGGCCGCCTCGACCTTGGGCCCCATGGAGCCTTCGGCGAAGTCGTAGCTCCGGATCTCCTCGACGCCGACCTCGCCCAGGGGCCGGGCCTCGTCGGTCCCCCACCCCACCTCCACCGCGGCCACGTCGGTGAGGAGGAGGAGGACGTCCGCGGACACGTCCCCGGCCACCAGCGCCGCCGAGCGGTCCTTGTCCACCACGGCCTCCACGCCGTGGGCCCGGCCCCACCGGTCGAACACCACGGGCACCCCGCCCCCGCCGGCGCACAGGAGGACCACGCCGGCGTCCACCAGGAGGCGGACGACCTCGGCCTCCAGGATCCGCAGGGGCGGCGGCGAGGGCACCAGGCGGCGCCAGTGGTCCCCGTCCCGGCCCACCGTCCAGCCGCGGGTGCGGGCCAGCTCCCGGGCCTCCGCCTCCTCGTAGACCGGGCCGATGGGCTTGCTGGGCTCGGCGAAGGCCGGGTCGTCCGGATCCACCTCCACCTGGGTGAGGAGGGAGGCCACGCGCCGGTCCGGCAGCACGTTGCCCAGCTCCTGGGCGACGGGGTAGCCCACCATCCCGGTCGTCTCCGCCCCCAGGATGTCCAGGGGGAAGCGCCCCCCTTCCTCGACCGCGGCGTCCTGGAGGGCCAGGAGCCCGACCTGGGGCCCGTTCCCGTGCACGACGACCAGGTCGTTTCCCCGGGCGATCTCCGCCAGGCCCCCGGCCGCCGCGGCGATGTTCCGGGCCTGGTTCTCGGCGGTGAGCGCCTCCCCCCGGCGCAGGAGGGCGTTTCCGCCGAGGGCCACGACGAGCCTCATCGGCCGGCCCCCGGGGAAGGACGGGACGGGCGAGCGGGGGGAGCCGGGGGCTCGACGGCGGTCGGCGGGACCATGGCGGGCGCGGGGAGGCGGGGTGGAGGGAGGCGGAAGGTAGGCGGCGGCGTGGCCGCGTTCAACGGCGCGGGGGCGTGTGGCGCGGCCCGCTGGCCCGGGGTAGTCTTTCGCCGAACCCACATCCGGGAGGAGCCATGGAGTCTCGGCGCGAGGCCGGGCTGACGGGGGCGGTCGGCGCGCTGGCGGCGGCGACGGCGGTGGTGGTGGGGATGCGCTCGGTGCTGGCGCTGGACGGGTGGGGGGTCCGCTCCCTCCTCGGCCTTCCGCGCCTCCCGGTGGAGACGCTGGGGCTGGCCTGGTCGCCCCGCGCGGTCTGGCCCCACGACCTCCAGGCCGCGGCGGTGGAGCGCCTGGCCTCCCTCCTCGCGGCCCTCTTCCTGGCGGCGCTCGCCGTGGCCCTTCTCAACGCCCTCGTCCTCCTCCTGGAGGCGGGGAGCGCCCGCTGGCGGGAGGTGGCGGTCCGGGCCGCGCTGGGGGCCTCCCCCGGACGCTTGCTCCGCCTCCTCCTGGGCCGGGTCCG
>CAZMTA010000022.1:0-11989 GCA_964569085.1 uncultured Gemmatimonadaceae bacterium | reverse complement strand
CCGGGCCCGGGGCCGCGCTGGGGCGCCGCCTCCTGGCCGGGGCCCAGGCGGGCGCCGCCGGCGCCTTCGTGGTGGGCGCCCTGGCACTGGGGGCGGCGGCGCCGGACGCGGTCCCGCTGGAGGCCGAAGCCGACCGCCTCCACCTCATGGAGGTCACCGCCCCTCCCGCCGCCGCGCCTGGGCACTGGGCCGCCCTCCTGGAGCGCGTGGCCGACGTGCCCGGGGTGGAAGCCGAGAGCCTGGCCACCCCGGGAGCCCTGGTGGGCCTCGGGGTACGGGACATGGCGCTCGCGCAGTGCGGACGCTGCTTCCGCGGGGGCCTCCCCCTCTTCCTGGCGCCCGCCGTGGCCCACCACCACGCGGTCAGCCCGGGCCTCCTCCCGGCGGCGGGCTACTCCGTCGTCGCCGGGCGGGACTTCCGGCCCGAGGACCTCGACGGAGAGCCCGTCGCCCTGGTGAACGAGACCTTCGCCCGGAGCTCGTTCGAGGGAGGTCGCCCCCTGGGCCGGAAGGTGCGCCTGGGGGCCGGGCTCGACACCTGGTTCACCGTCGTGGGGGTGGTGGCGGACCGTCCGAGGGCGGTGGTGGGCGGCGAGCCCCTGCCCCGGGAGGCGGCGTGGGTCAACGCGCTGCGTCAGGAGCCGGGCCACGCCCACCTCGCCTTCCGCGGTCCCGACGAGGCCGAGGGGGCGGTCCGCGCCCTGCTGGACGGGGCCGGGTACGCGCCGGGTCCGAGCGGTACCCTGGAGGAACACCGCCGGGGCGCGGCGGCGCCCCTCCTCTGGGTGGGACGGGTGGCGTGGGCGGTGGCCCTGGCGACCTTCCTCCTGGCGCTCCACGGGGCCCATGTCACCGCCCTCCAGCTCACCCGGCGGCGCACCGGGGAGCTCGCGGTGCGCCGCGTCCTCGGCGCCGACGGGCGCCGGATCGCCGGGCACGTCCTGAAGGGGGCCCTCGGCGTCTCGCTGGGGGCGGTGCTGACCACGGCCTTCGTCGGCGCCCTCCTGGTGGGACTCCTGAAGCGGGCGGCCGCCGGCGTCGTCCTCCCCGGGATCGGGAGCTGGCTCCTCGTCACGTGCCTCCTGGCGGGCGCCGTCCTCCTGGCCGCCACCCGCGCCGTACGGGAGGCGCTGGGCGTCCCGCCGGCCCGTTCGCTGGCCGGGAGCGTCCAGCGTCCTGGAACCGGACGCCCTCGCCCCGGGTTTGACCGGTGAGCCTCCGGCGGGTCCGCCCCGCCGGTCGTCCTCCGCTGGCCCAGGTGGGAGCACCCCGTGATCATCCGCATCAAGAAGGCTTCGGACGTCCCCTCCTCCGAGATCACTCCGGAGGACGTGTACCTCGACCGGAGGAGCTTCCTCCGCAAGACCGCCAAGGGGGCCGCCGCGGCCGCCTTCCTGCCTCCGGCCCTCGCCTGTTCCGAGTCCGAGGCCGGCGAGGCCGGCGATGGCCCCTCGACCGGCGGTCCCGTCGGCGACGGCCTCGCCGCGCGTCCCGCCCAGGAGATCCCGGCCCGCTTCCGGGGCATGACCTCGGAGCTCGACGAGCCGCTGAACACGTGGGAGGAGATCACCACCTACAACAACTTCTACGAGTTCGGGACCGGGAAGTCCGACCCCTCCCGCAACTCCGGGGACTTCCGCCCCCGGCCGTGGACCGTGGCGGTGGAGGGCCACGTGAACAAGCCGGGCGAGTACCAGCTCGAGGACTTCCTGGCGCCCCACGCCATGGAGGACCGGGTCTACCGCATGCGCTGCGTGGAGGCGTGGTCCATGGTGATCCCGTGGCGGGGGTTCCCGCTCCGGGACCTCGTGGAGCGGGTGGAGCCCACCGGCAACGCAAAGTACCTGGAGTTCACCACGGTGGTGCGCCCCTCGGAGATGCCGGGGCAGCGCATGGGGATCCTGAACTGGCCGTACGTGGAGGGGCTGCGCATGGACGAGGCCATGCATCCCCTCACCCTGCTCAGCACCGGCGTCTACGGCGTCGACCTCCCGAACCAGAACGGCGCGCCGCTGCGCCTCGTGGTCCCGTGGAAGTACGGCTTCAAGGGCATCAAGTCCATCGTGAAGATCCGCTTCGTGGAGGAGATGCCGCTGAACACGTGGCAGGCGCAGAACGCGCGCGAGTACGGCTTCTTCGCCAACGTGAACCCCGAGGTGGACCACCCGCGCTGGAGCCAGTCGCGGGAGCGTCGCATCGGGGAGTTCCGCCGGCGCGAGACGCTGATGTTCAACGGCTACGCCGAGGAGGTCCAGGGCCTGTACGCCGGCATGGACCTCTCGCGCTGGATCTGACGGGCCCAGCGCCCCTCGCGTCCGCACCTCCGTGGCCTCCCGCCGATCCGGCGCCCTGACGGCGCTCCGCGTCGTGATGTGGCTCGCGTGCCTGGCCCCCGCGGCCTGGCTCGGAGCCGGCTTCTTCACGGGGTGGCTCGGCGTGAACCCCATCGAGAAGCTCACCCGGGTCACCGGCCTCACCACGCTCGTCCTCCTCCTGGTGACGCTGAGCGTGAGCCCGCTGCGCCGGCTCACCGGGTGGAACCCGCTGATCAAGCTCCGGCGGCCCCTGGGCCTGTTCGGCTTCTTCTACGCCTTCCTCCATTTCGGCATCTGGATGGGGCTCGACCTCGGCTTCCGGCTGGACTGGGTCTGGGAGGACATCGCGGAGCGCCCCTACATCACCGTGGGGTTCACGGCCTTCGTCCTCCTGGTGCCCCTGGCCGTCACCTCCACCCGGGGGTGGATCCGCCGGCTCGGGAAGCGCTGGAGCCTCCTGCACCGCCTGGCCTACCTCGCGACGGCCCTGGGGGTCGTCCACTTCTACTGGCTCGTGAAGGCCGACGTGCGCCTCCCCCTCCTCCTCGCCGGGATCTTCGCGGTCCTCATGGGAGCCCGGGTGCAGCGCTGGTGGAGCCGACGGGAGCGGAGGACGGGCGGGGAGGCCCCCTCCCCCCGGACGCCGGTGGAGGCCCGCTCGTGACGCCCGCCGGGCCTCCCCCGCAGGAGCCCCGCATCCAGATTCCCGAGCTCACCGGGGACATGGCGTTGAAGGGGGCCGCCTGGCTGGTCTCGGTCGCCGTCCTGAACGTGCTGGTGGGCTCGCCGGTCACGGACCTGTACGTGGGGTTCTCCATCGTCGCCACGGCATTCTGGGTGGGCCGGCGCGCCGCCGGGCTCTTCGACGACCCGCCGGAGGAGGGGCGCATCCTCCTGGTGGACGACCAGGAGCGCCGCTACCGCGGCGAGGTCGGCCCCGACGGCGCGGTGACCTTCGCCGACGGGGACGGCCATCGCTGGACCGGGTCCTCGTGGAGCGGGCGCTGGACGCTGGAGGGCCCCGACGGAGGCAGCTGGTGGGGACGGGTCGGACGGCGTGGGACGGTGCGCGTCCACGACGAGTCCGGCCGGGAGCTGCGCGGAACCCTCACCCCCCGCGCCTAACCCACGTTCCTCCGCCTTCTGGTTCCCCTGGGGGCCCTCCCGGGATAAGTTGAGCCACCTTCGCCACCCTCGCCTCCCCACCCCGTACGCATGGCCGACCGCATCCGCGGGAGCTTCCCCGGAGGACCGAGCCGGACCGGTCCCTCGGCGCGCTCCGACCACCCGCCCCGCACCCACCGCATGGACGACCTGGAGCGGGCGGACGCGGAGCGTCGGTTCCGGGCCACCCGCGCGGGACGGCGCAGGAAACGCCTGGTGGGGCTCCTGGTGAGCCTCCTGGTGGCGGGCGCCGTCGGGTGGGGCCTCGGCCTGGGGGCGCATCAGTCGGCCGAAGAGATCACCGAATCGGCCCGGGAGCAGGAGGTCCAGGACCTGGACATCTCCCGGGAGGTGAACCGAACCCTTCTGGAGCTGTGGCGCATGGAAGAGATCGAGGCCCAGCGGGGCCAGAGGATCCGATGACCGGGAGCCCCCCCTTCCCCGGCGGCCTCCGATGAGCCGCCTCGGCTGGCGAGACCTCCTGGCCCGGACCCCCTCCCGAGGCCGGGTGCTGGTGGTCGACGACGAGGCGGACGTGCGTCAGAGCCTCACCCGTCTCGTCGCCCGGCTCGGGCACACGACCCGGGCGGCCGCGTCCGCGGAGGAAGCGGACCAGTGGCTCTCGACCGAGTCCTTCGACGTCTGCCTCCTGGACATCGAGCTGCCGCGCATGAGCGGAATCGAGTTCCTGGAGTGGGCCCTGAAGAGGGACCCCGAGCTCGCCGTGATCATGCTCACCGGTCTCGACCTCCCGGACGTGGCCGTGGAGTGCCTGCAGGCCGGCGCCCGCACCTACCTGGTCAAGCCCGTGGAGCAGCAGTTCCTGGAGCTGGCGCTCCGGGACGCGCTGGCGCTACGCGCGCTCCTCTCGGAGCGCAACGACCTGGTCTCCTGACGGAAGGAGCCGTCCGCTCCGCCTGACCGTCTCGACCAGCTCGGGAAGCACCCTCCCCACCCGGCCCTCCACCTTCACCGCCGCGGTGGCGTCCGCGCGGGTGGCCCCCAGGTTCACGATGGCCACCGGGCGGCCCTCCTTCTCCGCCCGGAGGACGAACCGTCGACCGGAGAAGACGGCCAGGGAGGAGCCCACCACCAGGAGGGCGTCCGCCTCCTCGTAGAGGGCCCAGCAGCGGCGGACCCGTTCCCGGGGCACGCTCTCCCCGAAGAAGACCACGTCGGGCTTGAGGACGCCGCCGCACACCTGGCAGGACGGAACGACGAAGCCCTCCTCGGCTCCGGCCGGGAGCTCGGCGTCCCCGTCGGGGGTCCGCGTGGCGGGGCGCTCCCGGAAGCCGGGGTTGCTCTCCTCGAGCCGCTCCTGCATCCGGGCCCGCGCCTCCACCGCCCCGCACCCCATGCACCGGACCCGCGCCAGCGTCCCGTGGAGCTCCACGACCGCCCGGGCGCCCGCGCGCTGGTGCAGCCCGTCGACGTTCTGGGTGACCACGCCCCCTGCCAGCCCCAGCTCCTCCAGCTCGGCCAGGGCCCGATGGGCCGCGTTGGGGCGGGCCGCCGAGAAGGTCGGCCAGCCCACCATGCTCCGGGACCAGTACCGGCGCCGGGCGGCCTCCGAGCCCATGAACTCGCCGAAGCGCATGGGCTCGCGGTGCCGGAGGGTCCCCTCGGGGCCCCGGTAGTCCGGGATCCCCGACTCCGTGCTGCACCCGGCGCCCGTGAGCACCAGGGTGCGCCGACCCTCGAGGAAGCGGGCCAGATCGGGCACGGAGGCGGAGCGGAGGGAGGGTTCGTTCACGTCCGGGACGGCGGAGGCGGGGTGGGTTCCTCCTTCTCTACCCGGGTGGGTTCCCGTCGTGGCGGGTCGGGGCCCGCACGACCTCGCCCGGAGGGGCCGGTCACGGGGCACCGCGGCGTCCGGAGCTCAGAGCTCCTCCGAGCGCTCCATCTCGAGACGGGCCCGCTCCACCGCCTCCCGGTACTCCCGCCAGGCCGCGTCGAGACGGGGGCGGAGCTCCTCCCAGTGACGCTCCCCGGCCTCCCTGCCCTCGTCCATGAGCACGTCGAGATCCTGCCCCCGGGCCGCCACGGACTTCTTGGCGCGCTCCACCCGCGCCAACGTCTCCATCTGGTTGTCCCGGGTGGCC
Organism: uncultured Gemmatimonadaceae bacterium; assembly: GCA_964569085.1. GTDB lineage: Bacteria > Gemmatimonadota > Gemmatimonadetes > Longimicrobiales > Gaopeijiaceae > JAJCZZ01. The sequence goes on along the minus strand of CAZMTA010000022.1, from coordinate 6,408 downwards.
TTGAGCATCATGTCGTCGAAGGCTCCCTGGACCTCGTCCAGGCGGTTGGCGAGGTGGTCGAGGTACTCGTCGCGCTCGTTCTGGATCGTGGCCATGCAGGTCGGACTCCGATGAAGGGGGGCATCGAACGAAGGACGCCGGCGGGGCGCCCACGGGAGTGCCTCTGCAAGAACCGTTCACAGATCCCCGGGCTCCGACCTCCGCCCCGGGATCACTCCCCCGCCAGCGGGAGCTCCACGGTGAAGATGGACCCCGCCCCGGGCTGGCTGTTGACGTCGATGGTGCCGCCCATGAGCTCCACGTACCGCTTCACGATGGTGAGGCCGAGGCCGGTCCCCTTCAGGCCGTCGACCACGTCGTGCTCACCCTGCCAGAACGGCTCGAACAGGCTCTCCACCTCGGCGGCGGACAGCCCGGTGCCCGTGTCCAGGATCCGGAACCGGAGGATGCCGTCCTGGCGCTCGGCCTGCAGCTCCACGCGCCCGTGGTCGGTGAACTTCACCGCGTTGCCCATGAGGTTGAGGAGGATCTGGCGGACCTTGCGCGCGTCCACCCGGAGGACCTCGTCCGGGTCCTCGCCCCCGACCCGCAGCTCCAGGTCCTTCTCGTCGGTGAGGGGCTGGAGGATCGCCTCGACCTCCTCCAGGAGGTCCGCCAGCCGGACCTCCCCGGGCTCGACCCGCTCCTCCTGGGCCTCCACCCGCGCGTAGAGCAGGATCTCCTCGATGAGCTGGAGCAGGTGGCGCGCGCTCACCCGGATGCGTCCGACGTGCTCCTCCTGGCCCTCGCTGAGCTCCGTGGGGATCCCCATCTCCAGGAGGTCGACGTACCCGGTGATGGCGTTCAGCGGAGTGCGCAGCTCGTGGCTCATGGCGGCCAGGAACGCCGCCTTGCTCTCGTTGGCCGCCTCGGCTTCCGCCTTGGCCTGGGCCAGCTCCTCGTTGGCGAGCTTCTGCTGGGTGACGTCCAGCCCCGCCGTGGTCAGGCCCACGAGCCGGCCCGACTCGTCGTACAGGGGGTCCACGGTCATGTCGTACACCCGGATCCCGTCGGACCGGGGGAAGCGGAGCTCCCGCCGGATGCCCTCCCGGCGCTGGAGCACCTCCCGCTTGAGGGCCATGAGCGGCTCCGCCTCCTCCGGGGGAAGGAGCTCGTCGTCCCGCTTCCCCACGACGCTCTCGGGATCGAAGTCCGGGTGGGGGTTGTGGACCCACCGGTACCGGAGATCGTGATCCACGAACGCCGCCACGAGGGGGACGTTGCGGAGGGCGGTGCGGAGGTACTGCTGGCGCTGATAGGCCAGCGCCTCGGCCTCGCGCTGGGCGGTCATGTCCCGGAGGACTCCCAGGCGCCCCACGGGCTCACCGTCGGCGTCCTCCAGGACCGTGACGCGGGCGTCCACCTGGATCGTCCGACCCGACCGGGTGACGTGGGTGACCGGGCCCTGCCAGCCTCCGGTGTCCTCGAGGGAGCGGAGCGCCCTCTCCCGACTGTCGTCGCCTTCGTACCGGATCTCCACCAGCCGGTCCAGGCGCTGCCCGAGCGCCTCGTCGGGGTCGACCTCGTAGCGCTCCGCCGCGGCCGCGTTCAGGTAGATGATGCGCCCCTCGTTGTTGGTGGCGACCACCGCGTCCGCCACCTGGCTCAAGACGTCGGCCTGGAAGCTCGCGGTGCGCTCCGCCTCCTTGAGGGTCGTCACGTCCAGGAAGCTCAGCACCACGCCCTCGATGGCGTCGTCCACGGACCGGTAGGGCCGCAGCCGCGTGAGGTACCAGCTGCCGTCGTCCGCCCGCTCCTCCCGCTCCAGGGGCGTGAGGTCCCGCAGGACCTGGCGGGCCAGCGCGACCAGGTCGTCGGGGCCCAGGCGCTGGGTGAGGGCCTCCAGGGGCCGACCGATGTCGGAGGGCTGGAGGTGGAAGAGGTCCTGCGCCCGGGGGGTGTACCGCTTGATGCGGAGCTCACGGTCCAGGAAGATGGTGCCGATGTCGGTGGCCGCCATCAGGTTCTGGAGGTCGCTGTTGGCCCGGTTGAGCTCCTCGATCTTGTTGCGGAGCTCCTGGTTGACCGTGACGAGCTCCTCGTTCATGGACTGGAGCTCCTCCTTCCCCGTCTCCAGCTCCTCGGTCGTGGAGCGGAGCTCCTCGTTCATGGACTGGAGCTCCTCGTTCGAGGCCTTCAGCTCCTCGTTCGAGGTCTCGTATTCCTCCACGATGGTCTGGAGGCGCTCCCGGGTCCGGTCGAGCTCGTCCTCGAGCTGGGACGCCACGTCCGGGTCCTCGGGCCGGGCCGGCAGGGGCTCGCCCCCGTCGTCCTCGTCGGAGACGACGAAGAGCACCTCCGCGTACCGGCCCTGGAACTGCTCCTCGTCCAGCGGCTCGACCACCACCTCCACGGACCGTCGGCCCTCGGGGAGATCGAGCACGGTGGACCGGGCCCGGGCCGGCTGGTTCTTCTGGAAGGCGTGGATGAGGGCGGCCCGGACGTCCAGGCGCAGCTCCGGGAGGATCTTCTCCATGAGGTCCCGGGAGGGGACGCCGTCCACTTCCCGGAGGAACCGGTTGGCCCCACCCGCCACGTGGCAGATCTCGTAGTCCCGGGCCACCAGGATCGACGGCGGGACGCGGCGCTCCATGAGCCACGCCCGGTGCCGCTCGGCCACGGAACGGTCCCGCTCCCGCGGCTCGGCCCGCATGCGGACCTCCCGCTCGGGCGCCTCCACGGAGGCCACCGTGGGGAAGGACGGCGGGCGGGCGGGGATGGACCGGCGCCGATACACCCGGTGCCGCTTGTCCACGACCGAGAAGAGGCGGGAGGCCCCTTCCGCCGACTCCGACGAGCCCAGGAAGAGCACGCCCCCGGGGCGCAGCGCGTAGTGGAAGAGCTCGAAGGAGGACTCCTGCACCTCCCGGTTCAGGTAGATCAGGAGGTTGCGGCAGGTGATCAGGTCGAGCCGGGAGAAGGGCGGGTCCCGGAGGAGGTTGTGGGGCGCGAAGAGCACGATGTCGCGGATCGACTTCGACACCCTGAACCCGCCCGGTGCCTCGTCGAAGTACCGGCGGAGCAGCGTCTCGGGCACGTCGGAGACGATGGCCTCCGGGTAGACGGCGGTCCGGGCGAATTCCAGCGCCTGCTCGTCGATGTCGCTTCCGAACACCTGGATCTGGGGCGGCGTCGACAGCTTGCGGGCGTGCTCGCAGAGGAGGATGGCCACGGAATAGGCCTCCTCCCCGGTGGCGCACCCGGGCACCCAGGCGCGGATGCCGTCGTTGGGAGACTTCCCCTCGAAGAGTCCGGGCACGACCTCGTCCCGGAGCGCGCCCCAGGCGGCGGGATCCCGGAAGAAGTTCGTCACCGAGATCATGAGGTCCTGGAAGAGCGCGTCGAGCTCGTCCGGGTTCTGCCGGACGTATTCCAGGAACTCGGGGAGGTCCGTCAGGCCGGTGACGTGCAGACGGCGCCCGATCCGACGGAGCACGCTGGAGCGCTTGTAGTGCGTGAAGTCGTGGCCGGTCCGCTCCCGGAGCTGGGTGAAGATCCGGGTGAGCGCCGCCGTGGCGTCGCCGGGCAGCTCCGCCGGCTCCTCGGGCACCCGCACGCTGGACGCGTTCTTCCGGACCTCCAGGAGACGGCTGGCCAGGGTGCCGGCGTCGGCCACGATGTCGGCCAGGCCGGTGCCCACGGCGCTCCGGGGCATGCCGTCGTACTCCGCGTCCTCCGGGCTCTGCACCAGGGCCAGCCCCCCGGCCTCCTTCACCGCCTTGAGGCCCAGGGTGCCGTCGGTGCCCGTCCCCGACAGGATCACGCACGCGCAGTCCTCGCCCCGATCGGCGGCCAGGGAGCGGAGGAAGACGTCGATGGCGGCGGGCACGTGGCCGCCGCGTCCCTCGCCGCGGGACAGGCGGAGGTGGCCGTCCTCTAGGGTCAGGCGGTGGCCGGGCCGGATGGTGTAGATGTGGTCCGGCTCGGCGGGCATCCCGTCCCGGGCCTGGGCGACGGGGAGCTGGGTGTGGCTCTGGAGGAGGTCCGCCATCTCGCTCTCGCGGTCCGGCGCGAGGTGCTGGACGATGACGAACGCCACCCCCGGTCGGTCCGGGAGGGCCCGGATGAACTCCTCGGCCGCGCCGAGCCCTCCGGCGGACGCCCCGATCCCCACGACGAAGACGGGCGCGTCGGCTCGATCCGGGAGTTCCCCTTCGCTGTCCGGCATCGTACGCGGCTCCTGTGGATCCTCTTCCTGGCGTGCCTCACGCAATGTGGATCAGGGGGGGGAGGAGAACAAGAACGTGCCCTCCGTTCCCGCTTCCCTCCGTGCACGGGGGCGCGAATGCCCCCTCCACGCGGTGCCGGCCGCACCCTGGACGCCGACCGCGCCCGACCCGGCGCGGCTCGGGGCATTGGCTCCGGGGCCGGACGGACCGCATGATGGGGGTTCCCGCTCCGCCCTCCCCACCCGAGGTGACCATGCGCCGCGCCCGATCCCTGCCCGCCCTCGCCTGCCTCCTGGCCCTCGCCTTCCTCCCCGGAGGGGCCGCGGGCCAGGACGCCGCCCCCCGCTTCGGGGTCTGGGAGCTCCGTTCGGACGCGCCCCCGCCCTCGCGGAACGTCATGACCTACGAGCCGTGGGGGGACGGAGGCATGCGGATCACGGTGGCCTCCACCAACCGGCGGGGAGACGCCTCCGAATGGGGCTACGCCACCCTCTTCGACGGGGTGTTCCGGCCGGTGGACGGCCAGGAGGGGGCCGAGACCGCGGTGGAGTTCGTGGACGAGCGGACGACGCGGATCACCAACCGTCGGGGCGGTCGCGTGACGCAGGTCATCATCAACACCCTTTCCGAGGACGGGAACACCATCGAGAACGAGTACGTCCGCTTCGACGGCGAGGGCCGCATCGTGGGCGTGGCCCACGCCACCTACGACCGGATCCGCTAGGCGCTCAGCGCTCCACCGACGCCACGCCGAGGGTGGGGCCCCCGCTGCACGGGCCGTCCTCGAAGTAGACCCCCTCGACCCAGACCCGCTCGCCGGGCTCGAGCCCGGCCACCGAGCCGGTGAGCTCGTAGAGGTTCTGGTCCTGGTCCCGGAACATCCGGCACTCGCCCCCGTCGGGCACCACCTCTCCCGAGCGCCGGACGAGCCCGTCCTCGTTGGTGACGTGGAACGGGTCGGACATGCCGATGGGGGCGAAGACCGCGTTGAACGCCAGGAAGACCACCGGTCGCTCCCACGAGGTCGTCTCGGGCACGTCGACCCGGACCGCGATCTCCCCCCAGCGTCCCTGGTCGGCCTGGGCGAGGATCTCGAAGCCCTCGCGCATGGCGCCGATGCCCACGTGGATCTGGGCCTCGTAGGGGAGGTTGAGGGTGCTCACCGAGACCGTCGTCCCGGGAGGACCGCTCCGCGGCGAGATCGACTGGATGTGCCGGATCTCGCTGGGGCCCACCGCCGACGGGTGGGCCTGGGCCCGGAGGTGCGTGGCTCCGGGCAGGAGGAGGGCGGCGGCTGCCGCCGCGCTCCGGAGCAGCGTGCGTCGGTTCGGCACGAGAGCCTCCTTCCCGCGATCCGGGCGGGTGTGTGCCGTGCTGGGACAGGGATGTGGGATGAACCTACGGGACGCGCCTCACGGCGGCGAGGCGGTGGCGCCCGCCATGGCACCCTCGACGGCGTCCGCCCCGGGCTTGCGTCCTCTGGTTCCTACCATGCCGGGGGCGGGAGTCGAGCCGAGGGGTGCAACCCGCGCGGGCGTGGACCTTCCCGCACCCGAGGTGGGCGAGGAGCGGCGAAGCCGCCCGCAGCCCAGCCCGCAACGGGGGCGCCGCAGGCAGAGCCGAGGACGCCCCGCGGGTGAGCCTCCCGCCCTTCGGATCGGTGGGGCGGCCAGCCTGGCCACCGCTGCTCCACGCTCCTGGTTCCTCGAATGCCGGGGGCGGGAGTCGAGCCGAGGGGTGCAACCCGCGCGGGCGTGGACCTTCCCGCACCCGAGGTGGGCGAGGAGCGGCGAAGCCGCCCGCAGCCCAGCCCGCAACGGGGGCGCCGCAGGCAGAGCCGAGGACGCCCCGCGGGTGAGCCTCCCGCCCTTCGGATCGGTGGGGCGGCCAGCCTGGCCACCGCTGCTCCACGCTCCTGGTTCCTCGAATGCCGGGGGCGGGAGTCGAACCGAGGGGTGCAACCCGCGCGGGCGTGGACCTTCCCGCACCCGAGGTGGGCGAGGAGCGGCGAAGCCGCCCGCAGCCCAGCCCGCAACGGGGGCGCCGCAGGCAGAGCCGAGGACGCCCCGCGGGTGAGACTCCCGCCCGTCGGATCGGTGGAGCGGCCGGCCTGGCCACCGCTGCTCCACGCTCCTGGTTCCTACCATGCCGGGGGCGGGAGTCGAACCCGCAAGCCCTTTCGGACGGGGGATTTTAAGTC
>CAZMTA010000021.1:0-64118 GCA_964569085.1 uncultured Gemmatimonadaceae bacterium | reverse complement strand
CGCGCTACGCCCACGTGGCGGACCGCAGCGTCCACCTCTTCGACGGCCAGGTGGTCAGCGAGGACGACGTCCGCCGCGCCCACGAGCTGGAGGAGGCGGGCTTCGACGTCAGCTGACGCCGAGCCTTCCGGGTCCCGAGGGACCCGATCCGGGCGCGGAGGATCCGCGGCCCGGGTCCGGAGAGGGGGTGGGACCGGAACCCCGTGGGGTCCCCCCGGGGTCCCCGCTCCCTCCCGGACGCAGTCGGCCCCGGTCCCCCGCGAGGGGGCCGGGGTCGTCGTGGTTCGCGTCGTCGGGCGCGGACCGCCGGCCCGCCGCTGAAACCGGGGTCGGACACCCCTCGTAGAGCGAGGCGTCTCCCGGCCGCCCGGCGGCTTCCGATCCTCGTTGCCCCGCCCGTCATGGACCGACTTCGCCAGGACCTCCGCTATGCCGTGCGCCAGATGGCGAGGCGGCCCGTGTTCGCCCTGGTGGCGGGGATCTCGCTGGCCGTGGGGATCGGGGCCAACACCGCCATCTTCTCGGTGGTGAATGCGGTCCTCCTGCGGCCGCTGCCGGGCATCGAGCACGCCGAGCGCGCCGTGGACATCGGACGGAGCCACGTCCGCTACGGAGGGCACGACTCCTTCGCCTGGCCGGACTTCCGGGACGTCCGGGAGGGCGTGCCCGCCCTGGAGGAGGTGGCGGCGTACCGCTTCGAGCCCATGAGCCTGAGCCGGGGAGACGCCGGCGAGGTGGTGATGGGCGCCTTCGTGACCCCCTCCTACTTCCCGGCGCTGGGGGTGGACGCAGCCCTGGGGCGGCTGCTCGCCCCGTCGGAGGAGACCGGCCCGGGGCAGCACCCGGTCGCGGTCCTGGGGCACGACTTCTGGGTGGAGCGCCTGGGCGCCGACCCCGGGGTGGTGGGCTCCACCCTCCGCCTGAACCGACAGCCGTACACGGTGGTGGGGGTCACGGGCGAGGGCTTCCGCGGCCACATGATCGGGGTGGGGCTCGACGTCTACGTGCCCATCGTCCAGTTCCCCTCCATGACCCGGCGGGAGGAACGGTTCGAGGAGCGGGGCTCGGTCTGGTTCCAGGTCCTGGGGCTGCGGACCGCCGGGGCCTCCCTGGAGACGCTCAACGCCCAGCTCGCCGACCTGGGCCGACGCCTGGGCGAGGCCCACCCCGAGACGAACGAGACCCGCACCTTCCGAGCCGTGGCGCTGGGGCCGGTGCCCGGGGGCGGGCGGGGGCCGACCACGGCCTTCCTGGGGGTGCTCATGGCGCTGGTGGGCATCATCCTCCTGGTCACCTGCGCCAACGTGGCGGGGATGTTCCTGGCCCGGGCCCTGGCCCGCGAGAAGGAGATCGCCGTCCGCCTGGCGCTGGGCTCGGGACGTCGTCGGCTGGTGCGCCAGCTCCTCACCGAGAGCTCGGTGATCTTCCTGATGGGCGGGGCCGCGGGAGTGGCGCTCGCCTGGTGGGGGGTGCAGGCCCTCCCCCTGGACGGGATCCCCCTTCCGGTGGAGCTGGAGCTCGACCTGACCCCCGACGGCCGGGTCCTCCTCTTCTCCACGGCGGCGACGCTGGGGACGGCGCTCCTCTTCGGCCTCCTCCCGGCGCTGGGCGCCACGCGCCTGGACCTGGTCCCCTCCCTCAAGGACGGGGCCGGCGCGGGGCGTGGCCGCGGTCGCCTCCTGCGCGCGGGGTTCGTCACCGCCCAGGTGGGGCTCTCCCTCGTGCTCCTGGTGGGGGCCGGGCTCTTCCTGCGCTCCCTCCAGCAGGCGGGACGCCTGTCGTCGGGGTTCGACCCGTCCGACACCTACATGACGCTGGTGGACCTGGACATCGAGGGATACGGTCCCGAAGAGGGGCGCCTCCTCCAGGCCGAGATCCTGGAGCGCCTCCGCTCCGTGCCCGGCGCCCGGGGGGCGGCCCTGGCCATCGACCTCCCGCTGGACCTGTCCAACAACGGCACCTCGGTGTGGCCGGTGGACCTTCCCGAGGCCCGGATCCCGGCCGAGGGCGGGGTGGGGGTCGAGTTCAACGTGGTCACCGAGGGCTACTTCGAGGCCCTCTCGATCCCGGTCCTCGAGGGCCGGGCCTTCCTCCCGTCGGACCGGGAGGGCTCGGAGCCGGTGGCGGTGGTGAGCCGGACCTTCCGCGAGCAGGTGCTGGGCGGGGCCTCGCCGGTGGGCCGGCGGATCCGGGTCGGCGCGGAGGACGCCCCCCCGGCCCTCATCGTGGGCGTCGTGGAGGACACCCACAACAACGCCGTCTTCGACACCCCGGGCCCCTTCGTGTACACCTCGCTCCGCCAGGACTACCGGGGCTCCTTCCAGGTCCTCCTGGACGCGCCGGGGGGAGCCGCCTCCGCCGCGCCGGCCCTCCGGACGGCGGTCCTGGAGGTCGAGCCGGCGCTGGCGCTCACCTCCGTCGTCTCGGTGGAGCGGTGGACCTCCCTGGGCCTGCTGCCGCACCGCTTCGCCGCCGCCGTCACCACGACGCTGGGCGCCCTGGCGCTCTTCCTGGCGGCGCTGGGCATCTACGGGGTGCTGGCTTCGTCGGTGGCGCGCAGCCGTCGGGAGATCGGGGTGCGCATGGCGCTGGGCGCCGGGGGAGGGAGGGTGGTGTGGCTCCTGGTCCGGCGCATGATGGCGCTGGCCCTTCCGGGCCTGGTGGTGGGCGCGGCCCTGGCGGCGGTGCTGGCGCGGCTGCTCCAGTCCCAGGGGTTCCTCATCGGGCTGGACGCGGCGGACCCATGGGTGCTGGGCGGCGTCGCGGCGCTCCTGGCCGCGGTGGTGGCGGCGGCCACCTGGGTTCCGGCGCGGCGGGCCGCGTCGGTGGAGCCCTCCCGGGCCCTGCGGGCGGAGTAGCGGCGGGTGGCCCCCGACGTCCGGCCGGGGGCCCGGGGGCCCGGCGCGACCGGTAGTCACCACCCGGGCGCGGACGTAGCTTTACCGGTCCCCGCCGCCACCGGACCCATCGGCGGCGGAGGAAGGCCGGACGCGGGGGAAACCCCGCCGTCCCCGGGGCCGTCCAACCGGTGACAACCGAGTCGAACGACCACGCGCGCCACGACGGTCCCACGGGACCGGGCGCGCCCACAACGGCCGATCCATGATCAAGCTCCGCAACATCGAGAAGTCCTTCAAGACGGGCGCCGGGGAGACCTTCGTGCTCCGCCGGATCGACGCCGACGTCCAGCCCGGCGAGTTCGTGACGATCATGGGTCCGTCGGGGGCCGGGAAGTCGACGCTCCTCTCGATCCTGGGGATGCTGGACGGGGACTGGAGCGGCGAATACTGGCTCCACGGCGAGGCGGTCCACGGCATGAAGCCGCGGCAGCGCATCGAGCTGAACAAGAAGTACATCGGGTTCGTCTTCCAGCAGTACCATCTCCTGGACGACCTCACCGTGTACGAGAACCTGGAGATCCCCCTCTCCTACCGGAACGTGAAGCGGAAGGACCGCCAGGCCATCGTGGCCGACGCCCTGGACCGCTTCCAGATCGTGGGGAAGAAGGATCTCTACCCGAACCAGCTCTCCGGCGGCCAGCAGCAGCTCGTGGCCGTGGCCCGCGCCATCATCGCCGAGCCCACCATGATCCTGGCCGACGAGCCCACCGGGAGCCTCCACACCTCCCAGGGGACGATGATCATGGACCTCCTGGCCCAGCTGAACCGGGACGGCACCACGATCATCCAGGTCACCCACAACGAGAAGTACGCCGAGTACGGCAACCGCATCATCCAGCTCCGCGACGGCTGGATCGTCGAGGAGTGAGCCGCGTCGTGTCCGTCCCGTCCGCCCCGGCCCGCTGACGCCCACGTGCCTTCCCGCATCCTCGTCGCCGACGACCAGCCCGACGTCCTGGAGGCGCTCCGCCTCCTCCTCAAGGGCGAGGGCTACGGCATCGAGACCGCCACGGCGCCGCGGCAGGTGATCCGCGCCGTGGAGTCCGGCGACTTCGACCTGGTCCTCATCGACCTCAACTACACCCGGGACACCACCTCGGGGAAGGAGGGCATGGACCTCCTGGCGGAGCTCCGGGCCCTGGATTCCACCCTCCCGGTGGTGGTCATGACCGCGTGGGGCAGCGTGGAGGGGGCGGTGGAGGCCATGCGCCGGGGGGCCCGGGACTACATCGAGAAGCCCTGGGACAACGAGCGCCTCCTGACCACGATCCGCACCCACGTCGAGCTGGGACGGGCGCTGCGCCGCAGCCAGCGCCTGGAGAGCGAGAACCTGCGCCTCAAGGGCGAGGGCGCGCCGGAGTTCATCGCCGAGTCCGAGGCCATGGAGCCGGTCCTGGAGATCATCGAGCGCGTGGGCCCCTCGGACGCCAACGTCCTCATCGTGGGCGAGCACGGCACGGGCAAGGAGGTGGTGGCCCGCTGGCTCCACGCCGTGTCGCGCCGGTCGGACAAGGCGCTGGTGCCGGTGAACGCGGGAGGCTTCAGCGAGGGCGTGTTCGAGTCCGAGCTCTTCGGCCACGTGAAGGGCGCCTTCACCGACGCCAAGATGGACCGGGTGGGCTGCTTCGAGCTGGCGGACCGGGGCACCCTCTTCCTCGACGAGATCGCCAACGTGCCCCTCCAGCAGCAGGCCAAGCTCCTGCGGGTCCTGGAGACCGGCGAGATCCAGCGGGTCGGGTCGTCCAAGACGCGGAAGGTGGACGTGCGGGTCCTGTCGGCCACCAACGCCAACCTGGCCGAGGCCGTGGCCGAGGGGGACTTCCGGGAGGACCTTCTCTATCGGCTCAACACGGTGGAGATCCGGCTCCCGCCGCTCCGGGAGCGCCGGGAGGACATCCCCCACCTGGCCGCCCACTTCCTCCACCACCTGGCCGACCGCTACGGGCGGGACGTGGAGGGCTTCTCCGACCCGGCCATGGACGCGCTCATGCGCCACTCGTGGCCCGGGAACGTCCGGGAGCTGGAGCACGCCGTGGAGCGCTCCCTGCTCATGGCCCGGGGGAGCCGCATCGAGGCCGCCGACCTCTCCCTGCGCCGGCGGGACGACGGCAGCCCGCTCATGGAGGAGCTCACGCTCGACGAGGCCGAGCGGCTCCTCATCGAGAAGGCGTTGGAGCGCTCCAGCGGCAACGTGAGCAGGGCCGCCGAGTCGCTGGGCCTCTCCCGCAGCGCCCTGTACCGCCGGCTCCAGCGGCACGACCTGAAGGAGTAGCCCGGTGCGTCCGCTCCCCCCCGCACCCCGACCCGGTCCCTGATGGGCTCCCGGTGGTGGCGGGGGTTGAGCCACGATCAGCGGGTGGTCCTCCTGGCCCTCGCGGTGGGATTCCCGGGCGTGGTCACCACCCTCGTCCTCCTCTGGGTGGGGCCCTGGACGCCACGGGTCCAGTGGACCCTCGCCATCCTCCTCCTGGGCTCGTGGGGTGGCCTCACCGTGGCGCTCCGGGAGCAGGTGGCCCGCCCCCTGGGGACGCTGGCCAACATGCTGGCGGCGCTCCGGGAGGGGGACTTCTCTATCCGGGCCCGGGTCGGGGACGCCACCGACCCCCTCTCCCTGGCCTACATGGAGGTGAACGCCCTCGAGGAGATCCTCCGGGAGCAGCGCCTGGGGGCCGTGGAGGCCACCGAGACGCTCCGGAAGGTGCTGGAGGAGATCCACGTGGCCGTCTTCGCCTTCGACCCCGAGGGCACCCTGCGCATCGTGAACCGCGCCGGCGAGCGCCTCCTGGGCCAGCCGTCGGACCGGCTCATCGGCAAGACGGCCGGGGAGCTGCGCCTGGACGCCGCGCTGGAGGGCGTCGCGCCCCGGACGCTGGAGGTCTCCTTCCCCGGGGGCACCGGCCGGTGGGAGCTCCGGCGCTCGGTGGTCCGGCAGGAGGGCTACCCCCTCCAGCTCCTGGCCCTCTCGGACCTCTCCCGGGCCCTGCGGGAGGAGGAGCGCCAGGCGTGGAAGCGGATCATCCGGGTGCTCTCCCACGAGATCAACAACTCCCTGGCCCCCATCAAGTCCATCACCGGGTCCCTCCAGGGGATGCTGGGTCGGGCGGAGCTCCCGGAGGAGCTGGCGGAGGACGTGGAGCGCGGCCTCCGCGTGATCTCCAGCCGGTCCGAGGCGCTCGGACGCTTCATGGCGTCCTACGCCCAGCTCGCGCGCCTTCCGGCGCCGGAGCTGTCCCGGGTCGAGGTGGGGCCCCTGGTGCGGCGGGTGGCGGACCTGGAGACCCGGCTCCCGGTGCGGGCCCATCCCGGGCCGGAGACGACGGTCCGGGCCGATCCGGACCAGCTCGAGCAGGCGCTGATCAACCTGGTGCGCAACGCCGTGGACGCCACGCTGGAGACCCGACCCGACGGGACCGTGACGCTCCTGTGGGAGACCCGGGACCGGGAGCTCCACCTCCTGGTGGAGGACGAGGGGCCCGGTCTGGGGGACACGGGCAACCTCTTCGTGCCCTTCTTCACCACCAAGCCCGGGGGCTCGGGGATCGGGCTCGTCCTCTCCCGGCAGATCGCCGAGAGCCACGGGGGCTCGCTCACGCTGGAGAACCGGGGCGACGGCCCCGGCGCCCGGGCCCGGCTCGCCCTGCCCCTGGACCCCGCGCGCTGAGCCTCAGCCCGCCGGCGGCGTCTCCACCTCCACCGGGCGGTCCAGCTCGGTCCACCGGCCGTCCCGGGTCTCCACCCGGATGCGCAGGAGCCAGTCCCCGGCCACCTCGAAGCGCAGCCCTTCGGCGCGGTAGATCCCCGCGCCCTGGCCCACCGCCGTGTCGTGGGCCAGCACGATGGAGTCGCGCAGCGCCGTCACCAGCACCCGGTCCCCGTTCCGGGGCCGCCAGTCGACGTCCGCCAGCTCCACCTGGACGTCGGCCAGCCCGACCAGGGGTGGATCGGGCTCCAGCGACACGTCGATCTGCAGGTCGGGGTCGCCCCGCCGGTCCCCGCCGCACGCGGCGAGGAGGACGAGGGAGAGGAGGGCGGCGCGGACGGGAAGGGGCATGGCGGGAGGGGTGGGCTCGGGAACGATCCGGGCCGTCCGGGAAGGTGCCGGAGGGTCGACGGGTCGCCAAGATAGGGATCGCGGGGCGTCCGCGCCCGGATCCGTGCGGGCGGCGGGACGCAACCTCTTCCCCGGAGGTCGTGTCGGATGGGGTGAAGAGGCAGACGAACGGCGACCAACGAGCTCTTCTTTGAGAGATCAGACGACCATCGATCGGGCGAAGGGAGGCGACGAGCGCGCCTACCGGGCCCTCTACGACGAGCATGTGGACCGGATCTTCCGCCTCACCTACCGGATGGCGGGCGACGAGGAGCTCGCCCGGGACTTCACCCAGGAGGCGTTCCTGCGGGCGTTCGCCCGGCTGGACCAGTTCCGGGGCGACGCGGCGTTCTCCACGTGGCTGCACTCCATCGCGGTCTCGGTGGCCCTCAACGGGCTGCGGAAGGTGGATCGCCACCGGACGCGGGAGCGGTCGCTGGACGACGTGGCGTCCCTTCCGGTGGGACGGAGCCGGGTCGAGCCCGACCTCCGGGACCGCCTGCAGGACGCGGTGGACGGGCTGCCCGACATGTACCGGACGGTCTTCCTGATGCACGACCTGGAAGGCTACAAGCACAAGGACATCGCCGCCTCGCTGGGCGTGGCGGTGGGAACCTCGAAAGCACGGCTGTTCAGGGCGCGGGCCAAGCTCCGCGAAGCCCTGGGCGAGGAGATGCAGGAGTACGTATGAGCGAGAACGAGAAACCCGCCGAGGAGATCCTCGGGATGCTGCGCGAGGGCTACCATCCGCCCCCGGCCACCCCGCGGGAGGAGATGTGGGACGCCATCCGGGCGCGGCTGCCCCGCGCCGGGGAGACGCAGGCCGCCCCCGCGTCCCGAGAGGGGGTCGTGGAGCTGGAGGCGCGGCGCCGCGCGCGGTCGGCTCCGTCGCCACGGCGGATGGCCTACCTGGCCGTGGCCGCCGCGGCCCTCCTGGTGCTGGGCGTGGGGATCGGGCGCATGAGCGCCCCGGGCGCCCCGGATCCGGCATCGGCCGGCGGGGCGGTGGCCACGTCGGAGCCCGGGGGGAGCACGCCCTTCCGGACCGCGGCGGCGGAGCACCTCCGGGGCACCGAGGCGCTCCTGACCGTGGTGCGGTCCGACGCCCGCGCCGGGGAGCTGGATCCCCAGGTCCGACGCCTGGCGGAGGGAATGTTGACCCAGACGAGGCTCTTCCTGGACGCCTCCGAGGGATCCGACAGCGAGCTGCGCAGGCTCATGGAGGATCTGGAGCTGGTGCTGGCGCAGATCGTGGCCGTGAGCGAGGAGGGGGGCCGCACGCGCTCCGAGCTGGACCTGGCCCTTCGGGGAGCCGAGAGCCGGGACGTGATCGAGAGGATCCGGACGCTGTCCGGCCCGACGATGGCAGGGACCTGAGGAGACTACAGATGACTTCGACGAAGACGACGAGGACGACGATGATGACGACGACGATGAAGACGACGGCGTGGAGCCTCCTGGCCGGGGTGCTGCTGGCCGCCCCGGCGAGCGCGACCCAGGCGCCCCCGGCGCTCCAGGAGGCCCGAGCGGCCCTGGAGGCCGCGGCCCCGGCCATGGCCGCGATGCGGCCCGCCCTGGCGGAGGTGCGCCGCGAGCTGGCGGGCGCGCGGGCCGAGCTGGCCCGCGTTCCGGGCCTCGTCCCGGCGGTGCAGGTCCCGGAGCCGTGGCTCCAGGAGGACCCGGGCGCCGAGCTGTACCAGGACGCGCGGGAGGCCCTCAACGAGGGGCGCTACGGCCGGGCCGCGGACCTCTTCAGCAGGCTGCGCCGGGAGCACCCCCGCTCGGGCTACGTGGCGGACTCCTTCTACTGGGAGGCCTTCGCCCGGTACCGGCAGGGCGGGCGGGACGCGTACCAGCGGGCGCTGGAGCTCCTGGCCGTGCAGGCGGAGCGCCACGCCGACGCCCGCACCCGGGCCGACGCGGACGAGCTGAGGATCCGCGTGGAGTCGCTCCTGGCGCGCCGGGGCGACGCCCGGGCGGCCCAGGCCATCGCGCGGCAGGCCGCGGGACCGTGCGACGGGGACCAGGAGCTCCGGGCGGCCGCCCTCTCCGCGCTCCTGAACATGAACGCGGACCAGGCGGTGCCCATCCTGCGCGAGGTCCTGGCCAGCCGCGACGAGTGCTCGGTGGAGCTCCGGAGGCGCGCCGTCTTCCTGGTCTCCCAGAAGATGACCGACGAGTCGGTGGACATCCTCCTCGACCTGGCGCACCGGAACCCGGATCCGGACCTCGAGGTCCGCGAGCAGGCGGTGTTCTGGCTCTCCCAGGCGCGCGGCGCGGAGGCGCTGGACGCCCTCGCGTCCATCCTCCAGGAGACCGACGACCCGGAGCTGCAGGAGCGGGCGGTGTTCGCCATCTCCCAGCACGGCTCCGAGCGGGCCGTCGAGCTCCTGCGCGCCTACGCCGAGCGTCCGGGGGCGGACCGGGAGGTCCGGGCCAACGCCATCTTCTGGATCGGGCAGAACGGCCGCGCCGGCGGCGCCCGCTACCTGCGGGAGCTCTACGGGCGCCTGGACGACGCCGAGCTGAAGGAGCGGGCCATCTTCGGCGTGGCCCAGCACCAGGACGCCGAGAGCCGTCGATGGCTCCTGGCCCGCGCCGGAGACGCCGGCGAGGACATGGAGCTCCGCAAGAACGCGCTCTTCTGGGCCGGCCAGTCCGGCGCCATGGGGGGCTCGGAGCTCCAGCAGCTCTACGGCAGCTTCTCCGACCCGGAGATGAAGGAGCAGCTCATCTTCGTGGCGTCCCAGTCCCGGGACGGGGAGGCGGTGGACTTCCTCATGGACGTGGCCCGGGAGGAGGACGATCCCGAGCTCCGGGAGAAGGCCATCTTCTGGCTCGGCCAGAGCAAGGACCCGCGGGTGGCCGAGTTCCTCATGAGCCTGCTCCGGGGATGAGGGCCGTGACGAAGGGCATGGTGGTCGGGGCGGCGCTGGTGGCCGCCCTGACCGCCGCTCCGGCGGAAGCCCAGACGCTGGACCGGGCCGTGGCCGCCGTGGACGACGGCACGGTGGTGTTCACCTTCCCGACCCGCGACGACGTGTACGTCTGCGACCGGGGGATCCGCATGGGCTCCGAGGAGGGGCATGCGACCTGGACCGGGCGCGGGGACGGGTCGTGGAACCGGAACTGCCGGCGGGGCCCCGCCACGGTGGAGCTGCGGGTCCGGGACGGCCGGGTGCGGGGCGTGGACGTCCTGGACCGGGAGGAGGCGCGGGGCGTCCGGGCCTCCCTGGGCGAGGTGCCGGCCCCGGAGGCCGTGGCCTTCCTGGCGGGCGTGGCCCGGACCGGGGACGGGGACGCCGGGGAGGACGCGGTCTTCCCCATGGTCCTGGCCGACGTGCCCAGGGTGTGGGAGGAGCTCCTGACCCTGGCGGAGGACCGGGGCCTCCCGTCGGACACCCGACGGTCCGCTCTCTTCTGGGTGGGCCAGGCGGCCGCCGAGACCGCCACCGCGGGGTTGGCCCGGGTGGCCGCCGACGAGCGGGAGGACCAGGACGTCCGGGACGCGGCGGTCTTCGCCCTCTCCCAGCGCCCCGGCGAGGAGGGCCTGCCCGCCCTCATGGAGCTGGCCCGCACGGCGCGGGAGGCCGAGACCCGGCGGACGGCCCTTTTCTGGCTGGCCCAGTCGGACCGGCCGGAGGTCGTGGAGTTCTTCGCGGACATCTTGCGCGGCGGCTGAGCGAGGAGGGCCGGCCGACGGCCCGGGGTCGCGTGGCGGGACGGGTGACGGATCATTAGTTTCAGCCGAGAGTCGAGCGACATCCGCACGTGCCCGCGCCTCACCCCAGGGACCCCCCACGGCGTCGGGCGCCCCGCCATCGATATCAGGGATACCGTCCCTTGCTCCAACGGCCCATCAACGTGCTGCTGGTGGAACCGGACACCGAGCGCCTCGCCCGCACCCGGGAGGCGCTCGGGTCCGCGCGTCCCAACACCGTCCACGTGCAGGTGGTCGAGCGCCTCTCCGAGACGCTCGCCCGCCTGACCGAGGGCGGGATCGACATCGTCCTCCTGGACCTCGACCTCCCCGACAGCCACGGCGTGGCGACGGTGGAGCGGCTCAACGCCTTCGCCCCGGACGTGCCCGTGGTGGTCCTGGCCGACGAGGCCGACGAGGAGGTCGCCCAGCGGACGGTGCAGGGCGGGGCCCAGGAGTACCTCGTGCGGGAGGAGATCCAGCCGGCCCTCCTCCACCGCGCCATCCGCCACGCCATCGAGCGGCACCGGCTCCTCTCCGCCCTCCGCAGCCTCTCGCTCATCGACGAGCTCACGGGCCTCTACAACCAGCGCGGATTCGGCGAGCTCGGCGACCAGTACCTGAAGCTCGCCCGCCGCAGCTCCCGCACCGTCGCCCTCCTCTGCTTCGACATCGACCGCTTCAAGACGATCAACGACACCCTGGGCCACCACGTGGGGGATCGGGCCCTCGTCCAGATGGCCGACATCCTCCGGGCCGCCTTCCGGCGCTCGGACATCGTGGCGCGCATCGGCGGCGACGAGTTCGCCGTCCTGGCGCTCCAGGGTACCGAGGAGGACCCCGACTCCCTCGAGGAGCGCTTCCGCGAGCGCCTGGCGGAGTTCAACCGGGCCCACTCCGGCCGGTACCGCCTGGCGGCCAGCATGGGGAGCGCCCGGCAGGACGCCGGAGAGAAGGTCCGGCTCGAGGAGCTCCTCTCCCGGGCCGACCAGCGTCTCCACGAGGAGAAGCGGGCGAAACGGGCCATGGTCCAGGTGGAGGGCTGATGAGCTCCTCGTCCTCTCCCACCCCGATCTCCGCCGGACCCGGCGGGGCCGTGCACTGGCTGGTAAGGATCGCCGAGCGCGCCGGGCTGGACCTGGCCGACGGACGGGAGCGCCCCGAGGTGGTCCCCGGCGCCCCCGCCCGGGACGTCTGGAGCGAGGTGACGAAAGCCTACCAGATCGGCGACGCGGAGCTGGCCGAGATGGTGGCCCAGTACTTCCGCCTCAAGGTGGCCGACTTCAAGGCGTCCGATCCCAACGCGGCCCTCCTGGTCTCGGAGACCATGGCCCGGAAGCACCACGTCTTCCCGCTCCTGGAGGACGATCGGTACTTCATCGTCGCCACCTGCGACCCCACCGACGTGGAGGCGGAGCGGGCGCTCGGCTTCACCTCGGGCCGGACGGCGATCTTCGAGGTGGCCCCTCCCGGCGTGATCCAGGACGCCATCGACGGCCGCTTCTCCCCCGAGAAGGCCGTCGAGACGCTGCTGGGCAACATGGAGGACCAGGACGACGGCGACGCGGTGAAGCTCGTGGAGGAGATGGGCCCCGAGCAGATCACCGAGGACGACGCCAAGGCCACCCCGGTGGTGAAGCTGACCAACCTCATCATCCGGGACGGGATCACCGCCGGCGCCAGCGACATCCACATCGAGCCCGGTCGGAAGATCGGGGCCGTGCGCTACCGGGTGGACGGCGTCCTCCGGAAGCACATGGACCTCCCCATGGCGGCGCTCAACCGGGTGATCTCGCGCATCAAGGTCCTCTCCAAGCTCGACATCGCCGACCGGCTCCGCCCCCAGGACGGGAAGGCCCGGGTGCGGATCAAGAGCCGGGCGTACGACCTGCGCGTCTCCACCATTCCCGCGGGCGGGGCCGAGAAGTGCGTCATCCGGGTGCTGGACTCCAGCGCCTCGCTGACCCTGGACGACCTGGGCCTTCCCGCGTACGAGCTGGAGCGGCTCCGCTCGCTCCTCACGCACCGGGACGGCGTCGTCGTGGTGACCGGGCCCACGGGGTCGGGGAAGACCACCACGCTCTACGGAGCGCTGCGGGAGCTGGCCGACGGCAAGGTGAACATCATGACCGTCGAGGACCCCATCGAGTACGAGCTCCCGGGGATCACCCAGACCCAGGTGGAGACCAAGCAGGGGATGACCTTCGCCGGGGCGCTCCGGGCCATGCTCCGCCAGGATCCGGACGTCATCCTGGTGGGTGAGATCCGGGACAAGGAGACCGCGGTGACGGCGGCCCAGGCCGCCATGACCGGGCACCTCGTGCTGGCCACGGTCCACGCCAACGACGCCGTCAGCGCGGTGACGCGCCTGGCCGACATGGGGCTGCAGCACAGCACCATCGCCCAGACGCTCCGGGGGGCCATCGCCCAGCGTCTCCTGCGCCGGGTCTGCTCCGCGTGCGCCGAGCCGGTGCGGGGGCAGCTCACCCCGGACGAGCAGCGCCTCACCGAGCGCCACGGCATCGAGCCGGTCGTGCGGGCCGTGGGGTGCCCCGAGTGCGGGTTCACCGGCTACCGCGGCCGGCTCCCGGTGAACGAGGTCCTGACCGTCCAGCCCCGCTTCCAGGCCGCCATCGAGCAGCGGAAGGGATGGTCCGCGCTGACACGGGTGGCGGAGCAGGGGGGCATGCGGAGCATCCACGACGTGGGGCTCGAGTGGGTGGTGCAGGGGAAGACCACCCTGGTCGAGGTGGAGCGCGTCCTGGGCCAGTCGCTGGACGAGGAGGAGGAGACCGAGGAGACCGGGCCGCCCCGGATCCTGCTCGTCGACGACGACCCCGAGGCCCGCCTCATCATCCGCACGATCCTGGAGCGGGACGGATGCGAGGTCGAGGAGGCCGAGGACGGCCACCTGGCGCTCGACCGTCTCAAGGGCGACCCGGACTACAGCCTGGTGGTCCTGGACCTCCAGATGCCCGGCCTGAGCGGCCACGAGGTCCTGGACCACATCCGGGGCTCGGTGGACACCGCGGCCCTCCCGGTGCTCGTCCGGACCGGCACCGGCAGCGACAAGATCGAAGCGGAGCTCCTCGAGGCCGGCGCCGACGACTACGTCGAGAAGTCGGTCGACGCGGAGCGCTTCCTGGCCCGCGTCCACGCCGTCCTCCGGAGGTCCCTCCTCTAGCCGGCGCGCGCGGCGGGCCGCGGCGGTCGGGGGATCCCCGGCCCGCGGCCCCCGGTATCACCCCTTTTTCGGGCCGCCACGAGGGCGCCCCGACCCTCCCCGGACGATTGACACGCCCAGGGGGCGGCGGCAGCTTACTGGGCTGTCGTTCCAGGCCCCGCGGGGGCCTTTCCTTTTCGTCGACCCAACCGCGTGACCATGTTCAAATCGGTCAGAAGCCGGCTCGTCCTCATCCTGCTGGTGCTGGGGATCTCCGGCTGGCAGCTCTACTCCAACGGGCTGAAGCTCGGCCTGGACCTCCAGGGCGGGATGCACCTGGTCCTCGAAGTGGACGATCCCGAGGGGACGCTCACCTCCGAGGCCAAGTCCGACATGATCGACCGGGTGGACCGGATCATCCGGACCCGGATCGACGAGTTCGGGGTGGAGGAGCCCCTGATCCAGAAGGTCGGGGACGACCGGCTGATCGTGGAGCTGGCCGGGATCGACGACGAGGAACGGGCCAAGGGGCTCATCAACCAGTCGGCCTTCCTGGAGTTCAAGCTCGTCCAGCCCACCGGCGAGGTGGAGCAGGCGCTCCCCCGCATCGACCGGAGCATCGTGGCCACGCTGGGCGTGGACTCGCTCCGCGCCATGGGCCGGGACGTCACGGGCGGCGGCTCGGGGGGCGGCGACATCGAGCAGCTCCTCTTCGGCGGGGACACGGCCGCGGCCGAGGGCGACAGCGCCCAGGCCGCGGACAGCGCCTCCGCCGAGGACACGGCCGTCGCGGCCGCCCAGGAGGCGGACGACGAGGACTCCACCCTCCGGCCCTTCTCCTCCCTCCTGAACTTCGGGGACGTGGAGGGGACCTTCCTGGTGTCGCTGGAGGACGTGCCCACCGTGGAGCGCTTCCTGGCCATGGACGAGGTGCAGCGGGCGCTCCCCCGGGACGCCGCGCTCCACTGGGGATCCGAGGTCGTGGGTCGTGGGGCCCGCAACTACCGCCGTCTCTTCGTCCTCACCGAGGAGCCCTTCCTCACGGGTGAGTACCTGGAGGACGCCACGGCGCAGCGGGATCCCCAGTTCAACCAGTCCATGGTGCAGTTCGAGCTCTCCCGCGCCGGCGGCCGTCTCTTCGGCCGCTTCAGCGGGCAGCACGTCGGGGACTACCTGGCCATCGTGCTCGACGGCGAGGTCATGAGCGCCCCGGTCCTCCGGGACCGCATCGGAGCCCGGGGCCAGATCGAGATGGGTGCCGGGACCCCGCTGGAGGAGGCCCGGGACCTGGCCCTGGTGCTCCGCGCCGGTGCCCTCCCGGCCCAGCTCAACATCATCGAGGAGCGCACCGTCGGGCCGTCGCTGGGGCAGGACTCCATCGACCAGGGTGAGCTCGCCGGGCTCGTGGGCCTGGCCCTCGTGCTCGTCATCATGATCGTCTACTACAAGATGGCCGGCGTCCTGGCCGTGGGCGCGCTCGCGGTCTACGTGGTGCTGGTCCTGGGCGGTCTTGCCGGGCTCAACGCCACGCTCACCGTGCCGGGCATCGCCGGGCTCATCCTCTCCATCGGGATGGCCGTGGACGCCAACGTGCTGATCTTCGAGCGGATCCGGGAGGAGCTCGCCCTGGGGCGGGCCACCCGCACCGCCGTGGACGAGGGCTTCTCCCACGCCCTCTCGGCCATCGTCGACGCGAACATCACGACGCTCATCACCGCGCTCATCCTCTTCCAGTTCGGGACGGGGCCGGTGCGCGGGTTCGCGGTGACGCTCTCCATCGGTATCGTGGCCTCGTTCTTCTCCGCCCTTTTCGTGACCCGGTCCTTCTTCCTGCTCTACCTGCAGGGAAAGAAGGCCTCGGATCCCATCAGCATCTGACGGCCCACCCATGAGACTCTTCCAGCACGCCAGCTACCGGTTCATCGAGGCCCGCAAGAAGGCCTACGTGGTGTCGGCCATCGCCCTCCTCGTGGGCATCGGCGCCATGGTCTACAACGTGGCGGCCTACGGGTCCTGGCAGAACTACGGGGTGGACTTCACCGGCGGGTCGCTGGTGGAGGTCCGCTTCGAGACCGACGTCACGGCCGGCGACATCCGCGAGGCCCTGGGCGGCGCCCAGGCCCCGCCCATCACCCGCTTCGGGCAGGACCGGGACTTCGTCATCCGGGCGCCCCTGCGGGAGAACGTCGCCATCGAGGAGGTGGCCGAGGCGCTGGAGGTCCAGCTCGCCGAGGCCTTCGGCGCCGGGACCTTCAGCGTCGTGCGCACCGAGCTGGTCGGGGCCACGGTGGGAGAGGAGCTCCAGCAGAAGGCGGGGCTGGCGATCCTCTTCTCCTTCCTGCTCACGCTGATCTACATCGCGATCCGCTTCGAGCTGCGCTTCGGGCTGGCGGCCGTCATCGCGACCTTCCACGACATGCTCATCACCCTGGGCTTCCTGGCCCTCTTCCGGGTGGAGATCGCGCTCCCCACGGTGGCCGCGATCCTGACCATCCTGGGCTACTCCCTTAACGACACCATCGTGGTGTTCGACCGGATCCGGGAGAACATGGGCAAGAAGGGCGCGCGGAAGCGGGACCCGGTGGACCTCATCAACGCCTCCATCAACGAGACCCTCCCGCGCACGATCCTCACCTCGGGCACCACGCTGGCGGTGCTCCTGGCGCTCCTGATCCTGGGCGGCGCCATCATCCAGGACTTCACCATCGTCCTGATCCTGGGTGTCCTCATCGGGACCTACTCCTCCATCTTCGTGGCCTCCCCGGCGCTCCTGGAGATCCAGAAGCGCATGGGCGAGGGCAAGAAGGAGAAGCAGCGGCAGGCGGCCGAGCAGGCCATTCCGGTGTGACGGAGGCCCGGTGCCCGGCATGACCGATCACGGCATCGAGGTCTTCGACAGCCACTGCCACCTCACCTCCGAGCGGTTCTCCGGGGACCGGGACGCCGTCCTGGCCCGGGCCGCCCGGGCCGGGGTGACCCGTCTGGTCACCATCGCCAGCGACGTGTCCGACGCCCGCGCCGCCCTGGCCCTGGCCCGGGACACGCCCGGCGTCTGGTGCACGGCCGGTGTGCACCCCCACGAAGCCGGCGCCGCCCGGGCGGACGACGTGGAGCAGGTCCGCGACCTGGCGTCCCAGCCGGAGGTCGTGGCCGTGGGGGAGACGGGGCTGGACTACCACTACGACCTCTCCCCCCGGGCGGTGCAGCAGCACCTCTTCGACCAGCACCTGGGCCTGGGCGCCGAGCTCGACCTCCCGGTGGTGGTCCACGCCCGGGAGGCCGACGACGACGTGGCCGCCGCGCTGCGCCGCGCCCCCGACGGGGTCCGCGGTGTGCTCCACTGCTTCACCGGCGGGGACCGCGCCTTCGAGGCCGCCATGGAGCGGGGGTGGTGGGTGTCCTTCTCCGGCATCGCCTCGTTCAGGAGCTTCGGGGCCGTGGAGCGTCTCCGGGAGGTGCCCGAGGACCGGCTCCTCGTCGAGACGGACAGCCCCTACCTGGCCCCCGTGCCCCATCGGGGGAAGCGCAACGAGCCCGCCTTCGTGGCCCGGGTCGTGGAGGCCGTGGCGGCGCACCTGGACCGGGACCCGGACGAGGTGGCGCGGACCACCACGGCCAACGCCCTGGCCTTCTACGGCCTGGACCCCGACGACGCCCGCCTCGGCACGGGCGGGTAGCCGTGGCGCGCAGGATCCGGATCCTCCCCGACGCGGTGGCCAACCAGATCGCCGCGGGGGAGGTCGTCGAGCGGCCCGCCTCCGTGGTCAAGGAGCTGGTGGAGAACGCCCTGGACGCCCGGGCCACCCGGGTGGAGATCGCGGTGGAGCGGGGCGGGAAGCGGCGCATCCGCGTCAGCGACGACGGCATCGGGATGAGCCGGGAGGACGCGCTCCTCTCCCTGGACCGCCACGCCACCAGCAAGATCCAGGCGGCCGGCGACCTCAAGGGCATCCGCACCTTCGGCTTCCGCGGCGAGGCGCTCCCCTCCATCGCGGCCGTGTCCCGCCTCTCGCTCGAGACCCGGGACGCCGACGACGAGGTGGGTACCCGGGTGAAGGTGAACGGAGGCGGCATCTCCTCGGTCGAGGACTTCCCGCGGCAGCGGGGGACCACGGTGGACGTGCGGAACCTCTTCTTCAACGCGCCGGCGCGCTCGAAATTCCTGAAGTCCACCGCCGCCGAGACCCGGGCCGTGAGCGAGGCCGTGACCTCCCTGGCGCTGGCCAACCCCGGCGTGGCCTTCACCCTCACCTCCGACGACCGGACGCTCCTCGAGCTGCCGGGATCCTCGGACGTGGGGGGGCGGGTGGCGGCCATCTGGCCCGGGGAGGAGGCGGGCACGCTCCTGGCCCTGTCGGGCGAGGAGGAGGGCGTCGAGGTCCGGGGGCTGGTGCAGCGCCCCGACGCGGCCCGCCCGGGGCTCCGGCGGGCCCACCTCTTCGTGAACGGCCGCCCGTTCCAGGCGTCGGAGCTGGTGAAGGCCGCCGAGCGGGGCTACCGCACCACCGTGCCTCACGGGGCCAGGCCTTGGATGTTCCTCTACCTCCGCGTGCCCGAGGGCGAGGTCGACGTGAACGTCCATCCCGCCAAGGCCGAGGTCCGCTTCCGGCGACAGGCGCAGGTGGAGGAGGCCGTGGAGGCCTCGGTGCGCCACGCCCTGGAGGGCGAGGAGAGCGCCGCCACCTTCGACGTGCAGCTCACCCCGGGCTCCATGCAGGTCCGGGAGGGGCCGGGGCCCGGTGCCGGGCGAGGGCAGGGGGACGAGGCGCCGGGCGGCTCCGCCGAAGCGGATCCCCAGATGGCCCTCTTCGCGACCGGCGCGGGCCCCGGCGGCGACGTGGCCGGCCCCAGCGAGGCCCTGGCCGGCGAGCGCCCGCCCGAGCTTCCGGCGAGCCGCCCCCGCCTCTGGCAGGTGCTGCGGACGTACATCATGGCCGAGACGCGGGACGGCATCCTGATCGTGGACCAGCACTCGGCCCACGAGCGGGTCCTCTTCGAGCGCCTCATGAAGGCCTTCGCGGCGGGGGGGCAGGACGGCCAGCGCCTCCTCTTCCCCCTCACCCTCCGGCTCACGCCGCCGGAGTACGAGATGGTGGAGGAGCTGGGCGGCCTCCTGGGCCGCGCGGGCTTCGAGGTGGAGGGCTTCGGCGGCGACACGGTCATCGTGCAGGCCGTGCCGAACCCCCACCCCTGGTTCGACGCGGAGCGCGCCTTCCGGGAGATGGTCCACGACCTGACCCACGGCTCCGAGCTGTCCCGCTCCGCCCGGAACCAGCACGAGCGGATCGCGTCGGTCTTCGCCTGCAAGAGCGCCATCAAGGCCGGCCAGGCGCTGAGCGAGAAGGAGATGGAGCAGCTCTTCGACCAGCTCTTCGCCACCGAGCTCCCCCACCACGACGTCCACGGCCGGCCCACCATCGTGCGGCTGAGCGCCAAGGAGCTCCAGCGGCGCTTCGACCGGTCCGGCACCGGGCACGGCTGAGCGCCATGCCGTCGGAGCCCCGCTTCCTCGCCATCACCGGCCCCACGGCCTCGGGGAAGACGGCGCTGTCCCTGGAGGTGGCCGAGGCGCTCGACGGGGAGATCGTCTCCATGGACTCGCGCCAGGTCTACCGGGGCATGGACATCGGCACGGACAAGGTGTCCGACGCCGACCGCGGCCGGGTGCCCCACCACGGGCTCGACGTGGTGGACCCGGACGAGCGGTACTCCGCCGGGCGATTCGCCCGGGACGCCCGACGCTGGATCCGGGAGATCCGGGCCCGGGGCCGGGTGCCGCTCCTGGTGGGGGGGACCGGCTTCTACCTCCGGTCGGTGCTCCGACCCATCTTCGCCGAGCCCGAGATGGACGACGCGCGCACCGAGCGCCTGCGGGCGTGGCTCGAGCGGCGGCCCCGCGCCGAGCTCGAGCGGTGGGTGCGCCGCCTGGACCCGGAGCGGGCCGAGGTGGCGGTGGAGGGCGGGCCCCAGCGCATGAGCCGCACCCTGGAGGTGACGCTCCTCTCGGGGCGGCCCCTCTCGTGGTGGCACCGGGAGGCCCCCATGGACGGGGAGCCGGTGCCCGGGGTGGTGGTGGTCCTGGACCTCTCCCGGGACGAGCTGGACCGCCGCATCGAGGACCGGGCCGAGGGGATGGTGCGGCGGGGCCTGGTCCAGGAGGTCCGGGCGCTGGTGGACGCCGGGTACGGCGAGTCGGATCCCGGCATGACGGGTACGGGGTATCGCGAGGTCCTGGCCCACCTCCGCGGCGAGCGGACGCTCGAGGACGCGGTGGAGGAGATCCAGGCCAACACGCGCCGGTACGCCCGGCGCCAACTCACATGGTTCCGACACCAGCTTCCGGAGGAGGCGGTGCGCATCGACGCGCGCCTGCCGCTGGAGGAGCAGGTTCGGGCCACGCTGGACGCCTGGGAGGCGAGGACGTGAAGATCGGAATCACCTGCTACCCCACCTACGGCGGGTCGGGGGCCGTGGCCACCGAGCTCGGCATCAAGCTCGCGGAGCGGGGCCACCACGTGCACTTCGTGTCCTACGACCAGCCCTTCCGGCTGGGGAGCTTCCGGGAGCGGGTCTTCTTCCACGAGGTGGAGATGGAGGACTATCCCCTCTTCGAGCACCCGCCGTACTCGCTGGCGCTGGCCGTGAGCATGCACGACGTGGCGCGGCGGGAGAAGCTGGACCTCATGCACGTCCACTACGCCATCCCCCACGCCACCTCGGCCTGGGTGGCACGCGAGATGCTCTCCGGGGAGCGGGATCTGCCCATCGTCACGACCCTCCACGGCACGGACATCACCCTGACCGGGCTCCATCCGTCCTTCCACGCCATCACCCGCTTCAGCATCCTCAAGTCCCAGGGGATCACGGCGGTGTCGGCGTACCTGAAGGAGGAGACGGTCGGGGGCTTCGGGGTGCCCGAGGAGCGCGTCGAGGTGATCCCCAACTTCATCGACACCGAGGTCTGGCGGCCCGGCAAGGAGCCGTGCCACCGCTCGGCTCTGGCCCCCGGCGGGGAGAAGATCGTCATGCACGTGTCCAACTTCCGCGGCGTGAAGCGCGTCGAGGACGTGATCCGGATCTTCGGGAAGGTGGTGGACGAGGTGCCGGCCCGTCTGGTCATGGTCGGGGACGGCCCCGAGCGCCCCGTGGCCGCGGAGCTCGCCGAGCGCCTGGGGCTGGCCGACCGGGTCCTCTTCCTGGGCAAGCACGCCTCGGTGGACGAGCTCCTGGCCTGCGCCGACGTCTTCCTCCTGCCGTCGGAGAACGAGTCCTTCGGGCTGGCGGCCCTGGAGGCGATGGCCAGCGGCGCGCCCGTCGTGGCGTCCCGCGCCGGTGGCCTCCCGGAGGTGGTGGAGGACGGGGAGAGCGGCTTCCTCCACGACGTCGGCGACGTCGACGGCATGGCCGCCTCCGCCGTCCGGATCCTGTCCGACGAGGCGGTCCACGCCCGCGTGGCCGAGGCCGGTCGCGCCCGCGCCGTGGAGCGCTTCAGCGCCGACGCCGTGGTCCCCCGCTACGAGGCCTTCTACGAGAGCGTGATCGCCGCGGGCGCCGGGGTGGTCTCGTGAGCCTCTGGGAAGCGCTGATCCTCGGGGTGGTGCAGGGGGCCACCGAGTTCCTGCCCGTCTCCAGCTCGGGTCACCTGGTCATCGCCCAGGCGCTCCTGGGCATCGACCTTCCGGGCGTGGTGTTCGAGGTGGTCGTCCACCTGGCCACCCTGGTCTCCATCCTCCTGGTCTACCGCGGTCGGGTGGGGAAGCTGATCCGGGGCGTGGTCTCCGGCGATGGCGGAGCGCTCCGTTACACGGGGCTGCTGATCCTCGCCACGATCCCCGCCGCGGCGGTGGGGCTCCTCTGGAAGGACGAGATCGAGGCGCTCTTCGACGATCCGGTGGTGCCCGGCGTGGCGCTCCTGGTCACGGGCGCCATCCTGTGGACGTCCCGCTGGGCGCTGGAGCGGGCCGACCGTCCCGAGCCCTCCGCCGGCGGGTCCATCCTGGTCGGGATCGCCCAGGCCTTCGCCCTGATTCCCGGGATCTCCCGCTCGGGCTCGACCACCATCACGGCGCTCTGGCTGAAGGTGGACCCCGAGGAGGCGGCGGCCTTCTCCTTCCTCATGGCCGTGCCCGCCATCGCCGGCGCGGCGGTCCTCCAGATCCCGGACATGGCGCACACCACCGGAGCGGGCGCCCTCCCCCTCCTCGTGGGCGGGATCGCGGCGGCGGTGACGGGCGTCCTGGCGATCCGTACGTTCGTGGCCATGCTGGCCAGGCGCTCCTTCCACTTCTTCGCGCCCTACTGCTGGGCCGTGGGCGCTCTCTACCTCCTCTGGCTCCAGATGGCATGAGCGACGACCCGCGCCGCCCCGGAGCGGCCGACGCGGCGGACCTGGACGTCCTGGTGCGCCGTGCGCTGGACGAGGACCTGGGCCCGGACGGCGACCTGACCTCGCTCTGGACCGTCGCCGCCCACCGGCGATGCCGGGCCGTGGTGGTCGCCAAGGAGCCGCTGGTGGTGGCGGGGACGGGGCCCTTCCGGGCCGTCATGGGCGCGGTGGATCCGGATGTCCGGGTGGAGGTCGTGGCCGACGACGGCACGGCGGTGGAGCCCGGCGACGTGGTCCTGCGCCTGGCGGGGCCGACGCGGAGCGTGCTCACCGGCGAGCGCACGGCCCTCAACTTCCTGGGCCGCCTGAGCGGAGTGGCCACGATGACCCGCCGCTTCGTGGACGCGGTGGAGGGGACCGGGGCGCGGGTGGTGGACACCCGGAAGACGACGCCGGGGTGGCGGGTCCTGGAGAAGGCCGCGGTGCGCGCCGGCGGGGGGACGAACCACCGCATGGGCCTCTGGGACATGGTGCTGGTGAAGGACAACCACGCCGACGCGGGAAGCGGGGTGGCCGACGCCGCCCGGGCCGCGGTGGAAGCCCGGACCCGTCGGGTGGAGGCCGGCGGACGGTCCGTGGAGATCGAGGTGGAGGTCCGGACGCGGGAGGAGCTGGACGCCGTGCTCGCCGTGGGCGTGGACCGCATCCTCCTGGACAACATGTCCCTGGAGGCCATGCGGGACGCCGTGGCCCGCGCCGACGCCCACGACGGGCC
This sequence comes from uncultured Gemmatimonadaceae bacterium, assembly GCA_964569085.1. Lineage (GTDB taxonomy): Bacteria > Gemmatimonadota > Gemmatimonadetes > Longimicrobiales > Gaopeijiaceae > JAJCZZ01. The sequence goes on along the minus strand of CAZMTA010000021.1, from coordinate 41,164 downwards.
CCGCCCGCTCCTGGAGGCGTCCGGGAACGTGGGCCTGGACACCGTTCGGGACGTGGCGGCCACGGGCGTGGACCTGGTCAGCGCCGGCGCGCTCACCCACTCGGCTCCCGTGGCGGACCTCTCGCTGCGCATCGAGGACGCGGGATCGTGAAGAACCCTCCGAAGCCCTCGCTCATGGACCGGTGGGAGGGCGCGGCCGTGTCGAGCTGGCGTGCCCGGTGGGGCGTGCCGGAGCTGGAGGTGCACGAATCCGTGGGCTCCACCAGCGACCGCCTCCGGGTGCTGGCCGCCGGAGGGGCGGAGCCGTGGACGGTGGTCCTGGCCGAGGAGCAGACCCGGGGGCGGGGGCGCAGCGGCGACGTCTGGCACTCGCCTCCCGGCGCGGGGCTCTGGCTCTCGACCCTCGTGCCGGTGGAGCCGGCCCCCGCGCCCTGCCTCCCGCTCCTGGTGGGGCTGGCCGCCGCCGGCGCCCTGGAGGAGGCCGCGGGCGTGGAGGTGGGCATCAAGTGGCCCAACGACCTGGTGGCCGCCACGGCCTCGCCCCGGGCGGGAAAGCTCGGGGGGATCCTCTGCGAGGGGGGCGGGCGCCTCGTCCTGGTCGGGGTGGGCATCAACGCCCGGACCCCCGAGGAGGGGTTCCCACCGGAGCTGGCCGGCGTGGCCACCTCCGTGGAGGAGATGGCCGGCCGGAGCGTGGACCGGGGCCGCCTGGCCACGGAGCTCCTGGCACGCCTCCGCGGCCTCGAGGACCGGAGCGCGGGCATGGACCGGCTCACCGCCCCCGAGCGGGAGGAGCTGGCCCGCCGGGACGTCCTGGCCGGCCGCCGGGTCGTGAGCGCCGCCGGGGAGGGCACGGCCCGGGGCGTGGACGAGCGTGGGGCGCTCCGGGTGGAGCGCGACGACGGCGAGGTGGTGGGCGTGGTGGCCGGCAGCGTGCGGCCGGCCGACGAGACCTGATCCGGGGCGCCCCGGCGGCGCCCCCCGAACGGAGGCAGCGATGCAGCTCGTGGTGGACGTGGGCAACACCGAGACGGTGGTGGGGCTGGTGGACGGGGACAGCACCATGGTGGACCACTGGAGGGTGAGCTCCGTGGTGCCCCGCACCGTGGACGAGATGACGGCGCTCATCCGGGCCATGCTCCAGGGCTCCGAGGTGCCCATGGAGCGCATCGAGCGCGGGGTGGTGGCCTCGGTGGTCCCGTCCACCACGGCCATCTGGACGGGCACGCTGGCGCGCCTGGTCGGGGGGCAGGTCCTCACCGTCGGGCCCACCTCGGAGCTTCCCATCACGCTGGACGTGGACGAGCCCATGACGGTGGGGGCCGACCGGATCGTGAACACGCTCGCCGCCCGCGAGCTCTATGGCCGGGACACCATCGCCGTCGACCTGGGCACGGCCACGACCTTCGATTGCATCACCGCCGACGGGGTCTTCCTGGGCGGGGTGATCTCCCCGGGGCTGCCGGCGGGGCTGGACTGGCTCAGCGGCCACACCGCCAAGCTCCCCCGGGTCGAGCTCCAGCCTCCCCCCACCGTGATCGGCCGGCGCACCGAGACGTGCATCCAGAGCGGCGTCTTCTGGAGCGCCGTGGAGGGCGTGGACGGGGTGGTCCGCCGCATCAAGGAGGAGTGGGCCCGGCCCGACGCCCTGGTGGTGGCCACCGGGGGGTTCGCCGAGGTGCTGGGACCGCACCTCGCCACGGTGGACCGGATCGAGCCCTACCTGACCCTGTTCGGCCTCGCCCTGGCGGGGCGCCATCTGGCGAGCGCCGGCGCCGGCTCCGACGGGTGAGGCCGAGGGTGTCCCGACCCCGCGCCGATGGGCTAGATTGATGCGCCCCGGACCCGAACCCCACACCCGAGCAGGATCATGACGCTTTCCCCGGTCTTCCGCTCCGCAGCCGCGGTGCAGCTCCTCCGTGACCACGGCGTGTGGGATCGCATGGCCCCGGACATGGAGGCCCAGGCGGAGGCGGTGCGCACCCTCCAGGCGGACCTGCGTCAGGTCCTGGGAGAGGAGTTCCTCTCGGAGCCCCGTCCCGTGCCCGGTGCAGACGAGGCCGCGACGCCCCGGGGGCTGGAGTTCCTCCAGGAGTACTTCTTCCTCATCCTCTTCCGCTCGATCCTGGGCTCGCTGGGGGTCTCCGACGACCATCTCCGGCTCTACACCGAGCTGGATTTCTGCGTGAAGGGGACCATCACCGCCGCGGACAACCTCTTCGACGACCAGGACAAGAGCCTCCTGCCGCTGAAGCCCGTGGCCGGCTCCCGATTCCGCAGCATCCTCCAGCTCATGTGCTTCGAGCGGCTGGTGCGGCGCACCCTGGACCGGGCCCAGCACGGCCACGTGGTGGACGGCGCCCAGCGGGACGCCATCCTCCGGGGGCTCCTGGACCGCATGGCCTCCATCGGGGCGCTGGAAGGGTCCGAGGAGGGCGGGGTGGACGAGATCCCCACGCCCGAGGAGATGGTCGAGGCGGTGCACCGGGTACGGGGCGGGGCGCTCTTCGCGCTGGCCTTCGTGGCCCCCCGGGTCCTCGAGGAAGGCCCCATCGCCGAGCTGGTGGAGCGGGCCGAGCCCGCGGTGGCCCGCCTGGGCACCGCCTTCCAGATCGTGGACGACCTGACGGACTTCGAGTTCGACCTGGGCCGCCGCACCCACAACCTCCTCACCGCCCAGGTGCACCACCACGGCACCCCGGAGGAGCGCCAGGCGCTGGCGGAGCTGCGGGAGAGCGGCACCGAGCCCGGGGACGGGGTGGTGGAGGCGCGGTTCCGCGTGTCCGCGCGCGCCGTCCTCGAGCGGGCCTACGCCGAGGCGCGCGCCTCCTTCCGGGAGCTGGCCGAGCTGGGCCACTGGTTCGATCCGGAGCTCGCCGACGAGGTGGTCCACGCCATCGTGGGCCTCGACGGCGTCGCCCGCATGGAAGCGCTCACCGGTTCCGCCGGAGACTGACCCCTCCCCACGGGTCCACGAAGTCCGGTAAATAGCTGGCGCGCAAGCACTTAGGCGCGGCCGGCCCCTTCCGCCGTCCGGCGGGCCCCCCTCCTTGACATCGCACGTCGAAACGCCACATTAGAGGGCGTTGTTAGCACTCGACTGACTGGAGTGCTAACACGACCGAATGCATTCAACTTCAGCCTTTTTCAACAGGAGGAAGGCCTGATGGGAACCAAGGCAGCTACCAAGATCCAGCCCCTGGCGGATCGCGTCGTGGTGAAGGCGCTGGAGGAAGCCGAGCAGATGCGCGGCGGTCTCTACATCCCCGACACCGCGAAGGAAAAGCCGTCCCAGGGCGAGATCGTCGCCGTGGGTCCGGGGAAGCTCTCCGACGAGGGGACCCGGGTCGAGCTCGACGTGAAGGTCGGCGACAAGGTCCTCTACGGGAAGTACGCGGGCACGGACGTGACGCTGGACGGTGAGGAGTACCTCATCCTCCGCGAGACCGACGTCCTCGCGATCATCAAGTAACCAACGCAACTCGACATAGGAGTTACGAATCATGGCAGCCAAGGAGCTCGGATTCGACGTCGAGGCGCGTGCGCGCCTCCAGACCGGCGTCGACAAGCTTGCGAAGGCCGTGAAGGTCACGCTCGGGCCGAAGGGCCGGAACGTGGTGCTGGATCGGAAGTTCGGATCCCCCACCGTCACCAAGGATGGTGTCTCGGTGGCGAAGGAGATCGAGCTGGAGGACCCCGTTGAGAACATGGGCGCCCAGATGGTCAAGGAGGTCGCCACCAAGACCTCCGACGTCGCCGGTGACGGTACCACCACCGCGACGGTGCTCGCGCAGGCGATCTTCGGCGAAGGCCTGAAGAACGTCACCGCCGGCACGAACCCCATGGGCATCCGCCGCGGCATCGACAAGGCCGTGGAGCACGTGGTGGAGGAGCTGCGCGGGCTCTCCACCGAGACCGAGGGCAAGAAGGCCATCGCCCAGGTCGGTGCCATCTCGGCCAACAACAACTCCGAGATCGGCGAGCTCATCGCCGACGCGATGGAGAAGGTCGGGAAGGACGGCGTCATCACGGTGGAGGAGGCCCGCGGCCTCGAGACCACCCTGGAGACCGTCGAGGGCATGCAGTTCGATCGCGGGTACCTGTCGCCCTACATGGTGACGGACCCGGAGCGGATGGAAGCCGTGCTCGAGGATCCCATGATCCTCATCCACGACAAGAAGATCAGCAACATGAAGGACCTGCTGCCCGTGCTGGAGAAGGTCGCGCAGCAGGGCAAGCCGCTCCTGATCATCGCCGAGGACATCGAGGGCGAGGCGCTCGCCACGCTGGTGGTGAACAAGCTCCGCGGCACGCTGAAGGTCGCCGCCGTCAAGGCGCCCGGCTTCGGTGACCGCCGGAAGCAGATGCTCCAGGACATCGCCATCCTCACGGGTGGCCAGGTGATCTCGGAGGAGGTCGGCTTCAAGCTCGAGAACGCCGTTCTCAGCGACCTCGGGACCGCCAAGCGCGTCGTGATCGACAAGGACAACACCACGGTCATCGACGGGGCCGGCGAGGGCGACAAGATCAAGGGCCGGATCGAGGAGATCCGCGTCGCCATCGAGAAGAGCTCCTCCGACTACGATCGGGAGAAGCTCCAGGAGCGGCTCGCGAAGCTCGCCGGTGGCGTGGCCGTCATCAACGTCGGCGCCGCGACCGAGACCGAGAGGAAGGCGAAGAAGGCCCGCGTCGACGATGCGCTCCACGCGACCCGCGCGGCCGTCGAGGAGGGCATCGTGCCCGGCGGTGGCGTGGCGCTGCTCCGCGCCCAGAAGGCGCTGGACTCCCTCACCCTGGAGCGGGAGGACGAGCAGATCGGCGTCCAGATCCTCCAGCGCGCCCTGGAGCACCCCATCCGGCAGATCGCCAGCAACGCCGGGGTCGAGGGCTCCATCGTGGTCGACAAGGTCCGCAACTCCGACAGCGTGAACTTCGGGTACAACGCGCAGACCGAGACCTACGAGGACCTGGTCGAGGCCGGCGTCATCGACCCGACCAAGGTGGTGCGCTCCGCGCTCCAGAACGCGGCCTCCATCGCGGGTCTGCTCCTCACCACGGAAGCCGTGGTCGTGGAGATCCCGGAGGACGAGCCGGCGGGCGGCGGCATGCCCGGTGGTCCCGGCGGCATGGGCGGGATGTACTGATAAGCGACACGCGCTAGCGCGCGCCGCTTATCCGGCGCGGGTTGCCGACACCGAAGGCGTCGGCAACCCGCACCGCGCCAAGCAGCGGACGGCCCGTCCACCGAGAGGTGGGCGGGCCGTTTCGCGTTGTGGGGCGGGCCGTTCCGGGGATGTCCCCGGAACGGCCCGCCTCTTGCCATAAGAGGGGTGTCACGACCACCCAGCCCCTCCGTCCGGAGGCTTCCATGCAACCGTACGCGACCGCCCTTTCGATCTTCTTCTTCGCCCTGTCGGGGTGCGGAGACGCCGACGACACCTCGTCCGCGGATCCGTCCGCCCGGGCCCCCAACGGCGACGAGGTGGCCGGTGCTCCCGCGTCCGTGACCCTCGGCGGCGACACCCTCGGCGCCGCCTCGCCGGCCTCACCCCGGCCCGAGGCCCAGGGGCCGACTCCCGCGGACGGGGCCGGCGCCGCCCGGAGGCCGAGCGACCCCCGGTTCGAGGACGTGGTCGCCACCCGGGAGGGTGACTGGGTCGTCATCCTCGCCGAGGTGGACGGGTTGCACGTCGAGGCCGTGGGGGGCGGGTCGGCCGCCGCTTCCGTCGAGGAGTCGCCCCACCCCGATCTCGCCGAGGTGCAGAGGCAGGCGTGGAGCCTGGACCTCATCCCCTGGGTGGTGGCCTCGGACGAGCTTCCGGCGCTCCAGCCGGGCCGGACGCTGGTCATCCTGGGGCCGTACACCTCGGAGGCCGCGGACGCCCGGCTCGAAGCCGTCCAGGCCGTGGCGCCCGGTGCACGCGTGGAGCCCGGCTGGTAGGAGCCCCTGGGGCACCGGAAGGCTACCGGGTCCTCCGCTGGGCGGGGAGGGTGCCGCCCGGGACGGCCGTTCGCGGGTGGGAGAGGTCGTCCAGTAGTCCCCGGAGCGCCGGGCTCGAACGGGGCGCGGGACCGGGCCGGGATCCTCCACGCCCCATGGCCCGGGCGGGTCCCCCCGTGCTACCCTGAACCACCCGGCCGACACGACCTCCACTCGCCGCCCTGCCCCCACGATGGCCCGTCCTCCAGAAGCCGGCCTCTCGCCGCGTCGCCGCTGGCTCTACGCCGTCGTCCTGGGCCTCCTGGGCTGGGGCATGAACGCGTTGTGGATCCCGAACATCCTCACCGGGGAGACGCCCCGCTTCATCTTCGGCGGGGTCTTCGCGCTGGTGGCCTTCGTCCGCCTGGGGCCCGGGCCCGGGCTCCTCACCGGAGCCCTGACGCTGACGGGGTACTTTCTCCAGATGGACGCCGTGGGCTGGGCCACCACGGTGTATCTCGTGGAGTGGGCCTTCGTGGCCTGGTTCGCCGGACGCTGGCGCAGCCTGGTGCTGGCGGTGCCCATCTTCTGGGTCCTCCTGGGCGGGCCGCTGGACCTGGTGCTCTACGGGTGGTGGGCCGAGATCCCCTCGGACTACGTGGGCATCCTCTGGCTGAAGCAGCTCCTCAACGGCACCCTCAACGCGCTGGTGGCGGAGCTCCTCCTGGCGCTCCCGCTGACCGCCCGGCTGCTGCCGGCCCCCCCCTCCCGAGCCCGACTCCGTCCCGTCCTCTTCGGTCGGTTCGCGCTCGGCTTCATGGCCCTGGCGGTCCTCAGCGGGCTCCTCCTGGCACGCACCGCGTTCGACCGATCGGTGCGCGCCGCCGACGCGGAGCTCGTGCGCGTCCGCCAGGTGGCGGGGGAGGCCGTCCTCGACGTGCTCTCGCGGAACGCCGAGGACCTCCAGCGGCTCGGGGTCCAGGTCTCGGTGGCGGGGCCGGAGGCGGGGTCGGCCACCCTCCGACCCGCGGTGGCCTCCTTCCACGCGGTCCGCCCCCAGTTCATCAACGTCGCGGTCGTCGACCGCGAGGGGACGGTCCGGCTCAACCTGCCGGAGGTGGACGCGGCCGGGGATTCCATCCCCCGCTTCAACGTGGCCACGCGGGACTACTTCCTCGGCGCCCGGGCCGACCTCGAGCCCGCGATCTCCTCGCTGATCCTGGGGAGCCTGGGCATCCGGAGCCGGGAGGTCGAGCCCATCCTCATCCTGGCGGTGCCCGTCCTGGGCGCCGAGGGGGGCTTCGACGGCATCGTGTACGGCGCGCTGGACGTCGACGCCGTGGGGGCGGAGCTCCAGGGGGACCTGGGGGCCGACGCGGCCTGGACCACCGTCCTGGACCGGGGTGGGCGCGTCGTGTGGACCGGGGCCGACGGGCGGCCTCCCGGGACCGACCTGAGCCCCATCGTGGCGGAGGCGCCGGACCGGGGACGGGTCTTCTCCTTCGAGCCCGAGGTGCTGCGGACCCGGCTGGACACGCTGGAGGGCAACGTCCACCGGGCCTCCACCGCTCCGCTTCCGCTGTACGACGTCCGGGTCATGCAGGAGCAGCCCATCTACGAGCTCTACGCGGAGATGCGCCCCGTGGCGCTGCGCATCGGCCTGCTGCTCCTGCTGGCGGAGGTGCTGGTCGTGCTGACGTCGTGGATCATGGCCCGGCAGGTCGCGGCGCCCCTCCACGCCATCGCCTCGGTGACCCAGGAGGTCGAGGCCGGTCGTGATCCTCCGGAACGAGCCTTCTCGGGGCTGGTGGAGGCCGGCGTGACCGAGCTTTCCGAGGCGGGTCGGAACCTGCGGCACATGGTGGCCGCGGTCGTCCAGGCCCGGGAGGTGAGCCAGGCGGCCATGGAGCGCTCCGAGGACCGGTTCCGGGCCACCTTCGAGCAGTCGGCGACCGGCATCGCCCTCCTGGACGAACGGGGACGGGTCCTCCTCATCAACCGGCGCTACGCGGAGCTCCTGGATCGGGCGCCGGGGGATCTGGACGGGCGTCGTCTGAACGACTTCACGCATCCCGACGATCGGGAGAAGGAGCGGGAGGGTCTCGCGAAGGCCCGCGGACCCGGGGGCGGGCCGGTGCGCGTCGAGCTTCGGCCGCGCCACGTGCCCGGCCGGTGGCTGGACGTCCTCGTGTCCCGGTTCGAGGACCGCTCCGGGACCCCCCACCTCCTCCAGGTGGCCCAGGACGTCACGGATCGGAAGGAGCTGGAGGAGCGGGTGCTCCAGTCCTCAAAGCTCGAGAGCGTGGGGCGTCTGGCCGCCGGGGTGGCCCACGACCTGAACAACATGCTCACTCCGGTCTTCGGGTACGCCCGGATGGCCCTGGAGGAGGCCGGCCCGGACACCCCTTCCCGGGAGTGGCTCGGCCAGGTGCTGCGCTCCACGGAGCGGGCTCGGGGGCTGGTCGCCCAGCTCCTCGCGTTCGGGCGGCGCCAGACGCTCCATCTCGAGACGCTGGACGTGAACGAGGCCGTACGGGAGTTCCGCGACACCTACGGCCGGCTGCTCCGGGAGAACATCCGCATGGCGCTCGACCTCGAGCCCGGGCTCCCACCGGTGGAGGCGGACCGGTCCCAGCTCCAGCAGATCCTCGTGAACCTCTCGGTGAACGCCCAGGACGTGATGGAGGACGGGGGCACGATCCACGTCCGCACCCGTGCGGCCTCCCTGGGGGAGGACGGTGCGCCCGCCATCGAGCTGCGGGTGTGGGACACGGGCCCCGGCATCGACCAGGAGCTGCTCCCCAGGGTCTTCGAGCCCTTCTTCACCACGAAGGGCCACGGGCGCGGGACCGGGCTCGGGCTGCCCAGCGTGCACGGCGCCATCCGCCAGATGGGGGGCGAGATCGAGGCGGGGACGGCCGCGGACGGGGGCTTCGAGGTCCGCATGGTCCTTCCGGCGGCGGACGGAAGCGCCCCGGTACCGGCCGCCGAGCCCGCGCCATCCGGGGCCGCGGGGCTCCGGAGGATCGTGGTGGTGGAAGACGACGACGCGGTCCGCTCGCTCCTGGCCCGCGCCCTGGCGAAGATGGGGGTCGACACGGACACGTTCGCCTCCGCCGAGGACTTCTTCGACGTCCTGCCGGAGCTGGAGCGGCCGGATCTCCTGCTCACCGACGTGGTCCTCCCCGGAGCCGACGGCCCCGCCGTGCGCGACCGCGCCCTGGAGCGGTTCCCCGGCCTGCCCACCCTCTTCACCTCCGGGTACAGCCGGGAGGTCCTGCGGGGGCGGACCCAGGACGGCGATCCGGCGGTGCTGACCAAGCCCTTCACCCTGGAGGAGCTCCGCGAGGCCGTGGAGCGGGCGGTGGGCGGGCGGGGGTGAGACGTGCATCCGTCCGGGGCCACGTCCGGGCCCCCGGACGGATGTCTCCGCGTCAGCTCCCGGAGCGCTCCCGGGCCACCTCCACGAGCTGGTCGAGGGCCGTGCCCCAGCCCTCGTGGAAGCCCATCTCCTCGTGCTGCGCCCGGGCGTCGGCGTCGGCGTGGCGCGCGATGGCCCGGTAGCGGGTGCCCTCCCCGGCGGGCTCGATGTGGATCTCGGCGGTCATGAAGGGCGTCGGCCTGGGGCGGAAGCCGGGGCCCAGCGCGTCGGTGAAGACCAGCAGCCGCTCGGGCACCACCACCAGGTAGCACCCGGTGTTGTCGCTCTCCTCGCCTTCCGGGGAGCGCATGACCGTGCGGAAGATCCCGCCCGGACGGAGGTCGATGTCGCACGCCGTGGTGGTCCAGGGGCGCGGGGTGAACCACTGCACGAGCTGCTCGGGGATGGTCCAGGCGTCCCAGACGGCCCGGGGCGGGACGGGGACGGTCCGCTCGAGCACGAGGTCGAGCTCCGGATCGATGGAATCGGCGCGCATCAGGGCTTCTCCTGGGTGAGGAATTCGTCGAGCTGGTCCAGCCGGTGCCCCCACGCCACCCGCTGGGCGTCCAGCCAGGCCTCCAGCTCCAGCATGGGCTGGCGCCGGGCGGCCACCACGCGGGTCCGTCCGACCTTCCGGCTCCGGACGAGCCCCGCCTCCTCCATGACCGAGAGGTGCTGGAGGAAGGACGGCAGGGCCATGTCGTGGGGCGCGGCGAGGTCGCTCACGGGGCGCGGACCGGCACGCAACGACTCGAGCACCGCTCGGCGCGTCGGGTTGGCGAGGGCGCGCAGCACCCGGTCCAGCTCGGGACGATGGTTAGGCATATGCCTAACTAATATCCTCCGGAACCGGCTGGCAAGGGGGCAGCCGAGGGGCATTGCGCCGACGGGCGGCCGGCGTCTACGGTCCCCCGTCCCCCTCCCGAGATCCAGGCCGATGTCCGTCCCACGCTTCCTACCACCGCCCGCCCGCTGCCCGCTTCTCCTGGCCCTGGCCCTCCTCGTGGGGACGGCCGGTGGGACCGAGGGCCAGGAGCTCGCTCCGGGCCCGTCCGCCTGGCGGGTGTCCGTCGGTGGGATGGCGGGAAGCGGGCTCCCCGGCGAGTACTTCTTCCCCGAATGCAGCGGCGGCGGGAGCCTCGGCGCGTTCGCCTCGGTCGCCCGGACCCTCACGCCGTGGGCGGCCGCGTCGGTGGGCCTGGGGTACATGCGCGACATCGGGATCGGGGGCTGCGCCTTCTCCCTCCTCCCGCCGCCGGAGCCCTACACGGAGCAGGAGTACGTGTCCGAGGGGCCGTCGGTGTGGGCGCCCATGATCTCCGTGCTCCTGGGTCCCACCCTCCTGGACGGCGCCCTGAGCGTCCGGGCGGTCGGGCGGGCCGGGCTCCGGGACGGCCTCGACAGGACCGGGGTGCTGGCCCTGGGCGGCGAGGCGCTCATGGGACCGGCGACGGGCGCGCGGGTCATCTTCGGCTTCGAGCGCTGGTTCACGGAGGTCGCGGAGGACCGGATCCTGCGCCGGGTGGAGGACGGCGAGGTCGTGCTGGAGGACCGGACGCGGGAGTACTCGTCGGGGAACTTCAACGCGGTGCGGCTGGGGGTCTCGCTGCCGCTGGGCCGGTAGGGGCTAGAACCCTCCCAGCGCGGCCCGCGCCGCCACGTCGGGGCGCTCGCCCAGGGGGAGCGGCATGGCGTAGAACGGCGGCGTCTTTCCCATCCCCCGCAGGTAGGCCCAGATCTGCCCGCGGTGGTGGAGCTCGTGCTCCAGGACGAACCAGAGCCAGGATCGGAGGGTCAGGGGAGGCCCCTCCGGGACCTCCACGACGTCGTCCATCCGGCCCGGAGCGAGGGTGTCGAGCTCCGAGAGCAGATCGACCCGGACGCCGCACATGTACCGCTCGATGCCGGCGGCCGAGGGGAGGGGGTCTGGAAATCGGACCCGCTCCAGCCCCCAGTCGCCCCGGAAGAGGCCGTGCACGAACCGGTCTTCGGCCTGGGCGATGTGGAGGAGCTGCTGGCCCAGGGAGTACTGGTCGGGGCCGGGCCTCCAGGCCATCGCCTCCTCGTCCACCAGGTCGAAGACCTGGAGGGTGGTGGCGCGGTAGCGCGTCAGGTGCTCCCGCAGGTCGCGGAGCTCCTGGCTGGCCGGGGTCGCGCCGGACGGGGGGCCGTCGGTCATCGCGCGCCGGGGCCTACCGGCCCGCCTCCAGGTACTCCTCGAAGATCTCCGCGACCTGGCTCACGATGCGGCCCGCGGGACCCGAGATGTTCACCACGCCCGCCACCACGAGATCGTGCTCCGGTACGAGGAGGAGCAGCGTCGTCCCGCCCACCGAGCCGCCGGAGTGGCCCAGCGCCTGGTCGCCGTCGTCCTGGGGGTAGGCGCGCCAGCCGATGCCGTAGCCCGTGGACTCGCCGTTCCGGAGCCTCTGGGGCGTCTGGAGCGTGGCCAGCGTCTCGGCGGACAGGAAGCCGGGGGCCAGGTGGGCCTGGCCGAAGCGCACCAGGTCCTCGGGCGTGGAGAGGAAGCCGCCGCCCGCCCACTTGTAGCTGTTGTCCACGTAGGGGGCGTTCACCAGCGAGCCGTCCTCGCCCTGCTCGTAGTACTCCACGCGCCACGGGATGATGGAGTCCATGTGCTCGGCCACGGTGTGGCGGAGCTGGAGCGGCTCGAAGACCTCGTCCCGCATGAACTCGAGGAAGGGCCGGCCGGCCGCGGTCTCCATGACCGCGCTCAGCAGGTTCCACCCGTAGCTCGAGTAGGAGTAGTCCGTCTCGGGCTCGAAGAGGAGCGGGTCGTCCGCGAAGATGGCCAGCCCCGACTCCACGGTCGGGAAGCGCTCCGCGGACATCATCTCGTCCCCCCTGTAATGGCGGACGCCCGCCGTGTGGCCGCCGAGCTGCCGGGTGGTGACCGGCCACCGCTTCTCGGGGAAGTCGGGCACGTAGGCCTGGACCGGGGCGTCCAGGTCCAGCGCCCCCTCCTCCAGGAGGAGCCCGAGGCCGGTGGCGGTCATGGTCTTCGACACGCTGCCCACCCGGAACTTGGTGAGCGTGGTGACGGGCACCCCCTGCTCGAGGTCGGCCCACCCGAAGCCCTGGGCCCACACGACCTCGTCGCCCACGCCCACGGCCACCGACGCGCCGGGAACGTTCGCGTCCTCCATGACGGCCCGCACGGCGGCACGGGCGGCGACCACCGCGTCCACCCAGTCGTTGCCCGGGTGGAGCTCGGCGAGGCGGGGGGTCTGGGCGGAGAGGGGGCTGCCCGCGCAGGCGGCGAGGGCCAGGGCGGCGGCGAGGGGGGCCAGGCGGCGCGCCCGGCGGGGGCGGGGACGAAGCTGCGGCACGAAGGGCTCCGGAGGTGGGGCGGACGGATCGAGGAGCACCCATGATGCGCGGCCTCCGGGGGCGATGCCAGGGGGGACGCCCGGGGCCCGGTCGTACGGAAGTTCTATCCGGAATGCACGGAAGTTCTGTATCGGGTGGCGACCGACGCCTGCACGTTTGACGGCGATCTCGGGATCCGGCCGAACGCCGGGCCGAGCGCTGTCCATGCCCCCCCGGTGGGTCGTCGGTGACCCAGGAGCCTCCCAATGAAGAAGCGTCTGCTCGCCCTCCTCGCCCTCGGCCTGTTCACGGCCTGCGGCGACACGCCCACGGACCCCACGCCGGAGTTCCAGCTGCAGACGGGGTTCAGCAGCCACACCCAGGTCTTCACCAGCGGGAGCCACGTGACCGCGTGGAACGCCATCCCGGTGGCCGTGGACTTCAATTGGGGAACCTCCGTGTGCACGCCCACGCCGGCGGTGGGCCTCGACGACCCCCGGTGGGAGAACCCCCACGGCGCCTTCGTGGACAACGGGGCGTACTTCCGCAACCACTTGGCGCAGTTCACGGCCGACTGGATCAACGCCTGGCCGACCTACGAGAGCTACAACCTGACGACCCAGTACGGTGGACCCCACGTGGACGGGCACCGCCACAACTGGAGCCGGTACCGGACCGAGGTGAGCGGGAGCGGAGACTTCGTGCTCAACCTCCTGGCCGACAACTGCTCCTGGATCTACCTGGCCGACGAGAACGGGAACGATCCGGTCCTCGTGGGCTTCCAGGACACCGACCTGTCCGTCCAGACCTATCCCGTGACCCTGTCCGGGACGCACCAGCTCGAGTTCCTCGTCTTCGACGGCGGCGGCCAGGCCGGCGGCATGTTCAAGCTGGAGACGAACGAGGGCACCGTCTTCGCCGACGACGACGGCGACGGTCTGACGAACCCCGAGGAGAAGCTGCACGGGACGGATCCGAACAACCCCGACAGCGACGGGGACGGGATCAGCGACGGCGACGAGGTGGCCAACGGTACGGACCCGCTCACACCCGACGCCATCGACTCCGACGGGGATGGCGTGCTGGATGACGAGGACGCCTTCCCGAACTCCGACATGGGCCTCACGGTCTCCATCGACGGCTGCGACACGGGTGTCGGCAACCAGGTCCTCGCCGACGGCTCGACCTTCAACGACCTGATCGCCCAGGCCAAGGCCGACGCGGCGAACCACGGGGACTTCGTGAGCGCCGTGACCCAGATGGCCGACCAGTGGAAGAAGGACGGCCTCATCTCCGGGCGCGACAAGGGGGCCATCACCTCCTGCGTGGCCCGGACGAACGGCGGCAAGAAGAAGTAGCGAAGCGGAGGCGAACGCCCCCGGCCCGCGCGGGCCGGGGGCGCGCCGTTTCGAGGCCCGGGGGTCGTCCTCCCGAGAGAGCTGAGCCGTCCCCTCCGGCCTCAGCGGGCGGGGCGGTCCCCCGGGCCGGCGGTGGCCACGGCCACGATGAGCTCCGAGAGGCGCGCGAGGTCCCGGAGGTCGAGGACCTCCCCGGGGGAGTGGCTGTAGCGACCCGGCCACGAGAGCCCCTGGTTCGGGGCGCCGTAGAAGGTGAAGGTCGTCCCGTCCGTCCCCCCCTGGGTCAGGCCCGTCTGGAGCGGAATCCCCGCCGCCCGGGCGATCCGGCGCACCCGCTCCCGCTCCCGGTCGGGGCTCACGCTGGAGTTCTCGATGGCCCGGAGCACCGGGCCTTCGCCCAGCGGCGCGTAGGCGAAGTGGGGGGACTCTAGCGGCGTGTCCGACGAGACGAAGGTGTCCACCGAGTAGATGCGCCGGGCGGTGGCGCCGAAGCGCCGGGCCATGGCGGCGGCGCCGATCAGCCCGCCCTCCTCGTGGACCGAGAAGGCGAAGATGACCTTCCCCTGGAGCCGCTCGGGGTCGAGGGCGTTGACGGCCCGGATCAGCGCCGTGGTCCCGGCGCGGTCGTCCAGGGCCCGGGCCACGAAGCGATGGCGCCCCAGGCGGAGCCCCTCCTTGTGGCTCGTGACGGCCATCCCGGGTCGGACGCCGCGGGCGCGGAGCTCCTCGCCGTCCATGCCGAACCAGGCCCGCAGCGGCTCCGGAGGATGGCGGCTCTCGGGCTCGGCCCGGGTCAGGAAGACACCGCGGAGCGGGGCGGGCGCCGTGGCGCGCAGGGCCCGGAGCTTCCAGCGCTCGCCCGTGTCCTCACCGGCCCCGGTGCGGGAGCTGGGCGCCCCTTCCGGATCGAAGTGGAGGAGCGCGGTCTGGCCCTCCCACGCCGAGGAGACGGCGCCCCCCAGGCGGTCCAGGGTGACCACGCCGTCCGCCCCGACGGACTCGACCTCGTAGCCCACCTCGTCCATGTGGGCCATGAAGACCGTGGTGTCCCGGTCGGGCCCCACCGCGACCCACACGTTGCCCATGTCGTCCACCCGGGCGGCGTCCCGGGCCCACGCCGGGAGGGCCTCCAGGACGTAGCGGCGCACGGCCCACTCGTGGCCCGGGGCGCCGTGGCGCTCCACCAGCGCCTCCAGCATGTCGGCCACGGGCTGCTGCGCGGGGTCGGCGTGGGCGGTGCGGAGCGCCGCCGGCTCGGGAGCCTCGATCCACCGGAGCCGCTCCGGGAGCGCCACGCCGGACGCCTCCGCCGCCCGGCCCAGGAGGGCCCCGGCCTCGGCGAGGGACACGCCTTCCATGTGGGAGGCCGGGGCCCGGGTGGCCGGAGCCAGCCAGAGGAGGGTGTCCACGCCGCCGGCCTGGAGCGCCGCCCCGGTCCGCCCCATCTCGTCGGTGGCGCGGCGCTCGTCGACGGTCCGCGCCGCCCCGGGGGCCAGCACCACGAGCGCGTCGGTCTCGGGGCCCCGGGCGATCAGGGAGGAGAGCCCCACGTGCCCCAGGACCTCCTGGGCGGAGAGCACGAACACCGTCTCCCCGTCCGGCGCCCCGCCGGACGCGGCCGCCTCGGCCAGGGTCGCCACGGCGGCGCACCCCACCCGGCGGCCCGCGTCGGGTCCGGCGACCTCGCCCTCCAGGGTCCACGGCGGAAGGTGTCGGGAGACGGGGTCCAGGAGCTCGATGCCCAGCCCCTGGGCCTCGGCCCGGGAATCGGCGCCCACGTCGATCCAGAGGTCGTCGGCGTCCACCACGTCCACCTCGTCGCGGTGCTGGGCCGCGAAGTGCCCGTTGGCCCGGGCGGCCACGGCGGCCAGGGGCCCGCTCGCCGTCAGGACGCGGAGCTGCTGCGCCTCGTGGGCCTGGTCCCAGAGGGGGTGCCAGGAGCCCCGGCCGATGCGATGGACGCGGAGGTACCCGTCCTCGGTGATCTGGCTCACCGCGTATCCGGGCCGGTCCAGGCCGCACGCCACCACTCGTCGAGGGCGGCCCCGTCCCACGGTGCGCACCAGGTTGCCCCAGCGGTCCGCCGTCCAGCCGTCGAGGCTCCGGGCCAGCTCCGGCGCGTGGCGGGTCTCGTAGCCCGTGACCATGTCCACGGCGACCCAGGAGGCCATGGCCGGGAGGTCGGAAGGCTCCGCCTGGGCGCCGGCTCCGGCGGGGCAGGCCAGGGCGCAGGCGAGGGCCAGGAGGACGCCCGAGCGGGGCGGGCGAGGGCTACGGCGAGGGCGGTGGGAGCGCGTCATGGAGTCGACCGGCTGGAGTGGAATGGGGCGGGGACAGGGTAGGGGGCCGATGGGGCCTGGACCAGCGGGGGCCGGTCCGGTTGCGCGGAGGGGGGGACCGGCCCATGGTGGCGGATAACCCACGCCAGGAGAGAGCCGTGCCCGGATCGTCCCGCTGCCCGCGCCCGAGCCGGAGGCGTCCCCGGAGGCCCCGCCCGGGCGCCGTCCCCGCCGCCCTCGCCGGGACGGCCCTCCTCCTCCTCCTCTTCCTCGCCGGCTGCGGGTCCGAGCCGTCGTCCGGTCCCGGGGGAGACGGCCCGGTGGCGCTGCGCCTCGCGGGCCCGGACCTCCGCATCGGGTCGGTGGACGACCCCGCGTACGCCTTCGGCCCCGTCGGGGCGATGACGCCGGGCCCCGACGGGAGGCTCTACTCCCTCCATCGCGGGGAGGCCGCGGTACGGGTCTGGGACGCGGACGGCCGGCCGGCCGGGACGGTGGGGCGCGCGGGCGACGGCCCCGGCGAGTTCCGCTTTCCGAGCCGCCTCGGGTTCTTCGGAGACAGCCTGTGGGTCGTGGACGGCGCCAACCGCCGGGTCAGCTTCTTCGACCCCCACGGCGCCTTCGTCGGGTCCGAGCTCCCCCAGGTCCGGGGCTTCCAGCCGGGGGAGCTCTCGGGCGAGGCGCCGGCCAACCCCTGGCTCCCCCGGCGGGACGGCACTTGGTGGGGCAGGGGCGGAGCCCCGTCGACGGCCGTGGCCGCCGGCGAGGTCGAGACGCTCTCCTTCGTGCTCATGACGGACGACGGCACGGTGAGCGACACCGTGTGGGTGAAGGATCTGCGGCCCACCGACGCGGTGGCCTGGAGGACGGGCGAGCGCACGATGGTCCTCCCCCCGCTCTGGGACGACGTGGACCTGGCGGAGTTCAGGGCGTCCGCCGAGCTCGTGGCCGTGGAGCGTCGGGTTCCGTCCGCCTCCGCCGAGGAGATGTTCGTCGATGTCCGGTGGTTGGGGCCGGAGGGCGACACCCTGGCCGAGGCGCGGATCCCCGACCGGCCGCGGCCCCTCGGGGGGGCGGCCGCCGACAGCGCCATCGCCGAGCGGGCGTCCGCCGTCCACCGGGCCCTGGGCTCGCGGGGGCCGGGGCTGGCGGAGCTCGAGCGCGCGCTCCGGGAGGGTGTCCACGTCCCCCGGTTCCTCCCCGCCGTCCGGGAGGTGGTGCCCACCGAGGACGGCGCCGCCTGGCTCCGGCGCTGGAGCCCCGGTGAGGACGGCGGCGACCGCTGGTGGATCGTGGAGCGGGACGCCGGGCTGGTCGGGGATCTCCGGGCCCCCGCCGGCCTCCGGATCCTCCACGTGACCGGGGACACCGTCTGGGGCGTCGAGCGGGACGAGCTCGACGTGGAATATCTCGTGCGCTACCGGGTGGAGCCCGTCGAGACCCCCTGACGGGAATCCGGACGGGGGAGGGTGGGGAAGCCGTTCCGTCCCACCCCCCTGTGGCGCCCGGGTCGTCAGCTAGATCCGCGCCTGCACCGTGTAGAGCTGGTGGTAGCGCCCGCGCTGGGCGATGAGGTCGTCGTGGCGGCCCCACTCGGCGATGCGTCCGTCCTCGATGACCAGGATCAGGTCGGCCCGCTGGATCGTGGAGAGGCGGTGGGCGATGACGAAGGTGGTGCGCCCCTCGAACAGCTCCTGGAGGGAGTCCTGGATGAGGGCCTCGCTCTCGGTGTCCAGGCTCGAGGTGGCCTCGTCCAGGACCAGGATCCGCGGTTGCGCCAGGATGGCGCGGGCGATGGTCACCCGCTGGCGCTGGCCGCCGGAGAGCTTGATGCCCCGCTCCCCGATGATCGTATCCAGCCCCTGGGGAAAGCGGTCGGTGAACTCCAGGACGTGGGCGCGGCGGGCCGCGTCCCGGACCTCCTCCTCGGTGGCGTTTGCCCGGGCGAAGAGGAGGTTGTCCCGGATCGTGCCGTCGAAGAGGAAGTCGTTCTGGAGCACCAGGCCGAGCTGTTCCCGGTAGCTGGCCAGCTTCACGGTGCGGAGGTCCACCCCGTCCACCAGCACCCGTCCCACGTCCGGGGTGAGGAAGGTCGCCGCCAGCCCGGCCAGCGTGCTCTTCCCCGAGCCCGAGCTCCCCACCAGCGCCACCACCGTTCCCGGCCGGGCTTCGAAGGAGACCCCCTGGATGACGGGCTTGTCCTCCTCGTAGCGGAAGTGGACGTCCTCGAAGACCACGTGCCCCTCCACCGGGGGCATCCCCACGGTGCGCCGGGGGTCGTCGTCCTCCTTGGGCCACGAGAGGAGCTCCGAGGTGCGGTCCAGCCCCGCGAAGGCCTCGGTCATCTGGGTGCCGATGTTGGCCATCTGGACGATGGGCGAGATCAGGAAGCCCAGGAAGAGGGTGAAGCTGAAGAGGTCCCCCAGGGTGAGCTGCCCCTGGACGATGAGGCGTCCGCCGTAGCCCATGATGAGCACGGAGGCCGAGCCCACGAAGAAGGTGCCCAGGCTCGTCACGGCGCTGGACGTCGTCAGGGTGGTCTTCACGTTGTCGAAGATCCGGAGGACCCCGGCGTGGAAGATCTCGGCTTCCTTCTCCACGGCGTGGAACCCCTTGATGATCCGGATCCCGCCCAGCGCCTCGGTGAGGCGTCCCGTGACCTCGGCGCGGATCCTCCCGCGCTCCCGGAAGGCGGGCCGCAGGGTGGAGAACGCCCGGGTGGAGACGACGCCGAAGGCCGCCAGGGGCACCAGCGCCATCGCCGTCATGACCGGGTCGATGCGGATCAGGAAGGTCAACGCCACGATGGCCGTCACGATCCCGCCCACGAGCTGGACCAGCCCCGTTCCGACCAGGTTCCGGACCCCCTCCACGTCGTCCATGATCCGGCTGACGAGCTCCCCGCTCTTGGCGTTGTCGAAGAGGCGCACCGGCAGGTGGAGGACGTGCTCCTGCACCTGGCTGCGCAGCTCCGCGATCATGTTCTGGGCCTCGACGCTGAGGAGCATCGTCAGGGCGTACGAGGTGGCGGCCTGCACGGCCACCGCCACGCCCACCAGGACCAGGAGCTGGTAGAGGAGGGGGATGTCCCCGTTGGCGATGACGTCGTCCACCAGGTACTTGGTGGAGGCGGGGAGCACGAGGCCCGCCAGCCGGTTCAGGAGGATCAGGACGAGGCCCAGGGCCACCAGCTTCCGCCGAGGCCAGATGATCTCCTCGAAGGCGTTGCGGAGGCTGGCGCCGGAGACGGCGGACGTGCGGGAGCGGGACATGGCGGGCGGGCGGAAGGGGGGCGTCGGAGCGCCGCGGAGGTGGCGCCCGGAAGCTAGGGGCGCGCGGCCGTTTCGCCCACCCGCCGGGGGAGGGGCGTGGGCCCACCCGGCCCTCCGTGGGACGGGTCCACGATCCGGGGACGTCCCCGGACGGGCCGGGTCCCCGGGGGGAGGCCGTCCGGAACCTCAAGGGGCGTATGGGGTTGACACATTTCTGTGCACGTCCGCAAAGACCCTCGAGATTCCGGAGGCCCACCCGGTGAGCACCCAGGCGCAGCGCCGTCAGCAGCGCAAAGAGATCCGACTCATCCAGAATCACTCGTCCTGGCTCCAGAAGGCGCTCTTCGCGCTCCAGAAGGCCGAGACGGCCCGGGAGAAGCTGGCCGACGCCAAGGACGAGGACCTCGAGCGGTTCGTCATCGAGTACGACGGCGAGGAGTACGACGTCGAGGCCTTCGAGGAGGCGCTCGAGAGCCGGGTGAAGAACCTCCTGGAAGTCACGCGCGAGCGCCGGCGGGCGATGCGCTGAGCCCGGAAGGGCTTGGGCGGCGTGGCCCGGGCAGCATTGACCTGTCTTTCGCCTCCCGCCATCCTAGGTCCATGAACGCTCCCTCCACGACCACCGGCACTACCCGCACCGGGTCCGCTACGGGCTCGGGGGGCTGAGCGCGCCGGTACCACGGAGGAACGGACCGAGAGGCGCGGCCCCGAGACGCGGGTCGCGCCTTTTTTCTTGCCACCCATACGATCCCAGCGCGGGAGCGGCCGACGACGGCCGCGGCTCCGCCGCGAAACACGCCGAGACGTCCATGTCCAGCGAGACCATTCGCCTGACGCTTCCCAACGGAGACGCCCTCGAGCTCCCCCGGGGCTCCACCGCCGCCGACGCCGCGGCGGCCATCGGGCCCGGCCTGGCCAAGGCCGCCCTGGCCGCCCAGGTGGACGGGGAGACGGTGGACCTCATGACCCCGCTGGAGGAGGGCGGCGCGCTCCGCATCCTCACCGAGCGGGACGAGGAGTCGCTGGAGGTGCTCCGCCACTCGGCGGCCCACGTCCTGGCCACGGCGGTGCGCGCGCTGCGCCCCGGCGCGGGGATCGGCTTCGGCCCCGCCATCCAGGACGGGTTCTACTACGACTTCGACGTGGACGAGCCGTTCACGCCGGAGGACCTGGAGGCCTTCGAGGAGAAGATCCAGGAGGTCCTCGACTCCGACGACCCCTTCGAGCGCCGGCGCGTCGACAAGGCCGAGGCCCGGGAGCTCTTCTCCGACGACCCGCTCAAGCTCGAGCGCCTGGAGGAGTTCGACGACGACGAGGTCATCACCGTCTACCGGAACGGGCCCTTCCTGGACCTCTGCCGCGGCCCCCACGTGCCCAGCACCGGCCGGGTGAAGAACGTCAAGCTCCTCTCGGCCGCCGGGGCCTACTGGAGGGGAGACGAGAAGCGCCAGATGCTCCAGCGCATCTACGGCACCGCGTTCCACAAGAAAGACGAGCTGGAGCAGCACCTGCACCGCCTGGAGGAGGCCCGCGCGCGGGACCACCGGAAGCTCGGCAAGGAGCTCGACCTCTTCCAGTTCCACCCGGTCTCGCCGGGGGCGGCGTTCTGGACGCCCCGGGGCACCACGCTCTACAACACCCTCGAGGCCTTCGTCCGGGACCGACAGCGCCGGGACTTCCTGGAGGTGAAGACCCCGCTCCTCTACACCAAGGAGCTGTGGGAGCAGTCCGGACACTGGGGGAAGTACCGGGAGAACATGTTCCTGGTCCTCGACAAGGAGTCGGGGGAGCACGACATGTCGCTCAAGCCCATGAACTGCCCCTCGCACCATCTCTACTACGCGGCCCGGACCCACTCCTACCGGGAGCTGCCCGTCCGCTACGTGACCCAGGACGTGCTGCACCGCAACGAGCTGTCGGGGGCGCTCTCCGGCCTCACCCGGGTGCGCCAGTTCGCCCAGGACGACTGCCACGTCTACCTCACCCAGGACCAGATCGCCGGAGAGGTGGCCTTCCTGGTGGACTTCATCCTGGGCCACTACGAGGCGTTCGGGCTCGACTGCGCGCTGAAGTTCGCGACCCGGCCCGAGCAGCGGATCGGGAGCGACGAGCTGTGGGACGAGGCCGAGGCCGCGCTCAAGGAGGCGCTCGAGTCCACGGGGCACGACTACGTGGAGGAGCCCGGGGACGGGGCCTTCTACGGCCCCAAGATCGACTTCCACGTCACCGACTCCATCGGCCGGAGCTGGCAGCTCGGCACGATCCAGCTCGACTACAACGCGCCCGAGCGCTTCGACCTGACGTACGTCGGCGAGGACAACACGGAGCACCGGCCGGTGGTGATCCACCGGGCCGTGTGCGGGTCCTTCGAGCGCTTCATCGCCATCCTCATCGAGCACTACGCCGGAGCGTTCCCCACGTGGCTCGCGCCGGAGCAGGTGCGGGTGCTCCCCATCTCCGAGCACCAGGAGGAGAGCGCCCGGGAGCTGGCGGCCCAGCTCCGCGAGGCCGGCGTGCGGGTGGAGCTCCACGAGCGGGAGACGCTGAACTACCGCATCCGCGAGGCCGAGAAGATGAAGGTCCCCTACATGGCCGTCGTGGGCGGCCGGGAGGCGGAGGCCGGGACCGTGGCGGTGCGGCGTCGGGGCGAGGGACGCAAGCAGGAGGTCATGGACCGGGCCGAGTTCGTGGACCGGGTGCTGGCCGACATCCGGGAGCGGCGCCTGGACTGAGGCGGCGGGCGGGGCGGCCCGGAGCCCCGCGCCCGGGCCGCCCCCGCCGTTGACCGCGCGGCGGGAATCCGCCATCTTTGCGCGTCCACTCCCCGGAGTGGGCGGACAATCCCGGAAGTGGGCCGCGACGACCCGCGGCCCCACCTTCAGGGCTCACGCAGAGTCCCTCGAGGGTCGCAGGGTCGGCCGGAGGGGGCAGTGTCCCCGTCGGTCACCCCGGTGCGGCCCGAGAGTGAGCTCGGGCCGTTTTTTCGTGCCCGGCGGACGCGGCGGGGGTCCTCTCGCCGGACCGGACGGTCGGGCGGATCCGGGGGCACGGGCTCCTTTCGGAGGTAGGGGAGATCAAGAACGAGAGGCTCCGCGTCAACGAGCACATCCGGATCAGCCCGATCCGGCTGATCCAGGACGACGGGGCGCAGATCGGAATCGTCTCCCTCGAGGAGGCGAAGAAGCGGGCCGAGGACCGGGGCATGGACCTGGTCGAGGTGGCGCCCGAATCCCGGCCGCCCGTGGTCAAGATGATGGACTACGGGAAGTTCCGGTACGAGCAGCAGCGTGCCGCCCGGGAGGCCCGCAAGAAGCAGCACACGGCCCAGGTCAAGGAAGTGAAGTTCCGGCCCGGGATCGAGAAGCACGACTACGAGTTCAAGACGCGGCACGCGCGCCGCTTCCTGGAAGAGGGAAACAAGGTCCGCCTGACGATGCAGTTCCGTGGTCGGCAGGTGACGCACCCCGAGCTGGGCCTCGAAGTGCTGGCCCGGGTGGCGGACGACCTCCAGGACGTGGGCGTGGCGGAGTCGCAGCCGAGTTTCGAGGGGCGTGTCATGAGCATGATGCTCGCCCCCTCACGATCGAGGTAGGGAGTACAGACATGCCCAAGATGAAGACGCACCGCGGCGCCGCGAAGCGCCTCAAGAAGACCGGCTCCGGCCGCCTCAAGCGGCACAAGGCGTACAAGAGCCACATCCTCACCAAGAAGAGCACCAAGCGGAAGCGGCATCTCCGCAAGGCGGATCTGGTGTCCAAGTCCGACGAGAAGCGGCTGAAGAAGCTGCTTCCCTACGCGTAAGGAGGCGCGCCCATGCCACGCTCGACCAACGCCGGCGCGCGCCGGAAGCGTAAGAAGAAGATCTTCAAGGCCGCCAAGGGCTACTTCGGCGGCCGGAAGAACCTCTACAAGACCGCCAAGGACGCGGTGGAGAGGGGTTGGGAGCACGCCTACCGGGACCGGAAGAAGAAGAAGCGGAACTTCCGGCGTCTCTGGATCGCGCGGATCAACGCCGCGGCCCGGGAGCACGAGATGTCCTACTCCCGATTTATCAACGGCCTCAAGGAGTCCGGCGTCGAGCTCGACCGGAAGGCCCTGGCCGATCTCGCCGTCCGTTCTCCCGAGGCCTTCGCGGCGCTCGTGGAGCAGGCCAAGGAGGGTCTGGCCGCCAAGGCCTGACACCTCCCCGCGGGGCGCGCCGGCAGCTCGGCGCCTCCGCACCCGAGGGTGACGCACCCCCCGGTCCCCACCGGTGAGGCTGGTCGCTCCTCCGCTCCGAAGGGCTCCGCGGCCGAACGTGCGCCGCGGGGCCCTTCGTGCGTGCCCCCGTGGCGAGCCGCGCCCGATCCTGCGAAGCTCCGGGCCTCCGGCCCGAGTCCGACCCCCATCCTTCTGGAACCGCAATGAGCGAAGAGAACCTCGTCGACGCCCTCCGGGCACTCGAGACCCAGGCCCTGGCCGCCGTGCAGGCCGCCGGGGACGCCGACGCCCTGGAAGAGGTGCGCGTCACCTACCTGGGCCGGAAGGAGGGCGAGATCTCGAAGATCCTCCGCCGGCTGGGCGACATGCCCCCGGAGGTCCGGCCTCAGGTCGGTCAGGAGGCCAATCGGGTGAAGGGCGTGGTGTCCGAGGCGCTGGAGGAGCGGGAGCGCACCCTGGCCCGCCCGGCCTCGGCCTCCGCCGAGGACCTGAGCCTCCCGGGACGGACCCGCTGGGTCGGCGCCCGGCACCCGGTCACCCAGACCATCGACGAGATCTGGCGCATCTTCCAGGGACTCGGCTTCACCCGGGTGCGGGGTCCCGAGGCCGACACCGAGTGGTACAACTTCGAGGCGCTCAACACGCCGCTGGACCACCCCGCCGCCGACGAGCAGGACACGCTCTACCTGGAGGACTCCATCCTCCTGCGGAGCCACACCTCGCCGGTGCAGATGCGGACCATGGAGGCCCACGACCCGCCCATCCGGATCATCGCCCCGGGGTGGGTCTACCGCCGGGACACCTACGACGCCACCCACACCCCGGCCTTCCTCCAGATCGAGGGGCTCGTCGTGGACGAGGGGATCAGCTTCGTGGACTTCAAGGCCACGCTGGCCGAGTTCGCGCGGCGCTTCTGGGGACCGGGCACGAAGGTGCGCTTCCGCCCCTCCTTCTTCCCCTTCACCGAGCCCAGCGCCGAGGTGGACGTGAAGCGGGTGATCACCCGGGCCGACGGCTCGACCTTCGAGACGGACTGGATCGAGATCATGGGCGCCGGGATGGTGGATCCCAACGTCCTGGACAACGCCGGCTACGACTCCGAGCGCTACACCGGCTTCGCCTTCGGCATGGGCCCGGGGCGCATCGCGCTGCTGCGCCACGGGGTCACCGACCTCCGCACCTTCTTCGAGAACGACGTCCGCTTCCTCTCCCAGTTCGCCTCATGAACGTCTCGTACCGCTGGCTCAAGGACCTGCTCTCCGGTCTCGACAAGACCGCCGCCGAGGTCGCCGACCACCTGGCCCTCCGGGGCGCGCCCGTGGAGGGCATGGACTCCCCCGGGGAAGCCCTGGGCGACATCGTGGTGGGACGCGTGCTGGAGGCGGGACCCCATCCCAACGCCGACCGCCTCAGCCTCTGCGTCGTGGACGGCGGGGAGGGGGCGGTCCAGGTCGTGTGCGGCGCGCCCAACGTGAAGGCCGGGGCGTTCTACCCCTTCGCCCCCGTGGGCGCCGTGCTGCCCGGCGACTTCAAGATCAAGAAGGCCAAGATTCGCGGCGAGCGGAGCGAGGGCATGCTGTGCAGCGCCAAGGAGCTGGGCCTGGGCGCCGACCACGCCGGCATCATGGAGCTCGAAGGGGACTACACCCCCGGCGAGCCCTTCGTGGCGGCGCTGGGGCTCGACGACACCACGCTGGACGTGGAGATCACCGCCAACCGCGGTGACCTGCTGAGCCACGTGGGTGTGGCCCGGGAGCTGGTCGGGCCCGACGGCGACCCGCCCCGCCTCCCGGCCCTCCCCGACGCCCCGGAGCTGGACCTGGCCTACGAGGTGGGGCAGGGGGCCGCCGAGGCCGGCGGCGTGCGCATCGAGCTGGCCGACCCGGACCTTTGCCCGCGTTACCTGGGCGCCGTGATCCGGGGGGTGGAGGTCGGACCGTCCCCCGAGTGGCTGAAGGAGCGCCTCCGGGGTGCCGGCGCGCGCCCCATCAACAACGTGGTGGACGCCACGAACTACGTGATGCTGGAGCTGGGCCAGCCCCTCCACGCCTTCGACCTGGACACGCTGGCCGAGTCCACCGTGGTCGTCCGCCGCGCCCGCGCCGACGAGAAGACCTTCACGACGCTCGACGACGAGGAGCGCACGCTCTCCCCCGAGATGCTCCTGATCTGCGACGCCGCGGAGCCCCTGGCCATCGCCGGGGTCATGGGTGGAGCCGACTCCGAGGTGGGGGACGCCACGACCGACGTCCTCCTGGAGTGCGCGCTCTTCCATCCGCCGTCCATCCGGAGCACCCGGAACGCGCTGGGCATGTCCACCGACGCCTCGTACCGCTTCGAGCGGGGGGTGGACCCCGAGGGGATGCGCCTGGCCCTGGAGCGCGCCGTGGCGCTGATCCTGGCGACGGCGGGCGGGACGGTGGACGGCCCGGTCCTCGACGCCCGGGCCGGTACCGACGGGCACGAAGCGCCCGTGGTGCCGCTGCGCCTGGCCCGCATCGAGCACGTCCTGGGCGTGCCCCTGGAGGCCGACCGGGTCCGGGCCCTGCTGGCGCCCCTGGGCTTCGAGCTCGTGGCGGAGGAGGACGGCACGCTCCGCTTCCGCGTCCCCGGCTGGCGGGTCTACGACGTCACCCGGGAGATCGACCTCATCGAGGAGGTGGCGCGGACCCACGGCTACGACCGCTTCCCCGAGGAGCTGGGGTCGTACCGGCCCAACACGGTGCCGGACCACCCCCTCTTCCGCCTCGAGGACGACCTCCGGGACCTCCTGGTGGGACGCGGCTTCATGGAGGCCCAGACGCCCGCGTTCGTGTCCGAGGCCGAAGGCGACGTGAAGGTCACGAACCCGCTCAACACCCGGGAGCCGTACGTGCGCCGCACCCTGCTGCCCTCGCTGGCGCGCCGGGTGGAGTACAACCTGGCCCGGGGCAACCGAGACGTCCGCCTCTTCGAGCTCGGGACGTCGTTCCGGTCGGTTCCCGGCTGCGAGCGGCCCCACGAGGAGACGCACCTGGCGCTGGCCTTCACCGGCCGGCGGCAGCCGCCGCACTGGAGCGCCGAGGACGAGGCCTTCACCTTCTGGGACCTCAAGGGGATCCTGGAGGAGGCGGCCGGGGCCGCCTGGCGGGGTGGGGTGCGCGTGGAGGTCGCGGAGGAAGCGGACGGACCGTTCGCCCACGACGCCTGCGTGGTGCGGGTGGACGACCGGGTGGTGGGCCGGGGCGGCCGCCTCCGCGAGGACGTCGTGGACCTTCCGGTCTGGGCCGGCGCCGTCTGGGGCGTCGAGCTCGCCCTCCCGGACGAGCCCGCGCCGGCGCCGGTGCCGGTCTTCGAGCCGCTGCCCGCCCACCCGGCGGTGGAGCGGGACCTGGCGCTCCTGGTCCCCGACGGGGTGGAGGGAGGCGCGCTCCTGGAGCGGATCCGCGAGGTGGCGGGGGACCTCCTGGAGGAGGCCTCCCTCTTCGACCTGTACCAGGGGGAGGGGCTGCCCGAGGGCACCCGGTCCCTGGCCTTCTCCTTGCGCTTCCGCCGTCCGGATCGGACCCTCAAGGACAAGGAGGTCGACCGCGCGGTCCAGCGCGTCCTGAGCACCCTGGAGGAGGAGTCCGGTGTCCGACAGCGAGCGTGACGAGGCCCCGGAGCGGGCGGCGTTCCAGGAGCTCGAGGGGCTGGTGTCCCGGGCCCTGGAGGAGCTCGCCTCCCTGCGCCGACGCACCGAGGCCGCCGAGGCCAAGAGCCGGGAGCTCGAGGAGGTGGTGCGCCGCTTCACCCAGGACGAGACGTCCGGGGGGCGGCTCCTGACGCGCCTCAAGGAGCTGGAGGAGCAGAACGACGACCTCGTGGACCGCCTGGAGCGGGGTCGCCAGGGCGTGGACCGCATCCTGGCCCGCATCCGATTCCTGGAGGAGAAGCGATGAGCGCCGACAAGTCCTCGGTCACCGTGCGGATCGCCGGCGAGGAGCACACGATCCGCGCCAACGCCGAGCCGGAGTACACGCGCCGCTGCGCCCGGATGGTCGACCAGCGCATCCAGGAGATCCGCGCCAAGAGCGGCCTCATGGAGAGCCACAAGGCGGCGATCCTGGCGGCGCTCTCCATCGCCGACGAGTTCTTCCAGGCCCGGGGGGAGGCGGACCGGATCCGGAAGGAGGCCGCCTCCCGCGCCACGAATCTGGCCCGGCGGGTCGAGGCGGAGCTCGACGCGGGGTCCCCCGCGGGAGCCGACTGAGCCGCCGGACGGACCCACCCACGCACCCCGGCGGCCCTCCACGTCGCCCGTGCGGGCGGCCGAATCGCTTGCGTTTCGCCCCGGCTAAACTCTATTCTGCACCGCTGGTGACGCGCCGTCGGGGCCGCTCCGCGCGACCCCTCGTGCGCCCTTTCAACAATGACGTTCGGCCCGGAACGGCCGCGTTGGAGTCTCATACATGGATACCCCGCTGATCGTCGCATTCGCGACAGCGGTGGTGGGGATCATCGCAGGCGTGCTGATCGGATTCGCCATCGCGCGAAACCGGGAGCGAGCCCACCGCGAGCTGGAGCGAGAGCAAGCGCAGGACGAAGCATCCCGCATCCTGAAGCGGGCCGAGGAGGAGGCGGAGAACCGTCGCAAGGCCGGCGAGCTGGCCGGCCGCGAAGAGGGCATCCGCCTCCGCGAGGCCTGGGAGAAGGAGGAGGACCGCCGGCGCGAGGAGCTCGAGCGCGCCGAGCGCCGCCTGGACGACCGCTCCGACAACCTGGACCGGCAGCTCGACCGCCTGGGCGCCCGCGAGGAGGAGCTGGAGAGCCGCGCCGAGGACCTCACCCGGACCCGGGAGGAGGTCGAGCGACGGGCCGACGAGGTGGACGACCTGCGCCACCAGGCCCGCGCCAGGCTCGAGGAGCTGGCGGGCATGAGCGCCGACGAGGCCCGGGACAAGCTCGTGTCCGAGATGGAGGACGAGGCTCGGGCCGACGCCGCCAACTCCCTGCGCGAGATCAAGGAGGAGGCGCAGCGCGAGGCGGAGAAGGAGGCCAAGAAGATCCTGGGCCTGGCCATCCAGCGCATGGCCGCCGAGCACACCGCCGAGAGCACCGTCTCCGTGGTGCAGCTCCCCTCCGACGAGATGAAGGGCCGCATCATCGGCCGCGAGGGCCGCAACATCCGCGCCTTCGAGCAGGCCACCGGCATCGACGTCATCATCGACGACACCCCCGAGGCGGTGGTCCTCTCCGGCTTCGACCCGGTGCGTCGGGAGGTGGCGCGCATCGCGCTGGAGCGCCTCATCGAGGACGGCCGCATCCACCCGGGCCGCATCGAGGAGATGGTGGAGAAGGCCCGGGGCGACGTGGACAAGGAGATGGTGGAGGCCGCCGAGGAGGTCCTCTACGAACTCGGCATCCACGACGTGCACCCCGAGATCGTGAAGACGCTGGGCCGCCTCAAGTTCCGCACCTCGTACGGGCAGAACCAGCTCCAGCACGCCCGGGAGGTGGCGCTCCTGGCCGCCAACATGGCCGCCGAGATGGAGCTCGACGTGCAGGGCGTGAAACGCGCCGGCATCCTCCACGACGTGGGGAAGGGGATGACCCACGAGCACGAGGGCACCCACGTGGAGCTCGGCTACCGGCTGTGCAAGAAGCACGGCGAGGGCGAGCTGGTCCTCAACGCCATCAAGGCGCACCACGACGAGGAGCCCCACTTCTTCGCCGAGACCTTCCTGGTCACGGCCGCCGACGCCATCAGCGGGAGCCGTCCCGGCGCCCGCCGCGAGATGTTCGACGGCTACGTGAAGCGGCTGGAGAAGCTCGAGGAGATCGCCACCGAGCACGAGGGCGTGGAGCGCTGCTTCGCCATCCAGGCCGGCCGCGAGCTCCGCGTCATGGTGGAGCCCGACAAGGTGGGCGACGGCGAGATGGCCCAGATCTCCGAGTCGGTGGCCCGCCGCATCGAGTCCGAGCTCCAGTACCCGGGGCAGATCAAGGTCGTGGTGGTCCGGGAGACGCGGACCGTGGACTTCGCGCGGTAGCGGGGGGACCAACCGGCGTGGTCCGGCATCTCGGCGCCCGGGTGGTGGCGGCGCTCCTCCTGGGGGCGGCGGCGTGCGGGGGCGGGGAAGCTGGTGCGGATCGGAGCGAGGAGCCCGAGCGGCGCACCACCCCTCTGGAGGACCACGTCGACGACCTGACCCCGTTCGTGCTGGAGGAGGACGACGCCAGCGTGGTCGTGGAGCCGGCCGTCCGCGTGGGACCGGACGGGGGCTTCCTAATGGCCGACCGAGCCGAGCACCAGGTCCGCTACTACGGGCCGGACGGGGGGCTGCGGTGGCGGTTCGGCCAGGAAGGGAGAGGGCCCACGGATCTTCTCGGTCCCCTCCGGGCGCTGTGGATGGCGGATTCCACGCTGTTCGTGGTGTCGCAGCACGCCAGCGACGCCCTCTGGGAGGCAGGCGGCCACGACGTTCGCTACACCCTCCCGCGACGAAGCGTCCGGTACCCCGAGGATGCGGCGGTCTTCGAGGACAGCCTGGTGGCCATCGGCACCATGGCTCGGTTCCGGGCGGACACCACCTTCCGCGATTCCCTGGTGGAGGTGGTACGGGCCCGGGACGGCGCGGTCGTGCGCTCGATGTTCCTCCCCAACGTGGAAGGTATCCCGCTCTGGGGTGTGTCGCTCCTGGGGCACGCCTTGGTCGCCGCCCGCGGGGACACCCTGGCCACGCTCTTCTCGGTCGGCCGCGCCGTCCACTTCCTTGACCGGGCGGGCCGGACCCTGGACACCGTGCCCGTACCGTACGTCCGGTTCGTGGACCCGCCCCAGATGACCCGGGAGGATGTGATGGCCCAGGCGCTCGACAGCACTTTGGACGTGTCCCAGGCCCAGGAGCTGCACTGGCTGTCCGACGGCTCGTTCCTGGTGAGCCTCATGGACCGCCGGGAGGGCCCGGGTGAGCCGGACTGGCACGTGCTCCGCTTCGACCGGGCGGGGCGCTTCCTCTTTGAATCTCCGGGGCAGCTGCGGGCCGTGGATCCGACGCGTCTGCGGATCTGGGTCCAGGACCCGGCTCGCCTTGAGCCTAACCGGTGGCTCGCGGGCGATCTCCGCCCCGCCGCCCCCCGTTGAGGGGTGTGTTACCTTGTGCCCTGAGCCGCCCCCGGGCCCGTTCCGCTCCTCTCGACCCCCGTCCCCATGAGCGCCCAGATCATCTCCGGACGTGACATCTCCGCCACCATCCGCGACGAGCTGAAGGAGCGGGTGGCCGCCCTGAAGGAGGAGCACGGCGTGACGCCGGGGCTCGCCACGGTGCTGGTGGGGGGCAACCCGGCCTCGCAGATGTACGTCGGGATGAAGAACAAGGCGGCCGCGTCCCTGGGGATCCACTCCCGGCAGATCGACCTGGACGAGGACATCTCCCAGGACGAGCTCCTGGGCGTGGTGGAGGGGCTCAACGCGGACCCCGGGATCCACGGGATCCTGGTCCAGCTCCCCCTCCCGGACCACATCGACGAGGCCGCGATCATCGAGGCCATGGACCCGGCCAAGGACGTGGACGGCTTCCACCCGGTGAACGCGGGGCGCCTGGTGACGGGCTCCGGCGCCTTCTTCGCGCCGTGCACCCCCGCCGGGGTGGTGGAGATGCTCCTGCGCTCGGGACACGACCCCGAAGGGAAGGAGGTGGTGGTCCTGGGCCGCTCCAACATCGTGGGCCAGCCCATGGCGAACCTCCTCCTGCGGAAGGCGCGCGGGGGCAACGCCACGGTCACGGTCTGCCATTCGCGGACGAAGGACCTGCCCGCCGTCGCCCGCACCGGGGACATCCTGGTCGTAGCCCTGGGCCGCCCGGAGATGATCACGAAGGACTACGTGAAGCCCGGCGCCGTGGTCATCGACGTGGGCACGCACCGGGTGGACGCCCCGGACACCGAGAAGGGCTACCGGGTCTGCGGCGACGTCCTCTTCGACGAGGTGAAGGAGGTGGCCGGCGCCATCTCGCCCTCGCCCGGGGGCGTGGGGCCCATGACCATCACCATGCTCCTGGTCAACACCGTGGAGTCGGCGGCCCGCGCCGCCGGCGCCTGAGCCCGGTGGGGGAAGCGGAGAACCTGGACCTCTTCGGCGATGGCGACGGGGAGGCGGCCGACGCGGATCCGACGCCCGCCGAGGCGGACGACGGGGGCGAGTCCATGGCCGGATCGGCCGAGACCGACGCCGGGGGCGAGTCCATGACCGGACCGGCCTCCGCCGAGCCCACCTCGGGCCCCACCCCCCCCTCCGGCGCCGGCTCCTCCGCCGACGAGGCCGAGGGCCCCCGGGTCTGGTCCGTCTCCCAGGTGAACCGGGCCGTGCGCTCCCTGCTGGAGAGCACCGTGGACCCCCTCTGGGTGGGCGGCGAGGTGGCGAACTGGACCCGGGCGCGCTCGGGCCACTGCTACTTCACCCTCAAGGACGACCAGGCGCAGCTCCGCTGCGTCATGTGGGACCGCCACGCCCGGGCGCTCCCGGTGGACCCGGAGGAGGGCATGCGCGTCCGCGCCTTCGGCGGCCTGACGCTGTACGAGGCCCGGGGCGAGTACCAGATGGGCGTGGTGCGCATGGAGGCCGAGGGGGAGGAGGGCCTCTGGCGCCTGGCCTTCGAGAAGCTGCGGAAGAAGCTCGAGGCCGAGGGGCTCCTGGACGCCGCCCGGAAGCGGCCCATCCCGCGCTACCCGCGCCGGGTGGGCATCGTGACCTCGCCGACCGGTGCCGCCGTCCGGGACATCCTCTCGGTGCTGGCCCGCCGCGCCCCCTGGACGCACGTGGTGGTGCGGGGGAGCCGGGTCCAGGGCGAGGGCGCCTCGGTGGAGGTCGCCCACGCGCTGCGCCACCTGGCGGAGCGGGGCGGGTGCGACGTGATCATCGTCGGCCGGGGCGGCGGGAGCATCGAGGACCTCTGGGCCTTCAACGAGGAGCCCGTGGCGCGGGCCATCTGCGAGTGCCCCGTGCCGGTGGTGAGCGCGGTGGGCCACGAGGTCGACGTGACGATCTCGGATCTGGTGGCGGACCTCCGCGCCCCCACGCCCTCGGCGGCGGGGGAGGCCGTGGCGCCGGACGGCGAGGCGCTCCGCGAGCAGCTCACCCGGCTGCCCGAGCGGCTGGCCCGGGGGCTCCGGGGCACCGTGGTCCGGCGCCGCGACGCGCTGGACGGACGGCTCACCCGCCTGGGCCGCTCCATGGAGCGACGCCTGGGGCCCCTGCGCCAGACCGTGGACCGGGGGAGCGCGCGGATGGAGCGGGCCATGCGGACGCGCCTGCAGGGCCGCCGGGAGCGGCTCGCCGGGCTGGCCGGGAAGCTCCAGGCGCTCTCCCCGCTCGCGGTGCTGGAGCGGGGCTACGCCGTGGCCCGGACCGGGGACGGCGAGGTCCTCAAGGCCGTGGAGGATTTCCCCGCGGGCCGTACCTTCATGCTGAGAGTCGTGGACGGGACCGTACGGGCCGAGGCCCTGGGTCCCCTGGACGAGGCGGAGCGTTGACCGAAGACGAGCGAGGCGGAGCCGCGGCGGAGCCCGCGCCCGAAGGCGAGGGCACCGAGGCCTCCCTGGAGGGCCGGCTGCAGCGCCTGGAGCAGATCATGGCCAAGCTGGAGGCCGACGAGGTGGCGCTGGAGGACGCCCTGGAGCTCTTCGAGGAGGGCGTGGGCCACGTCCGCGCCGCCGAGAAGATCCTGGCCGAGACGGAGCTGAAGGTGGAGGAGCTCCTGGCCGACGGGCGCACCCGCCCGCTGGACGGCGCGGAGGACGACGGGTGACCGAGCCCTTCGACCTGGGGCCCTACCTGGACGGCCATCGCGCCGAGGTGGAGGCCGCGCTGGAGCGGGCGGTGGAGGCGGTCGGGGCCCTTCCCGACGTGTCCCCGGACCTGGCCGGCGCCGTGGCCCACGGGGTCCTTGGCGGCGGCAAGCGGCTGCGTCCGCTCCTGTGCGTCACCGCGTGGACCGCCTGCGACGGCGCCGGCACCCCGGTGCCCGCCGCTCTCTACGACCTGGCGGCCTCCGTGGAGCTGATCCACGCGTACTCCCTGGTCCACGACGACCTCCCGTGCATGGACGACGCCGAGCTCCGGCGCGGCCGCCCCACCACCCACCGCGCCCACGGCGAGGACGCGGCCATGGTGGCGGGGGCCGTCCTCATCCCGGCGGCGGCGCTGGTGGCGTGGCGGGCCTGTCGGGCCCTGGAGCTCCCGGAGGAGCGGGCCCGGGCGGTGGTGGGCCTCCTCCTGGGAGCCGCCGGCGCCGGGGGGATGGTGGGCGGCCAGTGGCTCGACCTCCGCGGCGAGGGACGGGAGCTCACCGAAGCCGAGCTCGACGAGCTCCACCGCCACAAGACCGGGGCGCTCCTCAAGGCGCCGCTGGTCATGGGCGCTCTGGCCGCCGGCGCCGACGCGGCGGCGCTGTCCGCCCTGGAGCGCTACGGCGCCGCGGTGGGGCTGGCCTTCCAGGTCGCCGACGACATCCTGGACGCCACCTCCGACGCGGACGCCCTGGGCAAGAACCCCAGCGACGCCGAGCTGGAGAAGTCCACCTACGTGTCCCTCCACGGGCTGGAGGAGGCCCGGGAGCGGGCCGAGGCCCTCGCCGACGACGCCTGCCGGGCGCTGGACGAGGGAGGGCTGGCGGCGCCGGCCCTCCACGCGCTGGCGCGCTTCGCCGTCCGCCGCCGGAGCTGACCAGGCGGGCGCGAACCCGCGGGCGCCCTCCCGAACCCGCCGCCCCGCGCCGGAACCAGGCACCCCGGTAGGGGTGTCTCATCACGTCCGGCCGCCCCACGGCGGTCCCCGGAGGGTGTCCTCGGCGCCCGGTCCCGGTAGATTTCCTTGTTTGGCACTCGAGACCGCAGAAGGAGGGGCTCCTTGGCCCTGCTGGACGATATACGGTATCCCGAAGACCTGCGCCGCCTTCCCCGTGGCGAGCTGGCCGACGTCGTGGAGGCGGTGCGCGAGCGGCACATCGACGTGGTCTCCCGGAAGGGCGGCCACTTCGGCGCGAGCCTCGGCGTGGCCGAGCTCACCGTCGGGCTGCACTACGTCTTCGACACGCCCCGGGACCAGATCGTGTGGGACACGGGCCACCAGGCCTACATCCACAAGATCCTCACCGGGCGCAACGAGGAGCTCCCCTCCATCCGGACGCGGAACGGCCTGGCGCCGTTCTGCCGCCGGGACGAGTCGGAGTACGACGCCTTCGGGGCGGGGCACGCCTCGACGTCCATCTCCGCGGCGTGGGGCATGGCCGTGGCCCGGGATCTCAACGGCGAGGACTTCGAGGTCGTGGCCGTCATCGGCGACGGCGCCATGGGCTGCGGGCTGGCCTACGAGGCGCTGAACAACGCCGGCCACTCGGAGCGGGACTTCATCGTCGTCCTCAACGACAACGACATGTCCATCGCGCCGGCGGTGGGCGCCATGAACAAGTACCTCACCGGGATGATCACCAACCCGGCGTACAACCGCGCCCGGGACCTGGTGAAGGAGGCCCTGCACCGCACGCCCACGGGCATCCGGGGCGTCATGGAGGAGATGGCGGGCCGGCTGGAGGAGAGCGTGAAGCACATGCTCACCCCGGGCCTGATCTTCGAGGAGCTGGGCTTCCGCTACGTGGGTCCGGTGGACGGCCACGACATCGAGGACGTGGTGGAGACGCTCGAGCGGGTGAAGGACCTGAAGGGTCCCATCCTGGTGCACATGCTCACCCAGAAGGGGAAGGGCTTCGCCCACGCCGAGGACGACCCCTGGACGTGGCACGCGTCGGGGCCGTTCGACAAGGTCACCGGCAAGGGCCAGAAGAAGAAGCCGGGGCTCCCCCGGTACCAGAAGGTCTTCGGGCAGGGGCTCGTGGAGCTGGCCGACGCCGACCCCCGGGTCGTGGCCATCACCGCCGCCATGCCCGACGGGACCAGCACCGACATCTTCGCCGAGGCCCACCCGGACCGGTACTTCGACGTGGGCATCGCCGAGGGCCACGGGGTGACCTTCGCCGCGGGCCTGGCCACCCAGGGCATCAAGCCGGTGGTGGCCATCTACTCGACCTTCCTCCAGCGGGCCTACGACAACATCGTCCACGACGTGGCCCTCCAGGACCTCCCCGTCGTCTTCGGGATGGACCGGGCCGGCATCGCCGGCGAGGACGGGCCGACGCACCACGGCGCCTTCGACATCGCCTACATGCTGTCGATCCCCGGCATGAAGGTCACCGCGGGCAAGGACGGCGCCGAGACGCTGGCGCTCCTCCGCCTGGCCGCCCAGTCCGACGAGCCGGGTCCCTGGAGCCTCCGCTGGCCCCGGGCCGCGGTGCCCGAGGAGGTTCCGGCGCTGTCCGAGATCCCCGGTCCGGCGCCCTTCACCTGGGAGATCCTCCGGAACGGGGGAGACCTGGCGGTCCTGGCCGTGGGCACCATGGTCCTGCCGGCCCTGGCTGCCGCCGAGGAGCTGGCCGACGAGGGCATGAACGTCACGGTGGTCAACTGCCGCTTCCTGAAGCCCTACGACACCGAGGTCTTCCAGGAGATGGCGCGGAGCCATCCCGCCCTCCTCACCGTCGAGGAAGGACAGGTCTCCAACGGCTTCGGCGCCTTCATGTCCCGGGAGCTCAACGACCTGGAGCTGGAGAACCCGCCCCGCATGGCGTCCATGGGCATCCCCGACGCCTTCGTGGAGCACGGCGGCCGGGACGAGCTCCTGCGGGAGATCGGGCTGGACGCGCAGGGCATCGCCGAGCGCATCCGGTCGATGGTGGCCGCGCGCCGCTCCGCCGGAGTCTCGTGACCGGCGGGATGCGCCGGGGGCTCGACGGCCCCATCCGACGCATCGCCGCCATCCTCCGGAGCCGGAGCCCCGACCTCCCCGAGGCGCTGGAGCGCCTGCGGGACGTGTGCGACCGCCACGGGGTGGAGCTCGTCCTGGAGCAGCGGGAGGAGGTCGACGCCCCCGACGGCACCGGGACGCTGGACCTGGACGGCGCCCCCCCGGACCTGGTGGTGGCGCTGGGAGGCGACGGCACGCTGCTCCGGGCCGCCCGCATGGTCCTGGGCCGGGACGTGCCGGTCCTGGGCGTCAACCTGGGGCACCTGGGCTTCCTGACGCACGCCGCCGGGGACGACCTGGGCGCGGGGCTCGAGCGCGTGCTGGCCGGCGAGGCCGAGCTGGACCCTCGCTCCACCCTCTCCGCCGAGGTGCGCGACGCCGACGGCGCCGTGGTGGCCGGTCCGCTCTTCGCCCTCAACGACGTGGTGGTGCACAAGCCCGGCGCGGCCCGGGTGACCCCCATGACCCTCACCGTGGGGGAGGGGCCGACCCGCGACGAGATCGGGACCTTCTCCGCCGACGGCGTCATCCTGGCCACCCCCACGGGCTCCACCGCCTACTCCCTGTCCGCCGGGGGGCCCATCATCGTGCCCGCCGTGGACTGCATCGTGGTGACGCCCATCTGCCCGCACTCGCTGGCGCTGCGGCCCCTGGTGGTCTCCCCCACCGAGGTGATCACCGTGCGGCCCCTGGAGCCCTCGCACCGCCTGTCGGTGACGCTGGACGGGCAGGTGGCCGAGGAGCTGGAGCCCGACGCCGTGGTCGTGGTGCGCCGGAGCGTCCACACCGTGCCTCTGGTGCGCATGCCCGGGGCGACCTTCTTCGGGACCCTGCGCCGGAAGCTGAACTGGGCCGCCCGGGCGCCCGAGCGCTCCTGAGGCGCCGTTCCGCCTCCGGCCCCGCCAGGCATTGAAGCGGCCCCGCCCGCGCCCCTACCTTCCACGCCTATGCTCACCGAGCTGAGGATCCGCGACTACGCCGTGGTGGAGGACCTTACCCTCTCCCTGGGGCCGGGGCTCAACGCCCTGACCGGCGAGACCGGGGCGGGGAAGTCCATCATCGTGGGCGCCCTGTCCCTCCTCCTGGGGGAGCGGGCGTCCAGCAGCGTGGTGCGGGCCGGGGCGGAGCGGGCCACGGTGGAGGCCGTCTTCGACGTCGGGGACCTTCCCGAGCTCCAGGCCCGCATGGACGACCTGGGCTTCCGCCCCGAGGACGGGCACCTGATCCTCCGTCGCGAGGTGGCGTCCGAGGGACGGAATCGCGCCTGGGTCAACGGCTCGCCCGCCACGGCGGGGGTGGTGGGGGAGCTGGGCACCGCCCTGGTGGACCTCCACGGCCAGCACGAGCACCAGACCCTCCTGAAGAGCGCCGAGCAGCGGGACATCCTCGACGCCTTCGCCGGATGCGAGGACCGGGCGGCCCGCGTCCGCGCGCTCTACGACGAGGTCCAGGGGATCGCCCGCGAGCTGGACGACCGGGAGGAGCGGCGCCGGGAGGTGGAGAGCCGGGCCGACTTCCTGCGCTTCCAGCTCGAGGAGATCGACGGGGCCGGGCTGAGCCCCGGGGAGGACGAGGAGCTGGAGGCCGAATCCCAGCGCCACGAGCACGCCGAGGAGCTGGTGGAGGGCGCCGGACGGGCCCACCAGGGGCTCTACGGGGGCGAGGGCGCCGTCAGCGACCAGATCGCCGAGCTCCGGAGCCTCGTGGGCCGCCTCGTGCGGGTGGACGCCTCCCTGGAGCCGACGCTGGAGCTCCTCAACGACGCGTACCACCAGGTGGTGGAGGCGGGGCGCCGCCTGGGCGACTACGCCGAGTCGGTGGACCACGACCCGCGCCGCCTGGAGGAGATCCGGCGGCGCCTGGACAAGATCTTCCGGCTCAAGCGGAAGTACGGGCCGGAGCTGGCCGACGTCCTGGCCATGGGCCAGCGGGTGCGGGCCGAGCTGGAGGAGCTGGACGAGGCGGACCACGACCTGGGCGTGCTCCGGAAGCGGCTCGAGGCGGCCCGGAGCGAGCTCCGCGCCGAGGCCGCCGAGCTCACCGGGGTCCGGCGGGAGGCCGCGTCCCGCCTGGCGGCCGCGGTGGAGGAGGTCCTCCCCGAGGTGGGCATGCCCGGCGCCGTCTTCGAGGTCCGGCTCAACCCGCTGGCCGAGGTGAGCGCCGGCGGGGACGAGACCGTGACCTTCGTGGTGGCGCCCAACGCCGGCTTCGACCCCATGCCGCTCTCGGACATCGCCAGCGGCGGGGAGCTCTCCCGGGTGATGCTGGCGCTCAAGTCGATCCTGGCCGCCGTGGACCGGGTGCCGGTCCTGGTCTTCGACGAGATCGACGCGGGGATCGGCGGGGTGGTGGCCACCGCGGTGGCCCGGACGCTGGCCTCGGTGGCCGAGCGCCACCAGGTCTTCGTGGTGACGCACCTGCCCCAGCTCGCGTCGCGGGCGCGGGCCCACCTGCTGGTGGAGAAGGGAAGGGGGGAGGGGCGGGCCACGACGGCGGTGCGGGCCCTGGAAGGCGAGGGCAGGGTGGAGGAGATCGCCCGCATGCTGGGCGGCGACCCCGACTCGGCCACGTCCCGGGACCACGCCCGGGAGCTCCTGGGCGCCTCCTAGCCCGTCCGCCGGAGGGGGGCGCGCGGCCCCCGAGGGGCGGTCAGCCGCCCCAGAGGTCCCGGAAGAGGCGCAGCCCCACCTCGGCCCGCGCCGCCTTGGGGGTCCGCCCCCCGGAGCCCGACACGGTCCACACGACCCGGGCGCTGGCCTCCACCGGCGCCCCCGTCCCGCCCCGCCGCCACAGCCGGAGCGTGCTGTAGCGGAGCCCCACGCCGAGCTGCTGGAAGCCCCGGGCCGTCTCCAGCTCCAGGAGGCTCGCGTCCGCCCCGCCGGCGGCCTCGGCGCCGCCCAGGATCCGGTACGTGTCGGCCCCCTTGTCGAAGACCCGCCAGTCCCCGGCCAGGGTGAGCGTCTCGCTCACGTGGATCCGCGGGGAGACCAGGAGGTCGACGTACGAGCCCGGGCTCCACTCCACCACCCGCCGGGTCGAGGCGGGGGGGAGGAGCGCGTCGGGGCCCGCCACCCGGCGCAGGAGCGAGGTGCTCCGCTGGATCCCGTAGCGCGCCATGGCCCGGAGGCCAAGGCGGCTCCCGACCCGCAGCGCTCCGTACCCGAAGCCCTCCAGGTCCGTCTGGCCGTCACCCGTGCCCAGATCCAGGAAGACGTCGGGGTCGTCCCGGGTGCCGGTGCCGAGACGGACCAGCCCGCCGCCGGCCAGCGTCCAGGCCAGGCGGGGGGCCACCGCGCCCGAGTCCCGGATCTCCCCGTCCAGGAGGCGGACGGTGGCCTCCACCTCCAGGTCGCCGGCGCTCCAGAGCCCGTCCACGGAGCCAAGGGGAGCGCCCTGGATGCCCGCGGCCGGGGCGGAGACCAGGTCCCGGAAGGACTCGCCGTCGACGACGGTGGTGGCGAAGATCGGCGCCCCCGGCGCCACCAGCCCCGCGGCGGCCAGGTCGGCGGCGAGCGCCTCGCTGGCGGCGGCGAGGGCCGCGGCGGCGTCGGACTCGGCCAGCAGGAAGACCGGCGAGCCGAAGTACATGCGCTGGGCCGCCGCCGCGAAGGCTTCGGCGCGGTCGGCCAGCGCCTGGGCGCTGCCGCACCCCTCGCCCCCCCCGGAGCACAGCCCCTCGGCCCGGGCCCGCGCCGCCGTGGCGGCCTCGGAGAGGGCGCCCACGTACGCCGACACGGCCTCGTTGTCGTCGATGGTGGGGGAGAGCCCGAGGTTGGCGCCCTCGGCGGAGCGGAAGTAGAGGTCCACCGCGGTCCGGGTCTTCACCCACGGGAGCGTGGCGCCGACGGTCAGCCAGTCGAAGACGCCCAGGTGGGCGCTGAAGTCGACGCGCGTCACGTTCTGGGTCACCGCGCCCCGGGTGGACCCCAGCGTCAGGGCCGGATCCGAGAGCTCGGTGAGGGCGGCCAGGTCCTCCTCCAGGAAGGCGACGCCGGGGAAGAGCGTGGCCGCCGAGGAGCGCGTGAGGTCGTCGGAGAGGGGCTCCTCGCCCTCCACCGTCGCTCCGCCCTCCTCCCGGAGGCCGAAGCGGCTGTCCCAGGAGGTGAAGCTCGGGGTCACGCCCAGCCGGAGGTGCCCCGAGGGGACCAGCGGCTCGAGGAGCGGCCCGGTCTGGAGGTCCTGGGCGGCCAGCCCACCGGCTCCGGTGCTCCAGGCGACCAGGGCCCCCGCCGCGAGGAGGGCCCGGCGCACCGGGACGGCGCGGCGGGAGGAGGCGGGACGGGGGTGGGGAGCGGCCATGGAAGGGCGGCGGGTTGGGCGCGAGGAGGGGTCCGGAGGGCCCGGTGGGCGCGCTAAGATAAGGGGACGCCGGGGGCCCCGGAACAAGCGGGCCCGCGGCTCGTCCGGGCGCCCGGGCGCGCCCTCCCGCGACGGGCGAAGAAAGCCCCACCCCCCGGGTTGACCCTCCGGGCGGGTCTTTCTAGCTTCCCTGTCTCCACAACGCGGGAGTAGCTCAGTTGGTAGAGCACAACCTTGCCAAGGTTGGGGTCGCCGGTTCGAGTCCGGT
>CAZMTA010000020.1:0-70977 GCA_964569085.1 uncultured Gemmatimonadaceae bacterium | reverse complement strand
GTACTGGGGGTTCCGGTCGAGGTACTCGTCGACGAACCAGCACGACGTCGAGACGCGCCATCCCTCCCGTCGGGCGTAGGCCAGACCGGCCTTCACGAGACGGGCGCCGATGCCTCGTCCCCGGAGGGCGGGGGGGACGAAGGTCCGCGTGAAGTGGAGGATGCGTTCGCTGCGGGGGACGTAGTGGAGGACCGCTTCCTGCCCTCCGCGCAGGAGGACGAAGCGGCCCTGGTCCGGCTGGTGCTGCACGCTCATCGGGCTCCCTGGATTCGAGATGGACGCCGACGCCCCGGCGCTCGCCGGGGGCGCATACATCCCATGCAAGGATCGTTCACACCCGGGTGCCGGCGACCTCAGCCCTCGTCGTCCAGGGGGTCCCGGAGGTCCCCGGCGATGACCTCGAAGGCGTCGGTGGCGGTCACGATCCCCACCACCCGGTCGCCGGCCTTCCTCGGCTCGGCGAGGACGGCCAGCTCCTGCTCCGCGGCCTGGAGCCGATCGATGAGCTCGCTCACCGGAACGTCGGCGGTGAGGTGGAAGGCCGGGGAGAGGAGCTCGGCCAGGTCCAGCCCGTCCTCGCCCTCGCCGGGCCAGCGCCCGGCCCGGAAGACGGAGGGGAGGTACAGGACGCCGGCCACGTCGCTCACGGCCACGTGGTCGGCGGTGGCCCCCTCCTTGAGGACGGGGTAGCGCACCCGTCGGCCGGCCGCGATGCGGTCGAGGTGGTCCTCCGCGGTCTCCTCCAGGCGGAGCCAGTCCACCTCGTCGGCCGGGACCATGATGTCCCGGGCGGGGATCTCGTCGATGCGCAGCGCCTGGAGGACCTCGCTCCTCCGGTCCTCCGGGAGGTCTCCGCCCGCCAGGAGCTCGGCCAGGCGTCGGGTCAGCTCGCTCCGGCCCCCGACGGGGGCGGGTCCGTCCTCCCCGGCGTCCCCGGCGCCCGCCTCCTCGGCCGCGAGCCAGCTCCGGGTGATCTCGACCCCGAAGGGCCGCAGCGTGGCCTTGGCCAGACCGTCCCCGAGCTTGATGACCGGGGACATGACCCGGGACCAGACGGCCAGGGGCGGGCCGAGCCGCCGGGCCACGGCCTCGGGACGCTCCACGCCGAGGTACGTGGGGGCCTGCTCGCCCCAGATCTTGTGGACGAGGTTGAGGACGACGACGGCCAGGACCACGGAGACGGTCCCCACCGTTCCGCCCTCCACGCCGACGAGCCCCACGGCGGGCCGGATGAGGGTGGTGATGGCGGGCTCGGCCACCACGCCCAGGAGCACGCTGCTGGAGGAGATGCCGAGCTGGCACCCGGTGAGGTGGATCTCGAGGCGCTCGGTCAGCTCCCAGGCCGTCTCCAACCCCCGCTCCCGTACCTCCTCGTCGGTGAGGTCGAGGCCGCGCAGGCGTGTGAGCGCGAACTCCACCGCCACGAAGAAGGCGTTGGCGGCGATGAGGAGAAGCCCCGCCGCGAGGCGGAGGACGGTCTCGAGACCCATGACGTCAGGAAGCGGATGCGGGTGGGATCAGGCCGCCGCGGGCCCGACCATCATCCTCCGGATCTCCTCGGGCAGCTGCGCCTCCACGTGGCGGAGCTGGACCGGATCGATCTCCCGGGCCAGGAACGCCAGGACCAGCCGCGTGCCGGCCTCGACGTCGACGTGCCGCGCCAGGGGGAACTCGGCGACGTTCGCCTCCACCTGCCGGTAGAACTCGTCGCCGCTCGTCCAGCCGCCCGGGGAGGCGGTGGGCCGCCAGCCCTCGAAATAGACGCCGCGGATCAGGAGCGGGAGCTGGGCGCCGAGCTGCACGACCTGCTGCGCGGCCATCCGGTCCCGGAGGGCGTGGAGCACGGCCCGGAGGACGGTGTAGGCCGCTTCCTCGTCGGTGAAGGGCTCGTGGGTGGCGAGGTCCAGGAGCCAGGCGCGGGTCAGCTCGGTGGCGCGGTGGAGCTGGCTGACGTTGAGGTGGTCCGTCATGGCGATCGATCCCGGGTGGTGGGGAGGGGGGCCGTCACGCGGGATCGGACGCAAGAGCGGTGCCGCCGGGAGGCGGGGCGACCGGGGGTCAGAGGGTCGGGTTCGCTGCGTATCCCCACCAGGTGAGGGCCACGACGTAGGCGAGCGCGGCCAGGGCCACCCAGGTCCAGCGCGGGCTCGGCTCCCCCCGGGACGCCTTCCGGTCCAGGAAGGGGAGGAGGATCAGCACCACCGCCGCCGCCCCGAAGACCAGGATCCCGAAGAGCTCCCCCTCGATGCCCAGGACGTGGGCGGGAAGGACCTTCAGCGTCTGGAACATGAACATGAAATACCACTCGGGACGGATTCCGGGCGGAGCCGGCGCGAAGGGATCGGCCTTGGTCCCCAGGTGGGCGGGCTCGAAGGCGGCCATGGCGGCCAGGATGGCCAGCGCCGTGAGCCATCCCACCAGGTCCCGGAGGAGGAAGTTCGGGAAGAAGGGGATGGATCGATGGAGGACGCCCTTCCGCTCCTCGGAGATGGGCACGCTCATGCCGTGGCGCTGGACCATGACGACGTGGAAGGCCGCCAGGAGCACGAGGGTGACGGGGAGGACCGCCACGTGGAGGGCGTAGAAGCGGGTGAGCGTGGCCCCGGTCACCTCCTCCCCTCCCCGCATGAGCTCGCGGAGGAAGGGGCCGACCACGGGGATCGCGCCCGGGATCTCGGTTCCCACGCGGGTGGCGAAGAAGGCCAGCTCGTTCCAGGGGAGGAGGTAGCCGGTGAAGCCGAGCCCCATGGCCACGAAGAGCAGGAAGGTGCCGCTCACCCACGTGAGCTCGCGGGGTGCCCGGTACGCCTTGAGGAGGAGGACGCTGAAGAGGTGGAGGAAGACCACCAGGATCATGAGGTTGGCGCCCCAGGAGTGGATGGAGCGCACGAGCCACCCGAACTCCACGTCGGCCATGAGGAACTGGACGGACTCGAAGGCCTCGCCGGCGCTGGGCCGGTAGTAGAAGAGGAGGAGGACGCCCGTGGCGAGCTGGAGGAGGAGGAGGAAGAGGGCCATCCCGCCCAGGTAGTACCACACCGTGTGGCGGTGGACCGGAACGGTCTTCTTCCGGACGACCGGCGCCAGGGCGCTCAGGCCCACGCGGTCGTCGAACCACTGCCAGGCTTCGTGGAGGCGGGCCACCCTCAATCCTCCTGGCTCACGACGATCTCGTTCCCGCGCACGTTCACCCGGTACTGCTCCAGGGGCCGGGGCGGGGGGCCCGAGATGTTCGAGCCGTTCAGGTCGAAGTGTCCGTTGTGGCAGGCGCACCAGATGTGACCCAGGTCCTCCCGGAACTGGACCGTGCAGTCGAGATGGGTGCAGCGGGCGGAGAAGGCGCGGAGCTCCCCGCCGGGGGTGCGGACCAGGATGCCGGGGCGGTTGCCGAACTTGAAGATGTGGCCCGAGTTGGGGGCCACGTCCT
The DNA here is from genome assembly GCA_964569085.1 of uncultured Gemmatimonadaceae bacterium. Lineage (GTDB taxonomy): Bacteria > Gemmatimonadota > Gemmatimonadetes > Longimicrobiales > Gaopeijiaceae > JAJCZZ01. The sequence continues at coordinate 67,550 of CAZMTA010000020.1, read as the reverse complement.
CGGGGCGGAGGGTGAGGCGGACCGAGCCCACGGCCGCCTCCTCCGACTCCGGGGGGATCAGGTAGCGGGAGACGGGATACGCCACCGCCGCCGTGACGCCGGCGGCGCTGGCTCCGATGAGCCAGTCGAGGAAGCGCTTCCGGTCGACGGAGGCGGGGGGGCTCGGAGGCCCTCCGGTCGGGTCGCTCATGGCCGGTGCCCTCCCTGGGCAGTCTGGACCGGCAGGTGCCGGTCGAGGGTTCGGATCCGGGCCAGGAGGCCCAGGATCAGGAGGAGGATCATGGCGCTGGAGGCGGCGAGCCCCACGCGCCGGTAGGCGTGCTCGTCCAGGGCCTCCTGGCCCCGGTCCGCGGAGGCGGTCACGATCTCCATGCCCTCCGCCACCCGCTCGGCCACGGGTTCGACGCGGAAGGAGTGGACGGCGGAGCGGGCCTGGGTGAGGGCGTTGTCCACCTCGTCCAGGCGGAACTGGGCGTCGCTGACCTGCATGCCCATGGCCTCGGCGGAGTCCAGCACGGCCCGGGCGTGGCTCCGCGCGGTCTGGAGGCTGTCCAGGAGGACCGCCATGCGGAGAAGCTCCCGCCCGGCGGGGTCGTCCTCGTCGTGGCACTGGCCGCACACGCCCTCGGTGCGGAGGGCCAGGTCCCGGTCCTCCGCGGGGAGGATCTCGTGGTTGTCGTGGCAGGTGGCGCATCCCGGGAGCCCCGCGGCCTGGAACAGGGGACCGTGTCCGCTCTCGCCGAAGAGCTCGTCCATGACCGTGTGGCACTGCCCGCAGACGTTGTGGACCGAGGCCAGCCCCGGGGGAGCCGCGCCGTGGTTGCCGTGGCAGTCGTTGCAGGTGGGGGCGGAGAGGTCCCCGTCCTCGTGCAGGAGGCCTCCGTGGACGCTGCGGCCGTAGCGGACGTAGGGGTCGGTGGGCAGCCCCCGCGGCTCCATGAGGGCCGGATCCTCGTGGCAGGAGGCGCAGAGCCCGGCCACGTTGAGCGGGTGCACCGTGGACGAGAGGTCGGACGGCGGGCGGATGCGGTGGGCCGGATGGCAGCTCACGCACGTCGCCACGTCGGGGTCCCCCTCCTCCAGGAGGCGGCCGTGGGTCGAGCTCCGGTATTCGGCCACCTGGTCGATGCGCAGATCGGGGTCGAAGTCCCGCATGAACGAGGCGTCCGAGTGGCAGCGACCGCAGAGCTCGGGGATCTCGGTGCGGCTCGGCGCCGCCAGGAAGCCCGTGCTCGGGTCCAGGGGGCCGTGGCCCGTCCGGGGCCCTCCATGACAGACCAGGCATCCGAAGCCGCTGCGGGCGTGCACGTCGTCGGGGTAGTCGCGGGCGGGGGCGGCCAGCGCCGAGTCCGCCAGCTCGAGGTGGCAGTCCACGCAGGCCCGGGTGGCGGGGAGCGCCTGGGCCCCGGACGGCACCGGAATGGCGGCCAGGGCCGTGACGAGGGCCCCCACGACGAGGAAGGCGCGGCTCATGGGGGCGTTCCTCCCAGGTGGCAGGGGGCGCAGGAGAAGGGGTTGGCGTCCCGGGCGGCGGCGCCGTCGAAGCCGGGACCGTGGGGGTTCACCCCCCACCCCGACCAGGAGGAGTGGCAGGCGGCGCAGTCGGACTGGGCGTGACAGGAGGCGCATCCCTCCAGGCCCTGCCGGGCCGCGGCTCCGTGGCCGAACACCCAGAAGGGACGGGCGTCGTGGAAGGTCACGCCCGGCGCGTTGCCACCCCCCATGCCCAGGGCGGCGTGGCAGCTCCGGCAGAAGACCTCGGTGGTGTGGCAGGAGGCGCAGTCCGAGGCCGAGCGGTACGCGTCGGGGCCGTGGAGCTCGAGGAAGTCCGGAGCGTGGAACGAGGGCGTGGTGGACCCCTGGTGGCAGCTCTCGCAGAAGTCCTCCCGATGGCAGGACGCGCACTCGTCCACGGCGGCCCGTGTCCCGTGCCCGGCGTCGAACCCGGGAGGGTGCACCAGCCCCTGGGCGATGGCGGCTCCCCGCGCGTCGTCGGCGGGGAGGGTCGGGAGGGCTTCGTGGACCCCCTCGCCCCCGTGGCAGGCCGCGCAGCTCTCGGCCACGTGGCAGGTGCCGCAGCGTGCCGGGTCCTCCGAGGCGGAGGCGCCGTGCCCCCATCGCCAGCCGCCCGCCTCGTGGTTGGCCGGGACCGGGTAGGCCGGCTCCCGCCCGTCGACGAGCGCGGCCACGCGGGCGTCCCGGGGGAGGGCACGGATCGCGGGAACGCTCTGCGGGTCGAGATGGCAGCGGGCGCAGCTCTCCCGGGCGTGGCAGAAGGCGCAGCGCGCGGGATCCGGTCCCGGGTCGTGGCCCGACAGGAACCCGGGCTCCTCGTGCCCCGACGGGCGGGGAAGGGCCTCGACCCGGCTCGCGGGGAGCTCGGGCGCCTCGGCCAGGGGCCGATGGCACGCCTCACACGACCGCTCGGGGGCCAGGTGGGACGGGGCGGCGTGGGCATGGCACCCCAGGCACGCGTCGGCCGGGGCGGGCCGGACCGCTCCGTCCTCGTCCCCGGCGTGGCAGGCCAGGCAGGCTACCCTCTCCTCGTCCACGTCGGCCACCGCCCGGGCGTGGGCCGGGTGGGTGAAGCGCAGGTTGTCGGGGTCCTCGTCCGGGACCCGGTACGCGACCGTGTCCAGGTCCACCCCGTCGTGGCAGGTGGCGCAGGCGGCGGGGGCGGGGAAGGGGCGCTCCGCCCCGGCTTCCTCGATCCCGGCGTGGCACCCCACGCAGAGGGGGAAGAGGCCGGCGTGGACCTGGTGGTCGAAGGCGGGGCCGGTCTGGGCGGCCAGGGAGGCCCCGACGAGGGACGCCGCCAGGACCAGCCCCCACACCCGTGCGCGGATCATCGGGCGCCTCCGTCGGCGACCCCGGGCTCCGCGCCCACCGTCCATCGGGCGGAGACCGTGGCCCGGAGCTGGCTCCAGTCGGGAGACGGGAGGTCGCGGTCGGCCCGGTGTCGGTACAGCGCCGCGCTCCCGTCGACCCGGAGGCGGGGCGTGACGCGGATCCCGCCGTCGAGCCCCGCTCCCCACACCGACCCTTCCTCGACCCGGAACTCGTAGCTGCGCTGGAAGGCCTGGAGGGACGCTCCGAGCCGGGTCCGCTCCCCGAAGCGGCGCTCCACTCCCAGGAGGAAGTCGTCCCGGGCGGCGCCGAAGCCCACGTCCACGCCGATACGGCTCCTCACGCGCCACTCCTGGGCCGGGGTCCAGCCTCCCGACGCGGTCACGTGCCACCCCGTCCCCCGATAGCTTCCGAAGCTCGTCGAGGCCCGGGTGTCCTCGTAGGTCCGCCACCCTACCCGCACGTCGGCGGAGAAGGGGCGCTCCCTGGGCCGCCACCATCCGCGCGCGCCCACCTCCGAATAGCCCACCGGCTCGAAGGCCCCCCAGATCGTCCAGGCCTCGAAGTACGGTCGGTGCCAGCGATAGAAGGCGGCGGCGCCCCGGCTCCGGAAGCCGCCGTGGGCCGCCACCTCCACCCGGGCCTCGTTGACGACGCGGGTGGCCAGGTCGGCCTCGACCTCCGCGGAGGCCTCGGTCCAGGTCCCCCGCCAGGATGCGTCCAGGGCCGCCCGCTCCGCGTGGAGCGCGTGCCGGTCCCGACGGATCTCCCGGCGGTAGGACGCGGACACGGCCACCCCCGCGGCTCCGTTCCACCGCGCCCGGGCCCCGAGGAGGACGTCCTCGGCGTCGGGGGCGAAGGGCTCCAGGGCGGCCAGGGCTCCACCCGTGCGGGGCTCGGAGAGGCCGCGCAGGAGGCCGCGCCCGCCGAAGAGGGCCACGGAGAGCCCCGCTCCCGGGCGCACCTCCACCGTGGCGCCGTCCACGCTGGTCGTCCCCAGCCCGTCCACGACCCAGTGGCGCCCCGCCCGGAGCCGGAGCCGGCGGCGGTCCAGCTCCACGTACGCCGTGAGCGCCTCGAAGGCCTCGTCCGACCGTGGCCAGAGGTGCTCCTCTCCGGCCAGCACCGTGCGGGCCCGAACGTGGGCCTGGGCACGGAGACCCCGGGCCAGGCCCCAGGCGGAGACGATCAGATCCTGGTTGGCCGGCGAGGTGGAGACGGCGGCTCCGGAGGCCAGGTACCCGCACCACGTCGCGCCGACGACGCATCGCACCACCTGTCCGTCCGGACCCCGGCGGAGCAGCCCGCTTCCCCGGGTCTCGTCCACGTGCACGCTGTCGGCCCGGAGGGGACGGGCCTCGACGTGACGGAGGGTGCTCACTCCCGTGACCCGCACCTGCTGACCGCCCGCCCAGGCGGGCACGAGGCCCCAGGCCAGGAGGGCGGCGGCGGGGAGGATCAGGCCCGAACCGCACCGGGCCCGGATCACGGCGCTCCTCCCGGGACGGCCGCGAGCTGGTGGCAGGGGGCGCATGGGCGTCCCTCCTTGTGGTCTCGGAGCTCCACGTGGCAGGAGAGGCAGACGGGCCGTCCCCCCTGGAGGTCGGGCACGCTGGCGTCGACGTGGCAGCCGCTTCCGGAGCACCCCCGGTGGGTCTCCCGGTCGTGGGCGGTCTCGGGAGGGGCCTCGTGGCACGCGGCGCAGTCCGCCTCGGGCCGGTGGTGCTCCTCGTGGCAGCTCGCGCACTCCACGTCCTGGGTCACGGCGGCGCCCGGGCCGTGGCAGCTCGCGCACGCCACCGACGGATGGCGGGCGTGGAGGAAGGGAAGGGGCCGGACGTGCTCCGTCCCCGCCACGGCCAGGGGGCGGGGCAGGGACGCGGACGGGCGTGCCCCGATCCCCGCGTGGCATCCGGCGCACCCGAGCTCCTGGTCGGGGGCGTGGTGGCACGCCGAGCAGTCCGAGTCCGGGGACACCGGCGTCCGGGCCGCCGGGTCGCCGTGGCACAGGAGGCACTCGACGGACGGGTGGGTGGTGTGGCCGGCGGGGGCGGGGTGGCACCGGGCGCACCCCACCACCCCGTGGGGGCCGTGGGCGAACACCCCCCCGGCGGCCTCGGGCGTGGTGGGCCGGAAGTCGACCAGCCGGCTCACCGCGTCCTCGGAGGCGCCCGTCGCGGTGTCGGGGGCGGGCTCCGCCGCGGGGGCCGCGGTCCGGTCCTCGGACGGGGCGGTGTCGTGGTCCTCCCCGGGCCCGCAGGCCAGGGCCACCAGGAGGATCCCGAGCAGAGTCCGGCGAGCCCCCCGGGTACGAGGTCGGTCGTACCCGGGGGACGGAGCCGGAGGCAGGCGTGTCATCGCCGGGCTCCCGGCGCCCGCTCAGGAAGGAGGAGTGAGGAGGGCGGCCCGCGAGAGGCCGACCGAGGCGCTGACGCCGTACGTGTCCTCGACGATGCGGATGCTCGCCAGGAGGAGGGCCTCGGTCAGGAAGGGGTTGTGGATGGCCGAGCTGCGGATGTCGCCCAGCCCGGCGTTGAACTCGGCGCCCTCGGCCACGGTGAACACGTCGTCCTGGGAGCTGAACTCGCTCTCCGGGACCTGCGCGAGGAGGGCGTCCAGCTCGGCGGTGAGGTCCGCGATGCGCGTGGTGGCCACGAGGTAGGCGGAGCGGGCCGCCGCCTGGCTTCCGTGGCATCCGGAGGCCGTGCAGGAGTTGAAGGTCCGCTCCTCCAGCGCGCACTCGCCGTCGGCCACGGGCACGCCCTGGGCGTCCAGGCAGGGGATGGGCTCGAAGAGGTGGCCGGTGGCGTTGAAGACGAAGTCGCCGGTGGCCTCGTCGGTGACCTCGAGGCGGCTCACGTGGCAGGTGGCGCAGAGCCTGGGGTTCGCCTCGGTGCCGTGGGTGCCCACGATCTGGCCGTTCTGGTACGTCATGTTGGGCGGGATCCAGCCCACGTCCTCACCCAGCAGGAGGGGGCCCTGGGGCGAGTGGGGACCGCGGGAGCTCGAGCCGGCGTCGGGCACGGCGCGCTTGTGGTGGCACTTCATGCAGAGGTTCTGCTCCACGCTGGGCACGTCGATGGGGTACCGGAGCTGCCGGGGGTTGGTGGCGTCGTGGGGGTCGTGGCAGACGATGCACACCAGGGGGAGCAGGTCGTCGCTGCCCTGCTCGACGTACGAGGTGTTCACGCCCAGGGCCCGGAGGGCCGCCTTGCCCTCGTGGCATCCCTGGCAGGCGTCTCGTCCCTGGGGGTACGGGTTGGGGGAGCCGTGCTGGGACTGGGCCCACTCCTCCACGAAGGGGTTGTGCGTGCCCTGATGGCACTCGCCGCAGCCCGCCTCGAGGTCCACGCCCACCGACACCTGCGCCAGGGGCTGGGTGGCGTCGGGGTTGGTCACGTGGTCGAGGCCGGGGCCGTGGCAGCTCTCGCACTGGACGTCGTGGTAGCGCGCGTCGCCGGTGGCCGCGTACCCCACGGAGGGGTTCTCCACGGGGTTGCCCATCTCACCCACCGTGTGGCATCCCTCGCACGACTCCTGGGCATGGCCGCTGGCCTGGAGGTCCTCCCAGGCGTTCGCATGGCCGGTCCCTTCCCACTCGGCCGTCTTCCCGACGTGGCAGTTGCCGCACACCGGGGTGTCGGAGTCCTGGCCCGTGTAGCCGAGGAAGCCCGCCGCGGCGGTGGGGGGATCCTCGAAGGGAGGCAAGGTCCGGAAGACCTCGTCGGTGCAGGCGGCGGTGGCGGCCGCGGCCAGCAGGGCGACACAGAGTGCCTTCACGAGTCTCGACGGCATGGTCAGGCTCCGGGGAAGGAGGGGTCGACGTGGGGGTCCTCGCTGGGGAAGAACCGGTCCCCCAGGAGGCGGTGGGCGCCGTGGAGGGCGGCGAGGACGACGGGAAGCGCGATCCAGAGGGTCGCGCCGAGGGCCAGGATGACCGCGCCCAGCCCCTTGAGCTGGATGTCGGTCCCCCAGATGGCGGGGCGCTCCATGAGGAAGCGGGTTGCGAGGAAGGCCAGGGTGGCCGCCAGCACGAGGCTGCCGGGCCGGCGCTCCGGCCAGCGCAGGAAGGCGGTGCGGAGGCCGTGCCATCCTTCGACGGCGGCCCACCCGCAGACCGCGACGCCCACCAGCCAGGAGAGGGCCACCCCGGCGGCCGGAGGCATCCCCCGGGCCAGGAACGGCCCGGTGAGCGCCAGGTGGAGGGCGACGAACCAGAACGGAAGGGCCAGGACCAGGACGAGCCCCGCGGCCAGGAGCACCGAGCGGAAGGCCGCCCCGCGGCCGAGGGAGACGTCGCGGGCCAGGTAGGCCAGAATGCCCCCGTGGACGATCCCGGCCAGCGCGCCCAGGACGAAGAGGATGGTCACCGAGGCCGGCGCCGCGCCGGAGGAGGCCGTGCCCGCCACCGCGACGCTGAAGGGGAGGAGGCCCCCGGCCAGGATGCCGCCGGCCAGGGCCCACGAGAGGGGGAGGAGGCTGGTGTGGGCGGTGGCGCGGACGGGGAGGGGGCTCCCGGTCGTGACGTCGACGTCCATGGCTGATCGTCCTCCTGCGTGGAGGTATCCGTGTCCCGCTGCTGCTGGATGCTCGATCTATGTCGTCCCGCTCGGAGCGGGTCGATCCGCCATGTCGTCGGGAGCGCCGGACCGGGCCGCTCTCGTCATGCTCCCAAGGTGGAGCCGCCGCGGCCCCTCCCGCCGTAGGGGTTCGTACGGAGGGCGATGTGGGAGATATCCCGACGCTTGAAACGTTTCAGCGGGGGGGAATCGGGGACCGGAGCCGTGCCGGAATCCCGGCTGCCAGGGGTTTCCCCGGGTGGGCGGGACGTCCATCGTGAGGGGCCCGTGCTCCCCGTCTTCAACCGGATCCCGCATGTCCAACGTCATGCAGCGCTGCACCGAAGCCTTCGTCGACGCCGCCATGGAGCGCCTCCAGGTCGACGACGAGATGCAGGTCCTCCTGCGCACGCCGTACCGTACCGTCGAGGTCGAGCTTCCCCTGGTCCGGGACGACGGCGGGCTCTCGGTCTACCGGGGCTACCGGGTCCAGCACGACCAGAGCCGGGGGCCGTTCAAGGGCGGGCTCCGGTACCATCCCGACATGGACCGGGCGCACGCCCTGGCCCTGGCCCAGCTCATGACGTGGAAGACCGCGGTGGTGGACGTGCCCTTCGGCGGGGCGAAGGGCGGGATCGACGTGGACCCGCGCCAGGCGTCCGAGCGGGAGCTGGAGCGGCTCACCAAGGCGTTCACCGAGCGGCTCCGGAACCTCATCGGGCCGGAGCTGGACATCCCGGCGCCGGACATGGGCACGGGGCCCCGGGAGATGGCGTGGATCTACGACGCGTACGCCCGGGGGACCGGCGCCCGCCCCGGCGTGGTGACCGGGAAGCCGGTGGAGCTGGGCGGCTCCCTGGGGCGCACCGAGGCCACCGGACGGGGGGTGGCCCACCTCACGGCGTGGGCCGCCGAGGAGATGGGCCTGGAGCTGGAGGGGGCCACGGTGGCGGTGCAGGGCTTCGGCAACGTGGGCTCCCACGCCGCCCTCTTCCTCGAGGAGGCCGGCGCCCGGGTCGTGGCGGTGAGCAACCGGCACGGCGGCCTGTACGCCCCGGAGGGGCTCGACGTGAAGGCGCTCTTCCAGCGGAACCGGACGGAGGGGCGGGAGCGGGAGCTGACCGAGCTGGCCTCCGGCGATCGCCTGGCCGGCGGCGAGATCCTGGAGCTGGACGTGGACGTCCTGATCCCGGCGGCGCTGGAGGGCGTGATCCACGAGGGCAACGTGGACGCCGTGAAGGCCCGGCTGGTGGTGGAGGGGGCCAACGCCCCGGTGGAGTGCGAGGCGTCGGCGCACCTGGAGGAGCGGGGCACCCCGGTCGTCCCGGACATCCTGGCCAACGCCGGCGGGGTGACCGTGAGCTACCTGGAATGGGTGCAGAACCGGATGCGCTACCAGTGGACCGAGGAGCGGGTGAACAACGAGCTCCGCCAGAAGCTCCGCGCGGCGTGGGAGGCGGTGCGGGACCGTGCGGCGGCGGAGACCATCCCGTATCGTGACGCCGCCTACGACCTGGGCGTGGGCCGCGTCGTCCACGCCATCCGCCTCCGCGGCTTCTAGCCGCCGGGCGTTCCCGAGCCTCCAACCCACGCCCCCATGTTCCACGTCCTCATCGCTCTCGGCCTCTTCGCCGGACTCGCCCTCGGCCTCCTGGCGGCAGCGACCGGCTCGGGCTTCCTCATGGCGCTGGCCACCGGGGTGGAGCCCCTGGGTACGGCGTTCATCAACGCCATCCGGATGGTGGTCATCCCCCTGGTGGTGGCGGTGATCTTCACCGCCGTGGCCCGGCTCGGCGATCCGCGGAAGCTGGGACGGCTGGGCGGGTTCACCCTGGGCTTCTTCTGGGTGAGCATCTTCCCGGCCATCCTCATCGGGATGGGGGTCATGTGGGTGGGGCTGCGCTTCGCGGCCGACATCGAGATGCCGGTGGTGGCGGCCACCGAGGCGCCGGAGCTCCCCGGGTTCGTGGACTTCCTGGTGAGCCTCATCCCGGCCAACCCCTTCGCGGCGGCCAGCGCGGGCTCGCTCCTCCCGCTCATCGTCTTCACGGCGCTGCTGGCGGCGGCCACCGGCGCCCTGGATCCGGAGAAGCGGGCGCCCCTGGTGGCCTTCTTCGACAGCGCCGGCGAGGCGCTCATCAAGCTCACCTGGTGGATCCTGTGGACGGCGCCGGTGGGCATCTTCGCCCTGGCCGCCCCGGTCACGGCCCGGCTGGGCTGGGACCTGGTGCAGAACCTGGCGGTCTTCGTGGTCTGCGTGGTGATCGGCCTGGCCATCCACATCGCGCTGGTCTACGTGGTCCCGGCGCGGATCTTCGCCGGTCTCGGTCCCGGGCGATTGCTGGGCGGGAGCTTCGGCGCGTGGTCCATCGCCTTCTCCACCACCAGCACGGTGACGGCGCTCCCGGTGGCGCTGGAGGAGGCCCAGGAGAACCTGGGCGTCTCCGAGACGGTGGCGGACCTGGTCCTTCCCCTGGGCGCCTCCATGTACCGGGCCGGGAGCGCGCTCTTCCAGGGCGCGGCCATCGTCTTCCTGGCCCACCTCTACGCCGTGCCCTTCCCCCTGGCGGCGGTGGGCGGGGCGGTGCTGGCCACCTTCCTGGTGTCCCTGACCGTGGCCCCGGTGCCGTCGTCGGGCGTCATGACGCTGGCCCCGGCCCTGGAGACGGTGGGCATCCCCATGGGCGGCCTGGCCATCCTCCTGGGCATCGACCGGATCCCGGACATGTTCCGGAGCGCCACCAACAACATCGGGCAGATCACCACGTCGGCCCTGGTGGACGCCTGGGTGGGAGGCGAGGACGGGGTGCGGGGAGACGGCGAGGGCGCGGTCGGGGCTCGGACGACGCCTCCCGGTGACGGGCCGTCCGCAGGCGGCCCCGGGAGCCCGGCGGGGCGCTGAGATGACCCGGCGCCCCTGGCTCCTGGCCGAGGCGGTCTGGCCCGAGGTCCGGGACGGGGCCTGGGACGTGGCGGTGCTTCCCTGGGGCGCCACCGAGCCCCACAACCTCCACCTCCCCTACGCCACGGACACGGTCCAGGCGGCGGCGCTGGCCGCCGGCGCGGCCGAGCGGGCGTGGCGCCGGGGCGCGCGGAGCCTCGTGCTCCCCGCCGTCCCCTTCGGCGCCAACGCCCAGCAGATGGACCTGGCGGGGACGGTGAACATGCACCCCTCCACCATGGCCGCCGTCCTCTCCGACGTGGTGGAGAGCGTCGAGGGATGGGGCGTGGAGAAGCTGGTGATCCTGAACGCCCACGGCGGCAACGACTTCCGCGGCATGGTGCGCGAGCTCCAGGAGGCCACCCCGGTCTTCCTCTCGGTGGTGGCCACGTACGCCATCCCCGGGACCCACGAGGCGCTCGACGAGCCCGGCGACCACGCCGGGGAGCTGGAGACGAGCCTCATGCTGCACCTGGACCCCGACGGGGTCCGCCCCCTGGAGGAGGCCGGGCCCGGGGCGGCGCGGGCGTGGCGCATGGCCGCCCACCGGGAGGGGTGGGCCTGGGCGCCGCGGCGCTGGTCCCAGGTGACCGAGGACACCGGCGTCGGCGATCCGTCCCGGGCCACCCCGGCCAAGGGCGCCGCCGTCTACGAGGCGGTGGTGGACAAGCTCGCGGGCTACCTGGTGGAGCTGGCCCAGGCGGACCCGGACGCGCTCTACCGCTAGGGCGTCGAGGCGGGCGGGCCCGCGCCCGGTACGGTGCCGCGCCGCGTCCGGAGCTTCCACACCCCCACGGTCAGGATCGGCACCACGTAGACCGCGATGAAGGCCAGGGTGAGCGTGCCGTACCCCGCCGCGATGAGGTCGATGAGCCCGAAGCGGGCGATGAAGGTGCCCATCCCCAGGAAGGCCAGCGCCACGGCGGGGCGGACCCAGCGGGGCAGCTCGCCGTGGCGCTCCCGCACCACCCCGGCGATGCGCTCGTTGACGGCGTGGATCAGCCCGGCCCCCGTCTCCACCAGCGTCCCGAAGAGGACCACCTGGAAGGCCACCTGGAAGCTCCGTGAACCCAGGACCTCCAGGAGATGGTTGGCCGGCACCGGCCGGTCCAGGATGGCGGGGTACTGGCCCACCATCGCCAGGTAGAAGAGGAGGCCCGGGACGATGGCGATGGGTCCGGCCAGCGCCCCGGACACGAGGCTCTGGCGGCGGGACTCGTGGGTCCGGACCGTCATGAGGACGGCCGGGATGACCGCCAGGTTGTAGCCGGCGTAGCGGAGCCCGGCCCACGCCCACCCGCTCCCGGCGGGCTCCGAGCCCAGGGTGGCCCCGATCTCGGGTCCGAAGGCGCGGAAGCACCAGACGAAGAAGAGGACGTAGACGGCGTAGAGGAGGAAGGACCAGCCCGTGAGGAACTTCTCCACGGTCTCCGAGCCCCCGAAGACCAGCGCCCCCACGGCCACCATGACCGTGCCCACGCCGATCCAGTAGTTCAGGCCGAAGGTCTCCTCCAGGATCGTGCCCGAGGCCGCCGCGATGACGGCCAGGACGATGAAGAGCAGGGTGACGTACCCGATCTCGAAGAGCACCCAGCCCCGCCCCAGGAGCTCCTGGAAGAAGTGCCGGTAGTCGAAGGCCCGGAAGCGCCGGGCGAACTCGAACGACGCCATGCACACGGCGCTCCAGACCAGGGTGGAGACCGTCAGCGCCAGGAGGCCGCCCAGGGGACCCTGGGTCAGGAAGAACTCCACGAGCTCCCGGCCGGTGCCATACCCTCCCGCCACCACGACGGACTGGAAGACGAAGCCGGGCAGCAGGTAGCGCCGGAAGAGGAGGATCGGGGGCGAGGTGCCGCGTTCGGGTGAGGGCATGGCGGGCGAAGCTAGGGTGGGGGCCGGTCCCGGGCCAATCCGGCCGTGCCTCCCGTCCCGACCCGTGCTAGCTTCGCGGCCATGACGATCCCCGCCCGACTCCCCCGCCTCCTCGCCGCCCTCCTCCTCCTGGCCCCGGCGGCCCCCTCCCTCCACGCCCAGACCGCCTCGGAGGGCGCGTGGGACCTGGTGATCCGCAACGGCCGCGTCCTGGACGGCGCCGGGAACCCGTGGATCGCCGCCGACGTGGCCATCCGGGACGGGCGGGTGGCGCGGATCGGGGTGGTGCGGGGGCCGGCGGTGCGGGAGATCGACGCCACGGGCCGGTACGTGGCCCCGGGGTTCATCGACATGATGGACCAGTCGGGGAGCGTGCTTCCCCGGAACGGGCTCGCCGAGAACAAGCTCCGCATGGGCGTCACCACCGCCATCGGCGGGGAAGGGGGCACCCCGGTGCCCGTGGACTCCATCTCGGACTACTTCCGCGGCCTGGAGGAGGCGGGGATCTCCCTGAACTTCGGGAGCTACTTCTCCGAGACCCAGGCCCGCACCGCCGTCCTGGGCGCCGCCGACCGGGCCCCCACGCCGGGCGAGCTGGAGGAGATGCGCGCCATCATGCGGCGCGCCATGGAGCAGGGGGTCATGGGAATGACCACCGCGCTCATCTACCCGCCCTCCTCCTTCGCCGACACCGACGAGCTGGTGGCGGTGGCCGAGGTGGCCGCCGAGCACGGCGGCGTCTACGCCTCCCACATCCGGGGCGAGGGCCGGGAGCTGGTGGAGGCGGTGGAGGAGGCCATCGAGGTGGGCGAGCGGGCCGGCCTCCCGGTGGAGATCTTCCACTACAAGGCGGCGTACGAGCCCGGCTGGGGCACGCTCATCCGCGAGGCCGCGGAGCGCATCGAGGCCGCCCGGGCCCGGGGGGTGGACGTGGCCGCCGACCAGTACCCCTACACCGCCGGGGGGACGGGGCTGGAGGCCACGATCCCCTCCTGGGCGTTCGACGGCGGCATGGACTCGGTCCGGGCCCGGATCGCCCGTCCGGAGGTCCGGGCCCGCCTGAAGCAGGAGCTGGAGACGGGCTACCCGGGGTGGTGGAACATCGTGGAGGCCTCCGGGGGGTGGGACGGCATCGTCCTGGTGAACGCCCGCAACGAGGCCAACGCCCGCTGGGAGGGGATGAGCCTGGACGCCATCGCCGAGGCCCAGGGGAAGGAGCCCGCCGACGCCGCGTGGGACCTGGTGGCCCAGGGCGAGGGCCGGGTTATGGCCATCTACCACATGATGAGCGAGGACGACGTGCGCTGGGCGCTCCAGCGGCCGTGGGTGAGCATCGGGAGCGACGCCGGCGCCGCGCTGGAGGCCGGCGCGGAGGACGTGCTGGGGCTGCCGCACCCGCGCAGCTACGGGACCTTCCCGCGGATCCTGGCCCGCTACGTCCGGGACGAGGGGGTGCTCACGCTCCCCGAGGCGGTCCGGAAGATGACCTCGTGGCCCGCCACCCGGATGCGGCTGGAGGGGAGGGGGCTCCTCCGCGAGGGCTTCTGGGCCGACGTGGTCGTCTTCGACCTGGAGCGGGTGCAGGACCGGGCCACCTACGACGAGCCCGTGCTCTTCCCCGAGGGCATCGACTGGGTGGTCGTGAACGGCGAGGTGGTGATCGAGGAGGGGGGCCGGCACACCGGCGCCCGCCCCGGGCACGTGCTCCGGGGACCCGGACGGAAGGAGAGGTGACCGAATGCAGACGACGCTGACCGACGATCCCTGGCTGAGCCTCGTGGGCTCCACCGCCATCCTGGCCGTGGTGGCCTGGCTGGCGGCCGTGGTGGCCCGCCGGGGCTTCCTGGCCCTGGTCCGCCGCGCGGCGGGCCGGACCCGCTCGACCTGGGACGACCACCTGGTGGAGCACGGTTTCTTCAGGCGGCTGGCGGCGCTGGCCCCGGCGCTCGTGGTCTTCTACGGCGTGGGCTTCGCGCTGGGCGTGAGCCCGGCCCAGGTGGGCACGGGGCTCGGGCCGGCGTGGGTGGAGGTGACGTTCCTGGTGGTGCGGCGGGTGGCGGCGGCCTACATGGTCGTGACGCTGGCGTTGGCCTTCGGGGCCTTCCTGGCCGCGATGGACGACATCTACCGCGAGTCCTACGGCGACGAGGCCAACAACCGCCCCATCAAGGGCTACCTCCAGGTCCTGGCCATCTTCGTCTACGTCGCCACCGGCATCGTGGTGGTGGCCGTCCTGGCCGACCGTTCGCCCCTGGTGTTCCTCTCGGGGCTGGGCGCCCTCACCGCGGTGCTCCTCCTGGTCTTCAAGGACACGATCCTCTCGCTGGTGGCCAGCGTGCAGATCATGAGCAACGACATGATCCGCATCGGGGACTGGGTGGAGATGCCCCAGGCCCACGCCGACGGGGACGTGGTGGACATCGCCCTCCACACGGTGAAGATCCAGAACTGGGACAAGACGATCACCACGGTCCCGACCCACCGCTTCATCTCCGACTCCTTCCGCAACTGGCGGGGGATGAGCGAGAGCGGCGGCCGGCGCATCAAGCGCTCCCTGGACCTGGACCTGGGCTCGGTGCGCTTCCTCACCCCCGACGAGGTGGCGCGCTTCTCCCGGTGGGAGCTGCTCGGCGGGTACATGGAGCGGAAGCGGGACGAGCTGGCCGCCGCCAACCCTCCGGAGGACGGCGAGGGCGGGGAGGTGATCCCCGAGCGACGGCGCCTGACGAACCTGGGGACGTTCCGGGCCTACGCCCGGGAGTACCTGGCGCGGCACCCGGGCATCCACGACGGGATGACGATCCTGGTGCGGGCCCTGGAGCCGGGCCCCGAGGGCGTCCCGGTGGAGATCTACTGCTTCACCAGCACCACCGCCTGGGCCGACTACGAGCGGATCCAGGGGGACGTGTTCGACCACCTCCTGGCGCTCCTCCCCGAGTTCGGCCTGCGGGCCTACCAGAAGCCCGCCGGGAGCGATCTCGAGCGGGCGGTGGGGGCGGCCGGCGCGGTGGAGGCGTAGACCCGCTCCCGGGCCGGCCGGCCGGGCGGGGCCCGGGTCGCCCTACCTCTCGGTCAGGCCCCCCGGCGTGACCCAGCGCTCCACCAGCCCCAGCGCGGCGTCCACCAGCAGCGCCAGCGCGGCCGCCGGCACCGCGCCCGAGAGGACCATGGTGGTGTCCGAGAGGGCCAGCCCCGCCACGATGGGGTCGCCGAGCCCGCCGGCTCCGATGAAGGCGGCCAGGGTGGCGGTCCCCACGTTGATGACCGCGGCGGTGCGGATGCCCGCCATGATCACCGGGGCCGCCAGGGGGAGGCGCACCCGGGTCAGGAGCTGGGTCCCGGTCATGCCCAGCGCCCGGGCGGCGGCCACGGCCTCCGGGTCGGCGTCCCGGACCCCGGTGTACGTGTTCCGGACGATGGGGAAGAGGGAGTAGAGGAGGAGCGCCACCACCGCGGGCACCACGCCGATCCCCAGGAAGGGGATCATGAAGGCCAGGAGCGCGATGGAGGGGATGGTCTGGAGGAGCCCCACCCCCCGGATCACGCCTTCGGCGGCCCCCCGCGTCCGCTCCAGCGCCAGCCCGAGGGGGACGGCCAGGAGGATCCCCAGCCCCAGGGACCATCCCACCAGGAGGAGGTGGCGGAGGGTCAGCGCCGCCAGCTCCGCCCGCCGCGCCCAGAGGTAGGGGAGGAGCGCCTCGTCCTCGTCCCCCGGCCGCCCCTCGGCGCCCGTCGCGGCGGATGGCCCCGCTCCCTCCCCCTCCACCAGGCCGAGCCCGGCCAGCGCCTCGGCGGCCACGCCCGCCACGGGCCGTCCCTCCACCTCCACCCGTGCGTTCAGGCGCCGGACGGTCTCCTCGTCCAGGAGGCCCGAGAGCTCGGTGAGGGCCGCCACGGCGTCGGGGCGGGTGCGGCGGAGGTCGCCGGTGACCACGGCGGCCGCGTCGTACGGGGGGAAGAAGCCCCGGTCGTCCTCCAGCACCGTGAGGTCGTAGCGGGCGATGCGGCCGTCGGTGGAGTAGCCGTCGATGACGTCCACGTCCCCGGATACGAGGGCCTCGTACTTCACCGCCTGGAGGAGGGAGCGGACCGAGCCGGGCTCGAGTCCGTACGCCTCCCGCAGCCCGGGCAGCCCGTCGGCCCGCCCGATGAAGTCGGGGGTGAATCCCGCCACGAGGCGGGGGGCCACCGCCGCCAGGTCCGAGAGGGTGGCCAGCCCCAGGGTGTCGGCCATCCCGGGCCGCACGGCCATGGCGTACGTGTTCTCGAACCCCAGGGGCGGGAGCCACACCAGGTCCCAGCGCTCCCGGAACGCCTCGGAGACCTCCCGGAACGCCCGGCCCCCGTCGGAGGGCGGGTCCCGGCCCAGGAGGGCCAGGAGCCCGGTGCCGGTGTACTCGGGGTACACGTCGATGGCGCCCGTCCTGAGCGCCTGGAAGACGATCTCGGTGGCGCCCAGGCCGGCCCGGCGCTCCACCTCGATGCCCCGGGCCTCAAGGAGCTGGGCGAAGATCTCGGCCAGCAGGTACGACTCCCCGAAGTTCTTGGAGCCCACCCGGACCGGCTCGTCCTGCCCCGCCGCGGGCGCCGGCCGGAGCCCCCCCGCGCCGAGGGCCAGGACGGCCCAGACCACCAGCGCCCGCCTCACGCGACCCCCGCCCGCCGGAGGAGCCGCCCCACGTAGCCCGTCTCCGGCTCGCCGCGGAGCTCCTCGGGCGTCCCCACCGCCTCCGTCCGCCCTTCCCGCAGGACCGCCACGCGGTGGGCCAGGCGGAAGGCCTCCCCCAGGTCGTGGGTGACCAGGACCACCGTCACCCCCAGCTCCTCGACCAGCGCCAGGAAGGCCTCCTGGAGCTCGCCCCGGGTGATGGCGTCCAGGGCCCCGAAGGGCTCGTCCAGGAGGACCAGGTCGGGGCGGGCGGCGACCGCCCGGGCCAGCGCGACCCGCTGGCGCTGCCCCCCCGACAGCTCCCGGGGCCAGCGGGCGCCGAAGGCGGAGGCGGGGACGCCCACCAGCTCCAGCGCCGCCCGGGCCCGCTCCTCGGCGTCGGGCATGCCCCGGAGCCGTGGCACCAGGCCGGCGTTGCGGAGAACGCTCCAGTGGGGGAGGAGCCCGCCCTCCTGCTGCACGTAGCCCACCGAGCGGCGCAGGCCCACGGGGTCGAGGCGGGCCACGTCCCGCCCGTCCACCCAGACCCGCCCCTCGTCGGGGACCACCATCCGGTTGAAGGTCCGGAGCAGCGTGGTCTTCCCGGACCCGCTCTCGCCCACCAGCGCCACCCGCTCCCCACGGGCCACCGTCAGCCCCACGTCGTCCAGCGCGGTGACGGCGCCGTAGCGCTTGGTCACGCGGGCCGCCCGGAGGTGGAGGGCGTCGCCCTCCCGGGCGTCCGGTCCGTCGTCGGGCGGGGGCGGTGCCCCGCGGTCCGGGGGCCGCGGGCTCAGGAGAGGGCCCAGCGGTCGAGGGTCATGACGGCGCTCTGGAGGCCTTCGACGAAGGCGGGGTGGATCATCTGGGCGTCCACCAGCGCCTGGACCGGCGCGTCGGCCTCCATGAGGACCTGGTAGACGGTCACGAGCTCCGCGGCCTCGGCGCCCACCACCGCGGCGCCCACGATCCGCTCGGCCGTGGCGTCCAGCACGACCTTGACCATCCCTGCGGTGCGGCCGGTCTCGTACGCCCGGGCGATCCGCCGGAAGGGCAGGGTGGCCACCGTGATCTCCAGCCCGGCTTCCCGGGCCTCCTCCTCGCCCAGGCCCACCGTGGCCACCTGGGGGTCGGTGAAGGTCGAGGACGGGACGATCCGCGCCCCCCGCCGCCGCTCGGTTCCTCCGGTGAGGTGCTCGAAGAGGATCCGGTGGTCGTCCCAGGAGGTGTGGGTGAACATGGGCCCGCCGGTGCAGTCGCCCACGGCGTACACGCCTTCGGCGCTGGTTCGGTACAGGTCGTCCACGCCGATCCACCCGTCCTCGTCCACCTCGATCCCCGCTGCGTCCAGGCCCAGGTCGTCGGTGTTGGGCACCCGGCCCACGGCCACCAGGAGGTGGGTGCCCCGCACGTCCTCGCCCGCGTCGGTCTCCACCACGACCTCGCCGGGGCCGCCCCGCACCCCGGTCCCCCGCGTCTCGGTGCGGACGTCCATCCCCTCCTCCTCCAGGGCCTCCCGCAACGCGTCGGCCACGTCGGCGTCCACCCCGGTCAGGAGGTGGGCCCCCGAGTGGAGGAGGGTCACCCGCGAGCCGAAGCGGCGGTACGCCTGTCCGAGCTCGCATCCCACGTAGCCGCCGCCCAGGACCACCAGGTGCTCCGGGATCTCCTCCAGCTCCATGGCGCGGCGGTTGTCGAGCCAGGGCACCCCGTCGAGGCCGTCCAGGCCCGGAACCCTGGGCCGGGCCCCCACGTTCACGATCACCGTGTCGGCGCGGAGCGCCTCGCCGTCCACCTCCACCGTGCGCGGGCCGGTGAAGCGGGCGTGGCCCCGCACCAGCTCCAGGTCGTGCTCCTCGGCGGCCTCCTCGACGTTGGACGCCACGCCGGAGCGCCACGTCTCCACCACGTCCTCCTTCCGGGCCACCACCCGGGCCAGGTCCACCCGGACCTCGCCGGTCTCCACGCCGAGCTCGCCCGCCCGGCGCGCCTCGTGGGCGGCCCGGGCGCTGGCCAGGAACGTCTTGGTGGGGGTGCAGCCCGTGTTCACGCACGTGCCCCCCAGCTCGGCCCGCTCCACCAGGACGACGGAGCGGCCGGCCCTCGCCA
This sequence comes from uncultured Gemmatimonadaceae bacterium, assembly GCA_964569085.1. GTDB lineage: Bacteria > Gemmatimonadota > Gemmatimonadetes > Longimicrobiales > Gaopeijiaceae > JAJCZZ01. Next base: position 48,574 of record CAZMTA010000020.1, on the reverse strand, counting down.
GGCGCCAGGAGAGGGGGGACCCGGCCTGTCCGCTTCCGAGAATGAGGACGTCCGCGTGGCGCATGGAGGCTCCGGGGGGTGGCGGGGAGGCTGTCCGGGGTCTGGAACTCATCGGCCGGGGCGAGGGTTCCTGTCTTCGCTCCCGTCGGTGGCAAGGAACCACGTCCGTGAAGGCCGCCGCAAGTCCCGCACCCAGGCACCCGCGCCGCATGGATCTCCACCCCGGTGAGGCCCTTCCCGCAGGCCGGATCGCCGAGCTGCTCGCCGAGGCCCGCGCCCGCACCCTCCTCCTGGTGGCGCCCCTGTCGGCCGAGGACCTCCGTCGGCAGCACAGCCCCCTGATGAGCCCCATCGTCTGGGACCTGGGCCACGTGGCCCACTTCGAGGAGGTCTGGCTGCTGGAGGCGCTGGAGGGAGAGGGTGGGGCACCCGGGAGCGAGGGGCTGCGCGGGATCTACGACCCCTTCCGGAATCCCCGGGCCACCCGGGACGCGCTCCCGCTCCCCAGCCTGGACGAGTGTCGGGACTACCTCGGGGCGGTGCGCCGCGCGGTGCTGGACCGCCTGGACCGGCTGGACCTGGAGGGCTCGGACGAGCCGCTCCTGCGGGACGGCTTCGTCTTCCGGATGGTGCTCCAGCACGAATACCAGCACGGGGAGACGATCCTCCAGACCCTCCAGCTCAAGGGGGGCGAGCCCTACGCCGCGCCCCGGACGCTGACCGCGCCGCCGAAGCCGGATCCCGACGCGCCGGAGCCGGGCACGATGGTGCGCTTCCCCGGAGGCGAGGTCGAGCAGGGCACCGACGACCGCTCGGCGGCCTACGACAACGAGCGTCCCCGGCACCGGGTGTCGCTGGAGCCCTTCTGGATCGACGCCCATCCGGTGACCAACGGGGAGTTCCTGGAGTTCGTGGAGGACGGCGGCTATCGCCGCAGGGAGCTCTGGGGCGAGGAGGGGTGGGCCACCGTGCAGGAGGGGGAGCTGGCCGCGCCCAAGCACTGGAAGGAGACGGGGCAGGGATGGACGGTGCGCCACATGGACCGCTCGGGACCCCTGGATCCCCGGCGTCCGGTCTGCCACGTGGGTTGGTGGGAGGCGGACGCCTACGCCCGCTGGGCGGACAAGCGCCTTCCCACCGAGGCCGAGTGGGAGGCCGCCGCCACCTGGGATCCGGCGGCGGGTCGGAAGCACCGCTTCCCGTGGGGAGACGAGGCCCCGGACCAGCGGCGCGCCAACCTGGACGCCGCGCTCTTCGAAGCCGCGCCCGTGGGGAGCTACCCCCTGGGGGTCTCGCCGGTGGGCTGCTGGGGGATGATCGGCGACGTCTGGGAGTGGACCGCCACGGACTTCCACGGCTACCCGGGCTACGAGACGTTCCCCTACGCGGAGTACTCCGAGGTCTTCTTCGGGGACGAGTACAAGGTGCTCCGCGGCGGCTCGTGGGCCACGCGCCCCGGCGCCGTGCGCGGCACGTTCCGGAACTGGGACTACCCCATCCGCCGCCAGATCTTCGCGGGCTTCCGCTGCGCCCGGAGCGACGACGGGTGAGCGCGCCGGACGAAGGAGGAAGCGCGCCCGACGAGCGACCGGCGCCCGACCGGTCCCCGGCGGACGGGGCGGGGGACCTCCACGCCCGGGAGGTGATGCTCCGCGACGTCCTGGAGGGGCTCCGCCTCCCCCAGAAGGAGCTCTCCCCCAAGTACTTCTACGACAGCCGGGGCTCGGAGCTCTTCGAGGAGATCACCTACCTCGACGAGTACTACCCGACCCGGACCGAGCACGCCCTCCTGCGCCGCTGGATCCCCGTGTGGGTGGCCCAGGAGGGTCCGGCGGCGCTGGTGGAGCTGGGGGCCGGGAGCGCCCGGAAGTCCCGGGTGGTGCTCGACGCCATGGAGGAGCACGGGACCGGCCACCTGTACGTGCCCGTGGACGTGAGCGGGGCCTTCCTCCACGAGACCGCGGCCCGCCTCCGGGAGGAGTACGCCGGACTGCGTGTGGAGCCGGCGGTCCGCGACATCACCGACCCGCTGGCCCTGGACACCGAGCTGCCCCGGCCCGCCTGGTTCGCCCTCCTGGGGAGCACCATCGGCAACTTCCCCCGGGAGCAGGCCGTGGCGCTGGTCCGACGCGTGGCCGCGGAGATGCGCCCCGGGGACGCCTTCCTCCTGGGCGCGGACCGACGCCCCGGGGAGATCAAGACCCGCGCGGACCTGGAGCGGGCGTACAACGACGCCGACGGCGTGACGGCGGCCTTCAACCTCAACGTCCTCCGGGTGCTGAACCGGGAGCTCGACGCCGACTTCGACGAGGCGGCGTTCCGGCACCGCGCCTTCTACGACGAGGAGGAGCACCGCATCGAGATGCACCTCGAGTCCCGGCGGGACCAGGAGGTGCGCCTCGGGGGGGACACGGTGGCCTTCGAGGCCGGGGAGACGATCCGCACCGAGGTGAGCTGCAAGTACGACCGGGGCTCCCTGGAGGCGCTCTTCCAGGCCGCGGGGCTCGGACTGGAGCGGTGGGCCGAGGACGAGCGGGGCTTCTTCTCCCTGGTCCTGGCGAGGCTGCAGGCGTGACGGAGTCCCGCTCCCCGTCCCACGCCGACCTCCTGGACGAGGTGCGGGGGGCGCTGTCCGCCTCGCGCCCGGGAGAGGAGGGGCTGCGGGTGGGGCTCGAGGTGGAGGTGGTCCCGCTCGGCCCCGACGGACGTCGCCTCCCGCTGACGGCCCCGGACCCCGACGCCCTCTCCTCCCGGACGCTGGTCGACGTCCTGGCTCGGGAGGAAGGCTGGAGCTGTCGGGAGTCCGCCGACGGCACCCGGGCGTGGTACGGCCCCGACGGGGCGTCGGTGACCTTCGAGCCGGGCGGGCAGCTCGAGGTGCGGACCGTCGCCTCCCGGAGCCCCGGGGCCACGGTGCGCTCGGCCCGCGGGGCGCTGGGGCTCCTCCATGCCGCCGCCGCCGACCGGGGGATCCGCCTCCTCGCCCGGGGCATGGACCCGGAGACCGACGCGGAGGCCGTGCCCCTCGGCCTCACGTCTCCCCGGTACCGTCGCCAGCTCCGCCACTACGCGACGGTGGGGCCGTGGGGCCGCCGCATGATGCTCAACAGCGCCGCCGTGCACGTGAACGTGGACCTGGGCGGACGGGCGGTGCGCCGGTGGGCGGTGGCCAACCGCATGGCGCCGTACCTCACGGCCATCTTCGCCAACTCCCCCCGGGCCGCCGGCGTCGAGCCGGGGCTCCGCTCCGCCCGGGCCGAGCAGTGGCGTCACCTGGACCCGTCTCGGACCGGGGTCTTCGGGGACGAGTCGGACCCGGCCCGGGAGTATCTGGCCTTCGCCATGGCGGCGCGGGACTTCCTGGGCGCGCCGGACGAGGAGGAGGCCCGTCCCTTCCGGGCGAGCTGGGAGGCCGGCGCGGACCTGGCGGCGTGGCGGGCCCACCTGACGACGCTCTTCCCCGAGGTCCGGCCCCGGCGCTACCTGGAGATCCGGTCGGTGGACGCCCTCCCGGCGGTGTGGCTCCCCGCTCCGGTCGTCCTGGTCACCGGCGTCCTCTACGACCCGGTGGCGCTGCGCGAGGCCCATCGCCTCCTGCCTCCGGCGGATGCGGCGCGGCTGGCCGCGGCGGGACGGAGCGGGCTCGGCGACCCCGAGCTGGCCGACACGGCGCTCCAGCTCTTCGACCTGGCCCTGGAGGGGGCGGCGCGACAGGCCCGGGACCGGGACACGGGCGACGCGGTGGAGGTGGCCCGGGCGTTCCGGGCGCGCTTCACGGCCCGGGGGGAGGACCCGGGGCACGAGCCCGACGACCTGGATCCCTTCCAGCGCTGAGCCAGGCGGGCGGGGTCAGCCCGCCAGCGCCTCCACCTGGACCTCGTCCGGGCTCGCCGCCAGACGGATCCGGGCGTGGGCGGGGAGCTCCTCCCACGTCGCGGCTTCGTCGAGCCTCTCCGAGGCCAGGAGGGCGCCGCCCGGCGCCAGCTCGTGCCCCCGGGCCAGGTAGAGGGAGTTGGTCCGGGCCACCGTGGAGGTGCGGAGCGCCCAGACCCCGTCGGCGCCGGCCAGGACCAGGGTGAGCTGGGCCTCGTCGTCCCCCACCCGGGCCCGGACCTTGTCCACCGCGTCCTCCAACGCCGCCCACGGACTCGCGCCACGCTCCAGCGCCGCCAGCGCCAGGAGGAAGAGCGTCTCCGAGTCCGACGAGCCCTGCAGGGTGCCGTAGAGCTCGTCCGGGAGGGAGGCCCGCAGGGCCCTCATGTGGGCGCGCCGGAAGTCGGGGACGGAGCCGTTGAGCACGAAGATCCAGCCCCGCGCCACCATGGGGAGCAGCCCGGAGCGGTCCGGAGGGATGCCGGGCGTGGCGTTCCGCAGGGCGGCCACCGCCACGGGGGCCCGCACGCCGGCCAGGAGGCTCCGGAGGTGGCCTTCCTGCCAGACCGGTCGGGGCTCAGCCAGCCGACGCGCCCCGGCGCCGTCGTGCCAGGCCACCCCCCAGCCGTCGGCGTTCACCGAGCCGGAGAGGAGCTCCCGGGGCGCCCAGCTCTGGTGGTGGAGGGAGTGGGTGCCGCCGTAGAGGAGGGGCGCCAACGGGGTCTCGGCGCCCGCGTACGCCACGAGGCGGCACATCAGGCGTCGCCCAGGAGGCGCCCGAGCAGCGGCAGGTCCACGTTCCCTCCGGAGAGGACGACGGCCACCGGGCCGCCCTCCCGGAGCTCGATCCGGCCCTGGAGGAGGGCGGCCAGGCCCGCGGCCCCCGCCGGCTCCGCCAGCAGCTTCGTCCGCTCCAGCAGGAGCTTCATCGCCTCCACGATCTCGTCGTCGTCCACCAGGACCACGCCCCGGACGTGCTCCCGCACGAGCTCGTAGTTGAGCGCCCCGGCCATGGGCGCGCCGAGCCCGTCGGCCACGGTGTCCACCTCGTCCAGGTGGACCGCCCGGCCGGCCTCCAGGCTCCGCGTCATGGCGGCGGCGCCCCGGGGCTCCACCCCCCAGACGTCGACGCCCGGGCGGACCGCGGCCACGGCCGCCGCGATCCCCGAGATGAGGCCGCCCCCGCCCACCGGCACCACGATGGTGGCCACGTCGGGGAGGTCCTCCACGATCTCCAGGCCGCAGCTCCCGTGGCCCGCCACCACCTCCGGGTCGTCGAAGGGGTGGACGAAGGTCATCCCCCGCTCCTCGGCCAGCGCGAAGGCCTTCTCGAACGCCTGGGCCGCGGTGCCGTGGAGGATGACCTCGGCGCCGTAGCCCCGGGAGGCCTCCGCCTTGGTCCGGGAGGCCTTCTCCGGCATGACCACCGTGGAGGGCACCCCGGCCGCGGCGGCCGCCCACGCCACCGCCTGGGCGTGGTTCCCCGCCGAGATGGTCACCACGCCCTTCTCGCGGTCCGCCCGGTCGAGCTTCAGGAGCCGGTGGAGCGCCCCCCGGACCTTGAACGCCCCGGTCTTCTGGAGGTTCTCGCACTTCAGGTAGACCGGTGCGCCCACGCGCTCCGAGAGGGAGCGGGAGCGGACCAGGGGGGTCCGGTGCACGGATCCGGACACCAGGGCCCGGGCCTCTTCGAAGCGGTCGCGGTGGAAGGCGTGGGTGGTCATGGGCCTCGTCCGTGGGGCTGGTCGTGCGGAGCGGGGCAGGATAGCATCGGACCGACGCCCCGTGAACCCCTGGAGGCCAAGATGCTCCGTCCCCTCGCAACGCTCGTCGCCCTCGTCCTCCTCGCGCTCCCCGCGCCTCCCGCCTCGGCCCAGGACTGGCTCGACGTGGACGCGCTCGACGCCCTGGATTGGCGCCTGGTGGGACCCTTCCGGGGTGGCCGGGCGGTGGCCGCCACCGGGGTGCGCGGCCAGCCCCACACCTTCTACATGGGGGCCACCGGGGGCGGGGTCTGGAAGACCACCGACGGCGGCGAGGTGTGGCGGAACGTGTCCGACGGCTTCTTCGCCACGGGCTCCGTGGGCGCGGTGGCCGTCTCCGAGTCCGATCCCCAGGTGGTCTACGCGGGCATGGGAGAGCACCCCGTGCGGGGCGTCACCACCTCCCACGGCGACGGCGTCTACAAGTCGGTGGACGGCGGCCGGAGCTGGACCCACGTCGGGCTGGACGATACCCGGCAGATCGCCCGCATCCAGATCGATCCCCGGGACCCGGACCGGGTCTTCGTGGCGGCCCAGGGCTCGCCGTACGGCGCCACCGAGGCGCGGGGCGTGTACCGGAGCCTGGACGGCGGGGACACCTGGGAGAAGGTGCTCTACGTGGACCAGGAGTCCGGGGCCGTCGAGCTCTCCATGGACATGACGAATCCCCGGATCCTCTACGCCGCCTTCTGGGACCACCGCCGCTATCCCTGGCAGGTGCGCTCGGGCGGCCCCGGCTCGGGGATCTGGAAGAGCACCGACGGCGGGGACACCTGGACGGAGCTCACCGAGGGCCTCCCCGACCTCATGGGGAAGATCGGCATCGACGTCTCCCGTGCCGATCCCGACGTGGTCTACGCGAACATCGAGGCCGCCGACGGCAAGGGAGGCGTCTACCGCTCCGACGACGCCGGCGCCACCTGGCGCCAGACCACGGACGCCCGCATCACCCAGACGCGCTCCTGGTACTACATGGAGATCTACGCGGACCCCCAGGACGAGAACACGGTCTACGTCCTCAACGCGCCCATGCTCCGCTCCATCGACGGCGGGCGCACCTTCGAGAGCCTGCCCGTCGGCCACGGGGACACCCACGACCTCTGGATCGACCCCGACGAGCCGGACCGCATGATCCTGGCCGACGACGGCGGCGCCGAGATCACCGTGAACGGCGGGGAGACCTGGAGCACGCTGAACAACCAGCCCACGGCCCAGTTCTACCGCGTGATCACCGACGACCGCTTCCCGTACCACATCTACGGGGGGCAGCAGGACAACTCGGCCATCGGGATCGCGTCGGCGTCCCCGGGCGGCATCGGGTGGTCCGACTTCTACTCCGTCTCGGGATGCGAGAGCGCCTTCCTGGCCTTCGACCCGGACGACCCGGACTTCGTGTACGGCGGCTGCTACCAGGGGCTCATCGACGTGTGGAGCCGGGCGACGGCCGAGTCCAAGCCCATCATGGCCTATCCCTTCCTGGGGCTGGGCACGCTCCCCCGGGAGCAGCGCTACCGGTTCAACTGGAACGCGCCCATCGTGGCCTCGCCCCAGGATCCCGACGTCATCTACCACGGCGGGAACGTCGTGCTGCGGACCGAGGACCGGGGGCAGAGCTGGGACGTGATCAGCCCCGACCTCACCCGGGACCAGGAGGAGCGCCAGGGGCTGGGCGGCGGGCCCATCACCAACGAGGGCGCCGGGGGCGAGAACTACAACACGCTCACGTACATCGAGCTCTCCCCCCACGACCCGGACGTGGTGTGGACGGGGAGCGACGACGGGCTGGTCCACGTGACCCGCAACGGCGGTGAGAGCTGGACCGACGTCACGCCCCCCGGGATCGGCGAGGCGCTGATCAACTCCATCGAGGTGTCGCCCCACGACCCGGCCACGGCCTGGATCGTGGCGACGAACTACAAGTTCAACGACTTCACGCCCCACGTCTTCCGCACCGACGACTTCGGCGGGAGCTGGGAGCGGACGGTGCGGGGGATCGAAGGCGAGGACTGGGTGCGCGTCGTCCGGGAGGACCCGGTGCGGCCGGGCCTCCTCTACGCCGGCACCGAGGGCGGTCCGTACGTCTCGGTGGACGGCGGCCAGAGCTGGCACGCGTTCCAGCTGGACCTCCCGGTGGTGCCCATCACGGACCTGACGGTCAAGGACGACGACCTGGTGGCGGCCACCCAGGGCCGGGGGTTCTGGGTCCTGGACGACCTCACGCCCCTCCGCCAGTGGACGGAGGAGGTGGCTACCGGGCCCATGCACCTCTTCGAGCCGGCGCCGGCGGTCCAGGCCACCTTCTTCGGAGGGGGCGGCGCCCGCACCGGCGAGAACCCGCCCTCGGGCGCCCAGATCTTCTACCGCTTCGACGAGGCGCCGGAGGGCCTGGTGACCCTCGAGATCCTCGACGCCGACGGAGCGGTGGTCCGCACCTACGCCAGCGACCCGGCCGAGGCCGGGAACGAGTCCTTCTCCCGCATCACGCCGGAGGCGGGGCTGAACCGGGTGGCGTGGAACTTCCGCACCGAGGGGCTCCCGGAGGTGGAGGGGCTGATCCCCTTCGGCTCCCTGGCCGGTCGGGTCATGCCCCCGGGCACGTACCGGGTCCGCCTGACCCACGGCGACGACGTCGTGACCCGGTCCTTCGAGGTCCGCCCCGACCCCCGGCGGAACGCCACCGCCGCCCAGTACGCGGCGCAGGACGCCTTCGTGGCGGAGGCCCAGGAGATGGTCCGGGAGCTCTACCGCTCCATCGTCCGGCTCCGCAGCGTGCGCGAGCAGGTGGGGGACGTGGTGGCCCGCGCCGCCGACACGGAGCACGCCGACACCGTGGCCGCGGTGGGCGACTCGCTCCAGGCCCGCATCACCGCCTGGGAGGAGGAGCTGGTCCAGCCCGACCAGCGCACCTTCCAGGACGTCATCAACTACCTGAACCAGCTCGACGCCCAGATCCTGGCCCTCGTGGGCTCCGTGGACGGCACCGAGCCTCCGGTCACCGAGGGCGCCCGGGCCCGCCTCGGGGATCTGGCCGCCATGTGGGAGGCCCACGCCGACACCCGCGACGTGATCCTGGACGAGGAGCTGGCGGCGTTCGAGGCCCTGCTCCGGGAGCTCGGGCTGCCCCACGTCATCGTCCGGGATCCCACCGACGCCGAGCGGCCCGTGACCGAGGAGGACGGCCCCGGAGGCCGATGATGGCGCGGCGGGGTTTGTTCCCGCCGGCGCTTATGCGTACTTTCGCGCCGTGAATTCCCGTCGATTCATACCAATTCAGGTAGGGTCCATGATGCGATTCGTGAGAGGGTGGTTCGGGATGGTAGGCGTCGCCGTGGCGGCGCTGTGGACGCTCCCGGCCGCAGTGTCGGCCCAACAAGGAACCCTCACCGGAAGAGTCACGAACGAGGAGACCGGCCAGGCGATCACCCAGGCCCAGATCCAGGTCCTCGGGGGGCCGCAGGCCACCGGGACCCTCAGCGGCAACGACGGCCGCTACAGCATCCGGCTCGCGCCGGGCACCTACGACCTGATCGTGGAGGTCGTGGGATACCGCGGCCGCCGCTTCGACGGGATCGATGTCGCCGCGGGCCAGACCACGACCTTCGACATCGAGCTTCCGTCCCAGGCGCAGGAGCTGGACGGGCTCATCGTGTCGGCGTCCCGGGGCACCCCCGAGAAGTCCACCGAGGCCCCGGCCACCACCTACCGCATCTCCTCGGTGGAGATCGCCGAGCGGGCGACGCCCCAGCCGTCGGACTACCTCGCCTCGGCTCCCGGCGTGGACATCATCCAGCACGGGCTCCAGGCCTCCAACGTGGCCGTCCGCGGCTTCAACAACATCTTCTCGGGCTCGCTCCACATGCTGACGGACCACCGCCTGGCCGGGGTGCCGTCGCTGCGGGTGAACCTGATGCACTTCATCCCGACCACCGACCAGGACATCGAGCGGATGGAGGTGGTCCTGGGCCCCGGATCCGCCCTCTACGGCCCCAACACGGCCAACGGGGTGGTGCACATCCTCACCAAGTCGCCGCTGGAGGATCAGGGGACCACGATCTCCCTGGCCGCCGGGGAGCGTGACGTCTTCCAGGGGACCTTCCGCTCCGCCTTCCTCCTGGACGAGAACTTCGGCTTCAAGATCTCCGGCCAGTTCATGCAGGGCGACGAGTGGGCGTTCAACGACTCCACGGAGCAGGCCAACCGCGCCTTCGCGGACGCCAACCCGAACCTCTGCATCGCGGACAAGCAGATCCGCGGGCTCACGGCGGCGGAGGCCCAGGCGGCCTGCGCCCGCATCGGGATCCGGGACTACGACACCGAGCGGTACTCGGTCGAGGCCCGGGCCGACTGGCGCTTCATGGACAACGGCACCTTCGTGGCCACGTACGGCCGCAACAACTCCAGCGGCATCGAGCTCACCGGTCTCGGCGCGGGGCAGACGAAGGACTGGGTGTACGAGTTCTTCCAGGGCCGGGTGAACATCGACCGCTTCTTCGCCCAGGCCTACCTGAACACCAGCGACGCCGGCGGGAGCTACCTGCTGAACTCCGGCGTGCCCCTGGTGGACCAGTCCGAGCTCTTCGTGGCCCAGGCGCAGCACGGCTTCGCCGTGGCCGACGACGCCCTCGACTTCACCTACGGCATCGACTACCTCGCCACCCGGCCCAAGACCCAGGGCAACATCAACGGGGTCTACGAGGACGAGGACGACATCGACGAGGTCGGCGCCTACCTCCAGGCCCGCTGGGCGCTCACGGACCGGCTCGAGCTGGTGGGCGCGGGCCGCATCGACCACCACTCGGTGCTCGACGACAACGTGTTCTCGCCCCGGGCGGCGCTGGTCTACCGGCCCTCGGAGGAGCAGAGCTTCCGCCTCTCCTTCAACCAGGCCTACTCGGCGCCGTCGTCGCTCAACTACTTCCTGGACATCTCCAACGGCTTCGCGCCGGGGCTGGCGTCGCTGGGCTACGGCCTCCGCGCCTTCGGCACCGGCCGGGACGGGTGGAGCCTCCTCAACGCCGACGGCTCGCTGAAGGGCTTCCGGTCCCCGTTCAACCCCGCCGGGGCGGGGGAGATGCTCCCCATCCAGGCGGCGCCCGCCTTCTGGCAGGCCGCCATCCAGGTGCTCCAGGCCCAGGTGGCCGCGGGGGCCCTCCCGCCCGAGCTGGGGCAGATCCTCCCGGTCCTGCTGGGGCTGAACCCGACGGCGGCGGACATCGGCGCCATGCTGGCCCATCCCACGGAGGGGTGGGTCATCCCGGCGGACCAGGCGGCCACTCGCCTCCGGGACGTCCCGAGCATCGAGGAGAGCAACACCGAGACCATCGAGGCCGGCTGGACCGGCATCCTCGAGCAGCGCCTCAAGCTGACCGCGGACGTCTACTTCACGCGGAAGAACAACTTCGTCTCGCCGCTCCTGGTCCAGACCCCGCTGGTGCTCCTCAACGGGCAGGACGTGGGGGCCTTCATCTCCACGCCCATCTTCACCGCCATCTACCAGCAGCTCCGGGCGGCGGGCGTGCCCGAGGCCCAGGCGCAGCAGATGGCCCAGCAGCAGACCCAGGCGCTGGCGCCGCAGCTCGCGGCGGGGATCGCCCAGATCCCCCTGGGCGTGGCCTCCTCTCCGGAGATCAGCGGCGGGTCGGACCTCGTCGTCACGTACCGCAACGTGGGTGACCTGGACCTCTGGGGCAGCGACCTGGCCCTCCAGTGGTTCGTCAACGACGACTGGTCGGTGCAGGGGACCTATTCCTACGTGTCCGACGACCTCTTCCCCATCGACGACGGGGACCCGATCGCGCTCAACTCGCCCAAGCACAAGGGCTCGGTGAGCCTGTCGTACCGCAACCTCCGCCAGGGCTTCAACGCCGAGACGCGGGTGCGCTTCAAGAGCTCGTTCCCGGCCATCTCCGCCGGGTTCGAGGGCGAGGTGCCCAGCTCCGAGGTGGTGGACCTGACGCTGGGGTACCAGGTCCCCAACACGGCCGCCACGGTCCAGCTCATGGTGAACAACCTCTTCGACTCCGAATACAAGTCCTTCGTGGGCGTGCCGAGCATCGGCCGGTTCGCCATGCTGCGGGTCAAGTACGACCTGTTCTGACCTCGGGGCGCCGCGCGCGCGTTCGCGTCCGCCCCGGTCGGCCCTCGCGGTCGGCCGGGGCGGTCGCGCGTCGGGCCTCCACCCTCCCATCCCGGAGCCCCCCATGACCAAGCGGGAACGCCAGGCCGCCATCCTCTCCCTCATCAAGCGGACGCGGGTCACCAGCCAGGAGAGCCTCCGGGAGACCCTGCTGGAGGAGGAGGGCATCGAGGTCACCCAGGCCACCCTCTCCCGGGACATCCGGGAGCTGCGCCTGGTGAAGGTCCCCGGGAGCGACGGCACGGCCCACTACTCCATCCCCGAGGAGTGGGAGATCACCCCGGCGCTCACGTCGCTCCTGCCGACGCTGTTCCTCCGGGCCGACGGGGTGGAGCACCTCCTCGTGGTGCGGACCCTCAAGGGGGCGGCCCAGACCGTGGCCGCGGCCATCGACTGGGAGGAGTGGCCCGAGGTGCTCGGGACGCTGGCCGGGGACGACACGATCCTGGTGGTCGTCCGGTCCACCGCCGGGCGGAAGGAAATACAGAAGAGGATCTCGAAGCTGGCCGGCGTCGCGGACGATTGAAGGCGGGCTCCCCGCTCAAGGGGGGAGCCAAAAAAAGAGCGCCCACCCCGCTTGACCCCACGTCCCTGGTGTGTGAATATTCATGCCATGGACTTGCATAATATGGCCCCGACGGCCCTAGGCGTCGTCGGGGCCAGCGGCTATACGGGGCTCGAGGTGCTGCGGATCCTCCGCGGGCACGACGGGGTCGAGGTGCGCTTCGCCACCTCGCAGCGGGAGGCCGGGACGCCCTCGGGCGTGCCCGGCGTCGACCTGGTCCGGGCGGAGGACGCGCCCCTGGACGAGGTGGACGTGGTCTTCCTCTGCCTGCCTCACGGCCACGCGGCCGAATGGGCCCAGCGCGCCCTGGAGGCCGGGGCCCGGGTGGTGGACCTCACCGCCGACCACCGGCCCGGCTCGGGTCGGGAGGAGGGCGCCGTGTACGGCCTGGCCGACCTGGACCAGGGGTGCGTGGCCGACGCGCGTCTCGTGGCCAACCCGGGCTGCTACCCCACCGGCGTGCAGCTCGCCCTCCAGCCGCTCCAGGAGGCCGGGCTGGTGGACGAGGACCGGACGGTGGTCGTGAACGCGGCCTCCGGGGTCACCGGCGCGGGGCGCTCCCCCAAGCGGGAGCTCCTCTTCGCCGAGGTGGCCGGGGACTTCCGGGCGTACGCCACCGGGAACGAGCACCGTCACCTCCGGGAGATGCGCCACGGCCTCCCCGGGCTGGAGCTCCTCTTCCAGCCCCACCTCCTCCCGGTCCCCCGGGGGATCCTGGAGACCATCTACCTCCCGGTGGCCCCGGGCGTGGGTCCCGGGGACGTGCGGGCGGCGTGGACGGACCGCTTCCACGGGAAGCGGAGCGTCCGCGTGAGCGCGGAGGGCGTGCCCAACCTCTCGGAGGTGGTGTGGACCGACGCGCTGGCCCTGGGCGTGGCGCCCAACGCCGGCGTGGCGGACCTGCTCACCGTGGTGGTGGCGTTCGACAACCTGGGGAAGGGGGCCGCCGGTCAGGCGGTCCAGAACCTCAACCTCATGCTGGGCCTGGAGCCCGAGCGGGGGCTCCGGTGCTGACGGTGGTGAAGCTGGGCGGCGCCCGGGTGGGCGACACGGAGGGGCTCCGGGACGTCGTGCGCGACGTGGCGGCCCTCCCCGGCCGGGTGGTGGTGGTGCACGGCGGCGGCGCCGAGATCTCGGCGTGGCAGGACCGGCTCCAGCTCCCGGTGTCGTGGCACGACGGCCTCCGCATCACGTCGCCCGAGTCCATGAAGGTCACCGCCATGGTCCTGTCGGGCTGGATGAACAAGCGCGTGGTCCAGGCCTTCATCGACGAGGGCACGCCCGCGGTGGGCGTCTCCGGGGAGGACCACCTGCTGGAGGCCGAGCGGGCCCGGGGCGGCGCCCTGGGCGAGGTGGGGGAGGTCACCACCGTCCGCACCCGGCTCCTGGAGGTCCTGCTGGGCGCCGGGTACGTGCCGGTCGTGTCCCCGGTCTCCCGGGGGCCGGAGGGCGCGCCCCTCAACGTCAACGCCGACGAGGCCGCGCTCCACGTGGCCGCGGCGCTGGAAGCCGACCGGATCCTCCTGGTCAGCGACGTCCCCGGCGTCATGCGGGACGGGACGGTCCTCCGCGAGCTCGGGGCCGAGGAGGCCCGGGAGCTCCTGGACGACGGGACGGCCCAGGGCGGCATGGCGGTGAAGCTCCGCCAGGCGCTGGTGGCCGCCGAGGCGGGCGTGGAGGTCTCCATCGGGGACGCCGGGCTTCTCCGGGACCCCACGGCGGGAACCGTGGTGCACGGCGCGCGGACCGCCGGCGTCCAATGACCGGGGCCCCGCTGGAGGGCGCCCTGATGGGCGTCTACGGGTCCCGCGACCTGACGCTGGTGCGGGGAGAGGGGACCCGGGTCTGGGACGACGCCGGCCGGGCCTACCTCGACTTCGCGGCGGGGATCGCCGTCACCGCGCTGGGGCACGGCTCGCCGGTGGTCCGGCGGGCCGTGGACGCCGCCCTGGACCGGGGGCTGATCCACACCTCGAACCTCTACCGCACCGAGCCGGCCCAGGAGCTGGCCGGCCTCCTGGTGGAGCACGCCTTCCCGGGCGGCGTCTTCTTCTGCAACTCCGGAGGGGAGGCCAACGAGGCCGCGCTCAAGTTCGCGCGGCGGTGGGCCCGGGAGCGGCACGGGCCCGGGCGCACCGGCTTCGTGGCCTTCCGGGGCTCCTTCCACGGCCGGCTCTTCGGGACGCTGGCGGCCACGGACCGTCCGGCGTACCGGGAGCCCTTCGAGCCGGTCATGCCCGGCGTGCGGTTCGCCGACCTCGGCGACCTGGAGGGCGTGGCCCGCCTCCTGGACGAGCACCCCACCTGCGCCGTGCTGGTGGAGCCCGTCCAGGGAGAAGGCGGGATCGTCCCGGTCCCCGACGACTTCCTCGCCGGGCTGCGGGAGCTGTGCGACCGCACGGGCACCCTCCTGGTCTTCGACGAGGTCCAGTGCGGCCTCGGGCGGACCGGGCGGCTCTTCGGCTGGCAGCACGCCGGCGTCGTGCCCGACGTGATGACCCTGGCCAAGCCCCTGGCCGGCGGCTTCCCCATGGGCGCGGTGGTGGCGTCCACCGAGGTGGCCACCTCCCTCCGCCCCGGCGACCACGCCACGACCTTCGGCGGGGGTCCGGTGGTGGCCTCGGCGGCCACGGCGGTGGTCCGCACGGTGGCCGAGCCGGCGTTCCTCGAGGCCGTACGGGAGAAGGGCGCGCGCCTCCGGGCCGGGCTGGAGGCGCTGGACCATCCCTCCGTGGAGGGCGTGCGGGGCCGGGGCCTGATGCTGGGGCTGGTCCTGCGGGACGAGGCGGGACCCGTCGTGGCGCGGGCCAGGGAAGGGGGCCTGCTCCTGGTGGGCGCGGGCCCCCGGGTGGTGCGGTTCGTGCCGCCCCTCACCGTGTCCGACGCCGAGATCGACGAGGCCGTGGGCATCGTCGGGGAGGCCCTCCCGTGATCGCCATGGCCGCGCGGGTCCCCGAGCACTGGATGCGCCCCGCGCTCCCGGGGGACGTGGAGGCGATGGCCTCCCTCATCAACGCCTACGCGGCGCGGGGGCTCATGCTGCCCAAGACCCCCGAGGCGCTGCGGGCCACCCTGGCCGACCACGTGGTGATCGTGGACCGGGAGGGGCGCCTCCGGGCCTGCGGGGGCCTCCGGGTCTACGGCCCCGCGTCGGCGGAGATCGTGGCGCTCGCCGTGGTGGAGGACAGCCGGGGCGAGGGGCTGGGCGGCCTGCTGGTCGACCACCTCGTCCGGCGGGCCCGCCGCCTCGGGATGGGTCGGGTCTTCGCCATGACGCTCAGCGAGAAGTTCTTCGTCCGGCACGGCTTCCAGCGGATCGAGCGGTCGGCGCTCCCCGAGAAGGAGCGGGCCGACTGCGCGGCGTGCCCGCGCCGGGACGGATGCCCGGAGATCGCCGTGGTGCGCGCCCTTCCGGCTTCCCGCCGTCGCCGTCGGCGGGCGCCGTTCCGGGTCCTCCCCATGGTCGGGACGGCCACGGGTTGACAACATGCAGGAATGACGTATAATTATGCCACGCCCCGGAGGTAAGGGGCACCGGGACCACGAAGGAACGGCCCGGGGGTGGAAGTTCGGGACCCTAGGGTCCCCCTCAGCTTCGGCGGGAAGCTGGTGGGCTTCGCACCCCCGGGCCTTTTTCGTGTCCCTGGGAGCGTCGCCCGCCCCGGCGTGCATCGAAATCCGCCCGAACCCCACGTGGTCCCGGACCCTTCCCTCCGTTGTGGAGCCTCCGGGCTCCCGCTAGCGTGCCCCCCATGAGCGACGAACGACAGGACCCGGGGTCGGGAACGCCCCCCCGGGACGGTGGGGCCGGCGCCCTCTGGGGCGGTCGGTTCGAGGGCGGGATGGCCCCGGCGATGCATCCGCTGAACCGGTGCCTGGGGGTGGACGGCCGCCTGTGGCGCGAGGACGTGCGGGGGAGCGTGGCCTGGGCCCGGGCCCTGGCGGACGCCGGCGTGCTCACCGCCGCCGAGCGGGACACGCTGGTCCGGGGCCTCGAGGAGGTGGCCGCCCGCATCGGCTCCGAGGGGCTGGCCGACGCGCCCGAGGAGGACATCCACTCGGTGGTGGAGCGGATGCTCGGCGAGGCCGTGGGCTCCGTGGCCGGGAAGCTCCACACCGGCCGGTCCCGGAACGACCAGTCCTCGACGGACGTGCGGCTGTGGGGCATGGAGGCGGGGGCCCGGATCCTGGCTCGGCTCGACGACCTCCTGGAGGCCCTGGCGGAGCTGGCCGACGCCGGGCTCGACGTCATCATGCCCGGCTACACCCACCTCCAGCAGGCCCAGCCCGTGCGGGGCGCGCACTGGGCTCTCGCCCACGCCCAGGCCTTCCTGCGGGACCGGGTCCGAGTGGAGGCCGCGGTGGACGCCGCCTCGGTCCTCCCGCTGGGCTCCGGCGCCCTGGCGGGCTGTCCCTTCCCGGTGGACCGGGAGGCGCTCCGCCGGGAGCTGGGCTTCCGGCGCGTCAGCGCGAACAGCATCGACGCCGTGGCGGACCGGGACTGGATCTGCGACCTGGCCTACGCCGGGGCCATGATCGGCGTGCACCTCTCCAGGCTCGGGGAGGACCTGGTCCTCTTCTCCTCCACCGAGCTCGGCTTCGTGCGCCTGTCCGACGGGTTCAGCACGGGCTCGTCCCTCATGCCGCAGAAGCGGAACCCCGACGCCGCCGAGCTGGCCCGGGGGAAGAGCGGCCGGCTGGTGGGGAACCTCCAGGCCCTCCTCGTCCTCCTGAAGGGCCTCCCCACGGGGTACAACCGGGACCTCCAGGAGGACAAGGAGCCCTTGTTCGACACGGTGGACACGCTCGACGTCGTCCTCCCCGCCATGGCCGGCGCGGTGGGCACCGCCGCCTTCCGTCCGGAACGGATCCGCGCCGCCCTGGACGCCCAGCTCCTGGCCACCGACCTGGCCGACCACCTGGTCCGCAACGGCGTCCCCTTCCGGGAGACCCACGAGATCGTCGGGCGCCTGGTGCGCCGCGCCGAGGAGGCCGGGGTGGCGCTCGACGCGCTACCTGCCTCCGCGTTCGCCGAGGAGCACGAGGCGTTCGGCGAGGGCGTGGCGGCCCTCTTCGACTGGGAGGCCAGCGTCGAGGCCCGGGACACCCGGGGCGGCACGTCGCGCAGGGCGGTGGAGGAGCAGCTCCGGGAGCTCCGCGAGGCCCTCCCCCGCGGCTGAGGAGCCCGGACGGCTCCGGGCCGCCGGGCGCGCTTCCGCCGCCGCTCTCAGGCCGGCGCCGCGGCTCCTTCCGCCGCCGCCACCGAGCGGCCCACGGCCTCGGCCACGGGCCGGAGCGCGTCCATCATCTCCCGGAACTCGGGGAAGTCCAGGGACTGCTCCCCGTCGGAGGTGGCGGTCTCCGGGTCGGGGTGGACCTCGACCATGAGCCCGTCCGCCCCGGCCGCCACGGCGGCGCAGGCCAGGGGCGTCACGAGGGGCCTCGAGCCGCCGGCGTGGGACGGATCGGCGATGACCGGGAGGTGGGTCTCCCGCTTGAGCACCGGGATCGCCGCCAGGTCGAAGGTGTTCCGCGTGGCCGTCTCGAACGTCCGGATGCCCCGCTCGCAGAGGATGACGTCGGCGTTCCCCTGGCTCATGACGTACTCGGCCGCCAGGAGGAGGTCCTTCACCGTGGCGCTCATCCCGCGCTTGAGGAGGACCGGGCGCTGCACCCGGCCGACCTCCGTGAGGAGGGCGAAGTTCTGCATGTTGCGGGCGCCCACCTGGAGGACGTCGGCGGAGGCGGCCACCTGCTCGACCTGGCGGGTGTCCATGACCTCGGTCACCACGGGCAGCCCGACCTCGCTCCGCACCTGGGCCAGGATGTCGAGGCCCTCGGCGCCGAGCCCCCGGAAGGAGTAGGGGGACGTCCGGGGCTTGAAGGCGCCGCCCCGGAGCGCGCGGGCACCCTGGGCCCGGACGGCCTCGGCGGTGGCGCGGAGCATCTCGTGGCCCTCCACCGAGCACGGCCCGGCTATGACCAGCAGCTCGTCTCCGCCGATCTCGCCGTCGCCCACCGGGACGCGGCTCCGTCCCTCGGCGGCGAAGTCCCTGGACGCGAGCTTGTACGGCTTCAGGACCTCGTGGACGGCCTCGACCCCCGGGAGGGTCCGCAGCGGCACGGTGCGGAGGCGATCCTCGTCCCCCACGCAGCCGATGATGGTGCGCTCCTCCCCCCGCGAGAGGTGGGTGCGGAGCCCCAGCCCCTCCACCCGCTCCCGGATGTGGTCGATCTCGGCGTCGGTGACGCCCTTCCTCGTGACGATGATCATCCTCGCTCCTCTGCCTCTGCGCCCCGGCGTACCGACGGCGGGGGCCACGAAAAAAGGCCCCCGACCGGTGTCGGGAGCCCTGGCGGCGTCGTGTGGTCTGGCGGTCTGTCCTATCGCTCAGGCGCGCACGGGCCCCGGGCTCCCTGGGGAGCATACCAGACATACCAATACCGGGTGCGGGTGCGCGTGAGCATGAGGGAAGGGTGACCCGGCGCCCCGGGCGTGTCAACCGGGTGGAAAGTGGACCGGCGGCGGTCTAGATTGCCGCGTCCGCCCCGCCCGGTCCCCCCGGATCCCCCAATCCGCCGTGAGGAGCACATGTCGCAGGACGCCGAGAAGCTGAAGCGAGAGGCCGCCGCCGCCGCCCTCCAGGAGGTCGAGAGCGGGATGGTCCTGGGCCTCGGCACCGGGAGCACGGTGGCCCACTTCCTGGAGCTCCTCGGCGAGGCTCTCGAGGACGGCACCCTGGAGGACGTGGAGGGGGTGCCCTCCTCGGTCCGCACGGGCCGGGAGGCCCGGGTGGCGGGGATCCCGCTCCTCGCGCTGCACGAGGTGGAGAAGCTGGACCTCACCGTGGACGGCGCCGACGAGGTCACCCCCGACCTGGACCTGGTGAAGGGGATGGGCGGCGCCCTCCTCCGGGAGAAGATGGTCGCCCAGGCCTCGGACCGGGTCTGCATCATCGCGGACGACCGGAAGCGGGTGGACCGGCTCGGCACCCGCTCGCCCCTCCCGGTGGAGGTGGTGGACTGGGCCTGGCAGGTGCACGCCCGCTTCCTGGAGTCCCGGGGCGCCGACGTCTCCGTGCGCACCTTCGACGACGGGCCCCCCTACAAGAGCGACAACGGGAACATCATCCTCGACTGCCGCTTCCCCGACGGGATCCCGGACCCGGAGGCGCTGGAGGAGGCCCTGCGCCGGCGCGCCGGCGTGGTGGAGACCGGGCTGTTCCTGGGCGTGGCCGACACGGTGATCTTCGCCGGCGACGAAGGCATCCGCACCGTGCGGCGCGACTCGTGAAGATCGCCCCCTCCATCCTCTCCGCCGACTTCGCGCGCCTCGGCGAGGAGGTGGCCGCCATCGAGGACGCCGGGGCCGACTGGGTGCACGTGGACGTCATGGACGGCCACTTCGTCCCCAACCTCACCATCGGACCTCCGGTGGCCCGGGCGGTCCACCGCATCACGGACCTCCCCCTGGACGTGCACCTGATGATCGAGGACCCGGACGCGTACCTCGAGGACTTCGCCGAGGCCGGGGCCCACGTCATCACCGTGCACCAGGAGGTCTGCCGGCACCTGCACCGCACCGTCCACCGCATCCGGGAGCTGGGGGTGAAGGCCGGTGTGGCCCTCAACCCGGCCACGCCGGTGGAGACGCTCTCCGACATCGCCCCGGACCTGGACCTGGTGCTGGTCATGTCGGTGAACCCCGGCTTCGGGGGCCAGAGCTTCATTCCCGGCGCGCTGGAGAAGGTGGCCGGCGCCAGGGCGCTCCTGGACCGCGTGGGAAGCGGCGCCGAGCTCGAGGTGGACGGCGGGGTGGACGGCGGGAACGCCGGAGCCCTCCGGGACGCCGGAGCGACGGTCCTGGTGGCGGGCTCGGCCGTCTACGGCCATCCGGAGGGCCCCTCGGGCGGGATCCGCGCCCTGAGAGACGGCCTGGCCTGAGGGTGGTCGAGCCCGGGGGACGGAGGACGCTCCTGGCCGTCCTGGCCCATCCCGACGACGAACTCACGGTGGCCGGGACCCTCCTGGCCCAGCGGGCCCGGGGCGACCGGGTGGTCGTCCTCTACCTCACCCGGGGCGAGGCGACCGACGCCTTCGGCCCGCTCCCGCCGGCCGAAGTGGCGGAGCGCCGGGAGGCCCTGGCGCGGGAGGCGGCCGCGATCCTCGACGTGGAGCACCGCTTCCTGGACCTCCCCGACGGGGGTGTCGTGGCCGATCCGGAGACCTCGGGCGCCATCGCGCGGGTGGTGGCCGACCTCCGGCCCGACGGGCTCCTCACCTGGGGCCGGGCGTGGCGGAAGGGCATGCGCCACCCCGACCACCTGGCCACGGGCCAGGCCGCGGTGGACGCCGTGACCCGAGCCCGGATCCGACGCCTGGTCGCCCCCGCCGAGCCCCATCGGGCGCCCTGTCCGGTCTTCACCATCCGGGGGGCGCACTCCACGCTGCCCGAGGTGGTGGTGGACGTGGGGCCCCACGTGGCGACGATCTTCGAGCTGGCCTCCTTCTACCACGACCGCATCGGCTTCGGCGACCGGACGTGGCTCGAGGCGCGCCTCCGGGCGGCGGCCTCCCCCCACGGGCTGGAGTGGGCCGAGGCGCTGGAGGCGTGGGAGACCGAGCCCGGCGTCGTGGAGGCGCTCCTCCCGGCGCGGGAGACCGCGTCTCCCGGGCACCCGTCCCGCCCGGGACCCGTGGACGCGGCCTAGGCGCGGCGCACCGGCTGCGGGACGGGGGCGTTCCGGTCCCCCGCCGGGCGGGATGCGTGATTGCTGGCGACCCCCTCGAAGGCTAGACTGCGTGAAGGCGAACGCCCCCCCTTTCCTCGTTTCGCCTCTCCGGACCGTCCACCCCCACCCGCCAGCCTGAATGGCAGACGACGCCGTCATCGATCCCGAGGCGCTGGACCGCCTGCGCGAGTGGGGCGGGGACAAGCTCCTCGGACAGATGCTGCGGCTCTTTCTCGAGAACTCCCCCAAGCGGATGGCACAGATCCGCGGAGGGCTCGGGGACGGGCCCCTGGACGACGCCGAGAAGGGCGCCCACTCGCTCAAGTCCAGCGCCGCCAACGTCGGCGCCATGGACGTGCGGACGGTGGCCGCGGCGATGGAGGAGCGGGCCCGGGCCGGCGAGGACGTGGACGCGCGGGGGCTGCTGCCGGATCTCGAACGTGCGTACGCATCGGCCCGGGCCGAGCTCGAGGCCATCGAACGAGGACTGACCGAATGACCCCGAAGATCGCCGTCGTCGAGGACAACCCCGACAACCGGTTCCTCGTCCAGGCGCTGCTGGAGGACTCCTACGACCTCTCGGAGTACGAGACCGGGGTCGACGCCGTGGAGGGGCTCGCCGACGATCCCCCGGACCTGATCCTCCTCGACATCTCCCTCCCGGAGATGGACGGGACCGAGGTCCTGGCCTGGGTCCGCCAGCAGCCCGGGCTGAAGGACATCCCCGTCATCGCCCTCACCGCCCACGCCATGGCGGGCGACCGGGAGAAGTACCTGGCGGCCGGATTCGACGAGTACGTCACCAAGCCCATCCTCGACGAGGACCTCCTCGTAGAGGCGATCGAGCGTTGTCTGAGCGAGAGCTCCTGAGCGACGGCCCGCCGGAATCCTCCGGGGCCGAGCCGGGGCCTCCGGGCCCGGCGGCCGGCCCCTTCGGGTCGATCCTGGCGGACTCGGAGGCGGAGGGCGGGCCGGACCGGTCCCGGGAGCGGTCGGCGGTCTACTGGACCCTGTTCCTCCTCCTCCTGGGCGGCTCGGCGCTCCTCCAGGACCTGCCGGGGGCGTCCAACGCCACGGCCCACACCATCATGGAGTCCGTGGCCACGGTCCTGGCCTTCATGGTGGCGGGGCTGGCGCTGGTCCGCTTCTACAGCCGCAAGCAGGCCACCTTCCTGCTCATCGGCACCGGGTTCCTGGGCGCGGCGCTGCTGGACCTGAACCACGCGCTCCTGACCAGCGACTGGCTGGCAGGGCTCCGCAGCGACGTGAACCCCGAGGACCTGTTCGCGTGGAGCTGGACGTCGGAGCGGGTGTTCCTGTCCCTCTTCCTCTTCGTGTCCCTCCTGGCCTGGCGTCAGGAGATGCGGGAGGGGCCGGGGGAGTCGGTGCACGAGGGCTCGGTGTTCGCCACCGCCATCGTCCTGACCCTCCTCAACCTCTTCTTCTTCGAGTGGGTGCCCCTCCGGAGCGCCCACTTCGAGGAGCTGGCGGTCTCCCGCCCGGCGGAGTTCGTGCCGGGCCTCTTCTTCCTGATGGCCTTCTTCGGGTACCTGGCCAAGGGAGGGTGGCGCCGGGACGCCTTCGAGCACTGGCTCCTGGTCTTCCTGCTGATCTCGTTCATGGCCCACTCCGGGTACATGGGCTTCTCCAGGAGCCGGTTCGACGCCGTCTTCGACGCCGCCCACCTCCTGAAGATCGCCAGCTACCTGGCCATCCTCTCGGGGCTCCTCTTCAGCGTGTACCTGACCTTCCGGAGAGAGGGGAGGGTGCTGGGCGCGCTGACCCGGACCAACGCGGCGCTGGAGCGGGAGGTGGCGCAGCGCTCCCGGACCGAGACGGAGGTGAAGCAGGGCAGGGCCCGGCTCCAGGAGTTCCTGGACAACGCCAACGACCTCATCCAGAGCGTGAGCACCGACGGCCGGATCCTGTACGTCAACAGCGCCTGGAAGCGGGTGCTGGGTTACTCCGACGCCCAGCTCGAGCGCCTCAACCTCATGGACCTGGTCGACCCGGAGCACAAGGAGAGCCTCCGGCGGGAGTTCGACCGTGTCATGGAGGGGGGACAGCCCCGGCGCTTCAACATCCAGTACATCGCGGCCGACGGGCGC
Source organism: uncultured Gemmatimonadaceae bacterium (assembly GCA_964569085.1). GTDB lineage: Bacteria > Gemmatimonadota > Gemmatimonadetes > Longimicrobiales > Gaopeijiaceae > JAJCZZ01. Next base: position 25,397 of record CAZMTA010000020.1, on the reverse strand, counting down.
TCCGTGGTGCTCTCCGGGAGCGTGCAGGCCCAGGTGCTCGGCGGGGAGATCTCCACCCAGGGGATCTTCCGGGACGTCACGGAGCAGCGGCTGGCGGAGCGCCAGCTCGCCGAGTCCCGGGCCAACCTGGCCGCCCTGGTGGAGAACACCGGGGACGCCATCTGGTCCATCGACCGGGAGCACCGGCTGGTGACCTTCAACTCGGCCTTCGCCCTGGCCATGGAGGCCCGCTCGGGGATCGAGCCGGCCGTGGACCAGCTCCCCCGCGAGACCTTCCCCGAGGAGGACGTGGACTGGTACCGGGAGATCTACGAGATGGCGCTCTCCGGGGACCGGCACGTGGCCCTCCGCACCGACGAGGTGGACGGCCAGACGCGCTGGTTCGAGCTGTACGCCAACCCCATCCAGGGCGCCGAGGGGATCACCGGGGCCGTGTTCTTCGGGAAGGACGTGACCCCCCGGGTCCGGGCGGAGGAAGCGCTGCGCATCGCCAAGGAGGAGGCGGAGGCCGCCAACAAGGCCAAGAGCGACTTCCTGGCCAACATGAGCCACGAGCTCCGGACCCCGCTGAACTCGGTGATCGGGTTCACGAACATCCTCCTGAAGAACAAGGAGGACAACCTCACCAAGAAGGACGTCGGGTTCCTCCAGCGCGTCCTGGCCAACGGGAAGCACCTGCTGGAGCTCATCAACGAGGTGCTGGACCTGGCCAAGGTGGAGGCCGGGCGGATGGAGCTGGTCATCGAGGAGGTGAACCTGGCCGACCTCGTGGTGGAGACGGTCCAGCAGCTCGAGGGGCAGGCCAAGGTCAAGGAGGGGGGCGTCGAGCTCCTGGCGGACGTCCCCGACGAGATCGCCCTGGTGGAGACCGACTCCGCCAAGCTGAAGCAGGTGATCATCAACCTGGTCGGCAACGCGCTCAAGTTCACCCACGACGGGTCGGTCACCGTGCGGGTGGACGTGGGGCCCGACGGGCGCACCCCGACCGCCGTCGCCGTGCAGGACACCGGGATCGGGATCCCGGAGGACCGCCTGGAAGCCATTTTCGAGGCCTTCCAGCAGGCCGAGGCCGGGACGTCCCGGAAGTACGGCGGGACGGGGCTGGGACTGGCCATCTCCCGCTCCATCTGCCTGCTCATGGGCTACGACCTCATCGTGGAGTCCCGGGTGGGGGAGGGGTCGACCTTCTCCATCGTCATGGGCCAGCGCGCCACGAAGCCGGTGCGGGTGGAGGACGAGCCCGAGGCCGAAGGGGAGGACGAGTCCTCGCCCGCGCCGGAGGCCGCCCCCCGTGGCCCCCGGGCGGTCCGCCTCCCCGGGCCCGACGACGCGCCGCCGCTCGAGCCCCAGCCCCGCATGCGGGACTTCCAGGTGCTGGTCGTGGACGACGAGAAGGACTCCCGGGTCCTCATGGCCCACTACCTGGAGGACTTCGGGTGCCAGGTGATCCAGGCCACCGACGGCGAGGAGGGGCTGGCCGCCGCCCGGGAGCACCGGCCGGACCTCATCACCCTGGACCTCATGATGCCGGGCATGACCGGGTGGGAGGTCCTCAAGCAGCTCAAGAACGACGACGAGCTCCGCCACATCCCGGTGGTCGTCGTGAGCATCGTGGCCGGCGAGGGCCGGGGCCGCCTCCTGGGCGCCGTGGACCTCGTGACCAAGCCCTTCGAGCGCGAGGACCTCCTGCGGGTGCTCTGGCGGAACCTCGTCCGGAAGCGGGGCGGCCGCATCCTGGTGGCCGACGACGATCCGGTGCTCCGGGCCAAGCTCGTCTCCTGGGCGTCGAAGCTGGGCCTGGAGACCGCCGTGGCCGAGGACGGCCAGGAGGCGCTGGACGCCGTCCGCCGCGAGGCGCCCGACGCCGTCCTCCTGGACCTGGGCATGCCGGGAATGGACGGCATGACGTTCCTCGAGAAGCTCCGGTCCAACCCTCTCCACGCGGGGCTGCCGGTCATCGTGCTCACGGGACGGGACCTCAGCGAGGAGGAACGGTCGTCCCTCGGGGACACGGCGTCGGCGGTCCTGGAGAAGGACGAGGAGATGCAGGAGCGCCTCAAGGAGATCCTGGGCTCGATCTTCCGCCTCTCCGGCGCCGAAGCGGCGCCATGACCCCCGAGGAGGGCACGACCGGGGCTGTCCGGCGCATCCTGGTCGTGGAGGACGATCCGGAGATGCAGCACCTCCTCCGGACGATCCTGGCCGGGGAGGACCGGGAGGTGGTCGTGGCCGCGTCCGCCGCCGAGGCCACCGAGGCGCTGGAGGCCGGGGAGGTGGCCATGGTGTTCCTCGACCTGCTCCTGCCCGACGCGGACGGGCGCACCCTCCTGGGCCGCATCCGGGGCCGCCCGTCCACCGGCGGGGTGCCGGTGGTCGTGGCCAGCTCCCGCTCCGGCGCGGAAGTCCGGGCCGAGTGCTTCGCGCTGGGGGCCGACGCCTTCTGGGAGAAGCCGTTCGACCCCGAGGCCGTCGCCGAGGACGTGGCCGCCCGCCTGGAGTGGGGTGGCGAGCGGCGTGGGGACCTCACCGACGACCTGACCGGCTTCCTCAACCGCGCCGGGATCCTGCAGCGGCTCGGAGAGGACGGGGAGGGGGACGCGGGAGGCCCGCCCGGGTGGGTGCTCGTGCTGGAGCTGGACGGGCTCCGCCAGCTCTCGGACCGGTACGGGTGGGGCACCGCCGAGCGCTTCGCGTGGGAGGTGGGCCGCGCCATGGAGCGGGTGCTCCCCGAGGAGGCCTCGGTGGGCCGTCTGGGCGGGGGGGAGTTCGTGGTGGCGGTGTGGGACGACCAGGAGGGGGCCCGGGCCCTGGCGGAGAAGCTCCTGGAGGCGGCCCGACGGCGCTCCCTGGAAGGCCCCGACGGCGAGACGTTCCGGGTCACGCTCTCGGCGGCCGTGGTCCCCCGCCGGGGGGACATGGACCCGGACGCCGTCCTGGCCGAGGGGGAGCGGCTGCTCTACCAGGCCCAGAAGGAGGGTGGCAACCGGGTTCGCGCCGCCGGAGACGACGCGGCCGAGGACGACGGGGGGGTGGGTCCCGTCCTGGTGGCCGAGGACGACGACATCACCGCCAAGATCCTCACCCACAGGCTGGAGAAGGAGGGGCTGGACGTCCGGCGCTTCCCCGACGGGGCCACCGCGTACCGCGGGGCGCTGGAGATGACGCCCTCCCTGGTGATCCTCGACGTGAAGATGCCGGGCATGGACGGCTTCGAGGTCCTGGAGCGCCTGCGCAAGACGCCCGCCTACGCCGAGGTCCCCATCGTCATGCTGACCTCCATGGGAAGCGAGGGGGACGTCGTGCGGGCCTTCGAGCTGGGGGCCGACGACTACGTCCTCAAGCCGTTCTCTCCGGCCGAGCTCCTGGCCCGTGTCCGCCGCCTGACGAGCCGCGGGCGGGCCGAGACGTGAGGCACGCCGGGATGGCCGGGGGAGGGCGGTAGCATGCCCGACCTCGTGGCCCTCCTGGAGGCGTGGGGCGCGCGGGACCAGGCGCTGGCGATCCTGGTCGGCGTCATCCTCGCGCTCCTCGTCCTCTCGCTGGTCTTCGCGGGCTACGCGGTGTACCTCCGGCTGGAGAACGTCCGCCGGGAGCGCCGGCGCGAGGCTCTCCGGGTGCGGTGGGAGGAGCCGCTGCTCCTGGCGCTGGCCGATCCCGAGGCGGCCGAGGCCCTCCACGGGCTGGTCGGTCCGGGAGAGCGGCTCGACTTCGTCCGCTTCGTCCAGGGGTTCGCCCGCCGGCTCAAGGGCGAGGAGCTCGAGACGCTCCGCGCCATCGCCGCCCCGTACCTGGAGCTCGTGGCCGACCGTCTGGAGCACCCCCGCCGGGAGGTCCGCACCCGCGCGGTGCAGACGCTGGGGGAGCTGGGCCTCGACACGTGGGACGAGTCCGTGGTGCAGGCCCTGGACGACGAGTCCCCGCTGGTGGCCATGGTGGCGGCCCGCGCGCTGGCCGTCGAGGAACGGCGGGACCACGCGCCCGCCATCCTCCGGCGCCTGGGGCGCTTCCGGGGGTGGCGGGAGGACTTCCTGGCCTCGATGCTCGCCGGGATGGGGGCGGACGGGGCCCCGGCGCTCCGCGAGACGCTGGCCGACGCCGGGCGGGAGGCCTGGGTCCGGGGCGTGGCCGCCCGGGCCCTCCTCCTCCTGTCGGACCTGGAGGCCGCCGACCTGGCGGCGCGGGTGGTGGAGACGGAGGACGACCCCGACGTGGTGCGGCCGGCCCTGCGCCTCCTGGCCCAGGTGGGGCGCCCGGAGCACCTCCCCGTGGTCCGGGCCGCGTGCGCCTCGCCGCGTCCGACGGTGCGCTCCGAGGCGCTCCGGGCCCTGGGCACCCTGGCCGAGGAGGACGACCGCCCCCGCCTCCTCGGGGCCATGGCCGACCCGTCCCCCTGGGTGGCCATGAACGCCGCCCGGGGGCTCCTGGCCGCGGGAGGGGAGGACGTGCTCCGCGACCTGGTGGAGTCGGACCACCCCCGGGCCCCGCTCGCCGCCGAGGTCCTGGAGGAGGACCGGACGTGAGCGAGCTCTTCTGGTCCGCCGTGGCCGCCATGAACTGGATCGTCCTGATCTACTTCATCCTGCTGAACGGGGTCTACCTGGCCACCAGCCTCTTCGCCTTCGGCGCGCTCCGCCGCTACGCGCTCCGCCTGAAGTCGTTGAACCTGGACGAGCTCGTCACGTCGGCCGGGGCCCCCGCCATCACCCTGGTGGCGCCGGCCTACAACGAGGAGCCCACCTGCGTGGAGTCGGTGCGCTCGCTCCTGACGCTGGAGTATCCGGAGTACGAGATCCTGGTGGTGAACGACGGCTCCGGCGATCGCACGCTGGAGCGGCTCACCGAGGCGTTCAACCTCCGACCGGCGGCCCGGATCCCCACCGCCGCCCTGGACTCCCAGCCGGTCCGCCAGGTCTACCGGAGCCGGCGGCATCCGAACCTCTGGGTCGTGGACAAGGAGAACGGCGGGAAGGCCGACGCCCTGAACGCGGGCATCAACTTCTGCCGGACCCCCCTCTTCTGCGCCATGGACGCCGACTCCCTGCTGGAGCCCCGGGCGCTGATCCGGGTGGTCCGGCCCTTCCTCGAGGACGACACCACCGTGGCGGCCGGGGGCATCCTCCGCATCGCCAACGGCTGCGTCGTCCGCCAGGGGCAGGTGCAGGAGGTGCGGCTGCCCGGGAACCTCTGGGCCCGCTTCCAGGTGCTGGAGTACCTGCGGGCCTTCCTCTCGGGGCGCATGGGATGGGACGCCCTGGACGCCACCCTGGTGATCTCCGGGGCCTTCGGGATCTTCCGTCGGGAGACGGTGGTGGGCGCCGGGGGCTACGCCCTCGACACGGTGGGCGAGGACATGGAGCTGGTGGTTCGCATGCACCGGTACTGCGCCGAGAACGGGATCCCGTACCGCATCAGCTTCGTCCCGGATCCGGTGGCGTGGACCGAGTGCCCCGAATCCCTGTCCGTGCTGGGCCGCCAGCGGGATCGCTGGCAGCGGGGGCTGTTCCAGTCCCTGACCCGCCATCGGGTCATGCTCTTCAACCGGCGCTACGGCAAGGCCGGGCTCCTGGCCTTCCCGTACTTCTTCTTCCTGGAGATGCTGGGCCCGGTCATCGAGGCGCTGGGCTACGCGTCCTTCCTCGTGAGCGTGGCGTTCGGCCGGGCCGACCCGGTCTTCATCGTGGCCTTCCTCTCCGTGGCGGTGGTCCTCGGCGTGGGGCTCTCCATCTCCGCCGTGGCTCTGGAGGAGCTCTCCTTCCGCCGCTACCCGCGCATGAGGGACCTCCTGCGGCTCTTCGGGCTCGGGATCCTGGAGAACTTCGGGTACCGGCAGCTCTCGGCGTGGTGGCGTCTCAAGGGCACGATCTCCGCCCTGCGGGGCGTGGAGGGGTGGGGGAGCATGACCCGGAAGGGCTTCACGCTGGACAGCGGCGACGAGGACGACGAGGAGGCGCTGTGGCAGGGCTGATCGACCGGCTCCTCCCGGGTCCGGTCGACGGCGTCTGGGCCCTGGCGGCGGGGCTGCTGGCCGCCGGGGCCTGGGGATGGCTGGCGGCGCGCCTCCGGGCCCGGGGCATGGAGGTGGGCTACACCCGCAAGGTGTTCCACTTCGGGATCTTCACCTCGGCCACCGCCGTCCATCTGGCCGGCGGCCTCGGGGCCACGAACGTCTTCGGCGCGGTGGTGGCCTCCGTGGTGCTCCGCTCCATCCTCCTGGGCCCCGGCGACCCTCTCTTCGAGGCGCTGGGACGCCCCAGGGACGAGCCGCGGCGGGCCCTCTTCATCGTGGTGCCCCTGGTGACCACCGCGGTGGGCGGGCTGCTGGGTGCGCTCCTCTTCGGCCCCCTGGCCGCCGTGGGCTACCTGGTGGCGGGGTGGGGGGACGCCGTGGGCGAGCCCGTGGGGACCCGCTGGGGGCGCCACCGCTACCGGGTGCCCTCGCTGGCCGGGGTGCCGGCCACCCGCTCGTGGGAGGGCTCGGCGGCGGTGGTGGCCGTCTCCGTCCTGGCGGCGTGGGTGACGCTGGTGGGGCTCGGGTGGGCGCCGGGGCGGGCCCTGACGGCGGCGGCCGCCGTGGGCCTCGTCACCGGGGCGGTGGAAGGGGTGAGCCCCCACGGAACGGACAACCTCACGGTGCCGCTGGCGGCCTCCCTGGTGCCCTGGCTCCTGGGCTGAGCCGGCGTCCAGCCCTGGGAAACGACGACCCGGCGCCCGGGTAGCCCGCACCCATGAGCGTCCCCGAGATCCGGCTGCACCCGCGGAACGACGAGCCCGTCCGGGAGGACGGCGACTTCGTGCTCTACTGGATGGTGGCGTACCGCCGCCTCTCGTGGAGCTTCGCCCTGGACCGGGCGGTGGAGCGGGCCCGGGAGCTGGATCGGCCGCTGGTGATCCTCGAGGCGCTGCGCGTGGGGTACCCGTGGGCCTCGGACCGGCACCACCGCTTCGTCCTGGACGGGATGCGGGCGCACCGGGACTCCCTGGACGGGACGGACGTGCGGTACCATCCGTACGTGGAGCCGGAGGAGGGGGCGGGGAAGGGCCTCCTGGAGGCGCTGGCGGCGCGGGCCTCGGTGGTGGTGACCGACGTCTACCCGACCTTCTTCATCCCCCGCATGCAGGCGGCCGCCGCCGAGAAGCTCGACGTGCGCCTGGAGGCGGTGGACTCCTGCGGCCTCCTCCCCCTGGCCGCCGCGGACAAGACCCCCACGGCGGCCTACCACTTCCGCCGCTTCCTCCAGAAGGAGCTGGGGACCCACCTGCTGGAGCTCCCGGTGGCCAGCCCGCTGCGTGAGCGCCCCCTGCCGGGCTCGGCCTCGCTCCCCCGGGAGGTCCTGGATCGGTGGCCCCCGGCGTCGGCGGCGCTCCTGGACGGGGAGCCCGACGCCCTGGCCGCCCTCCCCATCGACCACGACGTCCCTCCGGTGGAGGCCAGGGGCGGCACGGAGGCCGCCCGCCGTCGCCTGACGGCGTTCCTGAAGGACGGCCTGGACCGGTACCCCGACCAGCGGAACGACCCCGACGCCGACGCCCAGAGCGGTCTCTCCCCCTGGCTGCACTGGGGCCACCTCTCCGCCCACGAGGTGTTCAAGGCCGTGGCGGACCGGGAGGGGTGGAGCCCCGGCCGGCTCTCCCCCGACGCGGACGGGAAGCGGCACGGATGGTGGGGGATGGGCGAGGCGGCGGAGGCCTTCCTGGACGAGCTGGTCACCTGGCGGGAGATCGGGCACGTCCACTGCTGGCGCGAGCCGGACCACGCCGACTACGACACCCTCCCGGAGTGGGCCCTGGAGACCCTCGCCGAGCACGAGGACGACGACCGGGAGCACGTGTACTCCCTGGAGGAGTTCCGGGACGCCCGCACCCACGACGAGCTCTGGAACGCGGCCCAGCGCCAGCTCCTCCACGAGGGCGTGATCCACAACTACCTGCGGATGCTCTGGGGGAAGAAGATCCTCCACTGGACCCGCTCCCCCCGGGAGGCGCTCGACGTCATGGTGGAGCTCAACAACCGCTTCGGCGTCGACGGCCGGGACCCCAACTCGTGGTCCGGGATCTTCTGGTGCCTGGGTCGCTTCGACCGGGGCTGGCCCGAGCGCGAGATCTTCGGGAAGGTCCGCTACATGACCTCGGCCTCGACCCGGCGGAAGGTCGACCTGGACCGCTACCTGGAGCGGTGGGGGGACCAGGGGGCGCTGGGCCTGTGAGCGACGCCCGCCGTACCGGATCCTCCCGCACCCGCGGGGTACACCACCCCTCGGGCCGACCCCCCTTCCTCCCACCCCGTACCCCATGAGCACCCAGCGCTTCTCCTACCGCGGCGAGATCCGGGGCCACGACGTCGAGACGGTCTTCGGCTGGCACGAGCGCGACGGCGCCCTCCAGCGCCTCACTCCGCCGTGGGGCGAGGTGGAGGTGCTGGAGCGGGAGGGCGGGATCCGGGACGGCGCCCGGGTGGTCCTGCGGGTCCACGGCGGGCCGGCCTCCTTCCGCTGGGAGCTGCGCCACCGGGACTTCGAGGAGAACCGCCAGTTCCGGGACGAGCAGGTCGAGGGGCCCCTGGAAGCGTGGCTCCACACCCACCGGTTCCGTCCCGCCGACGACGGGGGCACGGTCCTGGAGGACGACATCGAGGTGGATCCCCCCCTGGGGGCCGCCGGAGACCTCCTGGCGCCGGGCTTCATCCAGCGGGAGCTGGACCGGCTCTTCCCCTTCCGGTACCGGCGGCTCCAGAACGACCTGGACCACCACGCGGCCTGGGCCGACGCGCCGCGGCTGACCGTGGCGATCACCGGGGCCTCGGGGATGATCGGCACCAACCTCACCCACTTCCTCACCACCGGAGGCCATCGGGTGCTGCGCCTGGTGCGCAGCCGGGACGAGGTGGCCGACGACGCCATCTACTGGAACCCCTCGGAGGGCGAGGTGGACGTGGGACGCCTGGAGCAGGCGGACGCCGTGGTGCACCTGGCCGGCGAGCCCATCGCCGGGGGGCGCTGGACCGAGGAGAAGAAGCGGGCCATCCTGCGCAGCCGGGTCGAGGGCACGAAGCTCATCGCGCGGGCGGTGGCGGAGGCCGACAACGGACCCCGGACGCTGATCTCCATGTCCGGGGTGGACTGGTACGGGGACCGGGGCTCGGAGCGCCTCGACGAGACGTCGGCCCCGGGCGGGGGATTCCTGGGCGAGGTGACCCGCGCCTGGGAGGCGAGCACCGAGCTGGCCGAGCGGGCCGGCGTCCGCGTCGTGAAGGTCCGGGCGGGCGTGGTCCTCTCCCCGGCCGGCGGAGCGCTGGGGAAGATGCTCCTCCCCTTCAAGGTGGGTGTGGGGGGGCGCCTGGGGAGCGGGAAGCAGTACATGAGCTGGATCGACCTGGACGACATGGTCGGGCTCCTCCACCACGCCCTCATGAACGAGGCGGTGGAGGGCCCCCTCAACGCCACCGCCCCCAACCCGGTCACCAACGCCACCTTCACCTCGGCCCTGGGGCGGGCGCTGGGCCGACCCACCCTGATCCCCGTGCCCGGGTTCGCGGTGAAGGCCGCCTTCGGGCAGCTCGGCGACGAGCTCCTCCTCCAGGGGCAGCGGGTGCTCCCGCGAAAGGCGCTGGAGACGGGCTACACGTTCGCCTTCGAAGGCGTGGAGGAGTCCCTGCGCTTCCAGCTCGGGCGCCAGGAGGGGTAGGGCTCCAGCCGCGCCGCCCCGGCCGCCGGGCCCGGCCGAGGTCGGCTCAGCCCGTGGGGGCGGCCTCGGGGCTGGGACGGTCCGGCGCCGCCGGCGGCCGGTCCTGGAGGGCGACGGTGCCCGGCGCATCCCAGTCCCACTGGTCCGGGAGCCCGTGGTCCTCCGCGATGCATCCGTACGTCGTCTCGGCGGAGAGCAGCACCCCCGGCACCCCGGCCCCGGGATGGGTGCCGGCCCCGACCAGGTAGAGGTTCTCCACGTCCTCGCTCCGGTTGTGCGGCCGGAACCACGCGGTCTGGGTGAACTTGGGATCGATGGCGAAGGCGTTGCCCCAGGTGGCGTTGAGCTCGCTCTCGAAGTCCTCGGGGGTGAAGACGTGCAGGACCTCCATCTCCTCCCGCAGGTCGTCCAGCCCCCACTCCTCCAGGAAGTCGATCACCTTGTCGGCGAAGGCGTCCTTCAGGCGGCTCCAGTCCAGGCCCGAGCGCTGGTTGGCCACCGGCACGAGGACGTACATGCTCTCGCAGCCGTCCGGCGCCATGGACGGGTCCGTCCGGGTCGGGGCGTGGAGGTACATGCTGAAGTCGTCGGGGAGGATCTTGGCGTCGAAGATGTCCGCCAGGAGCTCCTTGTAGCGCTCGGTGAGGATGAGCGTGTGGTGCTCCAGCTTCGGGTACTGACGCCGGGTGCCGATGTAGAGCAGGAAGCAGCTCATGCTCCAGTCGGTGCGGGCCAGCTTCCGGTCGGTCCAGCGCTTCCGGTGCCGGGCGTCGACCAGCGACCCGTAGGTGTGGCCCGGGTCGGCGTTGCTCACCACGAGGTCGGCGCGGATCTCCCCCGCGGCGGTGCGGACGCCCACGGCGCGGCCGTCCTCCACCAGGATCTCGCGGACCTCCTGGCCGGTGCGGATCACGCCCCCCATCTCGTGGAAGAAGCGGCCCAGGGCCTCCACCACGGAGTACATCCCGCCCCGGGTGAACCAGACGCCGCCCTCCCGCTCCAGGAAGGGGATCATCAGGTAGATGGAGGGGGTGGTGAACGGGTTCCCGCCCACGAAGAGCGGGTGGAAGGAGAAGATGAAGCGGTGCCGGAAGTCCTGGAAGAAGCGGTTCACGAACCAGGTCACCGGCATCCAGGCCTGCATCCGGGCGACCCGGGGGAGGAAGCGGAGCATGCTGCCCACGGTGTCGAAGGGCTTGGACCCCAGCCGGTCCCCGATCACCGCGTCGTAGATGGGGCGGACCTCGGCCAGGAACTCGTCCAGGCGTCGGGCGTCGCCCGCGTCGAAGCGGGCCATCTGGTCCCGCATGCGCTCGGTGTCGCCCACGTAGTCGATGTGGGTGCCGTCGTGGAAGTAGATCCGGTAGTACGGGTCCAGCGGCATGAGGTCGACGTAGTCCTCGAAGCGCCGGCCGCCGGCCCGGAAGATCGAGTCCAGGATGTGGGGCGCCGTGATGAGGCTGGGGCCCATGTCGAAGACGTAGCCCGAGTCCTCGAGCTGGTAGGCCCGCCCGCCCAGCTTCTCCCGCTTCTCCACCAGCGTCACCTGGACCCCGGCGGCCTGGAGGCGGGCCGCGACGGCCAGTCCGCCGAAGCCGGATCCCACCACCACCGCCGTCCGTCCGCTCTCCGCTCGCTCCATGGGTCGTCTCTCCTCGGGGGTGTCGTGGGGCGGGGCCCCGGGCGTGGTGCTCATCGGGCCGGGTCTCCGGGGGCGGCGTGGCGCCGCTCCTGCCGGGCCAGACCGCGGGTGGCGGCGCGGACCCATCCCTCCACCACCCGGGGCACCATCTCGTCTCCGGGGGCGAGCTCTCCGGCGGCCGACGTGACCTCACCGGCCCGGGCCTCCAGGTGGGCCAGGGCGCGTCTCATGGGGGTGCTGCCCTCCGCGTCGGCCCCGAAGAGGTGCTCCAGGGCCGCGTGCGGCTCCAGGGAGAACTCCGGGAGGCCTCCGATCTCGGCCACCCAGGTCCACTTGCCCTGGCGGTAGTCCTGGAGGGGGGGCTTCCCCACGTCCGCGGCGGGGCAGTAGTCCAGGAAGTCGTCCACCATCTGGTAGAGGACGCCCAGCTCCTCGGCCACGGCGGCGCGGTGGGAGGCCTCCCCGGGCCGGCCCAGCGCGACGGCGCCCAGGACCCCCCCGGCGCCGAAGAGCGCGCCGCTCTTGGCTCGGACCACCGCGTCCCAATCCTCCGGCGGGAGGCGGCGTCCCGCCCGGCGGCCCTGCTCGACCTCGCCGGCCACGGTTCGGTCCACCGCCTCGATGAAGGCGTGGAGGAAGGTGGGGAAGCCGGCGCCCGCGGCGGCGCGGTAGGCTCCGGTGAGCCACCGGTCCCCCTGGACCAGGGCCGCCGCCACGCCCGCCCGGGCCACCAGCGTCGGCTCGCCGCGGCGGCGGTCCGCCCGGTCCACCACGTCGTCGTGGAGGAGGGAGGCCTCGTGGGCCATCTGCACGGCCAGCGCCCCGAGCCAGAAGGACGGACCCAGGGAGGCGCGTCGCTCCGGGGGCACGAGGCCCAGGGCCACCAGGGGACGCAGGAGCTTGCCGCTCCGTGGGGGGACGTCCACCCCGAGGCCCGCCAGGTGCTCCGCGGCGCCCTCGAGGGCCCCCGTCACGTCCAGGGAGGCCGGCGCCGAGCGGAGGGGGGCCTCCACCGCGAGGGGGGCGCTCACGACGCGCCTCCGACCGCGGCGTCCGGGGCGGGCGCGGAGGCGGGCGGGCCCACGCGGCCGGCGGCCACCGAGACGGCCCAGCAGAGGCCCACTCCGAGGAAGGTGACCCCGACGGCCAGCCAGGCGCCGGCGGCGGCCAGCATGCCCAGGGGCATGAGGGCCACGACGGCGTAGTAGGCGCCCATCCACCCGGCCGGGAGGTCGTGGAATCCGGCCCGGTCGGCCAGAACCTCCAGCGCGCCCAGGAGGAGCAGCCCCGTCACGTACCATCCCAGGAGGTTCAGCCAGGGCATCCCGTAGTAGGGGCCGGATTCCTCCCAGACCCAGTAGGGGGTCAACCAGCTCATGGCCGGGTCCAGCGCCAGGTCCCAGGCCACGAGCCAGAGGGATCCCAGGGCCACGCGGAGGACCCGGGTGCCGCGCCCCGACCCGACGAGGGCCCGGGCCACCACCCACGACGGCAGGGCCATGAGGAACCAGCTCAGCGGGATCAGGGCCGGGACCCGCCCGCCCAGCTTCCAGCCGAGGAGGCCGGTGTAGCCGTACCCGCCGAAGGGGATGCCGTAGCCCGTGCCGACGTGCTCCGCGGTGAAGCTGAGGACGTACACGGCCGCGAGGGCCGCCAGCCATCGCCCGCCGAGGCGGCCGACGAGGACGACGGCCAGGACGACGGCCGACAGCGCGATGTGGAGCCGCGCGAAGAACTGGAAGGAGATGGTGAAGAAGCGGAGCGCCCCGGGGGAGGAGGGGAGCCGGTCGGGGTTGAGGCCGTACCACCCGTAGCCTCCCACGGCCAGGAGCGTGAAGACGAGGAGCGCGGCCAGGGCGAGGGTCTCCCGCTTCTGGAGCGTCGGGGAGGGGCTCATGCGCCCACCCCCGCGGCCCGGGCCTCGTCCAGCGCGGCCAGCAGGGAGCCGCACGAGTGGAAGACCGAGAGGCCGAGGAACGGCCCCGCCTCGGGGACCTCGGGTGCCTCGTCCTGGAACGACCCTCCCAGGGCCAGGGCGTACGGGACGGCGGGATCGTAGAGGCCGGAGAGGACCCGGACGATGCGCGCCATCTCGCCGGTGGTGGCCGGAGGGGTCAGCGAGATGCACACCAGGTCGGCCCGCCGGCTCTTCTGGATGGCGCCGAAGTCCTCCACCGGAACGTCGGGGCCGAGGTAGAGCACGTCCCACCCCCTGCGCTCCAGGAGGAGACGGATGCACAGCGCGCCGAGGTGGTGCTGGTTCCCCTCGGTGGCACCCACCACGGCCGCGGGGCGGGGCGCGCCGTTGGCGCCGGGCGCGCCCTCGCGCTCGTCCGCCCAGCGGCGGCGGAGCTCCACCAGCACGTCCACCACCACCTGCGTCACCATGTGCTCCTCGCCCGCCCGGAGGCGTCCTTCGTGCCACGCCCGTCCGACCTCGCGCATGAGCCCCCGGAGAGCTTCGTCGCAGAACCGGGGGAAGGGCACGTGGGGCAGGGTGGCCACGGTGCGGAGGAGGTCGGCCAGCCGCTGGTGCTGCCCGCGGTGGACCCATCCCATGGCCAGGGCATGGATCCGGGCGAAGGAGCCCTCGTCCTCGAGCCGGCGGAGGGCGGCGTAGACGTGGGGCTCGTACGGGTGGAAGGGAGACAGGACCGTGTCGATGTCCTGCGCCCGCGCGAACGCCTGGGCGTCCTCGAGGAGGATCCGGCGGTGCCCGCCGTCGGTCTTCCCGGAGGCGAGGGCCCCGTCGTTGCACCAGCGCTTCACGGTGGACGGGTGCACGCCGAGGAGGTCCGCGGCCTCGGTGCTGGTGAGCGTGGTGCTCGTGGCGAAACGATCCATGGAGCCTCGGTGGGCGGCAGGTCCGCCGATCCGGGGCTCGGAGCGGCGGCAAAAGCGTCTACGCGCCCAACGATGGACGGTACCGGGCGGGGCCGTCAAGGATGTGTGGCACCCTTGTACAGGTTTTGTTCACCCTCCCTTCGACGGCCCCGGGGCCTCAGCCCTCCAGGATCTGCCCGTCCTCGTCCAGGCGAGGGTAGGGGAGCCCGTCGTCCCGACGTCGGCGGGCCAGCTCGGGGTACGCCCACTCGAAGAGGACCCGGCGGTGCTCCTCGTCGGGCAACCGGGGTCCGGCGTACATGCCGGCCGCGGCGCGCTGCCGCTGCGCCTCGTAGAGGATCAGCGCCGTGGCCACGGAGACGTTGAGGGAGTGCACCATGCCCATCATGGGGATCACCACGTGGCGGTCGGCCCGCTCCAGGCCCCGGTCCGAGACCCCGTGCAGCTCGGCCCCCATCATCACCGCCACGGGCCGGGTGAAGTCCACCTCCCGGAAGTCCACCGACGTCTCGCCCGGGTGGGCCGCCAGGACCGTGAAGCCCTCTTCGTGCAGGTGGTCCACGGCGGCGTCGACGTCGTCGTGCCGATGGACCCGGAGCCATTTCCGGCTCCCGGCGGACGTCCCGTGGTGAAGCTCGAGCCCATCGTCCGGCGGCACCGCGTGGACGTCGAGGATCCCCACCGCGTCGCAGCTCCGCAGGATCGCCGAGAAGTTGTGGGACTTGTGGACCTGCTCCATGAGGACGGTCAGGTCCGGCTGACGGCGGGCGAGGACCTCGCGGAGGAGGTGGAATCGGCGTGGAAGCATGGGGCGGGGGCGGGAGGAGGGTGGAAGGCGATGGCCCGAAGATCCGGCTCGGCCCCTCGGCTCGCCAGCCCGCGAGGGGCGCCGGGGCCTAGCGGCGGAACGGTTCGGGAAGGGGGAGCCATCCCTGGTCCACCAGGGCCCACAGCCCGACGAGGATGGCTTCCGCCGCGTCGTGGCGAAGGGAGGTCGGGCGGGGGGCGCCGGCCCACTCGATGACGACGCGGGCCAGGCGCTCGGCCTCCTCCTTGGCGTCGGCGCCCCTCCGCCGATCCCGGGGGAGGAGGAGCCGCTCCCGCCAGGCTCCGGCGTGGACGGCACGGGCCGGGACGTCCCGGCGGGCGGCCTCCCGGAGCCACACCTCGGCCATGGGCCCGCCGCCCTCCACCACCAGGGCGTCCAGCGGCGCGGCGTCCCCCACGGCCCGCCACGCGGCCCGCTTCAGGCGCGCGCGGGCCCCGTAGTTCCGGGAGCGGTACCAGTGGAGCGTCCCGGTGTCGTCCCACAGGGCGAGGCCGGCGCGCAGGCCGGCGTCCACGGCGAGGAGTCGGCGCATGGCGGGCGGGGGGAGGGAGGGGCGTGGAAGCGAATGTACCGCGACCGGCGCCGCCGGGTCCCCGGAGAGCACCCTTGCTCCCGGGGCGACCTCCGCCGCACTGTGGAAGGTGCGGCCGCCCCGGCGTCTCCCCCCACCGTCGGATCGCGCGGGCCGTCCGAACACGTCCCATCCCTCCCGGGAGTCCCCATGCACCGACGCACCCGCCTCCTGCCCCTCCTGTCCGTGCTGGCGCTGGCCGCCTGTCAGGACCTCCCGTCGGAGTTCCGCTCCGACGTCCCCATCCCCGAGCCCGCCCGGTCCCAGGCCGCCCAGCAGGCTCCGGAGTTCATGCCCGGTCGCGTGCTCATGCGCGTGGCGGACGGAGTGGACCCCGCCGAGGTGGCCGTCGCGGCCGGCGCGTCCCTCGCGGCCCGGGGCTACCAGGACCGGTTCTCCGTCGTCCAGGGCGCCGTGGGCAACGAGCGCGCCCTGGCGGCCCGCCTCGGGGACGATCCCCGGGTGGTCTTCGCGGAGCCGGACTGGCTCCGTCAGCCCACGGACATCGATCCGCGCATGTGGGCCTTCTACAACCCGGGTGGGCTGTCCGTCGACTACACCCGCGGTCAGAACAAGGGACGTCCGGTGACGGGCTACCTCTCCGTCGAGGACGCCGACGAGGACAACGTGGAAGGGTACGGCTCCGGAGGCTCCTCGGTGATGGTGGGGAGCATCGACACGGGCGTGGACTTCTCCCACCCCGAGTTCCTCCCCGGGCAGCTCGTGGCCGGGCAGGACTGGTACAGCGGCGACGGGGACCCCTCCGACCAGGACGGGCACGGGACCCACACCACCGGCACCATGGTCGGACAGAGCGTCGGCGTGGCCGGCGTCTCGGGCGCCGGCCCCAACGTGTCCGTCTACGTGCAGCGGGTCTGCGGCGCCCTCGGCTGCCCGACCTCCGCCATCGTGAACGCCATCTACGCCGCCGCCGACCAGCCCGGCATGGTGGCCATGAACCTGAGCCTCGGCGGCGGGAGCCTCTCCCAGACCGAGGCCGACGCCATCGACTACGCGGTGCACGGGAAGGGCGTCCTCGTCATCGCCTCCGCCGGGAACGACGGCACCGGGACCGTGAGCTGCCCCGCCTGCGACCCCGACGCCATCTCCGTGGCGGCGACGAACTGGCAGGACGGGCTGTCCTATTACTCGAACTGGGGCCCGGGCCTGGACATCGCCGCTCCCGGGGGTGAGCTCTACAGCAACACCACGAGCGAGTCGGGGATCTACAGCTCCGTGCCCGGCGGGTACGCCTACTACCAGGGCACGTCCATGTCGGCGCCGCAGGTGACGGGCACGGCCGGCGTCGTGGCCTCGGTGGCGGGCCTCACCGGCTCCGCCCTCCGCGCCGCCCTGGAGAGCAGCGCCGACGACCTGGGCGACGCCGGCTACGACCAGACCTACGGCCACGGCCGACTCAACAGCTACCGGGCGGTCACCGGCGCCACGCTCGACGAGAGCGCCGGCGGCGGGGGCGGCGGGGGCGGGGGCGGATCGACGCTCACGGCCTCCTTCACCTACGCCTGCAGCGGCACCTCCTGCTCGTTCGACGCGTCGGGATCCACCGGGGCCACCGGGTGGTCCTGGGCCTTCGGCGACGGCGCCACGGCCACCGGCGAGACCACGAGCCACACGTACGGCTCGGCCGGAGACTTCACCGTGGTGCTCACCGCGGACGACGGGGCCGGCGCCACGGACACCGATTCGGCGGTCCTGTCCTGCAAGAGCCGCGGGCGGAACGGGCTGTCCTGCCGCTGACGGACGACTCTCCGCGACATCCGGGGGCGGGGGCGCGAGACGCGCTTCCGCCCCCTTCGTGCGTCCGGGGAGGGGGCGAAGAGCGCCGACGTGCCGGGCCTCGTGCCGTCTGGCATCGGACTTGCAAAACAGGGGTGTGAAAACCTCCGAAACCCAACCCTTCACACCCATGGCTGAACTCATAGAGATGACGGGACGGGAGGTGGACCGCGACGCGCGGTATCTGGCCGAAGCCAGCCGGCTTCTCGCCGCCTCGCTGGACTACGAGGCCACGCTGGCCACCGTCGCCGCCCTGAGCCTGCCCCACCTCGGTTCGTGGTGCTTCGTGGATCTCTGCGTCCCCGACGAGGACATGCGGCGGCTCTCGGTCGTGCACCCGGACCCGTCCAAGCAGGCGCTCGCCTGGAGGCTCCAGAGCGGATGGCCTCCGGAGCGGGACGACCCCTTCGGCGTGCCCCGCGTGGTACGCACGCGCGAGAGCGAGATCGTGACCGAGGTGTCCGACGAGATGCTCCGTCGGGCCGCCCGGAACGAGGAGAACCTGGACATCCTTCGCCAGCTCGGCATCGGGTCCCTCATGGTCGTCCCCATGGTCGCCCGGGGGCGGGTGCTGGGCGCCATCACCTACGTCTCCTCCGAGACCGAGGCCCAGTTCTCTCCCGCCGACCTCGGGCTCGCCGAGGACCTGGCCGCCCGGTGCGCGGTGGCCGTGGACAACGCCCTGCACTACCGGCAGGCGCAGGAGGCCAAGGAGGAGGCACAGGAGGCGAGCCGCGCCAAGACCCTCTTCCTCTCGACGATGAGCCACGAGCTCCGGACGCCCCTGAACGCCATCGCCGGCTACACCGAGCTGATGGAGGAGGGCGTGCACGGACCCCTGAACCAGCAGCAGCGCGACAGCCTCCGCCGGATCCAGATCAACCAGCGGCACCTCCTCGGGCTGGTGAACTCGGTCCTGAACTACGCCAAGCTCGAGGCCGGCCGTCTCAGCTACGACATCCAGGATCTGGTGCTGGAGGAGATCTTCACCGACGTCGACGCCCTCATCGAGCCGCTGGCCGCCAAGAACGAGGTCACGTACGACCGGAGGTGCAGCGGCGACCGCACGCTGCGGGCCGACGCGGAGAAGCTCCGCCAGATCCTGGCCAACCTCCTCACCAACGCGGTGAAGTTCACCGAGCCGGGGGGGAAGATCGACATCTCGTGCGAGGAGAACGGAGAGGACCTCCTCATCCGGGTCCGCGACACCGGCATCGGCATCAGCGAGGAGCACGCCGAGGAGATCTTCCAGCCCTTCGTCCAGATCGACGACGGGTACACCCGGGAAGAGGAAGGCACCGGCCTGGGTCTGTCCATCGGGCGGAGCCTGGCCCGGGGCATGAACGGCGACCTCACCCTGGAGAGCACGCTGGGCGAAGGCTCCACCTTCACCCTCCGGATCCCCGTGGACCAGACGAACCGGGAGGACTGACACCCCGCGACAATCCACAGGTGGCTCCTCGAGCCCCTCCCGAGACGGACTCGGGCGGGGGGCGTCGTCGTGCATCGTGGCAAGCTTGTTGCAGCATGTTTTGGGAGCCGTCGCGACCGCGGCGGACACACCCAAGAACAGCCCGCGGAGGCACCAGCATGTGGAAGAAGGACGACGACACCGGGGCAGCCCAGCAGCCCTCCAGCACCCCGCGCCCGGAGCCCACGACCCGGCGCAGCGGGCAGAGCGGCGGGGAGCCCGCCACCATCGGCCCCTCCATCACGATCAAGGGAGAGGTCAGCGGGGACGAGGATCTCCTCATCGAGGGCCGCGTGGACGGCTCGGTGGACCTGAAGGACCAGGCGGTCACCGTGGGCTCCGAGGGTCGGGTGAAGGCCGACATCACCGGGCGCGTGGTCACCGTGGAGGGCCACGTCGAGGGTGACCTCCAGGCCAAGGAGCAGATCATCCTCCGCAGCTCCGCCAAGGTGGAGGGCGACATCAGCGCCCCCCGCGTGGTGCTGGAGGACGGGGCGCGCTTCCGCGGCCTCGTGGACATGGGCGACGCCAAGGACGACGGGCGGAGTGACACCCGGACCTCGAGCGCTTCCTCCGCCTCCTCCTCGTCCCGGGATGCGGACAAGGGGAAGGACGACAAGGACGGGAAGAACGACGACGCCAAGGCCTCGGCGTCCCGGAGCGGCTCCGGCGGGGCGGCCGACGCCTCGGACAAGCCCGGAACGGCCAAGGCCGCGTCCGGGAGCGCCTCCTAGTTGAGCTGGCTCGGCCGCACCCGGGAAGCGGAGCCCCCCCCGGGGGAGCAGGAAGCACCGCCGGCCCCGGTGGAGCGGGCTGCCCCGGGTGTGGCCGCGCTCTTCGAGGGCCTGGCGGAGGACGGGCGCCACGCGGTCCTGGACCTCGGTCCGGCCTCGGGCGAGCACCTGCGCATCTTCCGGCGTTACGGACGCCGCGTGTGCTTCGGAGACCTCCTGCCCAACCCTCCTCGGGGCGAGGCGTGGCGCGAGGCCCTGGCCGCCGTCCCGGTCCACCCGGGCGGATCCTACGACGTGGTCCTCCTGTGGGACGTGCTGGACCGGGTGGCCGAGAGCGAGCGGGAGGCCCTCGTGGCCCGGCTCGTCGAGCTCACGTCGCCCGGCGCCCGCCTGTGGGCGGTGGTGGAATCGTCGGACGAGGTGGAGAGCCGGTCCCGGCGGTACGCCCTGCGGGGCGTGGACCGGGTGGCGTGGGAGCCGGCCGGGCCCGTGGAGCCCGGGGGGCGCAAGCTCCTTCCGGCGGAGGTGGAGCGACTCCTCCAGCCCTTCGAGATCCTCCGGGCGTTCACGCTCCGGTCCGGGTTCCGGGAGTACGTGGCCGCCCGTCCCTGAGCGGCGCGGGCGCGAGGGGAAGGGATCTTCCCGGGGGGGCGCGGGGGTAGCCCGCAGGACCCCTCTCCCCGGGACCGCCCGTGACCGATCATGACGCCGATGCCGAAGCGACCCCGGACGGGAGCCCGTCCGGGCCTCTGAGCCGGAGGCGCGTCTGGACCGTCCTGGGCGTCGTCGTCCTCCTGGCGGTGCTAGCGGGTCTGGCGTGGCAGGAGCTCCGCACGTCGGCGATCCAGGCCCGGTTGGTCAGCGACGTCGTGGAGGACGTGGGATGGGGGGTCGAGGAGGGGCCGAGCGACGCCATCGTCTTCCCCGAGACCGGGCCGTACGACGAGCGCCTGGGCTACGTGCGCCTCCCGGGGCTCGTGGACAGCCTCCAGGCGCGGGGCTACCGGGTGACCCGCCAGGCCCGGGGGACGTCCGCCTACCTGCGCCTGGTCGGCCTGGGCCTCTACCCCCTGTACGAGGAGAAGCGGGCCGGCGGGCTGACCATCCTGGACCGGGACGGCGAGATCGTCCACCAGACCCTCTATCCCCGGTCGGCCTACGCGTCCTTCGACTCGGTCCCGGAGCTGATCTGGCGGAGCCTCCTCTGGATCGAGGACCGGACGCTGCTGGAGTCGGGCAACGCCCGCCGCAACCCCGCGGTCAACTGGGCGCGCCTGAGCCGGAGCGTCGTGGCGCTGGCGCGCCGGATGGCGGGAGCGGGGGGGAACGTGCCCGGCGGCAGCACCCTGGCCACCCAGATCGAGAAGTTCCGCCACTCCCCCGGCGGCCTCACCCGGACGCCGTTGGACAAGCTCCGTCAGATGGCCACGGCGACGGCGCGCGCCTACCTGGACGGGCCGGGCACGCTGGACGCCCGGCGGCGGGTGGTCCAGGCCTACCTCAACACGGTTCCCCTGGCGGCCCAGCGCGGACACGGCGAGGTCGTGGGGACCGCCGAGGGGCTGTGGGCCTGGTACGGCACGCCCTTCGAGGAGGCCAACCGGGTCCTCCGGGGTCCGGGCGACGGCGGGGAGGGGGAGCTGGCCCGACGCGCCGAGGTCTACCGGCAGGCCCTCAGCCTCCTCGTGGCCCACCGCCGGCCCTCCTACTACCTGGCGCGGCCCGAGGGACGGGCCGACCTGCGGGAGCTCACCGACCAGCACCTGGTCCTCCTCCGGGACGCCGGGGTCGTGCCGGCCGAGCTGGCGGAGGCGGCGCTCCAGGCCGAGATCCAGCCCCTGGACCGCGCGCCGGAGCGGGAGCCGGTCCCCTTCGTCGAACGGAAGACGGCGGTCCAGCTCCGCAACCACCTGCTGGGCCTCCTCCAGGCGCCGTCCCTCTACGACCTGGATCGCTACGACGCCGAGGTGACCGCCACCCTGGACCTGGCGTGGCAGGGGGAGGCCCTCGAGCTCTTCCGCTCGCTGGGCGACCCCGGATTCGTCCGGAGCGGGCCCTTCGGCGCCGCCGGCCTCCTCGACCGGGGCGACCCCGCCCGGGTGGTCTACACCCTCACCCTCATGGAGACGACCCCGCTGGGGAACGTGGTCCGGATCCAGGCGGACAACTTCGAGGGCCCCCTGAGCCTGGCCGACGCGGGGCGGATCGAGCTCGGGAGCACCGCGAAGCTCCGCACGCTGGTGACGTACCTCCAGGCGGTGGCGGAGCTCCACGGGCGTCTGACCGGGCTCGGGGCCGACTCCCTGGCCGCGCTCCGGGTACCCGAGCGGGACCGGATCACGCGCTGGGCCGTGGACCGGGTCCGGCGGGAGCCCGGCATCGGCCTCCGGGCCCTGCTGGAGGCGGCCATGCAGCGAGGGTACTCCGCCAACCCGGGGGAGCGGTTCGCCACCGGGGGCGGGGTCCAGACCTTCAACAACTTCGACGCCACGTACGACCAGTCGACGCTGTCGGTGCTGGAGGCCTTCCGGCACTCGGCCAACCTCCCGTGGGTCCGCATCATGCGGGACGTGGTCCACTACCACATGTACCGCGGCCCCGGCTCCGCGGCCCGGGCCCTGGAGGACCCCGACGTTCGGCGGAGCTACCTGGCCCGCTTCGCCGACGACGAGGGAAGCCGGTTCGTGCGCCAGTTCCACCGCAAGTACGCGGGCCTCGAGCCCTCGGCCATGCTGGAGGCGCTGGTGCGGCAGCGGGACCTGGGGCCGCAGCGCCTGGCGTGGGCGTATCGGACCGTGGCGCCCGACTCCGCGTTCGAAGCGTTCGAGACCTTCGCCCGGACCCACAGCCCCCAGGAGGGGCTGGCCACCGGCGCCCTCCGGTCCGTGTGGGGCCGGGCCGACCCCGGGGCGCACCCGCTGGCGGACCTGGGCTACCTGGCCCGGGTCCACCCCCTCGAGCTCTGGGTCCTGTGGCGCCTCTTGGAGGAGCCGGGGGCCAGCCTGGAGTCCGTCCTGGAGCAGAGCCGGGAGGTGCGCCAGGAGGTGTACCGCTGGCTCTTCGACAGCCGGAGCGCCGGCGCCCAGGACCAGCGGATCCGCACCGTCCTGGAGATCGAGGCGTTCCAGGAGATCCTCCGCTCGTGGCGGGCCCTGGGCTATCCCTACGCCAACATCGTCCCCTCGTACGGCACGGCCATCGGGTCCAGCGGCGATCGCCCCCAGGCCCTGGCCGAGCTCATGGGGATCCTGGCCAACGACGGGGTGCGCCTGCCCGTGGTGCGGGTGGAGGAGGTGGCGCTGGCCACGGGGACGCCCTACGAGACCGTGCTGGAGCGGGTGCCGGTGCAGGGGGAGCGGGTCCTGCCGCCGGAGGTGGCCGCGGTGGCCCGGGACGCCCTGGCGGACGTGGTGGAGCGGGGGACCGCGCGGCGAGCCAGGGGGAGCTTCACCGACGCCTCGGGGGCGCCCCTCCGCCTGGGGGGGAAGACGGGCACCGGCGACAACCGGTACCGGACGTACGGTCCCGACGGCAGCCTCCGCGAGACCCGCGTGGTGAACCGCACCGCCACCTTCGTCTTCTTCGCCGGGGAGCGGCACTTCGGCGTGGTCACCGCCTACGTCCAGGGTCCCGAGGCCGCCGACTACCGCTTCACCAGCGGGCTCCCCTCCCAGATCCTCCGGACGGTGGGTCCGGAGCTGGGGCCGATCGAGGAGCCGGCCCCGGCGGCCGGGGCGGGGGACCGCTAGCCGGGCTCCTCCTCACGCCTCGTCGTCCAGCACCTGGCTGTGGTTCAGCACCGCGACCAGCATCACCCCGCCGATGGTGTTCCCCACCAGGGTGGGCAGGAGGTAGCCCGCCGCGTAGTGGCCCAGCGTCGCGCCCCCTTCGAAGACCACGAAAAGGGCCTCCACCGAGCCGGCGACCACGTGGGGGAATTCGAGGATCCCCACGGCGTACGACAGGATGAGGGCGATCCAGAGCCGGGCGTGCGGCGCGGCCGGACCGAGCCAGACGATGCTGGCGATGAGCCACCCCGCCGGGATCCCGGCGAGGAGGGTGGTGAGCGCGTCCGGCTCGAGGGCGTGGACTCCGATCTCCAGGAAGGCCTCCCGGAACTCGGGGAGGAACGCCCCCGTGGTGGCGAACCAGGCGAAGAGCGTGGCGCCGACGAGGTTGGCCGTCAGGACGATGCCCCAGAGCCTGAAGGTGCGGATCCAGTCGTCCATGCCCTGGCACGCCAGGGCGGGGAGGACCGCCGTGAGGGTATTCTCCGTGTAGAGCTGCTGACGTCCCAGGGTCACCACGATGAAGCCGAGGGTGTAGCCGAAGCTGGCCACCAGCGGCCTCCATGCCTCGTCGGGGAGGCGGGCGTGGAGGACGCCTTCGGCCGCCATGGAGAGGCCCATGGCCAGCCCCGCGGCCAGTCCGGACCAGAAGAGGGAGCGGGCGCTGCGGGCGAGCTCCTCCTCGCCCTCACGGCGGACCGCCCGGTGGACGGTGAGGGCGCTGATCACGGTGCGTTCTTCGACCACCTGCTCTTGATCGTCGGTCATGCGGCTCCTCGGGGGGGGACGGGGGACGGGCACCAGGGGAGGCAAGGGCCGTGCCCCGGCGGGCGCGGGGCGGCCGTGGATGCCTTACTTTGGCGTCCGAGCCCGCCGGGAGGGCGGGCCATGCGCCCCAGGAGCCGAGGGATGGACGGAGTGGAGATCGACCTGGTCTACTTCGAGGGATGCCCCCACGCCGAGGGCGCCCGGGAAAGCCTGCGACGCGCGCTCGGGGAGGACGGAGCGTGGCGGGAGTGGAACCTCTCGCGGTCGGAGACGCCGGACCGCTTCCGCGGACACGGGTCCCCCACCGTCCTCGTGGACGGCGAGGACGTTACGGGAGCGGACGGCGGCAACGCGGCCATGGCGTGCCGTGCCGACGGGGCCCCGTCCCCCGAGGCCATCCGACGGGCCCTGGGGCGCCGTGGGTGAGGCGCTGAAGGCCGGCGGAGCGGCGCTGGGTGCCGTGGTGGCCGCCGCGGGATCGGCCCTTTGCTGCGCCGGTCCGCTCCTGGCCGTGACGGCCGGAGTGTCGGGCGTGGGCCTCGCCGGGACGCTGGAGCCGTGGCGCCCCTGGTTCCTGGGCGCCACCGCGCTGTTCCTCGGGGCGGGCTTCGTCCTCCTTCATCGGGAGGAGGCGAAGGCGTGCGGGCCCGAAGGGGCGTGCGCGTCCCCCCGGGCGCGGCGGGGCATGAAGGTCACGCTCTGGACAGCCACCGGCCTGGCCGTCGTGCTGGCCGCCTCCCCCGCCTGGCGGGGAGCGCTCCCGGGACAGGAGGCGCACCACGCCGGCGCCCACCCCGCGGCGAGCGGGACCCCGGGAACGACCGCATCGAGCGCCGGGGCTCCGGACGGGCCGGCGAGCATGTTCCGGACGGTGGCCCTCGAGGTCCGGGGCATGACCTGAACGTCCTGCGCCACGACGGCCCGTGAGGCCGTGGAGGAGGTGGAGGGGGTCGAGGCGGCCCGGTTCGCCTACCCGGAAGGGACGGCCCTCGTCCGCTACGACCCGGCCCGGACGACGCCCGAAGCGTTCGTGGACCACCTGACGCAGGCGACGGGCTTCGAAGCCCGGGTGGTCATCCGGCAGCCCTGAGCCGCCGCCGTCCGGGGTGGCAGGGGGCGGTCCGGCCGCCCACCTTCGTGGTCCGGGACCGGGGCGGGCGCGCCCGGAGCCCCGACGCGTGACACCCCCGCCGGGGTGGCGAAACGGTATACGCAGGGGACTTAAAATCCCCCGTCCGAAAGGGCTTGCGGGTTCGACTCCCGCCCCCGGCA
>CAZMTA010000019.1:0-71648 GCA_964569085.1 uncultured Gemmatimonadaceae bacterium | reverse complement strand
CCGCCTCCCCCCGGCTTCGAGGAGGCGGTGACCGCCCGCCTCCCCGACGACTACTGGCGAGCGTCGCTGGAGGACGCGCCGCGCGCCTACCACAACGCCGAGGAGGAGGTTCGGTACTTCGCGGAGAACGCCCCGCCGGAGCTGGGGGAGGGGACCACGCAGGGCCGCCTGATCGCGGTGACCGTCTGCTCCTCCTGCCACGGGGCGGCGCTGGACGGCGTGGGGGAGCCCGCCGGGGACATCCAGGGCGCCCTCGACTACGACGAGGCGGCCTTCCGGCGTCTGCTCCGGGAGGGCGTGGGGCTGGACGGCGAGACCGTGACGCCGGCGTGGAGCCCGGACCACCTCTCCGCGCCCCTCACCGACGGCGAGATCCGGGCCGCCATCGCCTACACGAAGCTCCTGGCGGAACGGCGGGCGGAGGGGTAGGGCCGAGGTCGGCACGGTCGGAGGGCTGGACGGACGGCGGGTGCTCCGCGTAAGGTGAGCCTACCCCCCCAATCGAGGTCCCACGGGCTCCCCGCCATGCCCCACCCCTTGACCCGCGCCCGCTCGATCCGGACCCACCTGGCCCTCATGGCCCTGGTGGTGGCGCTCCCGCTGGCGGCGCTCCTGGTCCGCTCCCGACTCGCGGCGTACCGGGCGGAGGTGGCCACGGGCAGCTTCGAGGCGGAACGGCTGGCCGACGTCACGTCGGCGGCCACCACCCAGCTCCTCGCCGACGCTCGGGGCGTGCTCCAGGGCGCGGCGGCCCGGGGCGGGGACCTGCTGGCCGACCGGGAGTCCTGCCGCACCGTCCTGGTCCAGACCCGGGAGGCGGCGCCCTACCTGGTGAGCCTCCTGGCCACCGACCCGGAAGGAGAGGTGCGCTGCTCCCTCCGGGCCATGCCCGAGGGCGCGGAGCGCCCGTACCGGGACCGGGACTGGTTCCAGCGCGTGAAGGCCGGAGAGCGCTTCGTGGTCGGATCGCCCATCGTGGGGCGGATCACCGGAGACTGGGTGGTGGCGCTGGCGGTCCCGGTGACGGGGCCCGACGGGACCCCCGCCGGCGTCCTGGCCGGCAGCCTCCCCCTGGTCCGCTTCCAGGAGCTCCTGGCGGGCGTCCGGATCCAGGAGGACGAGCTCGTCACCGTGGCGGACGCGGAGCGGACCATCCTCGCCCGCTCCCGGGACGCCGCGCTGCACGTGGGCCGCACGCTCCCGGAGGACACGATGCCGGCGTCCCCGGTGGGTCCGGGCCGGTTCGTGGCGGGGGGCCCGGACCTGGACGGCGTGGAGCGGAGCTGGGCCAACATCACCATCCCCGACGTCGGGTGGCGGGTGTTCGCCGGCATCCCCACGGAGCGGGTACGGGGGCCCGCGCTGGCCGACCTCCGGGAGGACTTCCTCCTGGGCCTCCTGACCCTCCTGCTGGCCGCGGGGCTGGCGTGGTACGTCCAGCGCCGGATCACCGATCCCCTGCGGGAGCTGGTGGGGTGGACCCGGACCGCGGGCGCCGACCCCGCCCCACCGCCGCCCGTCCGGGGCCCCACCGAGGTCCGGACGCTGGCGGCGCAGCTCGGCGAGACGCTCCGGGCCCGATCCCAGGCCGAGCTCGCGGAGCGGACGGCCAAGGAGCGCTACCGCTCGGTCCTGGATCAGGCGGTGGTGGGGATCACGTCCGTGGATCGCGCCGGGCGGTTCCTCCGGGTGAACCCGGCCCTGGCCGGCCTGCTCGGCTCGGACGACCCGGAGGAGATCGAGGGCCGGTCCGTGGCCGACCTCTTCCCGGGACGGGGCGTCTGGGAGCGGGTCCGGGCGCGCCTCGACCGGGAGGGCACGGTACGGGACGTCGAGGAGCGCTGGCTCCGGGACGACGGCGGAACCCTCACGGTGCGACTCAACGGTCGGCGGGTGGACGAGCGCGAGGACGGCACCTCCTACCAGATGATCGTGGAGGACATCACCGGACAGAAGGAGCTGGAGCTCGCCCTTCGGCACAGCCAGAAGATGGAGGCCGTGGGGCGCCTGGCCGGCGGGGTGGCCCACGACTTCAACAACCTCCTGACCGTGGTCTCGGGCAACGCCGAGCTCCTCCTCGCGGAGAGCGAGCCGGGAACGGCGGGGCACGCCGAGCTCGTGGAGATCCAGATGGCGACGGCCCGCGCGGCGAGCCTCACCCGCCAGCTCCTGGCCTTCAGCCGCAAGGGCCCCGAGGCCACGGGCCCGGTGGACGTGAACGCCCTCCTGGAGCGCCTCGAGATCCTCGTGGCCCGCCTCGTGGGACCCGACGTGGAGATCCGCACCCGCTACGGGCAGGTGCCGGCCACGGTGTGGGCCGACCCGTCACCGCTGGAGCAGACGATCCTCAACATCTGCGTCAACGCCCGGGACGCCATGCCGGAGGGCGGCGTCCTCACCCTCGACACCGCGTTGGTGCGGCAGCCCGACGACCTCACCCTCCCCGCCCGGGACGAAGGGTGGGTGCGGGTGGGCATCGAGGACACGGGGTCCGGGATGTCCCCGGCGGTCCGGGACCGGATCTTCGAGCCCTTCTTCACCACCAAGCACATCGGCGAGGGCACGGGCCTGGGCCTGGCCACGTCCTACGTGGCCATCGACGCCCTGGGGGGCTCCATCACCGTGTCCAGCCGGGAGGGCCGGGGGACGCGCTTCGAGGTATGGCTGCCGGCCCGGGTCGAGCCCGCCGTGGACGACCGCGCGGCCGGGGCCGCCGTGCTGGAGACCGGGGGCTCGGGCACCCTCCTGGTGGCGGAGGACGAGGCCGGCGTGCGCCGCTTCGTCCGCCGCGTCCTGGAGACCGCCGGCTTCACCGTGCTCGAAGCCGCGGACGGTGACGCGGCCGCCGAGCTGTTCGAGGCCCGCAGCGACGAGATCGACCTGGTCCTCACCGACCTGGTGATGCCCGGACGGAGCGGCACCGACCTGGCCGCGGTGGTGCGGGCACGACGTCCGGACCTCCCCGTGGTCTTCATGTCCGGGTACGCCGGCGATCTCCCGGTGGACGACGTCGACGGCGCCGACGGCGTGCTGGGCAAGCCCTTCACGATGGCCGAGCTCGTGGCCCGGGTGCAGACCACATTGGAGGACTCCCGGGAGCGGATGGGGTGAGGCGGGGTCCGCGCCGGCCCCCGTCCCTCAGCGCCCCGAGACGTCCCGGAACTCCACCGGCACCCCTTCGGCGATCCGCTGGCCCAGCGCCGCCGCGTCCCAGTTGGTCAGGCGCACGCAGCCGTGGGAGGTGGCGTACCCGATGGTGGAGGGCGCGCTGGTCCCGTGGATGCCGTAGTGGTCCTTGGAAAGCTGCATCCAGACCACGCCCACGGCGTTGTTCGGCCCCTCGGGGAGGACGGCGTCCTCCTCGGAGGGATCCACCCGGGAGAGGAGGTCGGGCTTGTAGTGCCAGGTGGGATCGAAGGTGATGGAGACCACGGAGAAATCGCCACTGGGCGAGGGCGCGTAGTCGGCCCCCAGCGTCGAGGGGAAGTGGTACAGGATGTTTCCGGAGGCGTCCTCCGCATGGACGTAGTGCCCGCCGTCGGACACCACGATGCGGGCCACCTCGCCCCCGCCCCTGTAGCGGCCGTCGGGCATGTCCCCGAGGTGGAAGGCCTCCACCGACGGGACCTGGAGCGTCTGCCCGGCCTGCACGGCGGCGAGGTCCACGTCGGGGTTCAGCCGCTCGAGGAGCTCCGGCGTGGTGTGGAAGACCTCGCCGAGCTGCTCGCGCACGTCCTCGTAGCAGAGGCAGGGCTTCTCGGCCCGGGCGTACACGTCCTCGGGGAGGTCCTCGAAGGGCCCGGAGACGTCCGCCTCGGTGAGGGTGCGCTCCGTGACGGGGCTCCCGCCCCCGGCGCGCTCCAGCGCCTGGAGCGTGGCCTCGTCCACCTTGCCGGTGGCCTCGAGGTCGTGGCTCTTCTGGAACCAGTACACGGCCTTCTCCGTGTTCTTGCCCCACCGCCCGTCGATCACGCCGGGGGAGAAGGCGGCCCGGTCCAGGAGGATCTGGACGCGCGCCACCGCCGGCCCCGAGACGTCCCCGTGGACCGGGAACGAGCGGACCGGCGCGTTCACGGAACGGGGCGTGATGTCCTCCCAGGCGTCGCGGAGCGAATCGGGCACGGGTCCGCCCGAGGCGGTGTCGTCCATCTCCACGTACCGCTTCCAGCTCCCGTCCATGCGGCCCGCCTCCACCTCTTCCTCGGAGAGGGTCCGCGGGTCGCTGGCCAGCGCGGTGGCGCGCCCGCTGTCCGTGGCCATGCGGACGTAGGCGCCCTCGTCGGCGGGAGCCGTGTCGGAGGTCCGGTCGTCGGAATCGTCGCCGCCACAGGCCGCGAGCACGGCGGTGAGGGCGAGCGTGGAGAGCATATGGAAAGGCTTCATGGTCCTCGGGGGTGCGGGGAATCGCACCCCGGAGCAACGCAATGCCCATGCCGCCGGCCCCGCCGAGGGTGGCCCCCCGGCCTCCCCGCGTAGATCTTCTCCCTTCCTCGTCTCCCCCTCCCGCTCCGGAGCCGCCCATGCGCCGCCTCGCCCGATTCGCCCCCGTCCTCGTCCCCGCCGTCGCCCTCGTGCTGGCGGCGTGCGGCGGCACCGATCCGGAGCCCGCGACCGAGGGCGCCGCCGAGAGCGAGGCGGTCCACGACCCGGCCCGCATCGAGGCCATCCTCGAGGACATCCGCGTGGGCTGGGAGCAGGGGGACGGCGCCCCCTTCTACGAGCACTTCCTGGACTGGGAGGGCGCCCGCTACTTCGAGGGCGGAGGCCAGAACGAGGGGCTCCAGGACCTGGTGGAGAACCACGTGGAGCCCGAGGCGGAGCTCGGTCTACGGCTCCAGTTCTCCGACATCCAGACCCACTTCGAGGGCGACTTCGCGTGGGCGGTGGTGGACACCGACATCCAGCTCACCCTCCCCGACGGCACCGACATCCACAACCAGGGGCACGGGACGTACCTCTTCCGGTGGGTGGACGGCGCCTGGAAGGTGGTCCACACCCAGTCGGCGTCCTCGCCGGTGCGGGCCGACGAGGCGGACGAGGGCTGACGGCGGCGCCCGTCAGTTGAAGGGCGCCGCCCGCTCCTTCCACTTCTCCAGGTCCTTCTCCCGGGGGTTGAGCGGATCTCCGGGGTGGATGATCCCCGCGGGGCACCGCTCCGCCGCCTGGACCAGCTCGGCGTAGGTGCCCGCGTGGGCGTCGGCGACGTACGCCTGCTTGTTGTCGTCGTACTTGAACATGCGCGGGTTCAGGTTCGTGCACTCGTTGCACGACGTGCAGCGCATGGTCTCGATCCAGGGCTCCATGGAGAGGACGTCGTCGTCCTCCTCCGGCTCGGCCTCGGCCGCCTCGGGAGAGGGTGCGACCGCGACGGCCGGCTCCGTCCCCTCAGGGACGGGCTCCGTGCCGGCCGTCGGGCCGGGGGCGGCGCCGGTCCGATCGGCCGCGCCTGCCCCGCCACCCTCCCGGTCGGGCTCCACAGCGCCCGACCCGTTCCCGACCGCTCCGTTCCTTCCCGGAGCGGTCGACCCGAGGTCCAGCCCCTCCACCGGCCCGATGGGCTCGAGGCCCCGGGTGGCTTCGGCGCGGCCCAGGAGGTCCTTCACCGTCATCTCGCCGTCGCCCAGGGCCAGGAGGCCCTCGGCCATGCGTCGCGCCACGACCCTCGGGTACGTGGCCCGCAGCTCGGCGAGCTTCCTCTCGTACTCGTCCTTCAGCGCCGCCAGCTTCTTCTCGTAGGCGTCCTCCACCTCCCAGGCCACGGCGTCGTGCACCTGGTCCGGCACGTCCAGGCCGGCCAGCTCCTTGAGCTGGTGCCAGAAGTCCAGACGGTCCTCGGCGAGCAGCACCATCTCGTTTGACACCTGGAGGCGGCGAAGTGCTCGTCCCTCCCCCAGCGTCCAGATGAACGGCCTGCGTCCTACGCGCGCCTCGTCGTCGGCCAGGACGAACTCGTGGTACGGCATCCACGCCTCGTCGTCGTCGTCGTCCGGGATGGGCGAGAAGTTCTTCCGGAAGCGCACCTCGGTGGCGGCCCAGTCGGCGGTGGTGAGGGGAAGCGTCATGGACCGCTCCTCGCCGTCCTCGTCCACGTACTCCAGCTCGTAGGTGGGCCAGACGCTCCGCACGTCGGGGTTGCCGTCCAGCGACAGGCAGTCCGCCAGGTCCTTCCCGGCGTCGGGGTCGTAGGTCAGGAAGGGGAACGCCCGGCTCTCCAGCGCCATCTTGGCCGCGGTGGGCGCCCAGTCGTCGGCCAGCCCGTGCTCCACCGGGCAGGGGGTGTAGATGTTGAAGAGCGCCGGCCGCCGGGTGTTGAGCCCCTTGATGACGCCCTGGATGAGGTGGGAAGCCGAGGCCTGAGAGGACTGGTGCACGAACACGCCTCTGTGGGCCATGGCGATGAAGGCCAGCT
Source organism: uncultured Gemmatimonadaceae bacterium (assembly GCA_964569085.1). Lineage (GTDB taxonomy): Bacteria > Gemmatimonadota > Gemmatimonadetes > Longimicrobiales > Gaopeijiaceae > JAJCZZ01. The sequence continues at coordinate 65,239 of CAZMTA010000019.1, read as the reverse complement.
CCTTCCTGACCTCGGACTTCCCGTGTTCCGCCTTCCCCCAGGCGCTCATGTCCGCCACCTGGCCCGTGAACCCGCTGGTGCAGGCCTGGCCGCCGGTGTTGGAGTACACCTGGGTGTCCAGGACCATGACCCGGATGGGCTTCCCGCTGGCCATGAGCCGCGAGAGGTTCTGGAACCCGATGTCCATCATGGCCCCGTCCCCTCCGATGCTCAGGATGGGCGGGCAGAGATGGAACTCCTCGTCGGTGAACTGGCGCCAGTCGAAGGCCTCGCGGAACGCGCCGAACTCCTCGGCGTCGAAGCGGTCCTCCACCAGCGCCCGGGCCCTCCGCAGCGACACGAAGTGGTCCGCCATCTTCCGCATGTGCCCCTCGAACACGCCGATGGCGATGCTGGGGGCGTCCTGGAAGAGGTGGTTCACCCAGGGGAAGGGATAGGGATTGTATGGATAGGTGCTGCCCCAGACCGAGGAGCACCCCGTCGAGTTCGTGATGCCCAGGCTCACGCGCCCCTTCCCGCTCGGGCCCTGGACGTACAGCCACTTCAGGTGCTCCAGCTCCTCCTTGGACGTCTGGAGGAGGCGCAGGCGCTCCTTCTTCTCCGCGGAGAGGTCGAGCTCCACCGACCCGCCCTCGGCGTCGGCCGCCGCGGCCAGGTCGGCGTCGGACGCCAGGAGCGCCCGCTCCTTGGCGTCGAGCTCGGCCACCAGCTCGTCGATCTCGGCCAGGAGCTTCTCCACCCGGGGCTGCATGAGCCCCTCGACGGTGGCGGTGACCAGGTGCACGGCGGTCTTCTCGCCGCACCCCATGCACGCGCCGTCGCCCCCGGCCATGGACCGGTAGTTGTCCTTCTTGAGCAGCAGCGAGGACAGGACGCCGATCCCCTCGTCCAGGTTCCGGATGTTGACGTAGCGGTCGTCGGTGTCGGGGAGGCGCTCCCAGAACGTCCAGTTCCGGCGGAGCTTCTCGACGATCTCCTCGTCCTGCTTGACCGTGATCAGCGCGTCCTCGGGGCAGACGTCCACGCAGATGTTGCACCCCTTGCACGCCTCGGGGCTGACCGTGATGGCCAGCAGGCCCCCGCTCCCCTTCTCCTTGCCCTCGGGCACGTCGTAGAAGGGCGCCGTCTTGGCCAGGGGGAACTCGGCCAGGACCGGGTAGATGCGGGCCCACTCGTCGTCGAGCTTGGCGCGTCGCTCCGGATCCCACCCCAGCTTGCCCACCACGTTGGCGTAGGCCTGGGAGGCCACGTCGCCGAAGGTGGTGAAGGGCACGCCCTTCAGGATCGTGCGGACCTCCTTGGCCAGGTGCCGGGAGATCTGGGCGGCCAGGACGTTGGGCTGGCCGTTGCCCGTGGTGCGGATGGCGGTGTCGAGGATGTCCTCGACGCTCGTCACCAGGCCGGGGATGGCCGCGTCGGGGCACTGGACCCAGCACTGGCTGCACCCGGTGCACTTCTCGGCCACGAACTCGGGCACCTCCATGCGGATGGAGGTCATGTCCCGGATGGCGCTGGAGGCCGCGGGCATGGCGGATACGGCCGCGTACGGATCGGCGATCCCGTCCTGGCCCATGGCGCAGACGCTGCACACCTGCTCGAAGAAGCGGCCCGGGTCCGCCAGCCCCTGCTCGGCCTCCGGCGAGGCCATGATGCTCGGCATGCGCCCGCCGGGCACCGTCTGGTCCGGGGTCTCCTCGACGGGGGCGTCGGTGGGGACCTCGGCCACCTCGTCGTAGCCCCGGCGGATGACGCGCATGTTGTCCTCCACCACGCGCTCGCCGAGCTTGCCGAACTTGGCCTCGATCTGCCGTCGGATCCCCGCGAAGAGGGCCTCCTCGTCCATCCCCTCGCGCTCGGCCAGGGGGGTGGCGCGGAAGAAGGCGCCCATGAAGGCCACGCCCTGCATGCGGTAGCGCAGCTCGGGGTCGCTGGCCTCGGAGCTGGCGATGCCGAAGGCGTCCAGGCAGAAGAAGCGGACCTTCTTCTCCCGGATGGCGCGCCGGGCCCCCGCGGGCAGCGAGGCCCAGACCGCCTCGGGCTCCTCGTGGCTCTGGAGGACGAAGACGCCGCCCTCCTCCATCCCCGCCAGGGGATCGGAGTGGCCGAAGACCTTCCCGTCGGGGGCCAGCACCACGTTCACGTGCTTGAGCTCGGCGTTGAGCCGGATGGGCTCGTGGGCGAGCACGCTGTAGAAGGTGGTGGGCTGCCCCTTCTTCTCCGAGCCGTACTTCGGGTTGGCCTTCACGTGCATCCCGAAGAGCTCGTACGCCGTCATGGTGAGGTTCTTCCCCATGGTGATGGCGCCCCACCCGCCCACGGAGTGGATCCGCAGGGAGGTGGCGCCCTCGGGGAGGAGGTTCACCGGCTCGGCGGGCTCGAGGCTCAGCTCGGCCAGGTCCGGGTAGGCGTCCAGGAGCTCCTCCTGCCAGATGCGCAGCTTCGGCAGGCGGGTGTCCTTCCGGATGAAGTCGATGCCCAGGTAGAACTGCCGGCGCCCGGCGCCGGACGGGAGCATGTTCTCCACCGCGGCGACGACGTCGCCGGGCTGGAGGTCCCGGCTTCCGAAGCCGAAGCCCGCGGCGTGGAAGTCCGGCACCTGCTCGGCGTCCAGGACGTCCAGCGTCGGGAAGGGCAGGGCCCGCTCCTCCGCCTCGGGCTTCCCGCCCCGGCCGAAGAGGGAGCCCTTGCCATTGGTGCGGGCCCGGACGGCCCGCCCGTTCTCCACGCCCTTGGCCATGGCGGCCCGGATCTCCCGGAGGAGGGGCGGGTCCACCGCCAGCGGCTGGTCCACCCGCTCGAAGACGGTGACCGCCTTCTTCCCCGCCAGGAGGTGGGTGACCAGGTCGGCGGGGAAGGGGCGGAACATGGAGAGGTTCAGCACCCCCACCTTCAGCCCCCGCGCCTTCCGCAGGTGCTCGGCCACGATCTCCAGGTTGGGCACCACGGAGCCCTGGCCCGCCAGGACCCACTCGGCGTCCTCCAGGAGGTGCCCCGACGCCCGGGCGTAGCGCCGCCCGGTGAGCTCGGCCCACTCCGCCATCGCCTGGTCCGTCAGCTCGGCCACGTGGTCGAAGTAGAAGGGCCGCTGGGCCGCCACGCCCTGGGCGTAGGAGTCCTGGTTCTGCACCGTGCCCAGCATGGCGGGATAGTCCACCGTGAAGAGCTCGGGGATGCGCCGGCGGGTGGGCCCGAAGGTCAGGCGCTGGGCCGGCGTCGGCGTCTCGATCGTGTCCGCCGGATCACCCAGGTAGCGCCGGATGACCTCGGGCTCGGGAAGCGTGACCGACTCCAGGAGATGGCTCGTCAGGAAGCCGTCCTGGGCGTTGATCCCCGGCGTCAGCGACAGCTCGGCGATGCGGTGGGAGATGAGGCAGAAGTCCCCCGCCTCCTGCACGTCCTTGGCGAAGAGCTGGAAGAAGCCCGTGTCGTCCGCGGCGTGGTAGTCGTCGTGGCCGGCGTGGACGTTCAGGGCGTGCTTGGTCATGGCCCGGGCGGCCACGTTCAGCACGTAGGTCAGGCGCTTGCCGGCCGCCGCGTAGAGCGACTCGTGCATGTACGCCACGCCCTGGCCGCTGCTGAAGTTGGCCGCGCGGAGCCCGGTCATGCTCATGCCCGCCGTGACGGCCGCCGCGGCGTGCTCGCCCTCGGGCTCGAAGAAGAGGAGCCTGCGGCCCCAGGCGTTCGTCTTGCCCTTGGCCACCGCCTCGGCCCACCCCTCGCCCATCTGTGTGGACGGGGTGATGGGGTAGGCCCCCGCCGCCTCGCTGGCGTGGGTCTCGGCGTGGACCACCGCGCCGGTGCCGTCGGTGGCGGTGGGCACCCCCGGGAAGAGGGAGGGACCGTCGTATACGGGAGGGATCTTGGTCATGCCGCCTCGCTCGCGGCGGGATGGAGCCGGGGGAACTGCCGTCCCTCGACCCACACGATGGCCCCGGTGGGGCACCGCTCGACCGCCTTGGGATTCTCGAGTTCGATTCGTTCGTAGTCCACCACCGCCAGGCCGTCCACCATCTCGATGAGGCCGGCCTCGGCGTCCACCGCGCACCGTCCGCAGGCGTTGCACGCCACGGAGCAGACGGCCTCGGCGGCGTCGCCGCGGAGGAGGTTCCTGCACTGGACCAGGAGGTGCGCGTCCTCGGGGAGGACGACGAAGAGGTCCAGGGGGCACGCCTCGACGCAGTCGCCGCAGGCGGTGCAGAGCTCCGGATCCACCACCGGGAGGCCGAAGGGCCCCATGGTGATGGCCTCGAAGTCGCACGACACGGCGCAGTCGGCGTAGCCCAGGCAGCCCCAGGAGCAGGCCTTCCCGCCCCCGGTGACCGCCGCGGCCGCGGCGCAGCTCTCGATGCCGCGGTACTCGCCCTTGTAGGGCGCCACGTCCCGGCCGCCGGCGCAGAGGAGCCGGGCGACCCTGCGGGCCGCCTGCCCGGCTTCGATGCCCAGGTAGCCGGCCACGTCGGCCCGCTCCTCGTCCCCCATGACCGTGCACTCGGCGGGGCGGGCCTTCCCGGCGATGACCGCCATGGCGAAGGCCCGGCAGCCCGCCTTGCCGCACGCCCCGCAGTCGGCCCCGGGCAGGAGGTCCCGGACGCCGTCGATGCGCGGGTCCTCCCACACCTTGAAGCGGGCGTTGGCCAGGGCGATGAACGCCCCGAACACGGCGGCCACCCCGCCCAGGATCGCCACGGAGGCCAGGACCTCGGACACGGGGGCGCCGGTGGGAGTCACGGGCTCAGCCCTCCGCCTCCGCGGCGTCCAGCCGGGTCTGGCTCAGAAGCCAGGCCGCCAGCTTGTCCGCGGGCTCGGGGGGTGCGGGCTCGGCCGGAGCGGCCGAGGCCGATCCGGGCATGGAGTCGCCCCCGGCGGGGGCGGAGCTTCCGCTCGGGGGCGGGGGGCCCCCGGCCGGCGTCCGCGCCATGGCCTCCAGGTGGTCCAGCTCCTCCACCCAGGCCGGGTCGCGGCGCCCGCGCCCCACCGTGGGACGCTCGGGGAGGTGGCGGACGTCGAGGCGCTGCCACGGCGCCAGGCCGGCGTCCGGATCGTGGACGAAGCGCGCCTGCTCCTCCCGCTCCTCGTCGAAGAGGAGGGCCACGCCCGGGTGGGGCGAGTCGGCCAGCGCCCGGAGGTCGTCCGGATCCGCGGTCTGGACCACGAAGGTGCCCGGCGTGACCAGCCGGGCCAGCGGCGCCGGGGCCGTGGGGCCCCGGGTCACGAGCACGACCTTCACCCGGCCGTCCAGGAACTCGCCCAGGCCGGCGGGGAGGAGGTCTTCCGGCTCCACTTCGACCACCAGGGGCGGCGCGAGGCTCCGCTCCGCCCGGTTCCACTGCCGGAAGGGCAGGTGGCCCAGGAGGTGGTTGTGGCCGTCCGGGTCGAAGCGACCGGAGCGGGCGAGCTCCACGGCCCGCGCGGCCCCGAACACCCGGCCCACCCGGGCCAGCGCGGCCTTCACCACGTCCCGGAGGTCCCCGCCGGGCTCCACGGCCAGGCGGTGGACGGTGTCGTCCAGGGTGACGTCGGCCAGGATCTCCTCGGCCCGCTCCAGCACGCCCACCGCCACGGGCTCCAGCTCCTCCGGAGCCCCCAGGAGGAGGCCGAAGCGCTCCGGGTCCATCCGCCCCACCGCGAAGGGGCCCAGCTCCATGAGGGCCCGCTCGCCGCGGAACTCCGTGGTGCCCCGGTGGTGGGCCACCCAGCTCCGCACCTCCTCCTCGGCGGAGGCGACGGCGGAGCGGAAGTCCGCCACCCGGGGGCGGAGCGCCTCCAGGGCGCGGGCACCCAGGTCCGGGGCGTCGTCGGCCGATCCGGCCATTCCCTCGCCCGCGGAACCCACGTCGGCTTCCATCCTGCTCTCGACCTTCACGTCAGACGGCATAGCGCTCGAACTCCTCGTCCAGGAGCTCCATCTTCTCCCGGGCCGTGTGCTTGGGCAGGGCGCGCGTCTCCTCGTAGCGCGGACGCGTGGTGTCGTGGAAGAAGAGGCCGAGGCGGATGGCCTCGGCGTCCTCGGCCAGCTCCCGGGCGCCGTGGATGTCCGCCGGGTCGTGGCGGAGCGTGTTCTTGTAGATCTTGTCCAGCCCCTCGACCCGGATCCCTTCGGGGTGGTCGAGGATCTCGATGCGGTCCGGCTCCTTCACCGCCGCGTCGTAGATGTCGGGCGTGAAGTGGGGGCAACGCTGCAGGATGCGCACGAAGGAGAAGCCCCGGTGGGCCTGGGCCGCCTTCAGCGTCGCGAAGAGGTGGGCCGGCACCCACTCCGCCGTCTGGGCCACGAAGGAGGCGTTGGTCACCCCCAGCGTCGCCTCGAGCGGGTTCATGGGCGGCAGGTAGCTCCCCCGGGGCTGGGTGTTGGACTTGTAGCCCTGGGGCGTGGTGGGCGACGTCTGCTTCTTGGTCAGCCCGTAGATGTTGTTGTCCAGCAGCAGGGCCACCATGTCGACGTTGTAGCGGATGGCGTGGATCCAGTGCCCCGCCCCGATGGACACGCAGTCGCCGTCGCCCATGACCACGAAGACGTCGAGCTCCGGCCGCTGGAGCTTGACCCCCGTGGCCACCGGAAGCGCGCGCCCGTGGATGCCGTGGAAGCCGTACGTCTTCATGTAGTGGGGGAAGCGGCTGGAGCAGCCGATGCCCGACACGAAGACCGTGGTCTCGGGCTTGAGCTGCTCCTCGGCCAGGAGCCGCTGGGCGGCGGTGAGGACCGAGTGGTCCCCGCAGCCGCTGCACCAGCGGGCCACCGGGCCCTCGTAGTCGGCGCGCTCGAAGACGCGGTCGTCGTCCTCCCGGCCGGCGTGGAGGAGCGAGCAGGACGAGGTCGTGATCACGCGTCACCTCCGTGGGCCGCCCCGGCGGGGGCCGGCATGTTGTCGCGGATGGCCTGGAGGATGCGGGCCGGGCGCAGCGGCTCGCCGAGCACCCGGGTCCAGCAGTCCACGTCCACCAGCGTCGAGCCGCGCAGGAGCCACGAGAGCTGCCCGCGGCGGCGGTTCTCCTCGGTCACGAAGGGGGCGTCCTTCTCGTCCGAGTAGTTGATCTCCACCGTCATCACCTTCCCGAAGCGGGAGAAGATCTCCCCGAGCCCCGGCGGGAGGGGCGAGAGGAAGGTCAGGTGCAGCGAGGACACGCTCAGCCCTTCGGCCCTCGCCCGCTCCACGGCCTCCTCGATGGCGCCCTTGGTGCTGCCCCACCCCACCAGGAGGAGGTCGCCGCCCTCGGGATCCCCGTTCACCTCCGGGGGGAGGAGCGTGCTCTGGAGCACGGCCAGCTTCCGGCTCCGCATGGTGGAGGCGCGCACGTTGATGGCCGAGTCGTAGGCCACCTTGGAGCGCTCGTCGTGGGCCAGACCCGTGACGGTGTGCTCTCCGCCCACCTGCCCCGGCACGAAGCGCCGGGAGAGCCCGGTGGTGGGATCCCACTGGTACGGCCCGACCCCCTCGGGGACCGGGCGCAGGTCGGGCGGCCCGCCCTGCCACTCCGCGCTCAGCTCGGGGCGGGGATAGGGCGCCACGCCCGTGGCCAGGTTCGCGTCGGAGAGGACGATGACGACGGTGCGGAGCGCCTCGGCGATCCGCCGGGCCGTCGTCATGACGTGGAAGCACTCCTCGATGGTGGCCGGCGCCAGGACCACGTGGGGCGCGTCCCCGGGCTGGCCGAAGATGGCCGCCAGGAGGTCCGACTGCTCCACCTTGGTGGGCAGACCCGTGCTGGGCCCGCCCCGCTGGACGTCCACCACGACCAGGGGGATCTCGGCCATGATGGCCAGCCCCAGGAACTCGGTCTTCAGGGCCATCCCCGGCCCGGAGGTGATGGTGAAGGCACACTTCCCGGCGTACGAGGCCCCGATGGCCACGCCGGCGGCGGCGATCTCGTCCTCGGCCTGGTGGACCACGCCCCCGTAGCGGTCGAAGACGTCTCCCAGCATGTGGGAGACGGAGGTGGCCGGCGTGATGGGGTACATGGCGGCCAGCTCGAGGCCGGCGGCGACGGCGCCGAGGGCGATGGCCTCGTTGCCGTTCATGACCACGTACGGGCGGTCCAGCTCACGGGTGGGGATCTCCCACCGGAAGTCCAGGTTCTCCGCGGCCCACGCCCAGCCCAGGTCCAGGAGCTCGTGGTTCCGCTCCGTGATCACGGGCTTCTTCTTCCGGAAGGCGTGGGCGATCTGCTCCTTCGTCCGGGCCACGTCCCGGTCGAAGATCCAGCAGAGCATGCCCAGGGCGAACATGTTCTTCCCGCGCCGCGCGTTGTCCACCACGGTCAGGCACTGCTCCTCCATGGGGACCCGCACGATGCGGTAGCCCGTGGAGGAGAGCTCCTCCATGGCGGCCTCCCACTCGGCGCGGACGTCGGGGTCGGGGTGGTCGGCCCACATGTCCTCCAGGAGGATCGTGGCGTCGTCGGCCAGAGCCCCCAGGCGGTGCCGGCCCAGGAGGGCCTGCTCGTTGAAGGCGACCACCAGGTTGGTCTCGTCCCCCCAGTTGGTGACCTGCTCGTCGCCCAGGCGGATGCGGATGCCCGAGGCGCCGGCGGGGTTGCGGGGCGGAGGCTCCACCTCGGCGGGGATGATCTCCACCGTCCACACGCCGTTGCCCATCTTGGCGGAGACGGAGCCGAAGATCTGGCCGCACTTCTGTGCGCCCTCGCCCGAGTCGGACACGACCTCGACGGACAGGTCCGGAACGGTCCGGATCGGTACTTCGCGTTCCGTGGACGAGGCTTCGCCCACGGTCGGTAGCTTCATCGCCATCCTTCCTCCGAAGAGGTAGGTATCTCGTGCAGCCCGCGTGCAACGGGCTGCTGGCCCAACTCCAAGCTACGGGCGTCCCGGGCGGGGGGGTGTCGGGAGGAGGAGACCTCCCGGAGTGGGGAGAGGTGTGGCGGCCCGGTGGGGGTTTTCCCGACGGCTCCGGACGGCCGCGCTTGCTCCGGGGTCCCCGAGGGAAAAAATTGAATGTCGGGTCTCTCCCGCCTTCCCTTCTCCACGCCCCCCCTCCATGGAGCCCACCCACCCGTGCACGACGTCTCCGAGCGTGCTCTGGATCCGGCGACGATCCGCGCGATCTTCGCGGCCATGCCCACGGGGCTCGGCCTCGTGGACGGGGAAGGCCGGATCGTCCACCTGAACCCCGCCGCGCGGGAGTTCCTGGAGGAGATCCTCCCCGAGGACCCGGGCCCGGAAGGGCGCCACTGGAGGGAGGTCCTCCCCTACATGCAGGACACCGAGCTCGCCCGGGCCTTCGAGGACGTCCTCGCCGGCCGGTCCGACGGCGCCTCCTTCGAGAGCTTCCGCTCTCCCCGGGGCCGCTACTGGGACATCTTCGTCCAGCCGCTGGAGGACGGCGCGTTCGCGGTCTTCCGCAACGTGACGGAGACGGCGCTCCGGCCGCCCTCCGACGAGGAGCTCCGCCTGGTCCGCCACGCCGTGAACTCCCTGGACCTGGGGGTGAGCATCGCGGACGCCCGCGAGCCCGACCTCCCCCTGATCTTCGTGAACGAGGGGTTCACCCGGGTCACGGGCTACACCGCCGCCGAGGCGCTGGGGCGGAACTGCCGCTTCCTCCAGGGTCCCGACACCGACGACGCCGCGGTCGAGGACGTGGCGGGGGCGCTCCGGCACGGCCGGCCGCTGCAGCGGACCTTCCTCAACTACCGGAAGGACGGCACGTCGTTCTGGAACCGGCTCACCACCAACCCGGTCTTCGACGACGAGGGCGAGGTGACCCACTTCATCGGGATCCAGGAGGACGTGACCGAGCGTCGGCAGCTCGACAAGCAGGTCGAGATGAGCGATCGGCTCAACTCCGTGGGGCGCCTGGCCGGGGGGATCGCCCACGACCTCCGCAACGTCCTGGCCGGAGCCAAGGCGCTCCTCCAGCTCACCCTGGGCCGGGACGACCTTCCGGACGGGGTGGTGGAGGACCTCCAGGAGGCCGAGACCGTGCTCAGCCGGGGTGAGTCGGTCACCTCCCAGCTCCTGGCCTTCGCCCGGGAGCAGCCCATGGAGACGGAGGTCGTGCCCCTGGCCGAGATCCTCCGGAACCGGACGCGCTTCCTGGCCCGCTTCCTCCGGGACGACATCACGGTGCGCGCGGAGGTCGAGGAGCCGCTCCACGTGTCGGTGGACCTGGGCCGCCTGGACCAGGTCCTCTTCAACCTGGCCACCAACGCGGAGCAGGCCATGCCCGGGGGCGGGACGCTGGTCTTCCGCCTCCGGCCCCTGACCACCGAGGAGCTCCCCGGACCCACCCATCCCTTCCTGCCGCTCCCGGGCCGCTCGTGGGCGGTCCTCTCGGTGTCCGACACCGGCGAGGGCATGGACGAGGAGACCCGGGCGAGGGCCTTCGAGCCCTTCTTCACCGGGCGACCGGGCGGCGGCGGGACGGGCCTTGGGCTGGCGTCGGTGTTCGGGACCATGGACCAGCTCGGCGGCGGCGTCTGGATCCACTCCGAGGCCGACGAGGGCACCGAGGTCCACCTGGCCTTCCCCACCGCGGAGCCCGAGGACGAAGGGGAGACGGACGTGTCGCGGGGGTTCTCGCTCCACCGGCGTCCCCTGACCATCCTCCTGGCCGAGGACGACGCGACCCTCCGGCGGATCCTGGCCAAGGCCATGACCCGGGAGGGGCACCGGGTGATCCCGGCCACCGACGGCACGTCGGCGCTGGCCCTGGTGGACGCCCACCTGGACGAGCTGGACGTGATCGTCTCCGACGTCATGATGCCGGGAACCAGCGGGGTCGAGGTCGTGCGACGGGCCCAGGAGCTGCGTCCGGACCTCCCGGCGCTCCTCATCTCGGGCTACGCCAACGAGGACCTCACCCGGCTCGGCGGCACCGTGCGCTTCCTCTCCAAGCCCTTCGACCTGGAGGTCGTGATGGGCGTGCTGACGGGGCTCACCTCCGAGGGAGCCTGAGCGCGGGCGCCTCGGTCAGCGCGCGCCTCGAGGCCCGGCCGAGGAGGCCCCGGCCACCGCCGCCCGGAACGCCTCCAGGCGTTCGGGCCGCAGGATCCCGGCATCGTCCCGCAGCCCCGAGCACACGTCCACGCCCCACGGCCGGACGGCCCCCACGGCGCGACCCACGTTCTCCGGGGTGAGGCCGCCGGCCAGCAGCACGGGGACCGGAGCCCGCTCCACCACCCGGCGGCTGAGCGTCCAGTCGTGGACCCGGCCCGTGCCGCCCAGCTCCTCCACCGCGGCCCCGGGGCGCCCCGAGTCGAGGAGGAGGAAGTCGGCTCCCGGGGCGAGGCGCGCCACCTCCTCCACCGAAGCCTCGTCCTCCACGTGCAGCACCTGGAGGACCGTGAGGTCCGGGAGGCGCGCCCGGAGATCCCGGCGGACGTCGGGGTCCAGGTGCCGGACGAGCTGGACGGCGCCCACCCCGGTGGCGCGGACGTGGTCCTCGATGTCCGCCGCCGTGCGCCGGGAGGTGAGGAGGACCGCGTCGAGGCCCGGGTGACGCCCCGCCAGGGCCGCCAGCTCCCGGATGCGCTCGTCGGGAATGGGGCCGGGCCCCGAGGGCATGGCGCCCACCAGCCCCGCGAAGCGGGCCCCGGCCGCCGCCGTCCGGGCCAGCTCCTCCGGGCTCCGGATGCAGCAGACCTTCAGCCGCGTCACCGGGCCGGATCGGCTCCCGAGGAGGGACCGTCGCCGGCCGCCCGGGCCTTCCGGGGCTGGTCCCCGCCGCGGACCAGCTGCTCGATCTGGCCCAGGAGGGTGTCGGAGCCGGCCTCGCTGGCCCCGAACAGGCCGTCGTCGTCCTCCCCGGCCTCCATGCGGGCCACCGCGCCGTTCAGGTTGAGCCAGAGGTCCCAGCGCTCGCTGAGCCGCACCACCGAGTAGAAGAGGCGGGGGCGGCGTCCTCGTCCCGAGAGGAAGTCGAGCACCATGGCGCCGACGCTGAGGTTGAACACCACGATGTCCTTCAGCCCGTCCAGCATCAGCTTGAACTGGAAGATGAAGAAGTCGCGGACGGTGACGCTCCTCGTCGCCGAGGTCATGGGGCGCTGCCTGCTCATGGGTGGACGATCCCTCGCGGGAGGGTAAGGCCTGTCTCACCCCCCCGTACGGGGTGAGGCCCCCGAAGATTCAGCCTCGGGCCAGCGCCGGGAGGGGCTCCGGTGTCCCCGTAGGTGACTGGCCCTCCGAAGCTCGACACCCCAGGAACCTATCGTCTCCGGGCGACGTACGAACACCATCCCGCCGGCGGCGTCCGACTCCTCCCGAACCCACCCCGCATGCGCACCCTCCCTCGCGTCCGAGCGGCGCTGGCCCCGGCCCTCCTCGCCCTCCTGGGCGCGGCCGCGGCGCCGGCCACGGGTGCGGACGCGGGGCTGGCGGCCCAGGAGCCTCCCCGGCCCGGACGGCCCACGGGCGGCATCGACGTGAACGACCCCCGCCTCCACCTCCCTCCGCAGGACGAGCCCGCCGGGCGCCACGCGTTCTACTGGACCCGGGCCGTCTTCAACGGGAGCCGCGGCGGGGGCTGGTGGGGCGGCCGGGGCAGCGAGGCCTGGGCCACCGACTTCCCCAAGGGGGACCGGCAGTTCCTCATCGTGCTCCAGCGCCTGGTGGACCTGGACGCCTACGACTGGGAGAACGCGGTCCGCCTCACGGACCCCCGGCTGCGGTCCTTCCCCCTCCTCTACGCCGTGGAGGTGGGGTACATGAACCTCACCGACGAGGAGGTCCAGGGGCTGCGGGGCTACCTGGAGGCCGGCGGCATGCTCCTGGTGGACGATTTCTGGGGCGGCCGGGAGTGGGCCAACTTCGAGTACAACATGTCCCGGGTCCTGCCGGGCCGGGCCATCGTGGACCTCCCCGCGGACCACCCGCTCTTCACGGCCTACTACACCATCGACGAGATCAAGCAGGTGCCCGCCCGGGGCCGGGGCATCCGGGGCCGTCCGACGTGGGAGCGCCCCGACGCCCGGACGCCCCACGTCCGCGGGATCTTCGACGACGAGGGCCGCCTCATGGTGGTGATCAACTTCAACACCGACCTGGGCGACGCCTGGGAGTGGGCCGAGGATCCGTACTATCCCCTGGAGTACTCGACGTTCGCGTACGAGCTGGGGGCGAACATGATCGTCTACGGCATGACCCACTGACGGAGGCCGCGCGCACACCGAATGGACGGCCTCTTCGAGCTCCTCTTCAAGTACCGCCCCCTGGTCTTCGAGCAAGGCGACCTCGCCTTCGGAGCCCCGGGGTCGCTGCGCCTGGGGCTCGCGGTCGCGGGGCTCGTGGCCGTGGCGGCGGCGGCCAGCTACGTCCTGGCCCGGGGGAAGTCGGGGCGGGTCGACCGGGGGGTCATGGCGGGGCTCCGCCTGGCCGCGCTGGGCCTCCTCCTCCTCTGCCTCCTGCGGCCCATGCTGGTCCTCTCCACCGTGGTGCCCCAGCAGAACTTCCTGGGCGTGCTGGTGGACGACTCCCGGAGCATGCAGCTCGCCGACGCCGACGGCGCCGTCCGGGGTGAGTTCATCCGGACGGCCTTCGACCCGGAGCAGGGCGAGCTCCTGCGGGCGCTGGGCGAGCGCTTCACGCTGCGCTTCTTCCGCTTCAGCGACCGGGCGGCCCGCATGGACGGGATCGAGGAGCTGACCTTCGACGGGACCCACACCGACCTGGCCGGGGCGCTGGACGTGGCCCGGGGCGAGCTCTCCGGGGTGCCCCTCTCGGGGCTCGTCCTCCTCTCCGACGGGGCGGACAACTCGGACCGCCCGGTGACCGAGGCGCTCGTGCCCCTCCAGGCCGCCGGCGTCCCCGTCTTCACCGTGGGCCTCGGCGAGGAGGCGGTGTCCCCGGACATCGAGCTCGGGCGGGTGGAGATGCCGCGCACGGTCCTGGAGGGGAGCTCCCTCATGGTGGACGTCGTGGTCACCCAGACCGGCCTCGGCCAGGCCACCGTCCCCCTCATCGTGGAGGACGACGACCGGATCCTGGCGGAGGAGGAGGTCACCCTGGGCCCCGACGGCGAGCCGGTGGTGGTGCGCCTCGGCTTCCAGCTCGACCTCACCGGCCCCCGGCGGGTGCGCTTCCGGATCCCGCCCCTGGAGCGGGAGCGGGTGGAGCGCAACAACGCGCGGGACGTCTGGATCGAGGTCCGGGGGGACCGGGAGAAGATCCTCTACTTCGAGGGGGAGCTCCGCCCGGAGATCAAGTTCATGCGCCGGGCCGTGGACGACGACGAGAACCTCCAGCTCGTGACGCTGGTGCGCACCGCGCCGGGGAAGTTCATGCGCCTGTCGGTGGACGACGCCGACGAGCTGGCCGGGGGCTTCCCCCGCACCCGCGAGGAGCTCTACCGCTACCGGGGGCTCGTGCTGGGGAGCGTGGAGGCGTCGTACTTCACCCAGGACCAGCTCCAGATGATCGCGGACTTCGTGGGGGACCGGGGGGGCGGCCTCCTGGTTCTCGGCGGCCGCTCCTCCTTCGCCGAGGGCGGCTGGGCGGGCACCTCCGTGGACGAGGTCCTCCCGGTGGAGCTCCCCGAGGCGGACCCGGACTTCTTCACGGCCACCGACGTCTCGCCCACGCCCGCCGGCGTGGCCCACGCCGCCCTCCAGCTCGGCGAGGACTACGAGGACCCGCGCGCCCGCTGGGAGTGGCTCCCGCCCCTCACCACCGTGAACCGCGTGACCGGGGTGAAGCCGGGCGCCACCTCGCTGCTCCTGGGACGCTCCGAGGGCTACGAGGAGCCCCAGGTGGTGCTCGCCCACCAGCGCTACGGGCGGGGGAAGGCGCTGGCCTTCACCGCACAGGACTCCTGGCACTGGCAGATGCACGCCGACGTGCCGGTGGACGACCGGAGCCACGAGACCTTCTGGCGCCAGCTCCTGCGCTGGCTGGTGGACGGGGTGCCCCAGGCCGTCTCCCTCACCGTGGACCGCGAGCAGGTCGAGCCCGGCGAGGCCATCCGCCTCACGGCCGCCGTGGGCGACTCCACCTACCTCGAGGTGAACGACGCCGTGGTGCGCGCCCGGGTGACCAGCCCCACGGGGACGGTGGACACCCTCGACCTCGACTGGGTGGTGGACCGGAACGGCGCCTACGAGGCCGATCTGGTGCCCCGGGAGGACGGGGACTACGAGGTCGAGCTCCTGGCGGAGCGGGACGGCGTGGAGCTGGGCGCGGACGTCGCCTGGCTCCACACCGCCCCCAGCGACGACGAGTACTTCGGCGCCGGGCGCCGCACCGACCTCCTCCAGCGGATGGCACGGGAGACCGGGGGGCGGTTCTACACGCCCCGGAACGTCGCCGCGCTCCCCGACGACATCGCGGTCACCGGCGCCGGCGTGACGCTCACCGAGCAGCGGGACCTCTGGGACATGCCGGTCCTCTTCCTCCTCCTGGTGGGGCTGCTGGGCGCCGAGTGGGGCTACCGGCGCGTGCGGGGGCTGGCGTGATCCGCGGGGCGCGGAGGCGGACGGACGGACGGGCCCGACGGGGGGAGCGGCCGGCCCGGTGGGGCCGACGGGCGGGCCGGGCCGCGGGGCTCCTGGCCGCCGCCCTCCTGACCGCGACGCTGCCCGCCCTGCCCGCGCCCGCCGCCGCCCAGGACACCCACGTCCTGGTGGTGGCCGGCCTGGGCGGCACCCAGGAGTACCGGGACGAGTTCCTGGGATGGTCCGAGGCGCTGCGGGACGCGCTGGTGGAGCGCCACGGCCTCCCGGCGGAGCGGATCACCGTGCTGGGCGAGCAGCCCGAGGCCAGCCCCGTGGTGGAGGACCGCTCCACCCGGGCCAACGTGCTCCGGGAGCTGGGGGAGATGGCGGCGCGGGTGGGCCCCGAGGACCGGGTCGTCGTGGTCCTCATCGGCCACGGCACCGCCCGGGGCGAGGAGCCGCGGTTCAACCTCCCGGGCCCGGACCTGGGGCCCGAGGACTTCCTGGCCGGCGTGGCCGCCTTCCCCACGCCCCACCTGGCGCTGGTCCACACCGGGAGCGCCAGCGGGGGCTTCGTGGCGCCCCTGTCGGGCCCGGGCCGGGTCGTCGTCACGGCCACGCGCTCCGCGCTGGAGCGGAACGCCACCGAGTTCCCCCGCTTCTTCGTGGAGGCGCTGGAGGGCGACGGGGCCGACCTGGACAAGGACGGCCGGGTCTCGCTCCTGGAGGCCTTCCAGTACGCCAACCTGGAGACGGCGCGCTTCTACGACGCCGAGGGGGAGATCCTCACCGAGCACGCGGTCCTGGACGACGACGGCGACGGCGAGGGGAGCCGGGACCCCGGAGCCGAGGGCGCCGACGGCGCCGTGGCGGCGGGCTTCCACTTCGGCTCGGGGCGGACCGGGGCGGTCACGGGCACCCCGGCCTCGGCGGCCGACGATCCGGCGCTGGCCCGCCTGTACGAGGAGCGCACCGCCATCCAGGAGCGCATCGACGCGCTCCGGGACCGGCGCGGCGAGCTGGGGCAGGAGACGTACGACGAGCGCCTCGAGGAGCTCCTGGTGGAGCTGGCCCTCAAGAACCGGGAGATCCGGGCGGCCGAGGGGGGCGGATGAGGCCGGGGCGCGGGACCTCCCGGGGGGCCGCCGGGCCCGACCGGGCCGGGGCCGGGGCGCGTCCTCCCTCCGGGCCCCTCCTCCTGGTGGCCGGGCTCCTCCTGGCTCCCGGGACGCTGGCCGCCCAGGACGCGGGCGAGGCCCGCCAGGCCCTCCGGTCCGGGGAGTACGAGGCCGCCGAGCGGGGCTTCCGCCGGGCGCTCCGGGACGACCCGGGCGCCGACGCCGCCCGGCGCGGGCTCGTGGAGAGCCTCCTGGCCACCGGACGCTGGGACGACGCCGAGGAGGCGGCCCGGGCGGCGCCGGACCCCGACGCCCTGGCCAACGTCCTGGGCGAGGTCCTGCGCACCCGGGGCGAGCTGGAGGCCGCCGAGGCGGCCTTCCGTCGGGCCGGGGGAGCGGGCGCCCCCGACGCGCTGGACGCCCGGGCCAACCTGGGCGAGCTCCTCTTCCGCACCGGCCGGGTCGACGAGGCCATGGCCCTCTTCGACTCCTTCATCGACGTCTACAACGCCCGGCGCGGCGAGCTGGACGCCGAGGAGCTGGTGGCCGTGGGCCGAGGCGTGCGCGCGCTCGGCCGCGGGGACCCGGCCCTCTTCCAGGACGCCCTCCGGGCCTTCGACGAGGCCGCCGAGGCCGACCCCGGCTGGGCCGAGCCCCGGGTGCGCCTGGGGGAGCTCTTCCTGGAGAAGTACCAGAGCCCCGAGGCCAAGGCCGAGCTGGAGGCCGCCCTCGCCCTGAACCCCGCCCACGCCGGGGCGCTCCTGGCCACGGCCCGGGCCCTGGAGTTCGACGGGGCCGCGGGCGGGCGGCAGCGGGCGCGCCACGCCCTGGAGGTGAACCCGCGCATGGTCGAGGCGATGGCGTTCCTGGCCCGCCTCGACCTCACCCGGGGGGAGCAGGACGCGGCCCGGGAGCGGGCCGAGCGGGCGCTGGAGCTGAACCCCCGCTCGGAGGAGGCGCTCACCGCCATGGCCGCCGTCCACTACCTGGCCGGCGAGGAGGCCGCCTTCCAGGCGGTGCGGGAGCGGGCGCTCGAGCTCAACCCCAGCGGCGCGGGGCTGGACGTGGCCGTGGCCGAGGTGGCGGAGCGGACCCGGCGGTACGCCCAGGCGGTGGAGCGGGCCCGGGCGGCGGTGGAGCTGGACCCCCGGGCGTGGGAGGCGTGGGGGATGCTGGGCATGAACCAGCTCCGCACCGGCCGCATCGAGGAGGGGCGCCGGAGCCTGGAGCGGGCCTTCGAGGGCGATCCCTACAACCCCTGGTTCAAGAACAACCTGGACCTCCTGGACACCTTCGGCGGCTTCGAGACCGTCTCCACCGAGCACTTCGAGCTCTTCCTCCACGGGGACGAGGCCGAGCTGCTGGCCCCCATGGTGGCGGGCTTCGCGGAGGAGGCCTACGACTCCCTGGCCCGCCGGTACGGAGCCGAGCCCCCCACCCCCGTGCGGGTGGAGCTGTACCCGCGCCACGCCGACTTCAGCGTCCGCACCCTGGGCGAGGTCGGGCTGGGAGCCCTGGGCGTCAGCTTCGGCTCGGTCCTGGTCATGGACTCCCCGGCGGCCCGGGAGCGGGGCGGGTACAACTGGGCCTCGACGCTCTGGCACGAGCTGGCCCACGCCTTCCACCTGGGCATGACCGACCACCGGGTGCCCCGATGGTTCTCCGAGGGGCTGAGCGTCCACGAGCAGCGGAAGGGGCGCGAGGGGTGGGGGCACCAGCCATCGGTCCCCTGGCTCCAGGCCTTCCGCACGGGACGGCTCAAGCCGGTGAGCGAGCTGGACGACGGCTTCATGAGGCCCGAGTACCCCCAGCAGGTGATCTTCTCGTACTACCAGGCCTCGCTGGTCTTCCAGCTCATCGAGGAGCGGTGGGGCTTCGAGGCCGTGCGGGCCATGCTCCGGGGCTACCGGGAGGGCGCCACCACCGAAGAGCTCGTCCCCCGGATCCTGGACGTCCAGCTGGAGGAGCTCGACGACCTCTTCGAGGGCTGGGTGGGCGCCCGCTTCGCCGCGCCGCTGCGGGGCGTGGCCGAGCTGGAAGAGGTCCCGCCGCCCGGCGCCGGGGTCGACGCCCTGGCGGCCTTCGTGCGCCGCCACCCCGGGGACCTGGTGGCCCGCCTGCGCCTGGGCGCCCTCCTGGTGCGGGAGGAGCGCTGGGACGAGGCCCGCCCCCACCTGGAGGAGGCGCTGCGGATCTTCCCGGAGTACGGAGGGCCCGACTCGCCCTACCTGGGGCTGGCCCGCATGCACCGGGCCCAGGGCGACCTGCCCCGGGCGGCGGCCGCGCTGGCCCGGCTGAACGCGCTCTCGGAGTCGAACCTCCCCGCCCTCCTCCTGGAAGCCGAGGTCAACGCCGAGCTGGAGCGCTGGGAGCGTGCGGCCCGGGTGCTCGATCGGGCGATGCAGGTCCACCCCTACGACCCCGACCTCCACGCCCGCCGCGCCGAGCTCCACACCCGGGCCGGGAACCCCGACGGCGCCGTCCAGGCCCGCGCCGCCGTGGTGGCGCTGAACCCGGCCGACCGCGCCGACGCCCTGTACCGCCTGGCGCTGGCCCACCGGGACGCCGGGGACCGGGAGGCCGCCCGGAGCGCGGTGCTCCGGGCCCTGGACGTGGCGCCCAACTTCGAGGAGGCGCTGGAGCTCCTCCTGGAGCTGCGCGCGGGCACCTCGGAGAGCCCCGCCGGGCCGGGGGACGCGCCGTGAGCGCGCGGCCGCGCCCCGACCCGGGGGCCCACGGCGGTGCGGACCGGGCCGCCCTTCCACCCACGGGGGTCTGGGGCCTCCTCCGGGCCGCCCTTCCGCCCGCGCGGGTCCGGGCCCTCCTCCTGGCCGCAGCCCTGGCCGTCCTCGCCGCGCCGGCGGCCCGGGAGCTGGACGCCCAGGAGAGGCGCTTCCGGATCCCGGGGACGGGGCGCGACCCCATGGAGCGCATCGAGGACCTGAACCCCGCCTACGACGGACGCCTCCAGTTCGTGCGGCTCCGCTTCGGCGGCGGCGGCTTCGGCGGCTTCGGGCGGGGCGGCCCGCCGTGGATGCACGACTACCCCCGGGCCGAGCGCAACTTCATGCGCATCCTGGAGGAGACCACCCGCACCGCCGCGGTGGTGGACGGCTCCCAGGTGCTGGCGGTGGACGACCCCGAGCTCTTCAACCACCCCGTGGCCTACATCGTGGAGGTGGGCTTCTGGAACCCCACCGCGGCCGAGGTGGAGGCGCTCCAGGCGTACCTGTCCAAGGGGGGCTTCCTCATCGTGGACGACTTCCGGGGAGACCGGGAGCTCCGGAACTTCGAGTACCAGCTCGACCGGGTGCTCCCCGGCGTCCAACTCGTCCGCCTGGAGGACGACCACCCCATCTTCGACGCCTTCTTCCGCATCGAGGCGGTCTCGAACATGGTGCCCCCGACCTTCCAGGGGCTCCGGCCGGTGTTCTACGGCATCTTCGAGGACAACGACCCGGAGGAGCGTCTCCTGGGGGTCGTGAACTTCAACAACGACATCGCCGAGTACTGGGAGTACAGCGATCGGGGCTACTACCCCATCGACCTCTCCAACGAGGCGTACAAGCTGGGCGTCAATTACGTGGTGTACGCGTTGACCCATTGACCCGCCCGCCATCGCCCGAGACCGACCGCACCCGAGCCTTCACCTGAACGAGAGAACGGAGAACACGATTTGAGCGAGACCATCGGAGAGGTGCGGCTCGAGGGGGCCGACGACATCGAGCTGGCGGACCGGATGAAGTCCGGGCGGGAGCAGATCATCTCGGAGCTCCGCAAGCTCATCGTGGGCCAGGAGGAGGTCATCGAGCAGGTCCTGCTCTCCCTCTTCGTGGGGGGCAACTCCCTCCTCATGGGGGTGCCGGGGCTGGCCAAGACGCTCCTCATCCACACCGTGGCCCAGGTGCTGGACCTGAAGTTCTCCCGGATCCAGTTCACGCCGGACCTCATGCCCTCGGACATCACGGGCACGGACATCATCCAGGAGGACCCGAACACCGGGCAGCGCGCCATGGTCTTCGCGCCGGGGCCGGTCTTCAGCAACATCGTCCTGGCCGACGAGATCAACCGGACGCCGCCCAAGACCCAGGCCGCGCTCCTGGAGGCCATGCAGGAGCACCGGGTCACGGTCCAGGGCCGCACCTACGAGCTCGAGGAGCCCTTCCACGTCTTCGCGACCCAGAACCCCATCGAGCTCGAGGGGACCTACCCCCTCCCCGAGGCCCAGCTCGACCGCTTCATGTTCGAGATCGTCATCGAGCACCTCTCGGAGGACGAGGAGCTGGAGGTGGTGCGCTCCACCACCGGCATCCTGGAGCCGGAGTTCAGCCACGCCGTGACCGGCCCCGACCTCCTGGCCTTCCAGCGGCTTGTGCGCCGGGTGCCCGTCTCCGAGGCGGTCCTGGAGTACGCCGTGCGCCTGGTGCGGGCGTCGCGCCCCTCGGCGGACGGAGACGCCCCGGAGTTCGTGTCGAAGTGGATCGCGTACGGGGCCTCGGTGCGCGCCGCCCAGTACCTGGTGCTGGGCGCCAAGGCCCGGGCGCTGACCCAGGGGCGCTACCACGTCTCGTACGACGACATCCGCTACCTGGCGCACCCGGTCCTGCGGCACCGCATCCTCACCAACTTCCACGCCGAGTCCGAGGGCCGGACGTCCGGGGAGATGATCGACCTGCTCCTGGAGCACGTCCCCCAGCCCTCCTCGGGGATGTGAGGAGGTAGCCCGTGCCCGCCCACTCCCGCGCCCGCGCCGCCGCCGGAGCCACCCGGTTCCTCGACCCCGCCGTCCTGGCGCGGATCGACAACCTGGAGCTCCTGGCGCGCACGGTGGTGGACGGCTTCCTGAGCGGCCTGCACCGCTCGCCGCACCTGGGCTTCAGCACCGACTTCGCCGAGCACCGGCCCTACATGCCCGGGGACGACATCCGCCGCATCGACTGGCGCCTCTTCGCGCGCACGGACCGGCACTACATCAAGCTCTTCGAGGCCGAGACCAACGCGGACTTCGCGGTGCTCCTCGACGTGTCCCGGTCCATGAGCTACGGCAGCCACGCGGTGACGAAGCTCGACTACGCCCGCTACCTGGCCGCCTGCCTGACCTTCTTCAGCAGTCGCCAGCGGGACCGGGTGGGGCTCGTGACCTTCGACCACGAGATCGTGGAGTACGTGCCGCCCTCGGCCAAGCACCTGGACACGGTCCTCCACCTCCTGGAGGCCGCCGAGGCGGGGCGCCGCGGGGAGCTCGCCCCCCCGCTTCTCACGGTGACGGAGCGCTTCCGCCGGAAGGGGATCCTGGTGCTGGTCTCGGACTTCTACGAGGACCCGGAGCGGGTGCTGGAGGCCGTGGGCCCCCTGGCGGCCCGGGGCCACGACGTGCTCGTCTTCCACGTCCTGGACCCCACCGAGATCGAGTTCCCGTTCCAGGAGGCCACGGGCTTCGAGGACATGGAGACGGGCGAGCAGATCCCGGTCATGCCCGACAAGCTCCGTGAGGACTACACCCGGATGGTGGCGGACCACACCGCGGTCCTGAAGGAGCGCTTCACCGCGGCCCGGGTGGACTACGAGCTCCTGGACACGTCGAAGCCGCTGGACGGGGCGCTCTTCCGCTACCTGGCCGTGCGCGAGCGGCTCCAGAGGACCCGATGAGCTTCCTCGTCCCCCTCTTCCTGCTGGGGCTGGCCGCCGTGGCCATCCCCGTCCTGGTGCACCTCACCCGGAAGCAGCGGAAGGGCGTGGTGTCCTTCCCGTCCCTCATGTTCCTGGAGAAGATCCCCTTCCAGGAGCAGCGGAGGCGTCGGATCCGGAACTGGCTCCTCCTGGCGCTGCGGGCCGGGGCGGTGGCGCTCCTGGCGCTGGCCTTCGCGCGGCCCTTCTTCGCCGAGGAGGACGCGGCGGGCATGGCCGCCGGGGGGCCGCGCGAGGTCGTGGTGCTCCTGGACCGCTCGTACTCCATGGAGGTGGAGGACCAGTTCCGCCGGGGCGTGGACGCGGCGCGGGAGGCGCTGGACGGCCTGGGCCCGCTGGACCGGGCCTCGCTGGTGGTCTTCGACCAGGGCGCCACGGTGACCGCCCGCTCCACGGCGGACCGCCTCCTCCTGCGCGCCGCGCTGGACACCGTGGCCCCGGGCTCCGGCGGCACCCGCTACGGACCGGCGCTCAAGGCCGCCCAGACGATCCTGGAGGAGTCGGAGCTTCCCCGGGGCGAGGTCGTGCTGGTCACCGACTTCCAGAGCCGGGGCTGGACCGGCGACGAGGGCGTCCGCCTCCCCGCCGGGGCCACGCTCCGCGCCGTGGACGTGGCCGCGCCCCCCGGCGAGAACGTCCAGGTGGCGGACGTGAGCCTGGTGCGGGAGGCCGTGGGGACCCGGGAGCGGGTGACCGTCACGGCCCGGGTGGCGCGCCGGGGCGGAGCCTCGCCCGGGCCGGTCCCGGTGACGCTGGAGCTGGACGGACAGGAGGCGCGCACACGGACCGTGGAGCTCGGCGCGAACGACGCCGCCACGGTGACCTTCGAGCCCTTCGTGCTCTCCCAGGCCCACACCCGGGGCGCGGTGCGCGTCCCCGCCGACGGGCTCCCCGCCGACGACGCGCGCCACTTCGTGCTCTCGCCGGGGAACGCCCTGGACGTCCTGGTCCTCCGGGGCGCGGCCGCCCAGGAGGAGGCCAGCCTCTACTTCAGCCGCGCGCTGGAGATCTCCGAGGAGGGGCGCTTCCGGACCCGGGTGCGCCGGAGCGACCAGGTGCGCCCCGCCGACCTGGAGCAGGCCGACGCGGTGGTCCTGGCCGACGTGCGCCTGGACGGCGCCTCCGCCGAGCGGCTCCGGAGCTTCGTGGAGGAGGGCGGGGGCGTGCTGGTGGCCCTGGGCGAGACGGCGAGCTGGCCCGCCTCGGCGGAAGACCTCCTCCCGGGACGGGCCGGCGGGCCGGTGGACCGCGGCGAGGCCCAGGGCGGGCGGCTGGGCTTCCTGGCCTACGACCACCCGGTCTTCGAGGTGTTCGCGGGCCCCCGGAGCGGCGACTTCACCGGAGCGCGCTTCTACCGGGCCCGGGACTTCCGCCCGGCCGACTCGGCCCGGGTCCTGGCCCGCTTCGACGACGGCTCGCCGGCGCTGGTGGAGCGGGGCCGGGGGCGAGGCCGGATCCTGGTCTGGACCTCGTCGCTGGACGCGTACTGGAACGACCTGGCGCTCCAGCCCGTGTACCTCCCCTTCGTCCACCGCCTGACCGAGTACCTGGCGGGGCG
The DNA here is from genome assembly GCA_964569085.1 of uncultured Gemmatimonadaceae bacterium. GTDB lineage: Bacteria > Gemmatimonadota > Gemmatimonadetes > Longimicrobiales > Gaopeijiaceae > JAJCZZ01. Next base: position 41,491 of record CAZMTA010000019.1, on the reverse strand, counting down.
GGCGGAGGCGCTCCCCTGGTTCGACGTGGGCCAGGTGGTGGACCTGGCGGACCCCCAGGCGCTGGAGCGGTTGGGGGTGGCGGACCCGGCCGAGGTGGCGCTGGGAGCCGGCGAGGAGGCGGTGGCGCTCACCCCGTCGGGCGGCTCGCTCGAGCTGGCGGCGCGGGAGGACGGGAGCCGGTACCTGCCCCTGGAGGAGCGGGGCTTCTACACGGTCCGCCCTCCGGGCGTGGAGCCGGATCGCCCCCTGGTCCTGGCGGTGAACCCGGACCTGGAGGAGTCGGGCGTGGACCGGCTGGATCCGGAGGAGCTGGCGGCCGAGATCACCCGCCCCGGGGGAGGCGGCGGGAGCGGCCCGGGCCTCGGGGAGGCCGCGGCCATGGCCCGGGAGGACCGGGAGCGGAGGCAGTCGCTCTGGCGGTGGCTCCTCCTGGGCGCCTTCGGGCTCCTGGCGGTGGAGAGCGCCGCCTCCAACTGGCTCTCGCGCCGTCCGTCCGGGACCCCGGGCGTGGCGGCCGGACGGACGTGACGACAATGGTGAGGACCCCGGGCGGCGCCTACGTTGGCGCGAGGGAGACCCCCGACGGTCCCCGTGAGGACGGGAGAGGATCATGAGCGGAGCAGCGCGCAGGGACGACCAGGCCATCACCACGCTCCTCCGGCGCGTGCGCCGGCGGTGGCGCCTCCGCCTCGCGCTCCGCGGCCTGGCCTGGACGGCCGGGCTCACCCTGGGGGTGGCCGTCCTCTCCGCCCTCGCCCTGGAGCAGGCCCGCTTCGACGCCGGCGCGGTCACCTGGACCCGGATCCTCACCTGGGGCACCCTTCTGGCCAGCGCGGCCTTCTTCCTGGTGCGCCCGCTCCTCCGCCGGGTGACCGACCATCAGGTGGCCCTCTACCTGGAGGAGCACGAGCCTACCCTGGACCACACGGTGGTGAGCGCGCTCCACGCCTCGGGACGGACCGACCTCTCCCCGGCGCTCTCCCGGAAGCTCTCGGAGATCGCCGTGGCCCGGGCCCGGGCGGTGGACGACGGGCGGCGCGTCGAGCAGAGCGCCCTCTACCGGGTGGGCGGCGCGCTCACCGCGGTGGCCGTGGCGGGCCTCACCCTGGCCCTCGCCGGGCCGGACCACCTGCGCACCGGGCTCTCCGCCGTCCTCCTCCCCACCACCGACGCCGCCGCGGTGAACCCGTACTCCGTGACGGTGGAGCCGGGCAGCGTCACCATCGCCCGGGGCTCGGACCAGATGGTCACCGCCGCCCTGGGCGGCTTCGAGGCGCCCGACGCGTCCCTCTTCCTGCGCACCGGCCCCGAGGCCTCCTTCCAGCGCCTCAGCATGCTCCCGGCCGACGGGGGCGGCTTCGAGGTGCTCCTCCTGGGCGTGGACGAGCGCACCGAGTACTTCGTGGAGTCCACCGGCGTGCGCTCCCCGACCTACGCCATCGACGTGGCCGACCTCCCCTACGTGGGGAGCCTCGACCTCACGTACCACTTCCCCCGGTACACCGGACGGGCGCCCCGGACCGTGGAGAACGGCGGCGACGTGGCCGCCCTCCCCGGGACCGAGGTCGAGGTGCGCATCGTGCCCACCCTCCCCAGCCCCGCCGGGCGGTTGCTGGTGGACGGCGAGCCCGTCGAGCTGACCGTGGAGCAGGGCGGCACGCTGGTGGGTCGGTTCACGGTGCGGGAGGAGGGCTTCTACTCGGTGGAGCTGGCCCGGGAGAGCGGTGAGCTCGTCCCGGCCTCGCCGGAGTACGCCATCGACCTCCTCTCGGACCGGAAGCCCACCGTGCGCTTCTCCGAGCCCGGACGGGACACCCCGGCCTCGCCCATCGAGGAGGTCTACCTGGAGGTGGCCGCCGAGGACGACTACGGCGTCGGCGACGTGCGGCTCGTCTATTCGGTGAACGGCGGGGCCGAGGACACGATCCCCGTCTTCCGGGCCGGCGGGAGCCCCCTGGCCGAGGTGAGCGCCGGTCACACCCTCTTCCTCGAGGAGTTCATGCTGGAGCCCGGGGACCTCGTCTCCTACTACGCCCTGGTGCGGGACAACCGGGACGTGGGCGGCGGGGAGCCGGTGGTGTCCGACATGTTCTTCCTCACCATCCGCCCCTTCGAGCGGGCGTACCGCGAGGGCGAGCAGCAGGGCGGTGGCCCGCCCCAGGGGGGAGGCCAGGCGCCCGAGACCGCCCTCTCCGAGCTCCAGCGCCAGGTGATCTCGGCCACCTTCAACCTCGTGCGCCAGCGCGACTCGTACGGAGAGGCCGAGTTCGGCGAGAACGTGGTGAGCGTCGCCCTCACCCAGGGGCGGCTCCGGGACCAGGTCCAGAACCTGGTGCGACGCATGCTCAACCGGGGCCTCGCCGAGACCGACGAGGGGTTCCGGGACGTCTCGGCCATCCTGCCCCGGGCCGCCGAGGCCATGGACACGGCCCGGGCCTACCTGGAGGAGGAGGCGCTGAGCGACGCCATCCCCCACGAGCAGTCGGCGCTCCGCTACCTCCAGCAGGCCGAGGAGACGTACGAGCGCTACGTGACCCAGCAGAACCAGCAGGGCGGGGGCGGAGGCGGCGGGGGCCAGAACGCCGCCGACGACCTGGCCGACCTCTTCGAGCTCGAGGTGGACAAGCTCCAGAACCAGTACGAGACCGTCCGCCGCGGCGAGCAGCAGTCCGCCGACCAGCAGGTGGACGAGACGCTGGAGAAGCTGAAGGAGCTGGCCCGGCGCCAGGAGCAGGAGATGGAGCGCCAGCGGCGCCGCGCCCAGGCCGGCCAGCCCGGTGGCGGCGTCTCGTCGGAGAACCTCCGGGAGCTGGCCGACGACGCCGAGGAGGCGGCCCGGGAGCTGGCCCGCCTGGCGCGGGAGACCAACGACCAGCAGCTCGCCCAGACGGCCCGGGACCTCCAGGAGGCCGCCGACGCCATGCGGCAGAGCGCCGCCGAGCGGGGCACCGGCGGCCTGGCCCGCTCCGAGGCCGCCCGCCGTCGCCTGGACGAGGCCCGCCGGCGGCTCGAGAGCAGCCAGGCCCAGCGCGCGCGGCGGGACGCCGAGGAGGCGCTGCGCCAGGTGGACGAGCTCGCCCGCCAGCAGCGCGACATGCAGCGGCAGGTGCGGGACCTCTCGCCCGACCCCCGGGCCAGCGGGCGGCAGGAGGCCGTACAGCGGCTCCAGGAGCGGAAGGAGCAGATGCACGAGGCCGTGCAGCAGCTCGAGCGGGGGCTCGACGACGCGGCCGCCGCGTCCCGGGCCGAGCAGGCCGAGGCCGCCCGGGAGCTGAAGGCCGCCGCCGACCAGATCCGCGAGTCGAAGCTCAAGGAGAAGATCCAGTACTCCCGGGGCACCATCCAGCAGTGGACGCCCGAGTCGGCCAGCACCCTGGAGATGGACATCGAGGCCGACCTCCAGGGCCTGAGGGAGCAGCTCGAACGGGCCCGGGACGCCGCCGCCGGCGCCGGCCCGGATCCGCTGCGGGAGGCGCTGGAGGACACCCGGGAGCTGGTGCGGGGCATGGAGTCCATGGACCGGCGGCTCCGGGAGTCGGCCGACGGCGCCCGCCCCGGCGAGGCCGAGGGAGGCCGCGAGGGCGAGGCGCCCGAAGGGGAGGAGGGCCGCGCCGGCCAGCCCGGCGAGGGCGCCCAGCCCGGACAGGCGCCCGAAGGCCAGCGGGGGCAGGGCGGTCAGGCTCCGGAGGGTGGGCAGCCCGGTGAGCAGGGCGGCGCCCCCGGCGACCCCGGAGCGCGCCCCGGCGAGGCGCGGAGCCAGCCCGGCGCCATGCCGCCGGGTGGAGGCGCCACCCGCGGCGATCCCCGCCGCCTCTCCGACGAGGAGGCCCGGCAGTACGCCCGGGAGTTCGGCCAGCGCGGCGGCCAGGCCCGGGAGCTCCGGGACCGGCTGCGCGACGCCGGCCGGGACACCGGGGAGCTCGACGCCGTGCTGGACGCCATGAACCGCCTGCAGCGCGAGGGCATCTGGAACGACCCCCAGCAGGTGGCGGCCCTGAACGAGGCCATCCTGGAGCAGCTCAAGCGCCTGGAGTTCGGGCTGCGCCGCGAGGTCGAGGGCGAGGGCGAGAGGCGGGCCACGCTCACCGGGTCGGACGAGGTGCCGCCGGGGTACCGGGAGCTTGTGGAGGAGTACTACCGGGCGCTGGCCCGGGGGGCGCGGCCGGGGGGAGGCTGAGGAGGGAGGTAGCCGGTCGGGGTATGGAGGTGCCCGGGAGCCCCCCCCACCCTCCGGGGGGCGGGCGGGTGGGCTCATGAAGCCCAGAACCCAGCGCGGACCAGCCCGATCCGCCATGGCCCAGCCCACACCGGCGCCCGAACCTCCCCCCATGCGCACGGGCGTCGACACCCTGATTCGTGAGGTAGCCACGGGCCAGGAGGGTGTCGTGACCCGCGCTCAGCTCCTGGAGCGTGGCGTCTCGCCCTCCGCGCTCGACCATCGACTCCGGCGAGGGCGGCTGACGAAGCTCCACCGTGGGGTCTACCGGGTCGGGTTGTTGGCCGCTCCTCGGGAGCGGGAGTGGGCAGCTCTGCTGGCCTGCGGGGCCCGACGGGATCTCGACCGGTCGGGTCCGCCCGGCCGCGGGGAGGGCCCGGTGGTGGCGCTGAGCCACCGCACCGCCGGGGCGATGCCGGGACTCGTGCCTCCGCTCGGCCCGGACCAGACGGTGGACGTGACCGGCAGTCGGACCCTCCGCCCCAGAGCCGGTATGCGCATCCACCGGGTGGCGGAGCTCACCTCTTCCGACGTCGTGCGGGTGAATGGGCTCCCCGTCACCGGGGCGGTGCGGACCCTGGTGGATCTGGCCGCCGATCTCGCCCCGTCGACCCTGGAGCGGGCGGTGGCCCGCGCGCTCCGGGGCGGCCTCCTCACCGTCCCGGATCTCCGGGGCGGCCTCGCCGTCCAGGGGCTACGGCCAGGCCGGCGGGTGTTGGGGCGCCTCCTCGACTCGGTCACGGAGCCGGAGCTGACCCGTTCCGAGGCGGAGTCGCGCCTTCTGGCCCTGGTACGAAAGTCGGGGCTACCCCGCCCACGCGTGAACGAGACGGTGGAGGGCTTGGAGGTGGATTTCCTCTGGCGGAAGCCCCGCCTGGTCGTGGAGGTGGATGGCTTCGCGTACCACCAGGGTCGAGCCGCGTTCGAGCACGACCGGACCCGGGACGCCAGGCTGGCCGCGGCCGGGTACCAGGTGATTCGGGTGACCTGGCGCCAACTGGACCGTCATCCCACACAGGTCCTGGTCCGCGTGGCGCAGGCGCTGGCCCGGGGAAGCTGACTTCGCAGCCAACGACGTCCGTCCGGGCAGAGCCGGCTGCAAAGTCATCGCTATTCCCTGAAAACGCAGCCAGCATCGCCAGCGAACCGACGTGATGGCTGCGAAGTCGTCACTATCGCCCGACTTCGCAGCCACCACGATACGCGCACCCGTCCTTGGCTGCGAAGTCAGCCCCGCCCGCACCGAGTCCACGGCCACCACCCGTCGCGACGGCGCCGCCACCCCCACCCCGCCCCTCCGCCCCGGCCTCCCGGCAGGTTAGATTGTCCGGTTCCCGCCGGACCTCGGCGGGGTCCGCCCCACCCCGTACCCCCTGGCTCCAGGACTCATGAGCGGCCCGCAGTTCATCTACCACATGCACCGCCTCTCCAAGATCGTCCCGCCCAAGCGGGAGATCCTGAAGAACATCAACCTGTCCTTCTATCCCGGCGCCAAGATCGGGGTGGTGGGGCCCAACGGAGCCGGGAAGAGCACGCTGCTGCGCATCATGGCGGGCCTGGACACCGACTTCCAGGGCGAGGCGTGGGCGGCCAAGGGGACCCGCATCGGCTACCTCCCCCAGGAACCGCAGCTCGACCCCGCGCTGGACGTGAAGGGGAACGTGGACCTGGGGGTGAAGGAGACCCGGGACCTCCTGAAGCGGTTCGAGGAGGTGAACATGAAGTTCGGCGAGGTCACCGACGACGACGAGATGAACGCCCTCATCGACGAGCAGGCCCGCCTCCAGGACCGCATCGAGGCCGCCGGCGCGTGGGACCTGGACCGCACCGTCGAGGTGGCCATGGACGCCCTGCGCCTCCCGCCCGGCGACGCGGACGTCACCAACCTGTCCGGCGGGGAGCGCCGGCGCGTGGCCCTCTGCCAGGTGCTCCTGTCCCAGCCCGACATGCTCCTCCTGGACGAGCCCACCAACCACCTGGACGCCGAGTCGGTGGCCTGGCTGGAGCACCACCTGGACGCCTTCCCGGGCACCATCGTGGCCATCACCCACGACCGGTACTTCCTGGACAACGTGGCCGAGTGGATCCTGGAGCTCGACCGGGGTCAGGGGATCCCGTGGAAGGGCAACTACACCTCCTGGCTCGAGCAGAAGCAGGAGCGGCTGCGTGTGGAGGAGAAGCAGGCGAGCGCTCGCCAGAAGACGCTGGAGCGCGAGCTCGAGTGGATCCACATGTCGCCCAAGGCCCGCCACGCCAAGGGGAAGGCCCGGATCACCCAGTACGAGGAGCTCCTGGCCGCCGACGAGCGGGAGAAGGTGAAGACCGCGGAGATCCTCATCCCCAAGGGTCCCCGCCTGGGCGACGTGGTGATCAAAGCCGACGACGTGACCAAGGCCTTCGGCGACAAGCTGCTCATGGACGACCTCTCCTTCACGGTGCCGCCGGGCGCCATCGTGGGGATCATCGGCGGGAACGGGGCCGGGAAGACCACCCTCTTCCGCATGGTCGTGGGCCAGGAGGAGCCCGATTCCGGCGAGGTCGAGGTGGGCAGCACCGTCGAGCTGGCCTACGTCGACCAGAGCCGCGACGCCCTGGACCCCGACAAGACCGTCTTCGAGGAGGTCAGCGGGGGTGCCGACGTCCTGTACTTCGGTCGCGCCGAGGTGAACCCCCGGGCCTACCTCTCCTGGTTCAACTTCCGGGGCGCCGACCAGCAGAAGAAGGTGGGCGTGCTCTCGGGCGGCGAGCGGAACCGGCTGCACCTGGCCAAGCTCCTCAAGGAGGGCGGCAACGTCATGCTCCTGGACGAGCCGACCAACGACCTGGACGTGGACACCCTCCGGGCCCTGGAGAACGCGATCCTGGACTACGCGGGCTCGGTGCTGGTCATCAGCCACGACCGGTGGTTCCTGGACCGCGTCGCCACGCACATCCTGGCCTTCGAGGGCGAGAGCCGGGTGGTCTGGTACGAGGGCAACTACCAGGAGTACGAGGAGGACCGGAAGCGGCGCCTCGGCGACGAGGCCGAGCGGCCGCACCGCGTGAAGTACCGGAAGCTGGTGCGGGACTAGACGGACGGGGACCGCGGGCCCGGCCGGCCCGCCGGGCCGGGTCGGTCGCGCCGGCTGGCCGGCTCGGCGGGCACACCGCCCGGCCGGCTCGTCGGGCTGGCCAGGCTGGGCGGTCGCGTCGACCCGTCGGGCCATGGCGGGGCCCGGGCGGCGGCCACAGCTTCCCCGCAGGGGGGGCGCCGCGTGCCCGGAACCCCCGCCCCACCCTATCTTCCGCCCCGTCGCCGCCACCCGTCCCCTCCCGGTCCGCCCCGCTCGCCCGCCCGCCATGGTCCCGCCCGACCCGGTTCCCCCGCAGCCCGACGAGACGCGCGTCAGCGATCCCTCGGAGCGGGACCGCCTGCTGGCGGCGACCCTGGCCGACGCGGCCATGCGGGACGCCCGCTACAGCCAGGCCCCGGTGGACCCCTCGGGAGCACCCACCCTCTGGAAGTGGCTGCTGAGCCTGGTCGTGCTCGCGACGGCGGCCTGGGTCCTGGCCTTCCCCCCGGCCTGGCTGGTCGGCCCGCCGCTCCCGGCGCTCTCCCCGCCGGACGTGGAGCGGGGGCTCGAGGCGTCGCTCTTCCTCCAGGCCGTGGAGGTGGAGGTCTTCCGCCACCGGGAGGGCCGCCTGCCGCGGACGTTGGACGAGGTGGGGGGGGAGGGCCCGCCCGGCATCGCCTACGTCCGCTCCGGCAACCGGGCCTACCAGCTCGTGGCGCGCCGGCCCGACGGGACCGCCGTGGTCTGGGACTCGGCGCACGAGGTTCCCGCCCGCTCCCGCCTGGCCCGACGCTGGCTCGGCGCGGGACGCCTCGACGGGTCCACCGAACGATGAGGGGCCACGGCGGCTCCCGGGCGGGCTTCACCCTGGCGGGATTCGTCCTCGCCCTCTCGGTGGCGTGCCTCGTGGCGGCGCTGGCATGGCCGGTGAAGGCCCGCGCCGACTTCGAGGCCCGGGTGGAGGCGGCCGTCCGCGCGGCGGAGGGTACCCGGGAGGCCATGCGGGCCCACCGGGAGGAAGAAGGGCGGTGGCCCGCCCCGACCCGCCCCGGCGAGGTCACGGCCGAGCTCGACCGCCACCTCCCGCCCGGCACCGACCTCGACGGGGACGCCTGGGCCCTCCGGATCCGCGCGTGGGAGACGCTGGAGGCCCCGGCCGCCCGTCCCCCCGTGCCCATTCCCGTGAACCCGGCGAGCGATCCGGGCCCGCCCCCGGAGAACCTGACCCCGCCGTCGCCCACCGTCGCGCCCTTGGCGGGGCTCTCGATCCACAGCGCGGACCCGGCCCTCCTGGCCGCGCTCCTGTCGAGCTTCGGGCCCGACGCCTCGTTCGTGCGGGACTCGGTGTGGACGTTGATCCTGCCCCGGGACGCCGACGCCGGGGCACCCTGAGCGTTCAACCTTCCGGCACCACGCGGCATCGAAGGGGACGCACGAGATCGGATCCCCTGGACGGGAGTGGAACGGTGAGGACGACGACGACGGTGTTGGCGATGGCGCTCGCCCTGGGCGCCGCGGGCGCCGGGTGGGCGAGGGCGGCGGCGGGTCCCGGGGATGTCCGGGCGATCCCGGCCACCGGGACCCAGGAGGTGGTGGAGGGAACGTGGACGGCGCGGTTCCGCCCCGACGGCCCACCGCGGATCCGGCTGGAGGCGTGGCGCGACGACGGCCGGGGATGGGACGGCAGCACGGACCTGAGGGAGGAGGACGCCCGGGCGCTGGTCGAGGCGGCCCGGGCCGCCGGCGGCGTCGTGCGCCACACGCTAGAACGGGAAGCCGGCAGCCTCCGCTTCGAGGGACGCATCGACGACCGCCGGGGCCGAGGCGAGTTCACGTTCCAGGAGAATCCCGGATACCGGCGGACCATGGAGGAGCTGGGCTTCCGGGACCTGGACGACCACGACCTCTGGGTGGCCGCGGTCCTGGACGTGGGCACGGAGCGGGCCCGCATGCTCAGGGAGGAGGGCTTCGACCCCGAGTTCGACGAGCTGGTGGGGAGCGCCATCTTCGGCATCGACCGCGCCTTCGTCCGACAGGCGAGGGCCCGCTGGAGCGACGCGGATCTGGACGAGCTCATGGCCATGCGCATCCACGGCGTGACCGCCGCATGGATGGGCGAGATGGACGCCCTCGGCCTCGAGATCACGGAGCTGGACGACGCCCTCGCCTTCCGGATCCACGGGGTGACCCCGGCCTTCGTCCGGGAGGCCCGGGGAATGGGGCTCGGGAACCCGGGAGCCGACGACCTCGTCGCCATGAAGATCCACGGCGTCTCCGCCGAGTTCGTGGCGGAGCTCGCCGAGGTCGGGGTGGAGCTGGAGAGCCTGGACGACGTCCTGGCCTTCCGCATCCACGGCATCGACGCGGACTTCGTGCGGGAGATGGAGGCGGCCGGGCTGGAGGACCTCGAGCCGGAGGAGCTCCTCCGGGTGCGGATCCACGGCCTGGACCGGCTCCTGCGCCGCCGGGGGCCCGGCTCCTAGCGGTCCGGGACGGACCTCATTCCTCGGGCCAGGCGGGACGGAGGCGGGCGGGCACCCGCTTCCGCTCCCGCCGCTCGTCGTAGACCCGGAAGCCCCGGGCGCGGTAGTTCTCCAACGCCGCCGGGGCGTCCAGGGAGCAGGTGTGCAGCCAGACCCGGTCCGGCTCCCAGGCCCACGCCCGCCGCACCGCGCGGGTCAGGAGCTCGCCGCCGAGCCCGCGGCCCATGAACGACGGGAGCAGCCCGAAATAGACGATCTGCACCGCGTCCGGGAGCTCCACCTGGTACTCGACGTAGCCGGCGGGGGCGTCGTCGAGCCACGCCACGTGGAGGGAGACGTCGTCCCGGCGGCCGTGGTCCGCCCACGCCTCCAGGCTCCACCCCAGGCGGTCCACCCACCCCCAGCGGCGCCCCACGGCGGCGTAGAGGAACCACGCGAACTCCGGCGCCGCGGCCGTCACCTCCGTGACCCGGAGGCGCTCGGAGGCCTGCGCGGGGGCGCGGAGCTGGCCGGGGTCGGTCATCTCCAGGAACCAGGTGACGACCTCCACGGTCTCTGCGTCGGACGGGCCCTCCGGGCTCATCGCCCGTTCCTCATCCGACCCCGACCCCCGCCGGGAGCACGACGACCCCGGGGCGGATCCACCGCCCCGGGGTCGCGTGCCGTTCCCCGTCTCCGCGGAACCGGTCGGTCATCCCGCCCGCCGCCTCATCCGTCGGTGATGGTCCGGATCAGGCGCTGGAGCCGCTCCTGGTGCTCCTGGAGCTCGGTGCGCAGGTCCTCCAGCCGCGTGTACATGTCGGCCGCCGGCTCCTGGTCCGCCCGGGTGGCGTTGGAGTAGAGGTACCCCAGCTGGTCCGCCAGCATGGGCTGCGGGTAGCTGGAGATGCTCTCGTCGGTGACCAGGGCGTCCTGGATCTCCCGGAGGTCCTCCCGCACGTCCGAGCCCTCGGCGGCGCGCCGCATGGCGTCCTCGAGGCGCTCGATGGTCTCGTCCGCCGAGTTCATGGCGTCGATGATGTCCAGCGCCAGGTCGTACTGGGCCTGGAGGTCGGCCACCGTCACGCCGTCGGCCGCCACCCGCGGATCCATGAGGACCTCGAAGGAGCGCGTCTGGGTGCGGCCGTCCGCGGTCATGCGGACCTGGTACTCGCCCGGCACGACCATGGGACCGGAGCGCCGCGAGCCCTCGGGGCCGGGCACGGTCAGATCCCACACGAAGCGGTGCGCCCCCTCGGAGGCGTCCACCACGGGCTGCCCGCTGCGGGCGAAGTACGGCGCCCGCATCCCCTGCTCCCGGCTCGTGGTCGTCCCCGGCCCCTCGGACTCGAAGGTCCGGAGCACCGTGCCGCGGGCGTCCATGAACTCGAGGGTGACCTCGTCGGCGCCGTCGGGCAGGTGGTAGTCCACGTAGACCCCGGCCGGCGACCACTGGGGCTCGTCCGGCGTGGCGCCTCCGAAGCCGTATCCGCCGCCGCCCCGCCGCCGGATCACGTCCGAGGGCTGGAAGAGGTGGGCGTCGGCCGTGGCCATGGTCCGGGCCCACTGCCGGATGGGCGACAGGTCGTCCATGATCCAGAACCCGCGGCCCATGGTGGAGAGCGCCAGGTCCCCGTCCACGAGCTTGATGTCCGTGATGGGCGTGGTGGGCAGGTTGAACTGGAAGGGCTCCCAGCTCTCGCCGTCGTCGAAGGAGACGAACATGCCGAACTCGGTCCCGGCGTAGAGGAGCCCCTCCACCTCCGGGTCCTCGCGGATCACCCGCGCCGGGTAGTCGGACGGGATGCCGTTGTCCCCGGGGGTGAGGAGCGTCCAGCTCTCGCCGTAGTCCTCGGTCTTGTAGATGAAGGGCGTGAAGTCGCCCAGGAGCGTGCGGTACCCGGCCACGTACGCCTTGGCCGGATCGTGGGGCGAGGGATCGATGATGTTGATGCGTCCCTCCGGGGGCATGCCCTCGGGGGTGACGTCGGTCCAGCTCTCCCCGCCGTCGCGGGTCACGTGCACCGGGCCGTCGTTGGCCCCGGTCCAGATGAGGCCGGCCTGGAGCGGCGACTCCTCGATGGCGTAGAGCACCGAGTAGTGCTCCTCACCGGTGATGTCCCGGGTGATGGGCGCGCCGGACACGACCTGGCGCTCCGGGCGGAAGGCGGTGAGGTCGGGGCTGATGGTCTCCCAGGTCACGCCGTCGTCCACCGTCTTGTGCACGTACTGCGAGCCGTGGTAGACCATGTTCGGGTCGTGGGGCGAGACCTCGATGGGCACGGTGCGCTGGAAGCGGAAGGGCAGCTCCTCCGGGTTCACCCCGTAGAGGTTCACGAAGCCCACGTAGTACTGCTTCTCCTGCCCGGTCTCGTGGTTGTAGCGTCCGAAGCGGCCCTTGCAGTTGGCGTAGACGATGTCCGGATCGCCGGGCTTGGGGACCACCGGTCCGGTCTCGCAGCCGCCGATGTCCTTCCAGTACCCCGTGTGGCCGCCCGGAGCGCTCTCCTCCGGGGGATCCGAGGGGATCATGATGGTGCTGTTGTCCTGCTGCCCCGCGTACAGCCAGTAGGGGTAGTTGTCGTCCACGTCCACCTGGTACAGCTCGGCGGTGGGCTGGTTGAGCTGGGTGGACCAGGTGGCTCCCCCGTCCAGCGTCACGTTGGCCCCGCCGTCGTTGGACTGGACCCAGATGTCGTTGTCGTCGGGGTTCACCCAGATGTCGTGGTTGTCCCCGTGGGGCGTGGAGCGGCGCTCGAAGGTCGAGCCCCCGTCCAGCGACACGTAGAAGCCCTCGTTGTTCACGAAGACCCGGTCGGGATCGACGGGGTCGATGTCGATGTTGGTGTAGTAGAAGGGCCGGTTCATGAGGCCCGCCTGGTTCGACGTGAGACGCCACGTCTCACCCCGATCGTCGGAGCGGTACACGCCCTCGTTCGGGTCCGTCGTCTCCACCACCGCCATGACCAGGTCCGGGTCCGCCGGGGTCACGGCCAGGTCGATCTTCCCGATCAGGCCGGAGGGCAGGCCCTCGGAGACGTACTCCCACGTGTCCCCGCCGTCGGTGGACTTCCAGATGCCGTCCTCGCGGCCGGAGGCCTCCATCCCGGAGATGATGGTCCAGGGCTTCCGCTCGCCCCGCCACATGGACGCGTAGATCTCGTCGGGGTCCTCGGGGTTCAGCTCCAGGTCGATGGCGCCCACCGAGTCCGAGGTGAAGAGGACGTGGTCCCAGCTCTCGCCGCCGTCGGTGGTCCGGTAGACGCCCCGCTCCGGGTTCTTCCCCCAGGCGTTCCCCAGCGCGGCCACGTACGCCACGTCGGGGTTCTCGGGGTGGATCTCCACCGCGCCGATCTGGCCGGTGCGCTCCAGCCCCAGGTACCGCCACGTCTCGCCGGCGTCGTCGGACCGGAAGACGCCCTTCCCCATGATGACGTTGCTGCGGATGCCGTCGGAGCCGGTGCCCACGTAGATCACGTCGGGGTCGGACCCGGCGACCCGGATGGCTCCGATGGAGCCGGTGTTGAGGTACCCGTCGGAGATGGGCACCCAGGTCATCCCGTAGTTCTCCGTCTTCCAGACCCCGCCGCCCACGGCCCCCATGTAGAAGGTGTGGGGGTGGGCGCGGTGGCCGGCCACGGCGGTGACGCGGCCGCCCCGGGAGGGGCCGACGCTGCGGTAGCCCAGGTCGGTGAAGACCGAGGCGGGCCCGTCGATGGCGGCACCGCCGTCCTGGGCGGCCGCGGGCTGGGCCGGGGTCGCCACGACGAGGGCGGCGGCGGTGAGCAGGGAGGCGAAGAGGGACGTCTTGGACATGCCGGGATCCTTCCGATCGAGGGTGTTGCGGGAACGCTGAGAATGCCGGAGGGCGGGGGCTCCGGTCAACCGACGTGGACACGCGAGGGGGCCGCGCGGTTGAGGCCGGCGCGGCGGTGGCGCCGGGTCAGACCCGGTCCGCCACCCACCCGGCCACGGCCCGACAGACTTCCGCCAGGACCTCGGCGGGCGCCCGCCCCGACCGCTTCAGGACCTCGAAGCCGTGGTCCGCGCCCTCCACCACGTGGAGGTCGGGCCGGGGCTCCAGGTCGTCGAGCACGCGCCCCAGGAGGTCCAGGTCCGCCAGGCGGTCCCGGGTCCCCTGGACCAAGAGCATGGGGAGGTCCACCCGGGCCAGGTGGTCGGCCCGCTTCGTCGCGGGCCGCTTGGCCGTGTGGAGGGGAAAGCCCAGGAAGACCAGACCGCGTACCTCGTCGAGGCCGCCCTCGGCGGCGGCGGTGGAGGTCATGCGCCCCCCCAGGGACTTTCCGCCCGCGAAGACCGGTAGCCCCTCCGCGAGCTCCACGCCCCGGGCCACCGCCGCCCGGACCGTCGCCACCAACGCCGGCGGGCGGTCCGGCGGCCATCCCCGCCCCTCCATGTAGGCGAAGTCGTAGCGCAGGACCGCCAGGCCGCGCTCCACCAGTCCGTCCGAAACGGCCTCCATGAAGGGGTGGTCCATCCCGGCCCCGGCCCCGTGGGCCAGCACCAGCAGGCCCACCGGCGACTGCGGCGCGCGGAGGCGGTAACCCACCTCCCCGCCCGAGCCGTCCGGCATCCGTCCGTCGTGGCTGGTCCGCATATGGTTAGATTCGAACGTGAGAATGCGTCCGCGTCCAGGGCCTCCCCAGGGGCCCCCCGGAGGAGCCATGACCGAGTCCGAGAGCACCCCGTCCTCCCGTCGCGGCACCGTCCTGGTGCTGGACGACGACCCGTCCATCCGCGACGTCGTCCGCAAGGTTCTGGAGCGCAACGGGTTCCGCGTGCTCGAGGCGGAGAACGCCCAGGAGGCCTTCCGCAGGGTGGACGCGCGCCCGGGCGGGGTGGACCTCATCATCTGCGACCTGGTGCTTCCGGGTCTCGACGGACGGGAGGCCGGCAATGCGCTCCAGGCGCGGGCGCCGGGCACCCCCATCCTCTTCACCTCGGGATACTCCTCCTTCACCTCGGGCCGCCGCCAGATCCAGCAAGCCGGTCAGCCCTTCCTCCCGAAGCCCTTCTCCGTGGAGGCGCTCGTCGAGGCGGTGGAGGAGCTGCTGGACCAGGCCGGCTGAGGCCGCCCCCCAGGAAGGACTCGGGGCCCGACGCACGAGAGGCCCGTCCCGGACGTCCGGGACGGGCCTCTCGTCGTCGGTCGGCGGCGCGCCGCCGGGGAGCCGTGCGTCAGCCGCCCAGCCCGATCTTCAGGCCGACGTTCAGGATCGGCCAGAGCTTCGCGTAGGAGGGCAGGTCGTCCTCGGTCTGCTGCTCCTGCTTCCGCAGCTCCGCCTGGAACTCCGCGGAGTTCACGATCTGCGGATCTCCCTCGGCCTCGAGGAGCACCTCGGGGTCGCCCGTGAAGGCCACGCCCAGATCCACGAAGAGCCCGACCCCGGCGGCGGTGTGGCGGCCGAAGCCGAGGAGCGCGTACGGCGCCTGGTCCTTGGAGTCCAGCACCCCGTTGAGGGTGGCGATCTCGGTCCGTGTGTACGTCCGGTCCCCGATCTCCACGCTGCCCGACGCGCTGATCTCGCCCACCATGCTGGGATCGGCGTCCCGGAAGAGCATGCCTCCGCCGATGCGGAAGCCGCCGCCCAGGTAGAGGTCCGCCCCCACGTTGAACCAGTTCTCCGGGGGGGTGAAGGTGAAGTCGATGTCGTCGATGGTGGCCTCGGGCTCGACGGGCAGGAAGCCGTACCCGCCCCGGAGCGCCGCGCGCTCGCCGAGGGGCACGGCGGCCTCGACGCCCAGGCCGAGGGTGCCGGCGCGGACGCCGACGGCAAAGCCCTGGCCCGAGAGCGCCAGGGGGGACGAGGCCATCAGGCCGAGGAAGAGGAGCGCGAGCGCGCGGTTCCGCATGGGGGTCTCCAGAGTGGTCAGGCGGCGATCGTGGGATCGGGGGGGATCCGTCCGAGACGCCCAATCTACCGAACCGGCGGGAATGCACAACGAAGAAAATCAGGGCGCCCGTTTGGCCCCGCCCGCCCCGGCCTCTAGCTTCCACTCTCCCGCCGTCCCGCACCCCATCCGACCATGATCGACTACGAGCTGAGCCGACACCTGGACCACCCCCCGGAGCGGGTCATGGCGGCCCTGTCCGACCTGGATGCCCGGGCGGCCTGGCGCCCCGACCTCCGCTCGGTGGAGCGCCTGGCCGGAGACGGCTTCGGGCCCGGCACCCGCTGGCGGGAGACGCGGGACCTCTTCGGAGCCGAGGCCACGGAGGTGGTGGAGGTGGCGGAGCTGGACGCCCCGCGCCGCCTGGTCCTCCAGGTGGACGGCGACGCGGGCACCGCGCGGCGGGGGACCTACGTCTTCACCTGGACGCTGACGCCCCGGGACGGGGGGACGACCCTCACGCTCCGGGGCGAGGGAAGTGGCCTCGGCACCGCAGGCCGGGTGGTGGGACGCTTCCTCCAGGAGCCCTTCGAGCGAGCCAGCCGCCGGGAGCTGGACGCCCTCGCCCGACACCTGGACGGGAGCGCCCGCCCCGGGAGCTGAGCGCGACGGCCGCGACGGCCGGGCGCACCGTCTCCCGGGGCTGGGCCCGCCGACGCCGGCCCGCCCCGTCCCTCAGGCCTGGGCGCCCTCCTGGAAGAGGTGCACGTCCCGCTGCGGATACGGGATCGAGCATCCGGCCGCCTCGATCTGCTCCTTGAGCGCCCGGGTCAGGTCCCAGCGGGTGGCCCAGTAGTCCGGGGTGGCGACCCACGGCCGCACCACCAGGTTCACCGACGAGTCGCCCATCTCGTGGACGGCCACGACGGCCTCGGGCTCGGAGAGAACCCGGGGATCCGCGGCGATGACGTCCTGGCAGACCCGCACGGCGGTGCCCAGGTCGTCGTCGTAGCCGACGCCCACCACCAGGTCGATGCGCCGGATGTCGTTGGCCGAGAAGTTCTTGATGGTGTTGCCGAAGATCTCGGAGTTGGGGACCTGGATCTGGACGTTGTCCGGGGTGGCCAGCGTGGACGCGAAGATCCCGATCTCCTTCACCGTCCCCGACTGCCCGGCGACCTCCACGAAGTGCCCGGACTGGAAGGGGCGGAAGGTCAGGAGCATGATCCCCGCCGCGAAGTTGGAGAAGGTGCCCTGGAAGGCCAGCGCGATGGCCAGCCCCGCGGCACCGATGACCGCCACGAAGGAGCTGGCGGAGACGCCCAGGGTTCCGACGGCGGTGACGGCCACCATGACGATGGTGCCCACGTAGACCACCCCGGACACGAAGGGGATCAGCGCGGCGTCCACCGTGGAGCGTCCCAGGGCGCGTCGGGTGAACCCGCGGGCCCACCCGGCGAAGATCCAGCCCAGGAGAAGGACGGCGAGGGCCCCGAGGATCCGGGGCGTCCAGGCCACGATCTGGGCGACGACGAGGTCGATGATGGAGTTCAGTTCCACGGGCGCGGGCTCCGGCGGAGGGTGGGCGACACGGGGGGCGAGATCCTACGATGCCGCCGCCGCGGCCCGGGGTCAAAGGTCCGTAGAACCTCGACTGCGCGCGCCCGGAGGCCTCAGAGCAGGCGCCAGACCTGCGCCACCAGGAAGCACACCACGAAGCCCATGACCAGCGGGAGGAAGGTGGCCACGGCGGTCCACTTCGCGCTCCGGGTCTCCTTGTAGATCGTGTAGATCGTGGTGGAGCACGGGTTATGGAGGAGGCTGAACAGCATCAGGTTGACGGCGGTCAGGAGGGTCCACCCCCCGGCCCGCAGGACCTCGCCGGTGGCCTCCATGCTGTCCAGCTCGAACATGACCCCGGCGCCCTCGCCGGTGCCCACGATCCCCGTGGTGAGGACCGTCAGCATGAGGATGGTGGGGATCACGATCTCGTTGGCCGGGATGGCCACGACGTAGGCCAGGAGCACCACCCCGTTGAGCCCGATGAGCAGGCCCACGGGATCGAGGAAGCCGACGGCGTGCTCCGCCAGGCTCGCCCCGCCCACGGTGATGTTCGAGAGGAGCCAGATGGCCGCGCCCGCCGGCACCGCGAAGACCACCGCCCGCCAGAGGACGATGAGGGTCCGGTCGATGACCGAGGTGTAGAGCGTCTGGAGGACGTTGGGCGGCCGGTAGGGCGGCAGCTCCAGGGAGAAGGTGCTGGCCTCCCCCCGGAGGACCGTGTTGGAGAGCCCCCACGACGTCACGAACATCATGAGGATGCCCAGGAGCGCGATCCCCACCACCGCCGCCGCCGAGACGAGCCCCGCGACCGCGGCCGGCGCGAGGGCTCCGACGAAGATGGCCGCGATGAGGATCTGGGTGGGCCAGCGTCCGTTGCAGAGGCTGAAGTTGTTGGTGATGATGGCGATGAGGCGCTCCCGGGGGCTGTCGATGACCCGCGTGGACACCACGCCCGCGGCGTTGCAGCCGAAGCCCATGCACATGGTCAGCGCCTGCTTCCCGTGCGCCCCCGCCTTCCGGAAGAGCGAGTCCAGGTTGAACGCCACCCGGGGCAGGTAGCCGAAGTCCTCCAGGAGGGTGAAGAGGGGGAAGAAGATGGCCATGGGCGGGAGCATGACGGCCACGACCCAGGCGGTGGCCAGGTAGACCCCGTCGAAGAGGAAGCCCGACAGCCACCACGGCATCCCCACCGCCTCCCCGAGGCCCGACAGCCAGGCGTGGCCGTTGTCGATGAGGAGGGTGGCCAGCATGGAGGAGGGCACGTTGGCCCCCTCGATGGTGATCCAGAAGACCGTGGCCAGGATGAGGAGCATGAGGGGGAAGCCCAGCCACCGGCTCGTCAGGAGCCCGTCCAGCCGCGCGTCGATGTTCACCCCCACCTTCTTCAGCCCCCGGGCCTGCACCGAGTCCGAGATCTCCTGGGCCGCGGCGTAGGTCCGCTCCATGACGTGGTCGTGGAAGTCCGGGGGCAGCTCCCACCGGAGGGACCGCGCCGTGGAGAGCACCCGCTCCCGGTCCGCCTCCGGGGGCGCCGGGCGCTCGTCGTCGGAGCCCAGGCTGGCTAGCTCGCCGGTGGCCACGGCGTCCTCCACGGCCTCGTCGTCGTTGAGGAGGCGGAGCGCCACCCAGCGGGCGTTGGGCACCCGGGGGTAGACGTCCCGCACCACCTCGGCCAGCTCGCCCAGCGCCTCCTCGACCTCCGGGGCGTGGCGCTCGAGGCGGTAGGGACGGGTGGTCCGCCGGCCGGTGGCCACCTCGTGGCAGCGCTCCAGCGCCTCGTCGATCCCGACCTTCTCCCGGGCGATCCCCGCCACCACCGGCACGCCCAGCCGCTCTTCGAGCCGCTCGACGTCCACGGCCACGCCGTGGCGGCGGGCCTCGTCGACCAGGTTCACGAAGACCACGACCCGGTCCGTGATGTCCAGGATCTGGAGGACGAGGTTGAGGTTCCGCTCCAGGCGGGTGGCGTCCACCACCACCAGCGTCACGTCGGGGCGGCCGAAGAGCACGAAGTCCCGGGCCACCTCCTCGTCCTCGCTGCCGGCCTGCAGGGAGTACGTCCCGGGGAGGTCCACGACCTTCACCCGCTTCCCTTCGTGGGCGAAGGCGCCCTCGGCGCGCATGACGGTCTTCCCGGGCCAGTTCCCCGTGTGCTGGCGCAGCCCGGTGAGGGCGTTGAAGACCGTGCTCTTCCCGACGTTGGGGTTCCCGGCGAGGGCGATCAGGTAGTCCCACTTGTCGGGGCTGAGCCCCAGGCGGACCAGGCTCTCGGTGCGGGTGGTCCCGCACCCGGGCTGACGGGGGGCGAGGGTGCTCATGCCACCTCCTCGGCGTCGCCGTCGGCGTCGGCGGACTCCACCACGATCCAGGCGGCCTGTTCCCGGCGGAGGGCCACCAGCGCGCCCCGGACGCGGTACGCCACCGGATCCCCGGAGGTGCTGACCAGCTCGGGGGTCACGGTGGTCCCCCGGACGATGCCCAGGTCCAGGAGCCGGCGCCGCTGGGCGCCCTGGCAGGCCGAGGTGAGGCCCACGACCCGGACGGTCTCGCCCCGGTCGGCCTCGGCCAGGGTGCGGCGGGGACCGTCGGCGGACTCGCCCACCGGGAGGTGCTGGACCGTGACGTTCCGGGCGGCCACCGGGTCCAGCGTCCACGTCTCGCCGTGGGCGTGGACGGTGACGCCCTCGTCGGTGCGCGCCACCACGTCCAGCCGCTCCCGGGGCGCGAGGCCCCGGTCCACGAGGCGCTGGAAGATCTCCCGGGGCTCGTCCTCCAGGTGCACGATCTCCACCGCGCGGCCCACGTCCGCGGCCATGAGGCTGGTGCCCCGGACCGGGGGCAGCTCGCCCGAGGCGGTGGGGATCGGGTCGCCGTGGGGATCCCAGCGCGGGTGGCCCAGCCGGGCGGAGAGGGCCTCGGCCTCCTCGCCGGAGAGGGTGTGCTCCATGCGCTCGGCCTGGTCGTGCCAGTCCGCCGCGGGGACGCCGGTCCGGTCCGCGAGGTAACGCTCCCACAGCCGGTGGGTGCGGATGAGGCGGAGCGCCGAGGTCCGGCCCTCCTCGGTGAGGACGGGCCCCCGCGCCTCGCTCCGCACGAGGCCCATCTCGGCGAGCCCGGCCAGCAGGTCGGCGGCCCGGCTCCGGCTGACCTCGACCTGCCCCGCCAGGCTCTCCAGGGTGCAGTCGAGCCCGCGCCGCTCGCACATGTACACGTGCTTGAGCGCGTCCTCGAGGCGGATGCGCTCGTCCAGGCGGAGCAGCCGGCGCACCCGGGCCACCACGCCGTGGCGGGGCCACAGGACGAGGGCCAGGACGGCGCTGGCGCCGAAGAAGACCAGGAGGGAGACGACGGGGTCGGGCATGGACGCTCGGTGCATGGACCCGCCGGAGGGCGGGCCGGAGACTTGTTTTAGGCTCGACTAAATCTATGCGCCCGAAGCGCCAGGACAAGGGGTGGGGCGGGCCGCGCCCGGCTTGTTGGGGCGACCGCGGGTCGGCACGTTGACGGACCGTCGCCGGGGGACGCCCCCGCGACGGGGCCGCGGTGCCGGCCGGGCTGGCCGCCCGTCCCCCGGGCCGCGCCGACCTCTCCCGGAGACCATCCATGCGCCCCGCCTCCCGATCCGTCCTCGTCACCGGCACCTCCTCGGGCATCGGAAAGGCCACCGCCCTCCGCCTCCAGCGGGCGGGCTGGGAGGTGTGGGCCACCGCCCGCCGTCCCGAGGAGCTGGGCGCCCTGGAGGAGGCCGGCTGCCGCACCCTTCCCCTGGACGTCACGGACGAGGCCTCCATGGTGGCCGCCGTGGAGGCGGTGGAAGCCGAGAGCGGCGCGGTGGGCGTGCTCGTCAACAACGCCGGGTACAGCCAGTCCGGCGCGCTGGAGACGCTGGACCTCGACCTGGTGCGCCGTCAGTTCGAGACCAACGTCTTCGGCCTGCTCCGCATGGCCCAGCTCGTGCTGCCCGGGATGCGCCGCGCCGGCGCCGGCCGGATCGTGAACGTCAGCTCCATGGGGGGTCGCTTCACCTTTCCCGGGGGCGGGGCGTACCACGCCACCAAGCACGCCGTGGAGGCCCTCTCCGACGCCCTCCGCATGGAGGTGGCGGGCTTCGGGGTGGACGTGGTGGTGATCCAGCCCGGGCTCATCCGGACCGAGTTCGCCGACACGGCCGGGGAGGCCCTGGGCGAGGCCCGGGAGCGGAGCGGGGGGGGAGGCCCCTACGACGCCTTCCACCGGGCGGTCGCCCGGGTGACCCGCGAGGCCTACCGGTCGGGTCCCCTGGCGCGCCTCGGAGGCGGCCCCGACGCCGTGGCCCGGGTCGTCGAGACCGCCCTGGAGGCCCGCTCCCCCCGGCCGCGTTACCGGGTGACCCTCTCCGCCACCGTGCTCCTCACCCTCCGCGCGCTCTTCACGGACCGGATGTGGGACGCCTTCGTGAGGAGCCAGTTCCCGCTCCCCGGCACGGAGGGGTGAGCCCGGCCGGGAAGGAGCGGCTCCTCGTCTACGGCGTCACGGGCTTCACCGGCGCGCTGGTCTCGGCGCGCGCCGCCGCGTCCGGGCTCCCCCACCTCCGCGCGGCCCGGTCGACCCGCCTCTTCCGGTCGCCCATGCCCCGGGGGTGCGAGGGCCGGGTGGTGGCCCTCGACGACCCCTCCACGCTGGACGCGGCGCTGGCCGACGTGGCGGTGGTGCTGAACTGCGCGGCGCCCCTCTCCCGCACCCGGCCGCCCCTCCTGGACGCCTGCCTCCGCACCCGCACCCACTACCTCGACCTGGCCGCGGAGGTGTCCGACGTCCAGGCCGTCGCGGCTCGGAGCGGCGAGGCCGCCGAGGCCGGCGTCATGCTCCTGCCCGGGGTGGGCTTCGGGGTGGTGCCCACCGACTGCCTGGCCGCGCACCTGTCGGCCCGACTCCCCGGAGCCACGGAGCTCCGCCTGGCCGTCCGGACCGACGGGGGCACGCTCGGGACGCTCCTCCACGACCTGCCCGGACCGTGGGTGGTCCGCCGGAACGGCGCCCTGGTGCCCGCCCGGGCCGAGGACCTCCGCTGGAAGGTGCCGGGGGAGGAGGGCCCGCCCTCCGCCCTCCTCCACGCCCGGCGGGGGGACCTGGTGACCGCCCCCCACACCACCGGGATCCCCACGGTGGCGACGTACGTGGTCCTTCCACCCGCGCTGGCGTGGCTGGCCGGGACGGGGACGGGGCGCCGGGTGGTGGAGCGTGGGATGGGCGGGGGGCTCCCGGGGCGGCTGGCCCGCCTCCTCCCCGGGGGCCGGTCGGAGCGGGCGCGGACCCGGGGAGCCATCGCCGTCCACGGGGAGGCGCGGGCCCCCGACGGGCGACGCGCCGCGGCGCGCCTGACCGGTCCCGACGCCCGCGACGTCACCGCCGACGCCGCCGCCCGCGTGGCCGCGCGGGTGCTGGACGGCGCCGTCCGTCCCGGCTTCCGGACCCCGGCCGAGCTCCTGGGCGGGGACTTCGTCCTGGAGCTGGACGGGGTGGCCCGGACCGAGGTGTGAGCGGGGCGACGCCTACTCCCCGGAGGACGGGCGGGTCAGGCTGCTCGACTGAGGTTCCACCGGAACCCAGGGCCCCGGTCGCGCCTCCATGGCGGCGCGGAACCGGCGGGCGTGGAGGGCCGGGTCGTGCACCCGCAGCTCCTCCACGCCCCGGGGCCCCATCTGGAGGCTCAGGGCCACCGTGGCCTCGTCGCGCTCCGGCGCGGGAAGCCCGGTGGCCTCCCCCAGGAAGGACTTCCGGCTGTGGCCCACCAGGAGGGGGAGCCCCACGGCGTGGAGCCGCTCCACGCCCTCCAGGAGGGCCCAGCTCTGCTCCGGGGACTTCCCGAAGCCGATCCCCGGATCCAGGACCAGACGGCGCCGGTCCACCCCCTCCCTCTCGAGGAGGGCGGCGCGCTCCCGGGCCCACGCCAGCACGACTTCCACCGGGTCCCGCTCCGCCGGGAGGCGCTCCCCCCGCACCACGGGCACGGACAGGCTGTGCATGAAGACGAGCTCGGCCGCGCTCCCCCGGGCCGCGTCCCGCATGGCCGGGTCCCGGAACCCGGTGACGTCGTTCACCACGTCCACCCCCCGCTCCAGCCCGCGGAGCACCACCGCCGGGTGCCGCGAGTCCAGGCTCAACCGGAAGGGACGGGTCCGGCGGAGCGCCACGAGCCCCTCCAGCACCGGCTCCAGGCGCCGCCACTCCTCGGCCGGGCCCACCGGGGCGCCGTCGGGGCGGGTGGACTCGGCCCCCACGTCCAGGGTGTCGGCGCCGCCGTCCAGCATCGCCTCGGCGCGGCGGAGCGCGTCGTCTGGGTCGTGGAAGCGGCCCCCGTCGGAGAAGCTGTCCGGGGTGACGTTGAGGATCCCCATGAGGTGGGGGAAGCGCACCCGCCGTCCTGCCTCGGGATCGGGACGGGCGGGCTCCGGCTCCTCGGCCCGGCGACGGCGGGCGTGCTCCGCCACCGTGGCGCCCGCCAGCGTCAGCTGGGGGCGGAGGTCCGCCAGGGGCTCCAGGACGAAGGAGCGGTCCAGGGCCCCGGGGTGGGGCACCGTCAGCCCGGGGCGGGCGACCGGATCGGCGTCCCACCAGAGGATGTCGATGTCCACCGGGCGGGGCGCCCACCGCTCCGAGGGACGGCGTCCCAGCTCCACCTCCAACGCCTTGATCCGGGCCAGGAGGGCGTCGGGGGCCAGAGCGACGTCGCCGGAAAGCGCCGTGTTCAGGTAGGGCCGGTCCCAGCTCTCGGGAGCCCCGGGCGGCACCAGCGCCGGCGACGTGTAGACCCGGGCCAGGCGGGCGTCGACGAGGACGGGATCGGGCCCGTGGACCAGCCGGGTCACCGCCCGCTTCAGGTGGCGGGCGCGGTCTCCCAGGTTGCTGCCCAGGCCGAGGACGACCCGCATCAGCCGTCGCGGAGGACGAACTCGGCGCCGCCGGTGATCTCGGGGACCGGGGGGTCCACCTTCCGGACCCGCACCTCCACGCCGTGGTCGGCGTCCACCCCGACCCGCACGGCGTCCAGGAGGACCCGGCCGAGCCGCTCCACCAGCGCGAACTCCCGGCCGGACAGCGCCTCGCGCATCCGGGCCACCATGCCGGCGTAGTCCACCGTGTCCTCGACCTGGTCCGACCCGGTGGCGGCGGGCTCGGCCTCGAACCGGACGAGCACGTCGACCTCGACCGCCTGGGGGACGGCCCGCTCCTCCTCGGTGACGCCCAGGCGCACGTCGAAGCGCACGCCCCGGACGTGGAGGGAGGCCCGGGGAGCGTCGGGGATGGGCGACTGCGTCACGGCGGACCTCCAGGACCGGGGGAGCGGCCGGGCCGAGCGCGCCGGACCGGCCCGCACGCTACCGCATCGGCGGGCGGTCTACAAGCCGGGCCCGGGCTCCCCCCGGTCCAGCCCCGCCCGCACCGCCGGATGGGCCGGCTCCGCCCCCAGTCGGCGTGGACGCGGGCCGCGCTCTCCGAGGAACACGCCCCGCCGTGGGGAGTAGCGACGACGCCCCGGCGGCTCCGCCGGGCTTCGCCGCGCCACCCCCTTCGCAGGCCCCCCGGATGTCCGACGCCCTCCAGAGCGAGATCGCCCGCCGGCGCACCTTCGCCATCATCAGCCACCCGGACGCCGGGAAGACCACGCTCACGGAGAAGCTCCTCCTCTACGGAGGGGCCATCCACCTGGCGGGCTCGGTGAAGGCGCGGAAGGCCCAGCGGCACGCCACCTCGGACTGGCTCGACATGGAGCAGGAGCGCGGCATCTCCATCACCGCCTCGGTGATCCACTTCGACTACCAGGGATTCCGGATCAACCTCCTGGACACCCCTGGCCACCAGGACTTCTCCGAGGACACGTACCGGGCGCTCACGGCCGCGGACTCGGCCATCATGCTCCTGGACAACCGGAAGGGCGTGGAGGCCCAGACGCAGAAGCTGTTCAGCGTCTGCAAGCGGCGCCGGCTCCCCATCTTCACCTTCGTCAACAAGTGCGACCGGGTGGGCACGGACCCCCTGGGCCTCATCGACGACGTCCAGAACGACCTGGGCATCCGCTGCTTCGTGGCCACCTGGCCGGTGCGCAAGCAGGGGAAGCTGGTGGGCGTCTACGACCGGGCCCGGAGCGAGGTCCGGCTGTACGAGAAGGGGGAGGACCACGGCCAGTCCCGCCCCGACGCCACCACCATGCCCCTGGACGACCCCCGCCTGGTGGAGCTCCTGGGCGAGGACGGGGTGGCCGCCCTCTCCGAGGAGATCGAGCTCCTGGAGGTGGCCGGCGAGGCCCCCGACTGGGAGGCCGTGGACCGGGGGGAGGCGAGCCCGGTCTACTTCGGCAGCGCCCTCACCAACTTCGGCGTCGACGTCTTCCTGGAGAGCTTCCTCGGGGCGGCCCCGCCCCCGGTGCCCCGGGAGAGCGACCGGGGCGTCGTGGATCCGGTCCAGGAGCCCTTCAGCGGCTTCGTCTTCAAGGTGCAGGCCAACATGGACCCGAAGCACCGGGACCGCGTGGCCTTCGTGCGCATCTGCTCCGGCCGCTTCGAGGCCGGGGAGGAGGCCACCGTGTCCCGCACCGGCCGCTCCCTCCGCCTGGCCGAGCCCCAGGAGTTCATGGCCCGGGAGCGGACCCGGAGCGAGACGGCGGCCGTGGCCGGCGACGTGGTGGGCCTCCACGACCGGGGCAGCCTCCGGGTCGGGGACACGGTGGCGCTGGGCGCCCGGATGGAATACCCGGGCGTGCCCCGCTTCAGCCCGGAGCACTTCGCCCGGATCCACCTGGACGACCCGCTGCGCCGGAAGCACCTGGACCGGGGCCTCGAACACCTGGCCGAGGAGGGGACCATCCTCCTCCTCTTCGCGCCCTCCATCACCGGACCGGTCCCCATCGTGGGCGCCGTGGGAAAGCTCCAGTTCGACGTCCTGGTGGACCGCCTGGAGCGGGAGTACGGGGTGGAGGCGCGCCTGGAGATGCTCCCCTTCCACTGCGCCCGCTGGGTGCGGGGCCCCGAGAAGGCCATCCAGAAGACGGCCTCGGCCTACGGGCGCCGGCTCGTGGAGGACACGGACGGCCTGCCCATGATCCTCTTCGACTCGGAGTGGGCCCTCCAGCGGAGCATGGGCGAGGACCGGGACCTCACGTACTTCGACGAGCAGCCCCGGGACCCCGCGCCCGCCTCGGGCCGCCGCTCCTGATCCCGGGCCCGCCCGGGCGCCCCGGCTCCCCTCCCCGGTTGGGCCCGGTCCCGCGCCGACAGGGGGGGAGCGCACCCGCTCCGCCCGGCCCGTCGCCACCGGCCCCCTCGCGCGCTCAGTCCTACGGACTGAGAATCCTCCCCGCAGCTTCCCCGCACCGGTAAAGGTTCGGGGTCCGGGGCGCAAGTCGTTATCTTTCTTTGGTTTCGAGACAATTCGGCAACAGGAGATCCATGGCGGAACGTGACCTCACCCTCCCCGAAGAGATCCTTCTCCTCGTCCTGACCGACCGCACCGGGTCGCTCCTGGAGGAGACCCACTTCCGGTACGCCCTGGCCGGCGCGATCCTGACGGAGCTCATGCTCCAGGACCGTGTCGAGCTCGAGCCCGGCACCGGGCAGCACCTGGTGACGGTGACCAAGCGGAAGGCCACCGGGGATCCGGCCCTGGACGACGCGCTGGTCCAGCTGGTCAACGCCACGCGCCGGGCCAACCCCGAGAAGTGGGTGGACCGCTTCGCGGAGCACGAGGAGCTCTACCTCCGCGTGTGCCGCCAACTGTGCCGGAAGAAGGTCCTGGACGAGCACGAGGGCCGGGTGCGCCTCGTCTTCCGCCGCACCGTCTACGCGGACCTCGATCCCGAGGTGCAGGAGGAAGTCGTGGGGCGGGTCCGGAACGCCGTCTTCGGGGACGACCCGGTGGACGTGCGCACCGCGCTGCTCACCTCGCTGGCCTCCGCCGGGGAGATCCTCATGGCCGTCTTCGACGCCGAGGAGCTCATTCCGCGCCGCGAGCGGGTCCGGTCCCTCCTGTCCGACACCGAGATGACGGAGAAGACCCGGGACGCGGCGGTGCAGGCCGAGGCCGCCGTCATCCGGGCCACCAAGGCCGCGGTCCTCTCCGCCGAGGGCACGGCCGCCTGAGGGTCTCCGGGGCCGGACACGGCCCGAACCCCCGGAAGCCACGAGGCCCGCGTCCCGAGAGGGGCGCGGGCCTCGCTTCGTTCGGGGCGGGGGCGCGCCGCCTCAGAGGATGCGCACCGCCAGGAAGGCGCCGCCGTACGCCAGGGCCAGCATGTAGGCGAACTGGAAGATGGGCCACTTCCACCCCGCCGTCTCCCGCTTCATCACCGCCACGGTGCTCATGCACATGAGCGCGAAGACGTAGAAGATCAGGAGCGCCACCGCGGCGTCGGTCTCGAGGGCGCCCTGGAGGGCCTCCTGGAGCTCGAAGGACTCCTCGCCCGCGTCCTCCACGCCGTAGATCGTCCCGAGGCTGCCCACGATCACCTCCCGGGCCGCCAGCGAGGACACGATGCCCACGCCCACCCGCCAGTCGAAGCCCAGGGGCGCGATGGCGGGCTCGACGACCTTCCCCATCTGGCCCAGGAGGCTCTCCTCCACGGTGGGCGGCGCGCCGTCGATGCGCGGCACCTGGGTGAGGCCCCAGAGGACCACGGTGACGGCGAAGATGATCGTGCCGGCGCGCTTCAGGAAGATCTTGGAGCGGTCCCAGAGCCGGTACAGCACGGAACGCAGCGACGGGAGCCGGTACGGGGGCAGCTCCATGACGAAGTCGGCCCGCTCCCCCCGGAGGAAGGTGCGCCGGAGGAGGAACGCCGTGCCCACCGCGGCCACGATGCCCAGGGCGTAGAGCCCCAGGAGCGTCAGCGCCCGCGCGCCCACGAAGGGCCCCAGGACGGGCCGGTCGGGGATGAACGCCGCGATGAGGAGCGCGTACACCGGGAGCCGCGCCGAGCACGTCATGAAGGGCGTGACGAAGATCGTGGCCAGCCGGTCCCGCTCGTTCTCCACGGTCCGGGCCGCCAGGATGGCCGGCACCGCGCACGCGTACCCCGAGAGGAGGGGGAGGAAGGCCCGCCCCTGGAGCCCCACCCGGTGCATGGAGCGGTCGGCGATCACCGCGGCCCGGGCCATGTACCCCGAGTCCTCCAGCAGCCCCAGGAAGAGGAAGAGGATCAGGATCTGGGGAAGGAAGACCACGACGGATCCCACCCCCGCGAAGATCCCGTCCACCACCAGGGAGCGGAACCACCCGGCCGGAAGGACGCCGGCCAGCCATCCCCCGGTGAGGCCGATGAGCCCCTCCACCCCGTCCATGAGGGGCACGGCCCAGGTGAAGATGGCCTGGAAGACCAGGATCACCACGGCCAGGAAGATCAGCGGGCCCCACACCCGGTGCAGGAAGACGCCGTCCAGGCGCTCGGTGACGTCGGACATGCCCGGGGCCCGGAAGGCGGCCCGCTCCAGCGCCGAGCGGACCTTGCGCCGTCGGGCCGTCAGGACGTCCAGCATGGGAAGGCTGACCCGGGCCTGCTCGCCGGCGGGGTGGGAGCCCAGCGGGGAGGCCCGCCCCGGGTGCTCGGCCTGGCGACCGATGAACTCCCGCACCGCCTCCAGGCCCCGCCCGCTCCGGGCCTCGGTGCGGACCACCTCCACGCCCAGCTCCTCGGCCAGGACGTCGTCGTGGACCGAGCCGTTCCGGTCCTCGAACTCGTCGATGACGTTCAGGACCAGGAGGGTGGGAAGGCCCTCCTCCAGGACGGGCTCGGCCAGCATGAGCTGGGTCTCGAGCCGGGTCGCGTCCACCACCAGCACCACGGCGTCGGGGCGGTGCATGCCCTCGATGGTGCCGGCCAGGGCGTCCATGGTGACCCGCTCGTCCAGGGACCGCCCGGAGAAGCCGTTCACGCCGGGAAGGTCCAGCAGGTCCACCGAGCGGCCGTCGGCGAGGGCCACCTGCCCCAGGTGCTTCTCCACCGTCACGCCGGGGTAGTTGGCGATCTTCTGGCGGAGGCCGGTCAGCTGGTTGAAGAGGGTGGTCTTACCCGCGTTGGGCGGGCCGACCAGGGCGACCAGGGGCGCCGGGGTGACGGCGCGCTCCTCGGGGGGCGCGGAGGGGGCGCCGACGGAGGGGGACACGACCAGCCTTCAGGCTGCGTCGGCGGCGCTCTTCACGCAGAGGCAGCTCGCCAGCTCGCGCCGGAGGGCGAGCACCGTCCCGTCCACCAGGACCACGGGATCGCCGGACGGCGAGACCCGGAGGGGGCACATGCGGCATCCCGGAAGGATGCCACGCTCCATGAGGGGTCGGGCCTGGTCCTCCGACAGCTCCATGCGGACGAGCTCCACCGTCTCGCGCATGGGCACGTGGGCCAGCCGAAGATCGTCGCTCATGGAGGGTCCGGGAGGAAGGTTGAAACCGATTCTCAACTAAGCTAGGGAAGGCACCCGGTCGCTGTAAAGTAGAGCGCCCACCCGTGGAGGGGTGGCGACGGAGATTCAGGGAATCCCCCACGGCGTCCCGGGCCCTCGCGTGGGGAGTCTCCCCACCGCCCTCCCCGTGGCGTTCCCGATTGCCCCGCGACGCCCACGTTTCCACCTTTCGGTTGCCGCCGCGCTCCCCCGGGCGCCCCCCGCGGAACGGCCCCCACCCTCTCACCCATCCGGGACGCTCCGTGCCCTTCCGAGACCGACCTTCCCTGGCGGCCGCCGCCCTGGACGCGAGCCCCGAGGGGATCCTCGTGCTCGACGGCCACGGCGTGGTCGTCTCCGCCAACGCCGCGGCCCGTGCGCTCCTGGGGGAGGACGTGGAGGGCTCCCGCCTCGAGCTGCCCTCGGACGGCATCCTCGAGACCGGCTCGCCCACGGCCCCCACCCCGCCCCTCACCGTGCGGTCCACGACCGTCTCCGACGACGGGCGGAGCCTCACCGTCGCCACCCTGCGCCCCCTGGAGGAGGCCAACCAGGTGCCCCACGCCCCCGCCGTGCGCGAGCGCCTGGAGGACTTCGTGGACCAGGCCCGGGGCGTCTTCTTCCTCTCGTCCCTGGACGCGCGGGTGCGCTACATGAGCCCGGGGGCGGAGGAGTTCCTGGGCCGCTCCCGCCGGGAGATCCTCGAGGCCGAGGACCCCCTCTCCATCGTCCACCCCGACGACCGGGAGGAGGTGGCCGCGGTCCTGGCGGATCCGGACCGCGCGCCCTACTCCCTCCAGTACCGCGTGGTCCGCCCCGACGGGGTGGTGCGCCGGATCCGTCAGCGGGGCTTCCCCGTGACCGACGCCGAGGGACACACCCGGCGCATCGTGGGCACGCTGGAGGACGTCACGGACCAGTGGGAGGAGCGGGAGCTCCTGACCCACACCCTCCGCCTCCTCCAGCGGACGGTGTCGAGCCTCCAGGAGGCGGTCCTGGTGGTCGACACGGGAGATCCGGACGTCACCGTGCTCAGCGCCAACCCGGCCGCGGCCCGGATCTTCGGCCACGACCGCGAGGCGCTGGTGGGGAGCTCGGCTCGGGCCCTCTTCCCGGACGCGCCGGCCTTCGACGCGTTCCTGGCCGAGGCCCGCCGGACGCTCCTGGCCCGGGGCGTCTTCCAGACCACGGGTCCGCTGCGCCGGGCGGACGGCACCGAGTTCCCGGCGGAGCAGACGGTGGCGTGGCTCGACCCGGAGCAGGGGCTGGCGGGAGGGGTGGTCTCGGTGGTCCGAGACCTGTCGGAGCAGCGCCGGGCCGAGACCGAGCTGCGGCGGAGCGAGGAGCGCTTCCGCCTCATCGCGGAGCGCATCGACGACGTCTTCTGGATCTCGTCGGTGGACAAGTCCCGCATGGAGTACGTCAGCCCGGCGTACGAGAGCGTATGGGGTCGTCCCGTGGAGGACCTGTACCGCGATCCCACCGCGTGGGCGGAGTTCCTCGTGGAGGAGGACCGGGAGCGCGTGCTGGCGTCGCTGGACCGGCAGCGGGACGGGAGCTACGAGGAGGAGTACCGGATCCGTCGGCCCGACGGGGAGGTCCGCTGGGTGTGGGACCGGGCCTTCCCGGTGGAGGACGAGACCGGGCGGGTCACCCGGATCATCGGCGTGGCCGAGGACATCACCGAGCGGAAGCGGGCCGAGGAGCGCTTCGGGGTCCTCAGCGCCGAGATCACGGACATGCTCTACGTCCTGGACCCGGAAGGCCGGGTCCGCTACACCACGCCCTCGGTCCGGCACACCCTGGGCTACGACCCCGAGGAGTTCCTGGGGAGCGACGTGTACGAGCTGGTCCACCCCGACGACCGGGACCGGCTGCGCGGCCAGCTCCGGGTGGTGGAGGACGCCCCCGGCGAGGCCGGCCGGGCCCAGTACCGCATGCGGGCCAAGAACGGCGAGGTGCTCCACGTGGAGTCCATCGCGCGGAACCTCATCGACAACCCGGCGGTGGAGGGGATCGTGGTGACCACCCGGGACGTCACCGAGCGCCTGGACCTGGAGGAGCAGCTCCTCCAGAGCCAGAAGATGGAGGCGGTGGGACGCCTGGCCGGCGGGATCGCCCACGACTTCAACAACCTCCTCACCGTCATCCGCTCCCAGACGGACCTGCTCCTCCTGGACCTGGACGACGACAGCCCGCTGCGGGCGGACGTGGCCACGATCCAGGAGACCGGAGACCGGGCCGCCGAGCTCACCAGCCAGCTCCTGGCCTTCAGCCGGGACCAGGTCCTGCGCCCGCGGCTGGTGGACCTCAGCCAGGTGGTGCGGGGCCTCGGAAACCTGCTGGAGCGCATCATCGGCGAGGACGTGGAGGTCCGCATGGACCTGGCCGACGACCTCCCCGCCGCCCGGGTGGATCCGGGCCAGCTCGAGCACGTGCTCATGAACCTGGCCGTGAACGCGCGGGACGCCATGCCCGACGGCGGGGAGCTGGTGCTGCGGACCAGCCGGACCCGGGTGGCCCCCGACTCCGGCGGGACCCTGCCGCCGGGCGACTACGTGTCGGTGGACGTGCGGGACACGGGGGTGGGGATGTCCGACGCCACGCGCCGCCGGATCTTCGAGCCGTTCTTCACCACGAAGCCCGTGGGCGAGGGCACGGGACTGGGGCTGGCCATGGCCCACGGCGTCGTCCTCCAGAGCGGGGGGGACATCCAGGTCCAGAGCGAGCCCGGGGAGGGCTCGACGTTCACCCTCTGCTTCCCCGCCGTGGACGGCGCGCCGGCCGAGCCCCTCCGGCGGCGTGGGGCGTCGCGCTCCCCCGAGGGCCGGGTCCTGGAGGCGCGGGTCCTCGTGGTGGAGGACGACGCCTCCGTGCGTCGGGCGGTCACCCGCATCCTGGAGCGGTCCGGCCTGGCGGTGGAGGCCGTGGGCCGCGCCGAGGAGGCGCTGGAGGCGCTGGGGGCCGGCACCCCCGTGGACCTGGTGCTCACCGACCTGGTGCTGCCGGGCATGGGCGGGAGGACGCTGGTCGACCACCTCCGGGACGTCCGCCCCGAGCTCCCCCTGGTGGTGATGTCCGGGTACGCCGAGGGCTCCCCCGGCCAGCGCGGAGACCTGCCCCCCGACATCGCCTTCATCCAGAAGCCCTTCGATCCCGTGGAGCTGGTGGACACCTTGAGACGCGCCCTGGACGGAGCCGGCGCGCGCGACTGACCCCGCACCCGGGAGCCCGGCCATGACCCCGAACGACGCCCCGAACGGCGCCCGCGAGACCCGAGAATGGGACTTCTCCGGGCTCCGCGCCCTCTTCCTCAACTGCACGCTCAAGAAGTCCGGCCGGCGCTCCCACACCGAGGGCCTCCTCCGGATTCCGCGGCAGATCATGGAGGAGCTGGGCGCGTCGGTGGAGATCCTCCGGCCCGTGGATTACGACCTGGCCCCGGGCGTGCAGCCCGACATGACCGAGCACGGCGTCGAGTCCGACGACTGGCCGGCCCTGGTGGAGAAGGTGCTGGACGCCCACATCCTGGTGCTGGGCACGCCCATCTGGCTCGGCGAGCGCTCCTCGGTCTGCTCCCGGGTCGTCGAGCGGCTCTACGCGATGTCGGGGCGGCTCAACGAGAAGGGCCAGTACCTCTACTACGGGAAGGTGGGGGGCTGCGTCGTGACGGGGAACGAGGACGGCGTGAAGCACTGCGCCATGGGCATCCTCTACTCCCTCCAGCACCTGGGCTACACCATCCCGCCCCAGGCGGACGCCGGATGGATCGGCGAGGTCGGGCCGGGCCCCAGCTACCTGGACGAGGGATCCGGCGGCCCGGAGAACGACTTCACGAACCGGAACGCCACCTTCATGACCTGGAACCTCCTCCACATGGCGCGCATGCTCGAGGAGGCGGGCGGGGTCCCGGCCCACGGCAACCGGCCGGAGGAGTGGGACGCCGGCTGCGACCTCGCCTTCCCCAACCCGGAGCACCGGGCGTAGGGAGGGCGGCGGGCCCGCCCGGCCGGCTCACCGCGGCTCCGCCGCCTCCACCTCGGTGAGGCCGGGAACACAGAGATCGTCCCGGCAGAGCGCCCAGCGGACCCGCGCCCGAAGCGGGGCCCCGGCGGGCAGGGCGGCGTCCTGGAGGGTCCGCGCCACCACCGAGCCCCGGAACACCCGGGCCGTGGGGTCGCCGTACACCTGGGCCGTCGGCCAGACCAGCGGAAGCTCCACGGGACGCCCCGCCGCCGACCACGCCACCTCGAGGGGGAGTCCGACGCCTCCCGGATCCGGCGCGTAGAGAACCCATCCGTCCGGGATGCCCAGGCGGAGCTCCGCGCCCCCGGCCCCGCCGCGGGTGAGCGTGATCTCCGGTCGGGGGGGCCGGAAGCCCTCCTGCCCGCGCAGCGACGGGGGCCCAAGGAGCGAGACGGCCGTCAGGGCGGCCAGGACCAGCCCCGCCTTCACGATTCCCCCAGCGACGCCAGGAAGGCCCGCACCGCCTCCTGGCTCCAGTCGGCCGCTCCCCGGTGCCGGAGGACGATGCGGCCCGCCCGGTCCACCACCACGGTCGTGGGCAGCGCGGCCACGCCCCAGCTCCCGGGCATCCGGGTGTGCTCCACGGCCACCGGGAGGGGGTACCCGAGGCCTTCCACGAAGGGCGCCACGGTACCGACGTCCTCCGGCGAGACGAGGAGGAACGCCACGTCGCTCCCCTCCAGGGCGTCCATCAACGCCCGGATGCTGCCGAGCTCGGCCACGCACGGGGGGCACCAGGTGGCCCAGACATTCACGAAGAGGGGCCGACCCCGCAGCTCCTCCAGGCGCACGACCTCCCCGTCCAGGGTCCGCACCGACCAGCCCAGGTCGGCCTCGCCCAGGACCTCGAGGTCCGTGGGAGGGGGTGCGAGGGCCGCGGGCGCGACGGACCCCGTCCCGGAGCCCGCGCCGCCGCACCCGGCCAGGACCACCAGGAGGAGGGCGGCCGCCACCGACGCTCTCACCGGCCCCGGGCCACCCGCACCCCCAGGGTCAGGCTCCGCCCCGCGACGGGCCCCCAGACCCAGTTGGTGTCGAAGGCCTCGCCGAAGGGGCGGCCCGGGTCCACCAGCGGGCTTCCCTGGGTGAAGTCGAAGACGTTCCGCACGCCGGCGTACACCTGCGTTCCGCCGCCCACGGTCCAGGTCCCCTGGAGGTTGTGGACGGACCACACCCGGGAGCGCGTGGCACGGGCGAAGGGCTCCGGGTACTCCGGCAGGCGCATGGATCCCACCATCCGGCCGGTCCAGTCCAGCCCGACCTCGCCGGGGAAGGTCCAGGAAACGGTCCACGTGCCCGTGAAGTCCGGCGAGAAGAACTCGGCCTCCCGCACCCCGTCCTCCACCAGCGAGACGTCCTGCACCGTCACGCCCACGGTGTAGAACAGGGGGAGGTCGGTGAAGTTCTGGTTCACCGAGAGGGCCACGCCCCGACTCTCGGCGTGACCCGGGAGGTTGGCGTAGACGATCCGGTCGGGGTGGACGTCGTAGTCGGGCTGGATCTTGTTGGAGAAGCGCGTGAAGAAGGCGTCCAGGTCGACCATCATGGGATTGCGGCCGAAGGCGAAGACCTGGTTGAGGTTGAGGGCCACGCTCCGGGAGCGCTCGGGCCGAAGCTCCTCGGCCAGGACCACCTCCCGGGCGCCGGTGAGGGCGGCGTGGTCCTCGGTGAAGACGTTCACCGCCCGGAAGCCGGTGCCGGCGTTGAGGCGGAGCGTGGTCTCGGGAAGGGGCTTCCAGCGGGCGCTGAGACGGGGGGCGAAGACGGCGCCGTGCTCCCCGTAGCGTTCGAGGCGGAGCCCGCCCAGGAGGGTCCACGCCTCGTCCAGGCGCCACTCGTCCTGGACGAACACGCCGGGAATGGCCCGGCGGTGCGCCTCGGGGGTGGCCGGGGTCTGGTCGTCGTACGACTCCAGGCGGAGGGTGGCGCCCACCAGCACGTCGTGCCCGGCGCGGCGCGGCGCGTCCCAGAGGAGCTGGCCGAAGCCCACGTGCTGGGTGGCCAGGAAGGCCTGGTCCCCGTACCAGGAGTCCTGGTCGTGGAAGGCGTAGGAGCCCTCCACCCGCAGGGCCCGTCCGAAGCGCAGCCGGCCCATGGTCTCCACCCGGGTGGTGCGGATGGACTCGCCGTAGACCTCCCCGCTGCCGCGGTGGGCCTCGGTCCACCCCTCGACCCCGCCGAAGCGGTCCTCCAGGTAGAGCTTGGCCGAGGCCTCCGCGAAGGGACGGCCGTCGCGCAGGAGCTGGCCCTTCCCGAAGAGGGAGAGGCGGGTGTCCAGGGTGACGTCGCTGAAGCCGTCCCCGTTCTCGTCCACGAAGCGGTCGTTGTGGAGGAGCGTCCCGCTGAGGAGGGCGTCGGCGTCCTGGCCGGAGACCGCGGCCCCCAGGTTCAGGGCGTTCTGGCCGAAGGACGTCCGGGAGGCGTCCAGCGTGAAGCGGGGGCTGAAGCGGGGATCCTTGGTGATGACGTTGACCACGCCGCCCATGGCCTCGGTGCCGTAGAGGGTCGACTGGGGACCCTTGAGGATCTCCAGACGCTCGATCATGGCCGGATCGATGCCGTTCAGGCCATAGACGGAGGCCAGCGCGCCCATGATGGGCATGCCGTCGATGAGCACGGCGGTGTAGGGGCCCTCCATCCCGTTGATGCGGATGTTGTTGGTGTAGCAGACCGCGCAGTCCACCTGCTGGTAGAGGCCGTTCACCTGGCCGATGGACTCCATGAGGTTCCGCGAGGCGTTCCTCTGGAGGAGGCGCGCCGAGACGACGTCCACCTTCACCGGAGAGTCCCCCACCCGAGTCTCCTGGAGGGTGCCGGTGACCACCAGCGGATCCAGGACGAAGGCCTCGGCCGTGAGGCGGAGCTCGACCCGGGCCGCGGATCCGGCCGCCACCTCCACCGTCCGGGTGCGGGTGCCGTAGCCCAGCGCCCGGGCCGTCACCTCGTAGCGGCCGGGCAGGAGGCCCGTCACCCCGAAGGTCCCGTCGGGACGGGTCAGGGCGGTGCGGCGCGCCTCGCCGCCCACCACCTCCACCTCGACCCCGGAGAGCGGGCCGTCCGGGGAGAGGACCCGGCCCGTCAGCACCTCCTGGGCGGCCGCCGGAACGGCGCCCAGGAGGAAGACGAGGACGAGGAGGAAGGACGGCGCCGGGCGGCTGAGACGGAGATGCATGGGACCTTCGGGCAGATATTTTTAGGCAAACCTAATCCGTATTGATTTAGTACAGCCTAAAAATCGTCCTGTCAACGCCCCGTGGATCTCCTGGGAGACCGTGGGGTGGTTCGTCCCAGGGCCCTCCCGGACCGGTCCGCCGCTCCGCCGGGCCGTTTCCTCTCGACCTCCCCACCCCACCGAGGAGCCCCCGTGGAGATCGGACTCTACACCTTCGCCGAGACGCCCCTGGATCCCGAGACCGGCCGCCAGCTCGACGCCGGGAAGCGGGTGCGGAACCTGGTCGAGGAGATCGAGACCGCGGATCGGGTGGGGCTCGACGTCTTCGGGGTGGGGGAGCACCACCGGCCGGACTACGCCGTGTCCTCCCCCGTCGTGCCCCTGGCCGCGGCCGCGGCGCGCACCGAGCGGATCCGCCTGACCAGCGCGGTCTCGGTGCTGTCGTCCGACGACCCGGTGCGGGTCTTCCAGGACTTCGCGCTCCTGGACCTCCTCTCCGACGGGCGCGCCGAGATCATGGCCGGGCGGGGCTCCTTCACCGAGTCCTTCCCGCTCTTCGGGCAGGACCTCTCGGATTACGAGGAGCTCTTCCAGGAGAAGCTCGAGCTCCTCCTGGAGCTGCGCCGCTCCGCGCGGGTGACCTGGCAGGGGACGCACCGGCCGTCCATCGACGACCGGCTCGTCCTGCCCCGCCCGCAGCAGGACCCGCTGCCGGTGTGGGTGGCGGTGGGGGGGACGCCCAAGTCGGTGGTGCGGGCGGCCACGCTCGGGCTGCCCATGGCGCTGGCCATCATCGGCGGGGAGCCCGCCCGCTTCCGCCCCATGGTGGAGCTCTACCGCGAGGCCGCGGCCCGGGCCGGCCACGACCCGGACGCCCTTCCGGTGAGCATCAACGCCCACGGCTTCGTGGCCCGGGACCGGGAGACGGCGGCGGAGGTCGCGCTGGGGCCCATGGCCGAGACCATGAGCCGCATCGGGCGGGAGCGGGGCTGGCCCCCCACCACCCCGGCGCGCCTCGAGGCCGAGGCCGGGCTCCACGGCGCCCTCTTCCTGGGCGGCCCCGACGAGATCGTGGAGAAGATCCTGTACCAGCACGAGCTCTTCGGGCACCAGCGCTTCCTGGTGCAGCTCACCGTGGGGCCCATCGAGCACGAGAGGGTGCTGGAGGCCATCGAGATCCTGGGCACCGAGGTGGCGCCCCGGGTGCGCGAGGAGCTGGGGGTGGCGCGGGCGGGCTGACGCGGGACGGCCGCGCGGCGGGCCTCGGCCCCTCCCGGGCCCGCGCCCCTCAGGCGCTCGCCACGTACTCGTCGATGGCCCGGCGCAGCGTCCGGAAGGTCTCCCGGCGCGTCTCGGGATCGGGCTCCAGGAGGGTCGCCCGGAAGCCGTGGTGGTCCGACTGGAAGCCCGAGAGCGGCACCACCACGATCCCCGTGGCGCCCATGAGGTGGTAGACGAAGCGCTTGTCCGGCTTCACCCCCGACACCAGGCGCTCCACCACCGGCGCCGTGGCCTCGTCCAGCTCCAGGGACTGGCCCCCGTTCAGGAGCCCGTCGGCGAACTTCACCGTGTAGTAGAGCGCGCCCCGGGGCTTGTTCACCAGGACGTGCTCGCAGCCGTCGAACTCCTCCATGAGCTCGTCCGCCCTGCGCCCGTACTCCAGGCGACGCTCCTCCAGGTGCTCCTCGTAGCGCGGGTCGCCCATGATCCGGGGGATGGCCAGCTGGGGGAGCGTCGTGGAGGACACCTCCAGCCGCTTGGCCGCCAGGATGCTGTCCACGTAGCGGGCGAAGACGAAGTCCCGGCCCTTGTTGAAGATCTCGAGCCAGCCGCACCGGGCGCCGGGCCACGGGATCTCCTTGCTGAGCCCCCGCATGGCGATTCCG
This sequence comes from uncultured Gemmatimonadaceae bacterium, assembly GCA_964569085.1. GTDB lineage: Bacteria > Gemmatimonadota > Gemmatimonadetes > Longimicrobiales > Gaopeijiaceae > JAJCZZ01. The sequence goes on along the minus strand of CAZMTA010000019.1, from coordinate 2,852 downwards.
GGCACCTTCCCGATCCATTCGCTCATGGGCACGAAGGGCGGGTCGTCGTACACGATGTTGGCGTAGACCTCGTCCACGATGACGAAGAGGTCGTGCTCCGCGGCGATGGAGGCGATCTCCTCCAGGAGCTCCCGCGGATAGACGGCCCCCGTGGGGTTGTCCGGGTTCAGGAGGAGGATCCCGGCGATGGAGTCGTTGTAGCGCACCTTGTTGCGGATGTCCTCCACGTCGGGGAGCCATCCCCGGTCCGGGTCCAGGTCGTAGGTCAGGTGGGGGTACCCCGAGTGGGCCGCCTCCGCGGAGGAGTGGGTCGAGTACGCCGGCGAGGGGCCCATGACCCGGGCCTCGCGGCGGAGGAAGCCGTACACCTTGGCGATGGCGTCCCCGAGCCCGTTGAAGAACATGATGTCGTCGGGGGTCACCTGGACCCCGCCCCGGGCGTTCACCCGCTCCGCCAGGAAGGCCCGCACCTCCGGCACGCCCTGGGTGTCGCAGTAGCCCCACGACGCCGGCTCCTCCACCAGCTCGCAGACGATGTCCCGGATCCAGGACGGGGGCACGTCCCCCTTGGCGGCCGGGTCCCCGATGTTCTCCCAGACGAGCTCGCGTCCCAGGGAGGCGATCTCGTCGGCGGCGCCCACGATCTCGCGGATCTCGTACTCGAGGCTGCCCGCACCCACGTGCAGGATGTTGCGTCGCATGAGCTGCGCTTCGTCTGGAGTCGAGCCCCCGCCGGGCAGCGGTGGGAGCGGGTCGGATGAGGGTCACGGCCGGGCCGGCGGAGGCCGGTCCCGGGCGCGCCGCCCTCCGCAGTCGCAAAGCGCATGCCACCCCCCCTCCCGGGGAGGGCGGCCGGCGCCGTCAGGCGCGGCCCACCGCCCCGCTCCCCCAGTACCGGGCCCCCAGCGTCACGGCCCGCGCCCCCATGAGGGCCACGATGCCCCACCACACCCCGGCGAGCCCCCACCCCATGGGGACCACCAGGAGGAGGACGGTGGCGGCGGCGGCCGCGCTCAGCACCATCTGGAGCGCCAGGTAGCGGAAGTCCTCGGCGCCCATGAACACCCCGTCCCAGACGAAGACCAGGGCGTTGAGCGGCTGCATCCAGATCACGAAGGGCAGGATCGCGTCCACCCGGGCCAGGGCGTCCGGGTCGTCGGTGAAGAGGCGGGGAAGCCAGGGGCGGAGCCCCAGGAAGAGGGCGGCCAGTCCGAACCCCACCACCAGCCCCCACCCCAGGAGGCGGTTCGCGGCGCGCCGCGCCACCTGGCCCTCGTAGCGGCCCACCATCGCCTGGGCGGAGACCGCCAGGGCGTCCACCACCAGCGCCAGGAGCATCCAAAGCTGGGAGCCCACCTGGTGCGCCGCCACGGCCACGGCGCCCACCCGTGTGGCCACGGCGGTGGCCAGCGTCATGGTCCCGATGAGGGAGAGCGTGCGTACGATCAGCGCCCCGCCGACCCGGAGGAGGGGGACGAGGTCCGCCAGGCCCGGGAGGTGGCCCCGGGGGACGCCCAGACGGTCCCGGTCCCGGCCCAGGACGAGCCAGAGGAAGGCCAGCGCGCCCGACCACTGGGCCACGACGGTGGCGGTGGCGGCGCCGGCCAGCCCCCACCCCAGCCCGAAGATCAGGAGAGGGTCGAGGACCAGGTTGACCGCGTTGAGGGCCAGGCTGACGTAGAGGGGCGTGCGGGTGTCGTGCCAGCCCCGGTAGATGCCGTGCCCGGCGGTCATGATCAGCACGGCGGGCCCGGCGAAGGCCCGGATGCGGAGGTACTCCAGAGCGGGTCCCTGGAGGACGCCGGTCGCACCCATGACCGTGAGGATGGGCACGGCCAGGAGCTGGAGGACGGCCAGGGCGGCCGCGCCGGCCAACCCCGCCAGCGCGAACGCCTCCAGCGCCAGGCGGCCGGCGCGCTCCGTGTCCCCTCGCCCCACCGCCCGGGCGATCATGGGCGTGGTCCCGTAGGCCAGGAAGTTGAAGACCACGAAGGCCAGGGAGAACACCGAGGCGTTCACCCCCAGGGCGGCCAGGGGGGTGACGCCCAGGCGCCCCACGAAGGCGGTGTCCACCATGGACACCAGGGGGTCGGCGGCCAGCGCCCCCAGGGCCGGGAGCGCGAGGGCGACGATCTCGCGGTCGAGGGCGCGGGCCGTGGGGGTGGAGGGCCCGTCCGTCGGGCCCGTCACGTCGGACGGAGGGGACGCGCCGGGCGGCGCGTCCCCCCGTTCCTCCTCAGAAGGGGAGGTCGTCGTCCGGGTCGCTGGGGTTGGGCGCCTGGGGGAACGGGTCCTCGTCCGGGGGCACCTGGGAGGTGGGCTGGCCGGCCTCGCGCTCCACGCGCCACGCCTTCACGTCGGTGTACCAGCGCCCCTTGTACTCGCGGCTCTGGATGTCGATGTGGGCCGTGATGCGCTCGCCCTCCTGGAGGGCGAACTGGTCGATGTTGTCCCCCCACTGGACGATGCAGACCTCCTTGGGGTAGTCGCCGTCGGTCTCGAGGACGAACTCCTGCTTGCGCCAGGGACCCCTGGCGCTCTCCCCCGACATCTCCTCCAGCAACTGCTTGACCGTACCCGTGAGCTGCAAGTCCGCCATGTCCCCGTCCGTTTCGTTGTGGAGCCCGGCCTGGTGGAGCTCCTGATGCGTTCGCGCGCGGCGGAGGGCCCGCCGCCCTTCAAGCTACGGGGAGGGGCGGCGGGGTAAAGGGGGAGGGGCGGGCGGATGGGCGGATGGGAAGGCGGGGCGGAGGGGGAGTGGGCGGGAGGAGCGCACGGGCGGCCCCGAGGGGGGGACGGGGGCGGCGGACGCCGGCGGGGGCGGCGGCGGGGGCCGGGCCTGGAGGGCGCCG
>CAZMTA010000018.1:0-84434 GCA_964569085.1 uncultured Gemmatimonadaceae bacterium | reverse complement strand
GCGTCTCCTGGGGGACGTGCTCCCGCATGAGGTTGACCATGTGGTTCATGGCCTCCACCCCGTCCAGGGCGGAGCGGCCCCGCTCCGGAGCCCCGGCGGCGTGGGCGCTGACGCCCCGGAAGCGGAACTTGGCGCTCTTGTTGGACAGGCTGCTCCCGGCCCCGGCCTCGTTCTCGTCGCCCGCGTGCCAGCTGAGCACCACGTCGGCGTCGTCGAAGAGGCCCTCGCGGACCATGTAGACCTTCCCGGCGCCCCCCTCCTCGGCGGGCGTGCCGTAGACCCGGATGGTCCCGGGGGTCCCGCTCTCCTCCATCCAGTGGCGGACCGCCACCGCGGCCGCCGTGGAGCCGGCCCCGTAGAGGTGATGGCCGCACGCGTGGCCCGCCGGCTTGTCCTCGATGGGCGCGCGGCGAGCCACCCGGTCCTGGGTGATGCCCGGGAGGGCGTCGTACTCCCCGAGGATGCCGATGACCGGCCCGCCCTCGCCCACCGTGTATTCGGCGACGAAGGCCGTGGGGATGCCGGCCACGCCCATCTCCACCTCGAAGCCCTCGGCCTCGAGCTCGGAGGCGAGGATGGAGGCGCTCTCGGTCTCCTGATACCCCAGCTCCGCCAGGTCCCAGATCTCCTGGGCCATGGCCCCGTACTCGTCGCGGTGCTCCTCGACGTAACGGGCCACCCGGTCCTTGGCGTCCTGGGCCGAGGCCGGGAACGGGAGCAGGAGGAGGGTCAGGAGGACGACGGAAAGGGTGGAGCGGGGCATGTGCGTCTCCGGGAGCGGAACGGGGGTGGCCGTGCAGTATTAATCGCGGGGTCGGGCAGCGTCCACCCTCTCGTCCCCGCCCCGGGCGCCTTCCCGCGACCAGGCTGCCGTCCGGGCCCCGCCGCCCTCGCCGGGGCGCGGGGGCGGCCTCAGCGCGAGACCACGCCCACCGGCCGTCCCGTGGCACAGTCCACCCGGAGGAGCTGGTGGTCCCCGGCCACGCCGTAGCGCCCCGCCGGCACCCGGTAGTCGGCGACCGAGCCGGTGGAGCGGGCCATGGTCAGCCGCGTGTCGTCCCGGGGGTCCACCAGGGGGCTCCGGCAGGCGCCGTCGTCCTGGGCGGGCACGGGCCCGTCGGGCGTGACCACGAAGAAGCGCTCCGGCGCGTCGGTGGCCGGGGCGAGGACGGGAAGGCGGTCGGTGGAGGTGGCGCAGGCGGCCAGGAGCAGGCACAGCGCCATCCAGACACCGCGGAGGGAGGGGGACGAGGGACGGGACACGGGCGGACGGGGTGGCGGGGAGACGGCGCCGCGGAACGGATCACGATGGAGACGCGGGTGGCCCGTGGGCAAGATGCCCGACGGCGCTACGAGAAGCGGTAGTCCGCCACCCGGCACACCGGCTCGTAGCCGAGGCGTCGGTAGATGCCGTTGGAGGTCGGGTTGGCGCTGTCCGCGTACAGGAAGCAGAAGCGGGCGCCCTCCTCCAGCAGCGTCCGGGTCAGCGCCGCGCTGAGCGCCGTACCGTACCCCCGCCCCCGCTCCTCGGGAGGCGTGTACACGAACCCGATCCGCGCCCCGTGGGGCGTGCGGGCCACCGCGGCGCCGGTCGCCCGGGGCGCGCCGTCGCTCTCCCAGAAGTAGAGATCGCCGGCGGTCACCAGGGCGCGGGCCCGCCCTTCGTGGTCGTAGCGGTACACCCCCACCTCGTCGTGGAAGGCCGCCATCCACGCCACGGCCCGCTCGACGTCGGCGGAGCCCTCCGCCACGCGCAGCGCCCCGTCCGACGGGCTCGCCGGCTCCACCAGGGTCGCCAGACGGTAGATCGTCTGCTCCATGTGCAGGTGGGGCGCCACGCCCCGGAGACGGCTCCACCGCTCGGCCAGGCGGCGGGCCGGTCCCTCCGGCCCGACGACGCCGGGCAGGTCCCGGTAGACCGCGCTCACGTCGGCGGCAAGCACCGGGACGGCCTCGTCGGGCATCCGGGTGAGGCCCAGGGGGAAGGGCGGGGTGCGGAAGGCGCATCCCACCACGCCCTCCCCGTCCTCCAGGGTGGCCAGGTAGACGGGGCCGCCGTAGCCGGGGGCGGTCCCCATGGCCAACCGGTCCGCGATGCCCAGGATGAGGTTGTTCTCCGCCTCGGCCTCCAGGAGCCAGCGCCCGGCCCGGCGCAGGAAGGCGGCGGCGTCGGGGTGCCGCACCAGCCTGGGTGGCGAGGTCACCCGTTCTGCTCCCAGGCCGCCCGCAGCAGCGCCTCGACCTGGGGCCCCACCTCGTCCCCGGCCTCCAGGGAGAGGCGGTGGGTGCCCTGCCCGGGCCCGTCGGCCGGGGTCAGGAGAGGCGACTCGGGGGGCTCGGTGTAGCGCAGCCCCACGTCGATCCGGGTGCGGGTGGCCGCCTTCACCGCGGCGAACTGCCGGCGCCGCACGAAGGGGACGTAGCTCTTCCGCCCCTCCACCCGGACGTCGTCTCCCAGCTCCTCCAGGTAGGCCCGGAGGGCGTCGAACAGGGGACGGAGGGCTGCCCGCGCCCCCTCGTACTGGGCGTCGATCTGCTCCTCGAGGGCCGGGGGGCGCCATCCCGCTTCCAGGGCCGCGGCCCGGGCCACCGCCCACCGCGAGTTCTGCGGGAGCTTCCAGCGGTCCTTCAGCCATCGCCGGACGGCGAGCTGGTCCAGGGGATCCGGTCCGTCCTCCCGCACCCGGGCGACCCACTCGTCGACCGAATGGCCGGTCCGCTCGGCCATGGAGCGGGACACCGCCTCCATCATGTCCCGGGGCGACGAGGGGCTCACGGAGCGCTTCTCCGCGCCCGGCCGACCCCGCCCCTGCCGTCTCCACGCACGACGCCTCCCCTGTGGGTGCCGATCCCGCATCGGTGCAGGATACGTCCCCCGGGAGACGCGGGGAAGCTCAGCGTTCCTCGAAGAACTCCACCTCTCCGGTGGCCAGCGAGTACTCGGCCCCCACGATCCGGAGATCACCCTCGCGAGCCAGGTCGCCGAGGATGCCGGACTCGGCCTCCAGCGCCGCCACGGAGGCCCGCACGTTGGCGCGCACCGCCCGGGCCAGGACGGCCTCCCGATCGCGGGCCTCCCCGTCGTCGAGGAGGGGCTCGATGGACGGCCGGATCCGGTCCACGATGGTGGCCAGGTTGGGAGACGGGTTCGGCGAGGGCCGCTCCATCTCCTGGAGCGTGGCGGCCACCGCGCCGCACCCGGTGTGCCCCAGCACGACCACGAGCCGCGTCCCGCACGCGGCGGCCGCGTACTCCACGCTGCCCAGGAGGGAGGGCGTCACCACGTTCCCGGCCACGCGGATGACGAAGAGGTCGCCGAGCCCCTGGTCGAACACCAGCTCGGCCGGCACCCGGGAGTCGGCGCACCCGAGGATCACCGCGAAGGGCTCCTGGCCGCCCACCAGCTCGCTCCGCCGGGAGCTCGCGTCGTCGGCGATGCCGTCCAGGGCGTCCGCCACGAACCGGCGGTTCCCGTCCTTGAGTCGTGCGAGGGCTGCGTCTGCGGAAAGCGGGGTCATGGGCGGAGGGGAGGGAGGGTGCCGAACGCGATCTCACCACGGATGATGCCCCGTTCCCGGCGCCGCACAAGGCCCGCCCAGGTCCGCCGGCGGCGCCCACCCATCCGGCCCGGCCCCCGGCGGCGTAGAAGGGGCGTACCCTCTCCCCCCCGGGCGTCGGCGGCTCCGCCGGAACCGTGACGCCGTTTGGACATCCCCCCGCACGGAGTCATTATGCGGTCGAGCCTCCCCTCCCGGACCCGCCCATGGCCGACCCCCATCCCTCCCCCTCCGACGCCGCGCTGGTGAAGCGCATGCGCGAGGGGGACGAGCGGGCGCTCGGCCTCCTGTACGACCGCCACGCCGGGTCCGTGTACTCGCTGGCCCGCTCGCTGGTCGCCGAGGCCGCCGACGCCGACGAGGTCGTCACCGACGCCTTCCTCAGCCTCTGGCGGGGCGGCTACGACGAGAGCCGCGGCTCGGTGGGCGCCTTCCTGAACGTGGTGGCCCGGTCCCGGGCGCTGGACCGGATCCGGTCCAGGCGTCGCCGGGGGGACGCCGAGGAGCGGAGCGCGGAGGGGGAGCCCGCCGGCTTCGCCGTTCCCGTGTCCCGGCCCGGCGGCCCGGAGGACGCCACGGAGCGGAGCGATCGCCGCCGCGTCATCCGGGAGGCGCTTGGGACGTTGTCGGAGAAGCAGCGGTCCGTCATCTCCCTGGCCTATCTTTCGGGCATGACCCACCGCGAGATCGCCGCCCACCTCTCCGAGCCCCTCGGCACCGTGAAGACCCGTCTCCGGGACGGCATGAAGAAGCTGCGGGAGCGCTACGCCCGAACCCCGGGGGAAGCATGAGCGAGACGCGCTGGATCGAGCTCGCGCCGGCGTACGTCCTGGACGCCCTCGACGACGACGAGCGCCGGGCGTTCGAGGAGCGGCTGGCCCGGGATCCCGAGCTGCGCGCCGAGGTGGACGCGTACCGGGAGGTGGCCGGCGGGCTGGGCCACGCCGTGGAGCCCCACGCCCCCCCGCCGGAGCTCCGGGAGCGCGTCCTGGCCCGGGCCGCGGCCGAGGGGCCGCCCGCCGCCGCTCCTCGCCTCGCCGTGGAGCCGGGAGGCGCCGGGAAGCCTCCGGCGCGGGGCCCGGCGCGCCTCCCCTGGCTGGCCGCCGCGGCGGGCCTGGTGGTGGCGCTGGGGCTGGGCGTCCTCGCCCAGCGGCTGGAGGACCGGCGCGGCACCCTCGCCCGGCAGCTCGAGTCCACGGAAGCGGCGCTGGCCGACCTCCGCTCGGACCTGGAGGAGCGGGACTCCCTCCTGGCCACCGTCCTCGGGGCCGACGTCCGCACCGCCACCCTGGGCGCCACGGACCGGCCCCCGTCCGCCCGCCTCTTCTGGAACACGGCCACCGCCACCCTCCTGGTCACGGCCTTCGACCTCCCCCCGGCCCCCGAGGGGCGGGTGTACCAGCTCTGGGGCATCGCGCCGGGGTCCGACCCGGTGAGCCTCGGCACCTTCCAGACCGACGCGGCGGGCACCGCCGTGGTCCGCCGCTCGGCGCCGGCCGGGGCGGACTTCCAGATCGGGGCCGTCACCGAGGAGCCGGCCGGGGGCTCGCCCCAGCCGACCTCGGCGCCCTTCCTGGTGGGGGAGTGGTCGGCGGCCCAGTAGCCCCCGACCACCCCGTCCCCCCCCTCCTCCGGGGCGCTCCCCCGCCCCCGCTCCCTCCCCGGACCAATCCGCTCCGGGGTCTGCCGACGTAGCCCGGGTGAAGACAGCACGCGGAGCCCGCCTCCGCATCACCCACACAAGGCAGACACCCCATGCGTCCCCCGACCCTCCTCCGCGCCGGCATCCTGGCCGGCGCCCTCGGCGCCCTGGCCGCCGGCGTCGCCCTGGACGGCCCCGACGGCCTCGGCGCCGCGGACCACGCCGACTCGCCCGACACCTCCGAAGGCAACCTCGACGCGAACGACCTCTACGTCTTCACCCGCGGGGACCACATGGTCTTCGCCCTCACGGTGAACCCCCTCCTCACCCCCGGCTCCGCCACGGCCGAGGCAGCCTTCAATCCCGACGGTCTCTACGAGTTCAAGCTCGACCGCGAGCGCGACGGCGTGGAGGAGGCGGTGATCCAGGTGGCCTTCGTGGGCTCGGGCCCCGACCAGACCGTGGACGTCCGCGGGCCGGTCCGGGTGAGCGCCGACGGCGGCACCACCGGCCGCATCGTGGCGGCTCCCTCGGTGCGGGGCGCCCTGGGCGCCGAGATCCGCGGCGAGGGCGTGCGGGCCTTCGCGGGCCCCCGGGACGACCCCTTCTACATCGACCTCTTCGGGGACCGCAGCGTCACCAGCGTGCTGAACGCCGCCTTCGGCGCCGCGCTGGGCGAGCAGGTCGGAAGCGAGGACGAGCAGACCCTCGCCTTCGACCCCGAGGCCACCGACGACCTGGCCGGGACCAACGTCCTCGCCATCGTCGTCGAGGTCCCCAAGGCGCGGGTGGCCGAGGCGCTGGGCATCGGGACGACCGACGCCTTCTACGTCTGGAGCGCCACCAGCGTCCGCGACTGAGCCACCCGCCCCACGCCCCCCCCCAGCTCTCTCTCCGAACCCCATCCGAGGACCCATCGACCCATGCGCACACCGACCTCTCTCCGCCGTCTCGCTCCCGCCCTGGTGGCGGCGCTCACCCTCGTCGCCGCCTGCGACGAGGGCGACGCGCCCTTCGAGCCCGCCGTGGCCACCGTCACCGTAGGCCAGGCCTCCGTCTCCTTCGGCGACCAGGAGGTGGAGCTCGGCTCCACCGGCCCCCGCACCGTCACCCTGACCAACACCGGCACCCTGTCCGTCCTGCTGGGCTCGGCCCGCCTCGTGGGCTCGGGCGCCGCCGACTTCGGGATCCGCGCCGCCCCCTCCGGCACCACCCTGGCCCCCGGCGCCTCCGTGGACGTCGCGGTCACCTTCGACCCCTCCGACGAGGGGGCGCGCGAGGCCGCCCTCGAGATCGACACCGACGCCGCCGGCACGCTGAGCGTCGGGCTCGTCGGGACGGGCGCGCGCTTCACGTACCGGCAGGTGGACCGGGTGGGCATCCCGGCGCTGAACACCGTCTTCAACCACCCGCCCCAGTTCAGCAAGACCGACTACAACACCGCCTCTCCGGCCGACGACGTGGCCACCTACACCGGCCTCTTCGAGACCGTCCTCGGCGCCGTGGCCAACCCGGACCCGTCGGCGACGGCGGCCCTCCTCCTGCCCGACGAGCTCCCGGTGAGCCTGGGCGCGTCGGCCACGAGCTTCGCGCAGCTCACCGGGCGGGCTCCCGCCGACGACGCGGTGGACGTGGCCCTCTCCGTGGTGGTGGGCGTCGAGTCCCTCCAGAGCGACAACGTGGACGCCAACGACCGCGCCTTTCCCCTGACCTTCCCCTACCTCGCCGGCCCGAACTGACGCCCGGGCCACGCCCACTCCGCGGGCGCCCCGCTCCGGGGCGCCCGCCCCCTCCCGACGGAACGACTCCCATGGCCCGTGATTCCCGCGCCTCCGTAGAACCCCTCCTGGCCCTCGTCGCGGCCTTCGTGACGGCGGCCCTCGTCCTCGCCGTCGGCGCCGGGCCCGACCCCGCGGCGACCCCGGATCGGGCCCTTCCGTTGGAGGTCCTCTCCGTCGCGCTGGCCAGCCGCCCGGCACCGGCCGGCGTCTCGGCGGACGCGGTGGCCTTCCACCGCGCGCGCCTGGCGGACCGACCCGACGAGCCCCTGTCCCGGCGGGCCCTGGTGGGGCTGCACCTGGCGCGCTTCCGGGCCTACGGCACCCGTGAGGAGCTCGCCGAGGCCGGGCGCCTCCTGGACGAGCTCGAGGCGCGCTACCCCCGCGACCCCGCCGTCCACGGCATGGCGGCGGAGGCCGCGCTGGCGGTCCACGACGTCCCCGGCGCCCTGCGCCACGCCCGCCGCGCGGCCAGGCTCTCTCCGGCGGGGGATCCGGGAGGCCGCTTCCGCCTCTTCGACGCGCTCTGGGCGGACGGCGCCTACGGACCCGCTCGCACGCTGCTGGAGCGGACCGAGACGGTGCACCCCACGCCCGCCCTCCTCTCCCGGGAGGCCCGCCTCCTCGACGGCCTCGGAGACGTGGAGGCCGCCGCCCGCCTCATGGAGGAGGCCACGCGCCTGGTGGACGCGTACGCCGAGTCCCCCCTGGTCCGGGCGTGGGCCCGGGTGGAGGCCGGGACCTTCCTGCACCACGCCGGCCGGACCCGGGCCGGCGTGGCCCGCTATCGGGAAGCCCTCTCCCTGGTGCCCGGCTATCCGCCGGCGGTGGAGGCGCTGGCCTGGGTGGCGTACGGGGTGGACGAGGACCTGCCGGCGGCCGAGGCCCTCTTCCGGCGCGCCCTGGCGAACGGGGGCCACCTGGAGCTGTACCCCGTGCTGGAGGAGATCGCGGCGGCCCGGGGCGACACCGTGCGGGCCCGGACCTACCGGGCGGCCTTCCTGGAGACGGCCACCGGGGACCCCGTCACCGAGCGGCTCAACCTCCGTCCGCTGGCGCAGGTCCTGGCCGGGGATCCCGCCACGCGGCCCACGGCGGTGGCCTACGCCCGCCGGGACGTGGAGCTGCGCCGGGATCGGGGCGCCTGGGCCACCCTGGGCTGGGTGCTGGCCCGCGCCGGCCGCCTCCACGAAGCCGCCGACGCCGCGGAGCGGGCCGTGGCATGGGGGACGCCGCCGCCCGCCGTCCTCCGCCTGGCGGGCCTGACCCTCCTCGAGGCCGGCGACCCCCGGCGCGGCCGGCGGCTCCTCCACCGGGCGCTGGCGGGACGGGCGGAGCTGGGGCCCGTGGCGTCGGCCGGGATCGAGGCCCGGCTGGCGGCGCCCTGACGGGCGCGGAGGGCGCTAGGCCGTCCCCTGGATGTAGTGGCGGAGGTGGGTGTTCTCCCGCTCGGCCACCTCCTGGGCGGCCTTGAGGAGGTCGCCGATGGAGACGATCCCCACGAGGCGGCCGCCCTCCACCACAGGGAGGTGGCGGATCCGGCGGCGCGTCATGACGCCCATCATGGCCTGGAGGTCGGAGCCCGGCTCGGTCGTGACCAGGTCCCGGGTCATGCAGCTGCCCACCGTGAGGTCGCCCAGCCCCCCGGACGCGTGGGCCGCGAGGTGGAGCACGTCCCGCTCGCTGAGGATGCCCACCGGGGCATCGGACCGGACGACCACCAGGGCCCCGATCCCGTGGTCCACGAGCCGGCGCACCGCCTCCAGCACGGTGCGGTCCTCCTCGATGGTGACGACCTCCCGACCCTTCCCCGCCAGAATCTCCTGGATCTTCATCGGTTCCTCCGTCCGGTGTGGTCCGCTCAATGTGCGGGCCCCGGGGGGCTGGTGCCAGGACGGGGGCCGGGGGGAGTCGCGGCGGAAGGCCGTGCCCGGGCTCAGCGCTGGAAGACGCGCCCCCGGGACTCGGAGTGGAGCCGGAGGAACCAGGCCAGGAGGAGGAGCTCGGGGAGGTCCCGCCGGGCCCACCCCGCCGGCCGGATCTCCACCCGGGTCTCGGTGTGGAGGAGCCGGAGGAACGCCGGGCGGAGGCGGAGCAGCTCCGTCCCCGAGGCGTCCCGGAGGCAGCTCCGGTACAGCCGCGGCGGCCGGGGGTCCCAGGAGAGCACCTCCCCGCCGGGCGTCCACACCTTCCCCCAGTTGAAGAAGGAGCCCCGGTAGGTCGGTCCGACCTCGCCGTCCTCCCGGAACGTGTCGACCCGGATGCCCCGGAGCGCCAGCAGGCGTCGCTCCAGCCGGAGCTCCAGGGGGCGCCCCAGGATCTCCCCGACGGCGTCCGCGCCGTTCCGAAGCGCCGGCTCCATCTCCCCGAAGACCCGGGCGCCCTGGAGGAGCTCGCTCGCGGATCCCCCGGGGGCGGTGCGGCGCCAGACCAGGGGGACGCTCCGGTCCATGGACACGCCGGTCAGCGTGTCGCGGAGCGCCGGGCTCCCGACGGTCTCGGGCCCGTGGACGGGGAGCGCCCTCACTCCGCCTCGGGGGCGGGGGGTGCGGCGGCGGCGATGCGTCCGGAGCCCGGCGGGGGTGGCAGCATGCGGACAATGTGCGGGTCGGGCGCTCCCGGGGCCAGCCCGCCCCGGTTCCGGGGGGCCGACGGGTCCCGAGCGCACCTCGGACCCGAGGCGGCGGCCCGGGTTATGCGTGGGTGGCGAACGACGCTCCGGGCCCCGCCCTCCGCGGCGGCCCGTCCCCCACGGAGGAGATCCGCATGACGCGCTGGACCGGCCTCGACGTGCGCAGCGAGGGCACCGGGATCTCCCGGCCCCTGAGCCAGAACGTGAACCTCCTGGGCGCCATGCTCGGGGAGGCGGTCCGCACCCGCTGGGGCGAGGAGACCTTCCGCCTGGTGGAGGAGCTGCGTCTGGCGTGCCGTCGGGCGGCGGAGCTGGAGGAGTCGAGCCCCGACGAGGCCGCCCGCGTCCGGGAGGAGGCCGCCGAGCGCGTGGCCGCCCAGGACGACGAGGGCCTGACCGCGCTCCTGCGCGCCTTCACCTCCTTCTTCCACCTGGTGAACCAGGCGGAGAAGCAGGAGATCATCCGGGTCAACCGGGAGCGTGCCCGGGAAGGGGGGAGCGAGGCCGCGCGCCCCGAGAGCATCGGCGAGACGGTGGACCGGCTGGCCGACGCGGGCCGCTCCCTGGACGAGGTCCTGGAGGTGGTGGGGCGGCTGGACATCCAGCCCACGCTCACCGCCCACCCGACGGAGGCCCGGAGGAGCACGGTCCTGGAGAAGCAGCGGCGCATCGCGGAGCGCCTGGTCCGCCTCCGCCGCGCCGACGTCACCCCCGAGGAGGAGCAGCTCCTGGGGGACGCCCTCTTCGAGGAGATCCTGATCCTCCTGGCCACCGACGAGGTGCGCTCCGAGCGCCCGGGGGTGCGGGACGAGGTGCTCCAGGGGCTGCACTTCCTCTCCGGGGTGATCTGGGACACGGTGCCCCGCATCCACGCCGACCTGCGCCGGGCGCTGCGCCGCCGCTGGGACGCCGATCCGGAGCTCCCCGCGTTCCTCCGCTACCGGTCGTGGATCGGGAGCGACCGGGACGGCAACCCGAACGTCACGGCCGGGGTCACCCGGTGGACCTTCGCCGTGCAGCGCCGCGCCGCCCTGGAGGGCCACGTCCGGGAGATGGAGGCGCTCCGGGACGAGCTCAGCCTGTCGGGACGCCAGCTCTCCACCCCGGCCGACCTGGCCGCGTCGCTGGAGCGGGACGCCGAGGAGGCCCCGCTCCCCCCCGAGGAGGAGCGGGCCTGGCGGCACGAGCCGTACCGCCGGAAGGTCGGCCACCTCCTGGTGCGGCTGCGGGGGCTCCTGGAGGAGGCCCGGTCCGACTCCGGCGGCGCCGGGGGGGGGTCGGAGGCGTCCGCCCGGGCCGGGGCCCGCGAATGGGACGCCCGGAGCTTCGCCGACGAGCTGGACCTCCTGGCCCGGAGCCTGGAGGAGGCGGGCTTCAGGGAGGTGGCACGCCACGGACGCCTGGCCCGGGCCCGGGTCCTGGCCCGCACCTTCGGCTTCCACCTGGCGGCCCTGGACCTCCGGCAGCACAGCGAGGTCCACGAGCGGGCCGTGGCGGCGCTCCTGTCGGCCGCCGGGGTGGAGGACGACTACGCCTCGCTGGGCGAGGAGGCCCGGCAGGAGCTCCTGGTCCGGGAGCTCGGGAACCCCCGCCCCCTCCTCCCCCCGGGCGCGGAGCTCCCCGAGGAGTCGGCGGAGCTGGTGGCCGCCTTCCGGGTGGTGCGGGACGCCGTGGACCGGGAGCCCGACGCCGTGGGAAGCTGGATCGTCAGCATGACCCACTCGGTGAGCGACCTGCTGGAGCCCATGCTCCTGGCCAAGGAGACCGGCCTGTGGGCCGTGGAGGGGGACCGGGTCCGGTCGGCGCTGGACTTCGTGCCCCTCTTCGAGACCGTCGAGGACCTGGAGGCCGCCGGCGATCGCATGGAGGCCCTCTTCTCCAGCGAGCTCTACCGGAAGCACCTGGAGGCCCGGGGGGGGCTCCAGGAGATCATGCTGGGCTACTCCGACAGCAACAAGGACGGGGGCTACTGGATGGCCAACCGGTCCCTCCAGCTCGCCCAGGACGAGCTGGGGCGGGTGTGCCGGGCCCACGGCGTGGAGCTCCGCCTCTTCCACGGCCGGGGCGGCACGGTGGGTCGGGGAGGCGGCCGGGCCAGCCGCGCCATCGGCGCCACGCCGCCCTCCACCCACAACGGGCGCATCCGCTTCACCGAGCAGGGGGAGGTCATCTCCTTCCGCTACGGGTTGCCCGACCTGGCCCGCCGGCACCTGGAGCAGGTCGTGACCGCCGTCCTCCGCTCCGCCTCGGACGCGGGACGGGCGGACGCCGGCGACAGCGAGGCCGGGCAGGGGGCCGACCGGGCCCACCCCGGCGCGGCCCCCTCCGCCCGGGCCGCCGAGCTCCTGGACCGGGTGGCGCGGCGCTCCATGGACGCCTACCGGGGCCTGATCGACGACGAGGGCTTCTGGTCGTGGTACACCTGCGCCACGCCCATCGAGCACATCAGCCGCCTCCCCATCGCCTCGCGGCCGGTCTCCCGGGGCTCCTCGTCGGAGGTGGCCTTCTCGGGGCTGCGGGCCATCCCGTGGGTCTTCGCGTGGACCCAGGCCCGCTACATCGTCCCGGGCTGGTACGGGACCGGGGCGGGCCTGGCCTCGGTGGTGGAGGAGGACGGAGCCGAAGCGCTGGGGGAGCTGTACCGGGGCTGGCCGTTCTTCCGGGGGGTGGTGGACAACGCCCAGCGGGAGATGGCCCGGGCCCGGCTGCCCGTGGCGGCCGCCTACGACGCGCTCGCCCGGCGGGAGGTGGACGACCCGGGGCTCCACGAGCGGATCGTGGCGGACTTCCGCAGGGGGCGGGAGGCCGTGCTGGCGGTGACCGGCCAGGACGAGCTGCTGGACAACGAGCCCGTCATCCAGCGCTCCATCGAGCTCCGGAATCCCTACACCGACGTCCTGAACCTCCTCCAGCTCGAGCTGCTGCGGCGCTTCCGGGGCTCCGAGGACGAGGCCCGGCGGGAGGCGCTTCGGGAAGCGCTCTTCCTCAGCATCAACGGCGTGGCCGCGGCCATGCAGAGCACGGGATGACGAAGACCCGCCGCCCCCGGAGCGGGAGCGGCGGGTCGGGTGCCTCCGGTGGCGCGGGCGCCGTCTAGGAGACGAGCCCCCGGATCAGGTCGTGGACGAGCCCCGTGGCCGCCTCCACCAGGAGGAGGTTCGTGCCCGCCTCCAGGAGCTGGAAGCCGTCGGGGACGCCGAGGCGCCGGGCCAGGGGCGCCGGAGCGACCTTCTTGGCGATCCCGGGAGGAAGGGGGCGGCCGCGATCGAGCTTCTTCCGGATGCCCGGCGGGAGCGGGCGCGCGGAGCGGGCGTCCCGCTGCCCGTAGAAGCGCAGCGCCTGCTGCCGGGCGCCGTCGGGGAAGGAGACCCACTGGGACGTGGCGGCGGCTCCCGGAGGAGCGGCCTGGGCCCAGAGCGTGCTGGGGGTCACCCCCACCAGCGCCAGCGCGATGAGAACGGCGGCCAGGATCAAGGCCTTTCGTCGATTCTTCATGGGTCCTCCTCGTCCGTCGGCGCCGGGGCACGGACCCGCGGACGCCGGTGGATTGGGCAGGACGGCGAGCCCCTGGGGGATGCCGTCTACGGCATCCATCCTAGTTGCAAGAAGAGGACCAGACCGGCGTACGGAGCCCGGGTGTTGAGGTTGGCGAAGGCCTGGACCCCCAGGCCCGCCACGAGGGTCTGGAGGGCGGCCTCGGCGGCCACCGGGACACCGACGGCCCAGCACCCGTCGAAGGACCCGTCGCCGCACCGGTCCAGGTGCACCCCGGCCAGGCCGGCCGCCACGGCCGCGTGGCCCCAGGACGCCGTCCGGGTCCGGCCGTAGAGGACGCCCACGTCCGACGTCGCGTCGTAGAAGTCGGTGATCCCCACGGTGCGCAGCGCGACGTGGTGTGGTCCCCTCTGCCACACGAGCTGCACCAGGCCCGCGCCCCCCTCCACGTCGGAGCCGCCTCCCGCCCCCAGCCCCCCGGCCAGCCAGACCCGATGGGGAGGCCCTCCGGCCCACCCCTCGGTGCCCGCCCCGCTCTCCTGCGCTCCCGTGCCGGCGGGCGCCAGGGCGAGGGCGGCCAGGAGGAGCGCCAGGGGAAGCCCCGGCCGCCGGAGCCGATGGGTGGGGGGCCCCTCCGGCGACGCTACGATGTCCGCCCCTCCTCGCCCGCGATCCGCCGCAGGTGCAGCACCTGGTCGACCGTGGCGTGGACCTCCCCGTCGGCGTCCACCAGCTCCACCGTGAAGACCCGCTCCACCGGCTCGCCCCGCGCCAGGGCGGCCCGCAGCTCCTCCAGGAGCTCGTCGGTCAGCGTGAAGGAGGCGTGCAGCGTGTCCCGCCCCGGCCGCCGGTACCGCACCTCGGCCGACTTCACCCACACCCGGTACCCGTCCCCCAGGGTCTTCATGAGCATGATCATGTAGAGGGGGTCCACGGCCCCGTACATGCTGCCGCCGAAGATCGTCCCCACGTAGTTGCGGGTGCGCCAGCTCAGGGGCAGGCGGACGCGGACGTGGCGCCAGTCCGCCCGGATGTGGGTGATCCGCGCCCCGGTCCCCACGTACGCGGGGAAGAGGTTGAAGCCCCAGCGGGCGAGGCGGGTGCGGAGGGACTCGGACACGGCGGATCCGGAGAGGGCGGGCGGGACGCGGGGGACGGACGGCGCTCCCCGCCGCCCCTCCCGGCTACGCTACGCCGCCGCCGCCCCCCGCGCGACCGCCCGACCCGATCAGCCCTCGGGCTTGAGGGCGGTCATCATCACGGCCTTCACGCCGTACGCCTCCGCCGAGCGCTGGGTCGAGTCCTGGCGGAAGCGGAAGCGCGGCACGACCGCCGAGCGGACCTTCTGGAATCCGGACTCCTCCAGGAGCCGGAACATCTCTCCTTCCAGGAGAGCGCCTCCGATTCACGACGCCCAGAGCTTGGGGTCGTTCACGATGTTCTGGGAGAGCTGCTTCCCGCTCACGATGTCCGTGATGGAGATCCGCCCACCCGGACGGAGGACCCGGTACATCTCCTCCATGACCTTCCGCTTCCGGAAGGAGAGGTTGATGACCCCGTTGGAGAGGACCACGTCCACCGACTCGTCGGGGACCGGGATCTCCTCCATGCGGCCCGACCGGCAGTCCAGGACGGCGCCGGACTCGGCCACGTGGGCCCGGGCCTTGTCGCACATGACGGGGTTCAGGTCCACGCCGATCACCGCGCCGTCGGGCCCGGCGCGCCGGGCGGCCAGGATGCTGTCCAGCCCGGCGCCGCTCCCCAGGTCCAGCACCGTCTCGCCGGGCTGGATGTCGGCGCGGAGGAGCGGGTTGCCCACCCCGGCGAACGAGTCCACGGCCCCGGCGGGCACCGCGTCCAGCTCCTCGGGGTCGTAGCCGAAGAGCTCCGCGGCCTCGCGGCCGTGGTAGAAGTGGAACTCGGCCTCGGGGTTCTCGGCCACCTCCTGGTACATCCGGAGGATCTCGTCCTTGAGCGTCGCCTCGAGCGTGGCCTGTGCCTCCGCCTGATCCGTCGCCTGCTCCGTCGTCTGGTGCGCCATGGGTCTCCCGGGTCGGGGTGTCTCCCCTCCCCTGCGCGGAAGGGGTCGGCCACCGGACACGCACCCCCAGGGCCGCCCCCCCGGCCCCGGACCGGAGGACGACCCCTCCACGGCCGGGACCGCCCCTTCCGCCGGCGGTGTACGTCCGGGAGACCCCCCGTCTCCAGGAGCCCGCCGCCATGCCCCACCCGACCCTCCCCGTCCGCCTCGGGCGCGCGGCGGCCTGCCTCGCCCTGGCCCTCGCGGCCGGTCCCCTGGGCGGGACGGCCCAGGAGGGGCCACCCACCGAGCCCCGGGAGGCGCTGGAGCGCGCCCGGGAGCAGCAGGCCGCGTTCGAGCGGCTCCGGCGGAGCCGGATCCCCGTCTCCCGCCTCGAGGGCGAAGGGAGCTGCGACCAGCGCATCGGACGGATCTGCATCTGGTTCGGGGGCGCGGAGGAGGAGTCGTTCCCCCCCGAGCCCCCCGAGACGGACCGCGCTCGACGAGGCCTCATCGGGGTCCTCCTGGAGACGTACGAGGTGGTGCGCACGCCGTGGCTCCTGGGCCAGCTCGTCCACTACCTGGTGGAGCAGCGGGACCCCCGGTACGCCGAGCAGGTGGCCGGGGACTGCGGCATCGAGGAGACGTGGTGGTGCCACGCCCTCCTGGGGTACTCCCGCCACGTCCGGGGCGCCTGGCTCGAGGCCGAGGACGACTTCGCCGACGCGCTGGCCACCATGCCCGACGACGTGCGGAGGGAGTGGACGGGCCTGGGCTACCTCCTCACCGGAGACGCCCTCGACGAGCTTGAGGACCTCCCCGAGGAAGAGGCGGAGGCCCGACGGGCGCTCTTCTGGAGCCTGTCGGACCCCCTCTTCCTGGTCCCGGGGAACGACCGCCGCACCGACCACCTGGCACGCTGGGTCGAGGCCCGGAACCAGGAGGACGCCGAGAACCCCCAGGGCATGTTCTGGGAGGAGGACCTGGAGGAGGTCCTGGTCCGCTACGGCCGGAACACCGGCTACAGCCGGACCCACAATCCGGAGCGGGTGGCCCCCATGCAGCTCCAGGACACGCGCCGCGTCGTCGGGCACCACGACCCGGGGAGCCGCGGCTACATCTTCCCGGAGCGGTTCCTGGAGGCCCCGGCCGACGTTCCGCCGGAGAGCTGGATCACGGCCCCCCGGGAGGCCCGGGCGTGGTACGCGCCTCCCTACGCGCCGGACATGCGGGCCCTGGAGACCCAGGTGGGCCGCTTCCGACGGGGCGACCGCATGCTGGTGGTGGCGGCCTGGCGGCCCGACCCGGCCCCCACCGCCGCCGGGCTCGCCGAGGATCCGTTCCGGGCGGTCCCCGACGACGTGGAGGCGGCGCTCTTCCTCCTGCCCGAGTCCGGCGGGGCGCCCCTCCGCTTCGAGGCCGACGGCGCCGAGGGCGTGCTGGCCGTGGAGGCCCGCCCGGGCCGCTGGGTGAGCAGCCTCGAGGTGCTCGACGAGGCCGGAGGCCGGGCCTGGCGGGCCCGCCAGGGCGTGAAGCAGGAGCCGATCTTCCCCGGCCAGGTGGCGGTCTCGGATCTCCTCCTGCTCCGGGAGGGCGCGCCCGCCGTGGACTCGCTTGCGGCGGCGGTGCCCCACGTGCGCCCCGGGGTCCGGATCCGGGTCGGGGAGGAGCTGACCCTGGCCTGGGAGGTCTACGGGCTGGGGGTGCAGGAGCCGGTGGGGGTCACCGTCGGCTTCACCCGGGGGCGGCCCGGCTTCCTGGAGCGGGTGGGGGAGTTCCTGGGCGTGGTGGAGCCGGACCGCCCGGTCGAGATCACCTTCTCCGACACGGGCCCCGACCGGGTGGAGACGGTCTTCCGCTCCCTGGACCTCACCCTCCCGGAGCTCGAGCCCGGCGAGTACACGCTGCACCTCCGCCTCGACCTCCCCCGGGGCGAGCCGGTGCTCGCGAGCCGACCGGTGTACGTGGAGGCGGGGCCCGGCGGGGGCTGACGGGACGGGGCTCGGCCCTCAGCCACCGCCCTCCGTCCGGGCGTGGCGGAGGAGCCACGGCCGGAGGAGGAAGCTCACGCCGAACACGCCCAGGATCAGGGCCAGGGGGACGGGCTTCGTGGTGGCGAGCCGGTAGAGCAGGAGGACCAGGATCACCCCACCCACGGCCCCGGCCAGGGCCGAGGCCCACCGGCGGCCCACGCCCTCCCGCCACGCCACGACGTGCACCACGCCGAAGGCCGCCAGGAAGGCCAGGGAGGCGGCCTCCACCAGCCCTCCCAGGGAGCCCACCCAGGCCAGGAGCGCGGCCAGGCCCGACAGGACGAGCACCGCGCGGTCCGGCACCTCCCGGTCGTTGCGGTGGTCGAGCCACGCCGGGAGCTCGCCGTCGTCGGAGACCCGACGGGCCAGCTTGGCCGAGGAGAAGAGCGTGGAGTTGATGGCCGCCGACGTCGCGAAGGCGGCGGCCACCGTGAGGGCCCAGAGCCCCGGGGCCCCCACCGCCTGCTCGGCGGCCACGGAGAGGGCCACGCCCTTCCGCTCGATGACGGTGCCGGCCCCGGCGATCATCGTGGCCCCCAGCGCCACGGCCACGTAGATGGCCACCACGGCCACGGCGGAGCCCACGAGCCCGGGGCCCAGGATCCGCTCCGGACGGTCCACCTCCTCGTATTCGTAGGTGAGGAGCTGGAAGCCCTCGTACGACACGAAGATCGCCGCCGCTCCCATCCAGGCGTCCCACACCGGCATGGGCCCCTCGGGCGCCACCAGCGCCTCGGGGGACCAGAACCCGATCATGCCCACGGCCGCCAGCGCCAGGAGCACCAGGAGGTTGCCGGAGACGATGGCGATCTCCACCCCCTTCAGCTTCCCCAGGCCGGCCAGGTTGAGCCCGGTGAGGAGGGCCAGCCCGCCCACGGCCAGGCCCTTGGGCCACGGCGCGCCCAGGTCGAAGGCGTGGGCCACGTACTCGCCGAAGGCGTAGGCGTAGAGCGCGATGGTGAGGGTGTAGGCGGCAAGGAGCACCCAGGAGAGGGAGCCGGCCAGCCCTCGCCGGTCGACGTCCTCGAGGAACTCGAAGGCCCCGCCACCGGCCTCGAAGTGGTTGGAGAGCGCCGCGTAGGCGTGGGCCGTGGTCACGGCCACGATCCCGGCCAGGAGGAAGGAGAGCCACGCCCACCGGCCCGCGGCCTCCACCACCACGCCCAGCGCCACGTAGATGCCGCCCCCCACCATCCCCCCGGTGGCCAGCGCCACCAGGGAGGGCGCGCCCAGCTCGCCTCCCCCTCCGCTCCGGTCCTCGGCCACCGACCCTCCCCTCGTGGCGCCGGAGCTCCCGTGCGGAGAGAGGCCGCGGCGCCGTCCGCCTCCCGCCCGTCCGCGACGCCGGGCTTGCAAGATTCCCGCCGCCCCGGGCTCAGCCGCCCATCACGAAGCCGTGCACCTGCCACCGGGAGAGGGGGCTCCGCCCGGTGCGCCGGTGCTCCTCCAGCGCCGCCCGGGCGGTGAGGGGGCGCTCCGGGTCGTCGGGGTGCCGGAAGTCGTAGGGCAGGCCGCCCCGCTCCTCCTCCGCGGCGTAGGCGCGCACGTCCTGGGCCAGGTCCGGGCGGGCCATGTCGAAGGGGACCCAGCCCGTGGAGGCCACGACCCCCTCGTGGACGAAGCCCGGAGCCTCCTCCAGCAGCCCCCGCACCC
Organism: uncultured Gemmatimonadaceae bacterium; assembly: GCA_964569085.1. Lineage (GTDB taxonomy): Bacteria > Gemmatimonadota > Gemmatimonadetes > Longimicrobiales > Gaopeijiaceae > JAJCZZ01. Next base: position 65,624 of record CAZMTA010000018.1, on the reverse strand, counting down.
GCGCCTCCCCGTACTGGCTGGAGACGTTGAGCAGGATCCGCCCGCCCGCGCGGAGGAAGTCCGGCGCCCCCCGCACCACCGCCCGGCGGAAGCCGAAGCCGTCGTCCACGGGGCTCGAGGAGGGCGGGTTGGCCAGGATGAAGGACACCCGCCCCCGGAGCCCGTCCACCCACGTCCGGTCCTCCGGGAAGAGGGGCCGGTACGAGTCGGCCCGGACGAAGCGGGTCCGGTGGGCGAGCCCGAGCCGCTCGGCATTGGCCCGGGCCGCCCGCACGTCGACCTCCTCCAGCTCGAGCCCGGTCACGTGGGCGACGGAGGGGAGGTGGGCGGCCACCAGGGCCAGGACGCCGATCCCGGACCCCCAGTCGAGCCCGTGCCCCTCCAGACGCGCGGCCTCGCGCGCCACGGCCCGGACCGCCACGCGGCTCGCCGGGGTCGGCGCGAAGGCGCCGGCCGGGTGATGGAGTTCCAGGTCGCAGAGCCCGCCGGTGTCCGCCGGCCCCAGGCGGGTCCACCCGCCCTCGCCCGAACCGCTCACCGCCCGCCCTCCGCCCGATCCGCGTCCTTCCGACCGTCCGTCCGGGGTCCCGTCGCCGTCCGGGGTCCGTCCACCCCGCGACCGGGGGCCGTCCCCGCACCGTCCTCGTCGCGCCATGGCCTCCGCCGTTCCACGAGCCCGCCCCCGGTCGGGGGATTTCCCACCACCAGTAGCACCACGGCGGCCTCCGTCCAAGCACCCCGCCACCCCGCAGCGGAGACGCCTGTCGGATCGGTACGGGTGCGGGGGGGCGAAAAAAAACCTTGCGCCCCGTCCTGGACGGCGTGCACCGTTGAGATGCATCCCCCCCCTCGGGCGTCCCATTCAGAAAGGACGCCTTCCCATGTTCACCTCCCGTACCTCGCTCCGGGCCTCCCTGGCCCTCGCCGCCGCCCTGGTCGCGGCGGCCTGTTCGGAAACGGCCGATCCCCTGGGCGTGCAGGTCCCGCCCGTCGAGCTCGACCTCCCCACGGCCTCCAGCCACCTGGCCGGCGCCGACCCCATCGCCTACACCCTCTCGTGGCACGACGGGGAGGAGACGGTCTCCGTGGAGGTGGCGCCCATCGAGGCGCCCATGTCCATCGCGGACTACTACGACTACCAGGGCGACGTCCCGTTCAGCTCCAACACCTTCGACGACCTGGAGGAGAGCGACACCTTCCAGGGCTTCCTCTACGAGAACACGCTGACCGGGGACATGAGCCTGGTCTTCCTCGTGGACGACACCGACGGCAGCTCCTTCACCCTCCGCCTGGTGCTGGACGGCCTTCCCGCCGGCGCCACCTGGACGGTGCGGGACGAGCCCAACGAGGGCACCTGGACGGTGGCGGGCGGGCACACGGAGATCGCCTGGTCCGGCGGCGCGCCCTACAACGACGGCGGCGCGCTGAGCGGTGACTTCCACGAGCCCTTCGAGATCGACTTCGGCTTCAGCAACATCGCGGGGATCACCGCCTTCCAGTGGCGGAGCCCCGACGGCGAGGACATCCCCGCCGTGGTCGTGGATCCGGCCTTCATCCAGAGCCTGCACCTCTCCGCCGCCCCGGCCCCCGACGACGCGGACCCGCCGGTCATCACCTTCTCGGGCAACGAAGGGACGTACGAGCTCTCCGACGACGTTGCCATCACCTGCGAGGCCACGGACGACGGCTCGGGGCTCGACACGGTCGACTGCCCGGAGGCCGTGGGACCGGCCTACACCTTCGGCGTGGGCGTCCACACCCTGGAGGCCACGGCGACGGACCTGGCGGGCAACACCGCCGAGGCGTCGACCTCCTTCGAGGTGCTGGGGGACGTGGGCTCCGTGGAGGCCCTCATCCTCGCGTGGATCCCGAACCGGGGCGTGGCCAACGCCCTGATCGTGAAGCTGCACGCCGCCGACCGGGCCGCCCAGCGGGGCAACGCCCGAGCCGCCGAGGGCGCCATCGGCGCCTTCGAGAACCAGGTCCGGGCCCTGACCGGACGCTGGTTGACCCAGGAGCAGGCGGACTTCCTCCTGGCGCTGTACTGAGCCACCCTTGACGACCCCGGTCCGCCCCCCGGGGCGGGCCGGACCCCCCAGGCACGAAACGAGCCCCCGCCGACCGGACGGTCGACGGGGGCTCGGTGCTGCGAGGCGCGTGGGGCGTCAGCGGATCACGTCGCGGAGGACGCGGGCCACGAGGCCGGTCGCCGACTCCAGGAGGTACACGTCCCGCCCGGACTCCATGACCCGGTAGCGGTCGCCGAAGCGGCGCTCCAGGTCCCGGGGGCCGCGCCGCATCTTCTTGGCGATGCCGGGAGGCAACGGCTTGCCCCGGGCCAGGCGCTTGCGGATGCCGGGGGGCAGGGACTCCAGCTCCCGGCGCGTGTACCGGCCGTCCTGGCCGCGGTAGTAGTCCATCACACGGTCCAGGATGCTCCCGTCACGGTACCGGCGAGTGTCCTCTTCATAGGACACACGCTGACCGTGCGGGGGCCCACGTCGGGGCTGGGCGTCGGCGGTGGAGGGAATCACGAGGGCGGTGGCCAGGGCTAGAAAGGCCCCGGACATCAAGGCTTTCGTAGGGTTGCGCATGGTTCTGGTCCTTCCGGGGGAGCAGGGTGTTCACCCCCTATGAAGTGCACGGTGTGTGCCACCCACCGGCTCCCCGCCTTGCCGGGGCCGCGGGCGCCCGGCACGTTGGCCCCGGTCCGCTCCCGAGCCGCCCTCCCACCCTGCCCCACGTGACCACCTCCGACTCTCCCGGCGCCCGGCGCCCCACGGGCCTGACCCGACAGCTCGGCCTCACGGGCCTGGCGGCCACCGGCATCTGCTCCATGATGGGCGCGGCCATCAACGTCATCCCCATCATGATCCAGCGGAACGTGCCCGGGATCGGGGCATGGGTGCTCCCGGCCTACCTCTTCGCGGCGGCGCCGGCCATCCTGGCGGCCCTGGCCTACGCGGTCCTGGCGTCGGCCATGCCCCGGGCGGGAGGGAGCTACATCTACGCCTCCCGGGGGCTCCACCCCTACCTGGGCTTCGTGGCGTCGTTCTCCCAGTGGTTCGGCCTCTCCATCGCCATCGGGGTGGTCTCGTACGTCCTGATCCCCTTCCTGCGGGACGTGGTGCTGGCCCTGGGGATGGACGGCCTGGGCGCCACGCTGGACGTGGGGTGGGTCCGGGTGGGCCTGGCGCTGGCGTTCCTCTGGGGCTCGGTGGCGCTGAACCTGGCGGGCATCCGGCTCTACGAGCGGATCCTCGTGCCCCTCATGTACCTCATGTTCGTGCTGGGCGGCGTGGTGATCGTGGCCGGCTTCCTCTTCGACCACGCCGACTTCGCCGCGGCGCTCATGGCCCGGGAGGGCGTGGCCGTCCCCGAGGTGGAGGCGGGCACCCCGTCCCTGGGGACCTTCCTGGCGGCGTCCGCCATCCTCTTCTCGTCCTTCATCGGGTTCGACTCCATCGCCCAGGCCGGCGGCGAGGCCAAGGACCCGCGCCGCGCGCTGCCCCGGGCCATCGGCATCGCCGTCCTGAGCGTGGGGACGTTCTACTTCCTCTTCACGGCCGCGGTCTACCACGCCGTCCCGTGGCAGTTCGTGGCGGAGCGGGCCCAGACCCAGGACCTCACCGCCCCGGGGCTGCTGGGCTACCTCCTGTCCCCGGGGTGGACGGTGCTCATCGTGGCGGGGGCGGCGGTGGCGCTGGCCAACGACCTCCCCGCCATGCTTCTGGCCGTCTCCCGCCTCATGTTCGCGTGGGCGGAGGACGGGGTCTTTCCCCGGGGGGTGGCGCGGGTCCACCCCCGCTGGCACACCCCGTGGGTGGCCATCGTCCTGTCGGGGCTCATGGCCACGGCCAGCATCCTGGGAAGCCACCTGGCGGGGGACTTCTTCCTGGGCGTGGACATCCTGGTCACGTCCATGCTGGTGAACTTCCTGGTGATGTGCCTCTCGGTGCTGCGCCTCCCGGCCCGCAACCCCGAGCTGGCCGCCGACGTCTCGGTCCTCCCCTCCCGCCGCCTCCAGGTGCCGGTGGCCGCCGGGGGCGCGCTCCTGCTGACGGTCTTCCTGGTCGTCCACGTCGCCAAGGACCTGACGGCGGAGCTGGACGCCTGGTACTTCCACTCCACGCCCCTCTGGCTCGGCGTCATGGCGCTGGCCAGCGTGATCTACCTCCGCGAGGTCCGGGCGCTGCGCCGCGCCGGCACCGACGTGGAGGCCGTCTTCGCCACCCTCCCCCCCGAATGAGCCACTCCACCCAGGCCCGCCCGTGACCCGCGTCCCCCGCTGCGAGCTCGCCCCCGACCTCTCCGTCTCCCGCCTCCTCACCGGCCTCTGGCAGATCGCCGACATGGAGCGGGAGGGCGGGCCCGTGGATCCCCTGGAGACGGCCCGGGCCATGGAGCCCTACGTCGAGGCCGGCCTGACCACCTTCGACATGGCGGACCACTACGGCTCAGCGGAGCTGGTGGCCGGGCGCTTCCGGAGCGAGCTGGCCGGGGACCGGCGGGTCGAGCTCCTCACCAAGTGGGTGCCGGAGCCCGGGCCCCGCTCCCGGGACGAGGTCCGGGCGGCCGTCCAGCGGTCCCTGGACCGCCTGGGCGTGGAGCGGCTGGACCTCCTGCAGTACCACGCGTGGCGGTACGCGGACCCGAGCTGGCTCGACCAGCTCCTCTGGCTGGACGAGCTGCGGCGGGAGGGGCTGATCGGGCGGCTGGGGCTGACGAACTTCGACGCCGACCATCTGGATCTGGTCCTCCACAGCGGCATCGAGGTGGTGAGCAACCAGGTCTGCTTCTCCCTCCTGGACCGGCGGCCCCTTGGGCGCATGACCGACGTCTGCGCGCGCCACGGGGTGAAGCTCCTGGCCTTCGGGACGCTGGCCGGCGGCCTCCTCACCGAGCGCTGGCTCGGCGCGCCGGAGCCGGGCGCCGACGAGCTCGGCACCTGGTCCGAGATGAAGTACGCGCGCTTCGTGGAGGCCGCCGGGGGCTGGGCGCCCTTCCAGCGGCTGCTGCATGCGATGGCTTCCGTGGCCGAGCGGCTGGGCGTGTCCATGGCCAACGTGGCCGCCCGCTGGGTCCTGGAGCAGCCCGCCGTGGCCGGGGTGATCGTGGGCGCCCGCCTCGGCCGCTCCCGCCACGTGGAGGACAACCTCCGCGTCTTCGACTTCGAGCTCGGCGAGGACGCCCGGCGGGAGCTGGACGAGGCGCTGGCCGGCCTCCGCGCCATCCCAGGAGACTCGGGGGACGAGTACCGACGGCCGCCCTTCCTCACCGCGTCGGGGGACCTGAGCCACCACCTGGACGCGTTCCCGCCGCCCTACCCGGTGGAGGAGGTGCGGGACGAGACGGGAGAGGCCGTGCGCCTGCGCGCCTCCAGCGGCACCCCCTGGGAGGGGATGGCGGGCTACGGACGTGCCGTGCGCGTCGGCGAGCGGATCCTGGTGTCCGGCACCACCGCCACCCACGGGGACCGGGTGGTGGGAGGCGACGATCCCGGAGCCCAGGCCGTCTTCTGCCTGGACAAGATCCAGGGAGCCGTCGAGGCGCTGGGCGGCCGCCTGGAGGACGTGGTGCGGACCCGGATCTTCGTGGCGGACGCGGAGGAATGGGAGCCGGTGGCCCGGGCTCACGGTCGCCGCTTCGGCCACGTGCGCCCGGCCAACACCCTGGTCGAGGCCCGCCTCGTCGGAGCCGAGTACCGGGTGGAGATCGAGGCCGAGGCGGTGGTGGGGAGCGGCGGCCCCGGCCCCGGGGGGGCGCCCGGAGAGGACGGGACGTGAGCGGGCGCACGATCCACGACGTGGTGGCCGAGCTGGGCGAGGTCGTGGAGACGTGCCGTCGGGAGGAGCTCCGCGCGGGGTACTTCGCGGCCCTCTACCGGCGCGTCACCATGGGCGTCCGGGACTGGATCGCGGAGGGGCGCTTCGACGACGGGCCCCGCATGGAGCGCCTGGACGTGCTCTTCGCCGACCGGTACCTGGACGCCTGGCGCGCGTGGCGGGAAGGCCGCCCCACCTCCCGCTCCTGGGCGGTGGCCTTCGCCGCCAGCCAGCGGTGGTGGCCCGTCACGCTGCAGCACCTCCTCCTGGGCGTGAACGCCCACATCAACCTGGATCTGGCCGTGGCCACGGCCCGGACGGCGCCGGGCGGGGAGGTCCGGGCGATGGAGGACGACTTCCTCCGCATCAACGACCTCCTGGCCTCCATGGTGGACGACGTGCAGGAGCGGCTGGCAGGGACGTGGCCGCTCCTCCGACTCCTGGACTGGGTGGGCGGACGCACCGACGAGGCCACCGTCCACTTCAGCATCGACCGGGCCCGGAGGGAGGCGTGGGCCTTCGCGCTGCGCCTGTCGGAGCACCCCGAGGAGGCGTGGGTCGACCCCATGGATCGGGCGGACCACGTCGTGGCGGCTCTGGGCGGCCTGGTGGAGCGGCCGGGACCCCTCCTGGGCTCGACGCTTCGCTTCGTCCGGCTGGGCGAGCTCCGCTCCACCCGCGAGATCATCGACCTCCTGGCCTGACGGCCGGAACCGGTCCCGACCGCAGCCTACGGGACCCGCCGCACGCGAACGTGGCATTCGGCGGGCTCGATGCGTACCCTCGGGGCAGGGCTGCGGCCATCTCTCCGCTCACCGCCCGTCAGGCAGGCGCGGATCGCAGCCTTCCCGCCATCACAACCAGGAGAGATACATGGGCAACCGCACGTGGGCTCGCGTGTGCGTGCTCCTCCTGGCGGCCCTCCTCTGGGCGCCTGGAGCGAACGCACAGCAACGCACCATCACCGGAACGGTCCTGGGGGACGTGGGCCAGCCACTGCCCCTGACCGAGGTCCAGGTCCTGGGAACGAGCTTCTCCGCAGAGACGAACAACCTGGGTCGCTTCTCGGTCCAGGCGCCCCAGGGAGAGGTCACGCTCCGCTTCCTCAACTTCGGCCACCGCACCACCACGGTCACGGTGGGTCCGGACCAGACCGACATCCAGGTGCGGATGGACTCCGACGCGCTCAACATCGAGGGCGTGGTCGTGACCGGGCAGGCCACGAGCGTCAGCCGCCGGAACCTGGCCAACGCCGTGGCCTCCGTGGACACGGAGCAGATCGAGGACGCCGCACCGGCGGCGAGCGTCGAGACGCTCATGGCCGGGAAGATCAGCGGCGCCTACATCGAGCAGAACTCCGGCGCCCCGGGAGGGGGCATCGCGGTGCGCCTGCGCGGCGTCTCCACCATCAACGGGGAGAGCAAGCCGCTCTACGTCATCGACGGGGTCATCGTCTCCAACGAGTCCATCTCCAACGGCCTGAACGTGGTGTCGGCCTCGGCGGGCGGCTCCAACGCGTCCACCCAGGACGACCCGGTGAACCGGATCGCCGACATCAACCCCGCCGACATCGAGCGCATCGAGGTCCTCAAGGGCGCCTCGGCCGCGGCCCTGTACGGCTCGCGGGCGGCCAACGGCGTGATCCTCATCACCACCAAGAAGGGCACGGCCCGCGACCGCCGGATCCGCGTCACGCAGCGGTTCGGGACCTTCGACCTGAGCAACAAGTTCGAGTTCCGGGACTGGACCCGCACCGACGCCATCGACGCCGGGCTGGTGGACGAGAGCACCGCCGGGCGGTTCTTCGGCTCCGACGGACGGGCGCTCAACCAGGCCGACATGGAGGAGCTCCTGGCCGGGGAGAACGACCTCTCCTGGGAGACCTCCGCCAGCGTGTCCGGGGGCGACGACGACACCCGCTATTTCGTGTCCGGAGCGTGGAAGAACGACGAGGGCATCATCCGGAACACGGGCTTCGAGCGTCAGAGCCTCCGCCTCAACCTGGGGCAGAGCTTCGGGCCGCGCTTCGATCTGGAGACCACGGCCAACATCCTCCGCACCGAGGCCAACCGGGGGCTCACCAACAACGACAACTCGGGAACCAGCTACTACATGGTCTTCCCGTTCACCCCGAGCTTCTTCGACATGAGGGAGAGCGGGGGCACCTTCCCCACGAACCCCTACGAGCGCTCGAACCCCCTCCAGACCGCCGAGCTCTTCGAGAACGACGAGACGGTGTGGCGGCTCCTGGGCTCGGCCAGCCTGGACGTGGGCCTGCTGGAGGACACCCGCAACAGCCTGGACCTCCAGCTCACGGCGGGCGTGGACTACTTCAACCAGAAGAACGTCCTCTTCGCCCCGCCGGAGCTCCAGTTCGAGCCCAACGACGGGCTGGCCGGGACGTCCGGGCTCTCCAACTCCGACAACCGGGACATCACGCTGTCGGCCCACCTGGCCCACGGCTACAACACCGACGACCTGTCGTCCACGGCCACCTTCGGCGTCCAGTACGAGGACCGCGAGCAGGACATCGCGCGGACCTTCGCCCAGGGCCTCACCGCCGGGCAGCGCAACATCAACGCCGGCGTGCAGACGACCGTGTCCCAGGCCCGCAGCCTGGTTCGCGACCTGGGCCTCTTCGGCCAGGAGGAGCTCCTGCTCCTGGACGAGCGGCTCCTCCTCTCGGCGGGGCTGCGGGCGGATCGGAGCTCCGTGAACGGCGACCCCGACCAGTGGTTCTGGTATCCCAAGGCCGCCGCGTCGTACCGCTTCGACGAGCTCAGCGACCTCCTCACCGGGCTGAAGGTCCGCTTGGCCTACGGGCAGTCCGGCAACCAGCCCCTCTACGGGCAGAAGTTCACCGCCCTCACCGCCACCAACAACATCCTGGGCCAGTCGGGCCTGGTGGTGGGCGGCATCGCCGGTGACCCGGGCCTGACCCCGGAGCGCCAGAAGGAGATCGAGGGCGGGTTCGACCTCACCCTCTTCGGCGGCCGCGCCCAGCTCGAGGCGACGGCGTTCCAGAAGAACATCGAGGACCTCATCCTCCAGCGGACGCTGGCGCCCTCCACGGGCTTCGCCACGCAGATCTTCAACGGCGGCGAGGCCCGGGTGCGGGGGCTCGAGATCGGGCTCTACGCCACCCCGGTGGAGACCCCGTCGTTCACCTGGCTCTCCCGCACCACCTTCTTCAGCGACGAGTCCGAGGTGCTGTCGCTCCCGGTGCCGGCCTTCGAGACGGGCGGGTTCGGCACGGGGCTGGGCGCGTTCCGCATCGAAGAAGGCCGCTCCATGACCCAGATCGTGTCCACCGTGGGGCAGGACGCCGCGGGCAACGCCATCGTGGAGCAGGTCGGGGACGCGACCCCCGACTTCCGCATCGGGGCCTCCAACGACTTCGAGTTCGGGGCGTTCCGCCTGAGCACGGTCGTGGACTGGTCCAAGGGCGCCGAGGTCATCAACCTCACCCGCCTCCTGGCCGACGCGGGCCAGAACTCGGCCGACTACACGGCCAACCTGCGGACCCGGACCCTGTCCGACGCGGGCGGGACGCAGATGGAGCTGGGCGACGGCGGCTACCGCCTCCTCAACTGGGCCATCGGCAACGACACCCGGGGCTACATCGAGGACGCCAGCTACGTGAAGATCCGCGAGGTGTCCCTCTCGCTCCAGATCCCCGACGACAACCTGGCCTCCCTGTTCGGGGACCGGGTCGAGGGCGGACGGATCACGCTGAGCGGGCGGAATCTGTTCACGTTCACCGACTACACGGGCCTCGATCCCGAAGTCTCGAACTTCGGGAACCAGCCCATCGCCCGGAACATCGACGTGGCGCCCTTCCCACCGAGCCGCAGCCTGTGGCTCACCGTGGACCTCACCTTCTAGGAGGCGCCCCATGAGAACCGACACCAACGGGAGAACCGCGATCATGCGTATCGCCCGACTCCGGACCGTCGCGCTGGTGGGCGCCCTCGCGTGCCTGGCCGCGTGCGACACCGACTTCGCCGTACCCGACCTGAACAACCCCGGCCTGGAATCGCTGGAGGGGTCGCCCACCCCGGCGGGCGTGATCGCCGCCACACAGGGGCTCCTCATCGGCGCCCGGGCCGCGATCTCGAACCAGTCGGGCTACGTGAACCACCTGGGAACGCTCGGCCGGGAATCGCTCACCTTCGACAACTCGGACCCGCGCTACTTCGACGAGATGCTGGCCGGCCTCCTCAACGCCGGGAACGGCGCCTTCGGAGGCAGCGGATGGTCCCCCCGCTACGCCAACATCCGTAACGCGAACATCGTTCTGAACTCGCTGGACGCCGTGACCGGCCTCACCACCGGCGAGCTCGAGGGCATCCGTGGCTTCGCCAAGACCATCCAGGCGCTGGACCTGTTCCTGGTGGTGAACCTCCGGGACACCAACGGAGCGGTCATCGACACCAACCGGGGGCTCGACGAGGAGCTGGCGCCCTTCGTCTCCAAGGCCGACGCCCTGGCCGAGGTGGCCCGTCTCCTGGACGAGGCCCAGGGCCACCTGGCCGCGGCGGGGAGCTCGTTCGTCTTCGCCACCCCCGGCTTCGACGACTTCGACACGCCCGGGGGCTTCCTTCGCTTCAACCGGGCCCTGAAGGCCCGCCTCGAGGTGTACCGGGGGAACTACGGCGCGGCGCTGACGGCGCTGTCGTCCTCGTTCCTCGACAAGGACGGGGACCTGGGCGCCGGGCCCGAGTACGCCTTCGGGACCGGCTCCGGCGACCTGACCAACGGCCTCTTCCAGGGCGCCGACCCCCAGATCGTGGCCCACCCCACGGTGTGGGACGACGCCCCGCTGAAGGCCGACGGGACCCGGGACGACCGGGTGCTGGCCAGGGTGCAGCCCCTGGCCACGCCCAAGTCGGACCCCCGGGGGGTCACGTCGGACGTGCGCTTCATCCACTACACGAGCCTCGGAAGCGGCGTCCCCATCATCCGGAACGAGGAGCTCCTCCTCCTCCAGGCCGAAGCGCTCTGGTTCACCGGCGATCGCGCCCAGGCCACCTCGTACCTCAACGAGGTGCGGACCCGGTCCGGCGGGCTCGAGCCGCTGGCGGTGCCGGCCACCGACGAGGCGTTCGTCGACGCCCTCCTGAACGAGCGGCGGTGGTCCCTCCTCTTCGAGGGAGGCCACCGGTGGCTCGACATGCGCCGCTTCGGGCGCCTGGACGAGCTGCCCCGGGACCGGGCGTCGGACCGGGTGCCGGAACGCTTCCCCATCCCGCGCAACGAGTGCATCGCGCGGAGCCTGCAGGTGCCGTGTAGCGTCTAGGCCGACCCCCGGGTCGGCACGGCACGCGACGGCCCGTCCGCCATCCCGGCGGACGGGCCGTCCTTCCGTTCAGGGGGCGTGGTGGTCCCGGAGTCGCCTCAGCGCGGAGCGCGGGCCCGTGCCGCCGACACCGACGCCCGCACCAGGCCGCCGGGTAGGTCCGTGGCCAGGGTGAGCGTCCCGCTCCAGGGCACGTCCCCCTCCTCTCCCGGTCCGGCGGGTCCGCGGAGCCGATAGCTCGCCACCGCCACCGACGCGCCGGCCACCTCGTCCCCCACCTCCCACCCCGCGGCCACGAGCTGGTCCCCGAAGTGACGCAGGAGCTCGGCCGCGGAGAGGTGGGTCTCCATGGTGGCGTCGGACCGCCAGTCCTCCCCGCCTCCACCTCCCCCGCCGCTCCGCCGTATCGCGCCCTCCGGGAGCTCCAGGTGGGGGATGGGGCTGTCCTCGAAGTGGGCGGCCGCGGCCGGGTTCGTCCGGTCCGTGCAGAGCCCCGTCGGGTCCGGCGGCTGGACGAGACGCACGTACGTCGCGCCCTCCACCGCCCAGCCCGCCAGGACCTGGACGCCCTCGCCGTCCCGGCAGAGCGGGCGGTTCTCCCCCCGGCCGGGCCATCCGAAGCCCGGTCTCGGACGGGGCTGGAACTGGCGGAAGCCGGCGTCGTGCAGAGGGAGCACCACCCGGGCCAGGGCGTCCACCGGGTCGCCGGGGACCCACAGCACGGCGGACGTCCCGCGGGGACCGTCCATGCCGCCCACGATCCGGGCGCCGCCGGGCACGGGCAGGTCGGCCAGGCTCCCGGGCAGCCGGCCGACGTGGATCTCCGGGGTCCGCCCCGGACCGCCGGGGGGCGCCAGGAGCTGGACGACGAGCTCCAGGGGGACCGGATCGTCCTGCGCGGCGGCGATCGACGGAACGGTCCCCAGGACCACGAGGACGACGAAGAGGTTGCGCACGGTGGGCATGGCGGGCTCCCCCGGAGGTGGGTCGAGGTCCGCGCCCCGGTCCTCCCCGGACCCGGAGCGCAGCTTACTCTCGATAGCGGGCGCGGGACGCTCGCGCAATGGCGCGCGGCCCTGGCCCCGGGCTGGTCAGAAGATGATGAAGCCGCCGCCGCCCCCGCCGCCGAAGCGGGGGTTCACCACGCTGTTGAAGACCGACCCGAAGGTGTAGCTCACCCCGAAGCTCATGAAGTAGCTGAAGTTGGTGGCGAGCTGCTGCTGCTGGGTCAGGATCTCGTCGTCGGTGGCGTCGCCCTGGGGTATGAAGAGCTGGTCCCGGATCCAGGAGTACCGGCCGCCGGCGTTCACGCTGAAGCCCTTGAACAGCCGGATCTCGAGGTTCCCTCCCAGCGTCGCGCGCCAGAGGTCCAGATCGTGGAGGTAGTGGGAGGCGTCGGTGAAGATCCGGGCCTCGCCCCAGGGCTGGTTGAAGTCGAGCTGCGCGGTCAGCGTCTGGTCGAAGCGGGTCTCCTCGACCTCCTCGAAGATCGTCCGCTCCTCGTAGTCGAAGTAGTTGGCCCCGACGCTGTAGAGGAAGGTCAGCTCCCGGCGGGACGACTCGTCGTAGGGGAAGACGCTGAACTCCACGCCCGGGGCGGCGCGCACCGCCAGCCGCTGGTTGCGGAAGCTCGACGAGCCGGCCGAGGTCCGGACGCCGGCGGTCCAGTGCTCGCCCAGGCTCCGGGCCGCGAGGCCGGTCACGGTCCAGTCCTCCACCACGCTCTCCACCACCCGGTCCTCCAGGGTGAACTCCGATTCCCGACGGCTGGCGTTGCCCCGCAGCGAGAGCTTCCACGTCTCGGTCGTCCGCTGGGCGCTCAGGGAGCCGCTGAGGCGCTGGGTGCTCGTGCTGGACTCGCCGTTGAAGAAGCCGCTCAGCCCGGTCCGGAAGACCCAGAGGTTCCACGGATCGTCCACCGGGGCGGAGGGGCCGGCCGCGGCGGCCTCCGGAGATGCGGGCTCGTACCGCACGCTGAGCCGCTCCGCCACGTCCCGGCCCCAGAGGTAGGGAAGGACCCCGAACCGGAGGGTGCCGGCCAGACCCCGACGGACCTCGTCGTTGGTGGCGTCGGCTCCGGATACGTACTCGAGCTCCAGGTCCTCGCCCGCGAACTCTCCCTGCCCGAGGAAGGCCACCCGGTAGCGGCGACCCCCGCCCCCGGTGGCCTCGCTGGTCACGAGGACGTGGACGTCGGCCGCCTCCCGGTCCCGCACCCACCGCACGAAGGGGAGGTCGCGCCGGAAGAAGTCGTCGTCGCAGCCGAAGGTCTGGCAGTCCTGGAACACGCTCACCGTCTCGGCGGCCGGATCCTGGGCGGCCACCGGCTCCGCGCGGACCGCCGGTGCCGCGCTCCCGAGGGCCACGAGGAGGAGCGAGCGGAGCGCCGGAGCCCGGGAACGGGCGCGGCGGGGGAGAGGTCGAGCGGAGCGGGCGGGAGATCGGACGGCCAAGAGGGGCTCCGGGGCGGGAGCGGCAGGGCGCGGGAGAGCCGCCGGATCCCCGGCAGACCCCGCGACGAGATCGCGCATTATACGCGCCCGGGCGTCTCCTCGTTACCGTCCTCCCCGATGCTTCCCCAGGAGTCGGGTCAGCGTCCGGTCCAGCGCCCCGGCGAAGGCCTGGGTGTCCCCGGAGCCCCGGGCGGAGGGCCCGCCGGTCTCCACGCCGGTGTCCCGGAGGTCCTGCATGAAGTCCCGGATGGAGAGGCGCTGCCCCACGTTCTCCTTCGTGAACTCCTCGCCCCGGGGATCCAGGACGTGGACCCCGTTCTCCACCAGCGCGGCGGCCAGGGGGATGTCCGCTGTCACGGCCACGTCCCCCTCGGCGGCGTGCTCGACGATGTGCTCGTCGGCCTTGTCCGGGCCGCCGGTCACCCACTCGAAGCGCACCCAGTCGTTGTTGGCCGGGGTGGGCATGCGCTGGTTGGCCACCAGGACGGCGGGAAGCTCCAGGCGCTTGGCCGCCCGGAAGACGATCTCCTTCACGTCCCGGGGAGCCGCGTCGGCGTCCACCCAGAGCGTGAAGGGGCCGTCGGGGCCAGGGGCGTCCTCCCCGGGCGCTTCGTCGGAGGGGCGGGGTCCGTGGGGGCGGAGGGGATCGTAGGGCATGCGGGCCGGGGTCGAGGCGGGTGGGGTCAGGAAGGAACCGCCGGCGGCGCGCCGGGGCAACGCCCGGGGGCTCCGGGCCACTCCGCGCCGCGATACTTCCCCAGCGCCGTGCCGAGCCCCACCAGGAGCGGCACCAGGAGCGTCCGCACGATCCACGGGAGTTGGAGCATGGCCTGGGTCCGACGGTGTCGGTGCATGACGTGGGCGATCCAGAAGAGGGGCGGCCGCCCGGGCGGCCCCGCGTTCACCACCTCGAAGGCGGCCTGGAGGTAGCGGTCCAGGTCCACCACCGGCCGGGCCAGGCCGACGAAGCGCAACTCCTCGTCCTCCTCGTTCCACCACCGGTGGGGAACGTCGCGGGGGAGCCGGGCCGTCCCGCCGGCCTCGACCCGCACGACCTCGCCTCCCACCTGCGCCGTGAGCACCCCCGCCTCCACGCGCCCCTCCTCGTCCTCCAGGTAGTGGACGTGGAGCGGCGGCCCCTCGGACCGAGGGGGGAGCGAGCCCCGGATCTCGAGGCACTCCTCTCCGTCCACGAAGAGGCGGCGGAGCTCCAGGCGCTCGCCGGTGTGGCGGTCGGTCAGGACCAGGGGGCCCGCCCCGGAGCGGTCCCCGCCCACCCCGGCCTCGCCTCCGCCGTCGGCGGTGACCGGACCGCTCACCGGACGCCCACCCAGCCGGGCTCGACCGAGGCGAAGAGCGCCCGGGAGTCGTACGCCACGCCGTCCTTGAAGACCAGCGTCATGCGGCGGATCGCCTCGGGGTCCCGGGTGAGGTCCCCCTCCATGAGGACCAGGTCCGCCCGCTTGCCCACCTCGACCGTGCCGATCTCGTCCTCCCGCTCCAGATAGACCGCCCCGTTGCGGGTCACCACCTCCACGGCCTCCTCCGGAGTGAGCCCCATCTCCACGAAGAGCTGCACGCTCCGCTGGTTCGCCCACCCCGGCACCACGTCGCCGGCGCCGGTGGGATCGGTCCCCGCCACCAGGAGGCCGCCCCGGTCGTAGAACGCCTTCTCCATGTCCATGAGATGGCGGACGTAGCCCTCGGGATTCCGCTGCCCGGTGGCGCCCAGCGCCACGGCCTCCATGACCCGGGCCCGGAGCTCCGGGAGGATGACGGCGCGGGCCCCGGCCGGCGGCGGCGGACGGCCCGGAGCGCTCCGCTCCACCACGTTGAGCGTGGAGGTGACCGCCACTCCCCGCTCCACCAGGTGGTCCACCACGTCCAGGAACGCCCGGCTCTCGGGATCCACCCCCATGTAGTGGCGCGCGCCGGCCCCCACGCACTGGTCCGGCTCCTTCCCCTCGACCCAGTCGGTGGCCGCGAAGAAGCCGTGCTCCAGGTTGTCGATGCCCAGGTCGGCGGCCTCGCGGTACGTGATCGAGCAGAGGTGCCCGGTGACCTTGGCCCCCCGGGCGTGGGCGGCCTCGATGGCGGCGCCGAGCACCTCCCGGGTGATGAGGTTGTACGCCTTGAACGAGGTCGCTCCCCGGTCCATCCAGAAGTTGACGTGGTCCCGGGCCTCCTGGGGCGTGGCCAGGTCCGGGAACGCCCGGATGAACCCCCCGGGGCCCTCCAGATACGGGGCGGTCACGTCCATGTGGGGCCCGGGGATCCGCCCCGCCTCGATGTCGTCCCGCACGCCGAGGTCGGTGTAGGGATCGACGCTCCCCCCGGTGCGCATGGTCGTGACCCCTCCCGCCAGGTAGAGGGGCGGAAAGGAGAGCTCGTGGGTGTTGTAGCGGGCGCCCCGGGCGTCGCGGCCCGAGGGGTAGAAGAGATGCTCGTGGAGCATCACCAGCCCGGGGATGAGGGTGTGGCCGCCGCCGTCCACCACCTCGGCCCCGGCGGGGGTGCCCACCTCGGAGACCGACCCCACGGCCACGATCCGGCCGTCCCGGACCTCCACGGCGGCCCCGCGCCGCGCCGCCTCGCCGGTGCCGTCGATCAGAACGACGTTCTGGATCACGAAGTGCGTCGCGTCGCTGGCGGTCAGGGCCCGGACCGCCTCCGAGAGCTCGTCGAGGGACTGGCCGGCGAGGGGAGACCAGGCCGAGGATGCGACCAGGAGGGCCACGGCGA
The DNA here is from genome assembly GCA_964569085.1 of uncultured Gemmatimonadaceae bacterium. Classification (GTDB taxonomy): domain Bacteria; phylum Gemmatimonadota; class Gemmatimonadetes; order Longimicrobiales; family Gaopeijiaceae; genus JAJCZZ01. The sequence goes on along the minus strand of CAZMTA010000018.1, from coordinate 49,305 downwards.
CGGCGCCGCGGAAGACGGGGCGGGGAAGGACGGACATGAGGCGCTCCGGAGGGGGCGGACAGGACGGCGGACAATGTACGGGGGCGGCCGGCCCTGGACGACGGGCGGGGGTATCTTGCCGTCCCACCCGGCCACCATGTAGCGTTGGCGTCGCCATTTCGGCACCCCGATCTCCGGGCCCCGACCCCTCCCCCCGACCCGCCATGAGCCAGACTTCGCGTCACTCCGGTGGGCACGCCCGGACCCCCGTGCGTCCCCGCTCCGCCTCCACCCTTCTCGGCGCGGCCCTTCTCGGCGCGGCCCTCCTCGGCGCCTGCGGCGGCGACGACGGCACCGCCCCCGAGCCCGTCGACCCCGCCGTGGTGGGCACCGTCTCCCCCACGGGCGGGACGCTCCAGACCACCGACGGGAAGGTGAAGCTCTCCTTCCCGCCGGGCGCGGTCTCCGGGAACACGGAGATCACCGTGGAGGCGATGGCGTCGCCGCCGGCCGACCGGACGCTGGCCGGTGGGACCTCCTACGAATTCGGGCCCGACGGGATCCAGTTCGCCGAGCCGGTGGGCCTCACCCTGGAGTTCGACCCCGCGGGGCTCCCCGGCTCCCGCGACCCCCGGTCGGCCCGGGTGGCCAAGCTGATCGGCGGCACCTGGGAGCCCCTCCCCGTGGAGGTCACGGTGGACGCGAGCGGCCGTGTCACGGCGCCCATCTCCAGCTTCAGCGCCTACGGCGTGGTGGCCGATCCGTGCTGGCCCTCGGTCCTGGCGCCCTTCTCCCCCGGGACGAGCCGCTCCGGCTCCTCGGCGTGGGACGCCCAGTCGTGCCTGTACCAGGCGTCCGCGGAGGCGCCCGGGGTCCGGCAGGACGTGTACGAGGTCAGCCTGTCCCAGCCCGGGGCGCTCCGCCTGCACGTGGACGGCGGCGACGCCCCGGTCATCGCCGGGGTGACCACCCCGACCGACGGGCCCGGCACCGGCACGGTGCTGACCTACGACCGGGAGGCCGGCTCCGTGGACTTCCGCTCCTTCCTGCCCGCCGGCGACTACCGCGTCTGGATGGGACGGGACGACCAGGCCAGCGGGGGCGCCTACTCCTGGGCCCTCGAGCTGGGCGGGACGGACAACGACGCCGGGTGCGGCGGCGTGGGGCTGGTGCCTCCCTTCTCCGGACCCCAGTCCCTGACGGACGCCGCGGACTGCCTGGTGGAGATCCAGTTCCCGGCCCCGGGCGCCGAGGAGGCGCGGGGCAAGGACGTGCTGGAGGAGTACTACGTCTTCAAGGCCTTCGCCGGCACGACCTACACCGTGGACGTGGCCAAGACGGGCGGGGACGCCGCCTTCGCTCCGTACCCGACCCTCTTCATCGGGGGCGGGAACGTCGTCCAGCCGTCCAACCCGTCCAGCCCGACGAACCGGGTCTCGTGGACCTCGGACCGCACGCGCTACGTGGTCCTGGGCGTCTCCGGAGGCCTGGACGGGGAGTGGCGGTACCAGCAGGGCAGCTACACGCTCTCCGTCACGGGGAGCTGATGCGGAGGCCGGACCGGCCGGGGCGCGCGTCCCGGCCGGTCCGGTCGCGCTTCAGGCGTCGGGGCGGCACTCCTCCACCGCCGCCCGGACGGCCTCCACCTCCCCCGGCTCCGGCCGAGCCCGGGTGACCGCCTGCCTCCGGATGGGCAGGGTGTGCTCGGAGGGCTCGTACCTCCAGCGGCTCACCGTCGCCACCAGACGCGGCGGGTCCCCGTCCACCGTCAGCTCGACGACGTGCCGGTCCGCGGCCCCGGGGACGCCGGGAATCACCTGGTTGCCCTCCACCACGCCGGGCGCCACCCGCCGGGTCTCGTACCCCAGACCCTCCACGGCCCGAGCCCCGCACCTCAGGGCGTCGGGGCCGGCCGGGACCACGAGCACCTCGGGCGACGCCGCGGCGGCGCAGCCCACCACGACGGCCACCGTCCCGGTGGCGAGAAGGGATCGGAGCGTCATGGTCCTCCTCCTGCAGCGGCAATGGGTGCGGGGACGGCCCGCCCGGTCCCCACTGCCATCTCCATACGGGAGCCGGGGGCCGGAATGACCGGACGGGCGCGGGCCGGACCGCGCCCTCGCCCGCCCTCCGGCACGATCCTGGCTCCCGGGGTACTGGAACCCGCGCGTATCGCCAGCCTCCTTCCCGGAGCCCGCCCATGAAGACCGTCCTCGTCGCCGGATGCCGCACCCCCTTCCTCAAGGCCGGGACCGGATTCGCGGACCTCACGGCGGTGGAGCTGGGCAAGGCGGCATCCCGGGAGGCGCTGGCACGCTCCGGGCTCCCCGGCGAGGCCGTGGACCAGCTCGTCTACGGCACCGTCGTCCACGACGTCCAGGCGCCGAACATCGCCAGGGAGGTGGGGCTGGCCATCCTCCCGCCCCAGGTCCCGGCGTGGACCGTGTCCCGGGCCTGCGCGTCCTCGAACCAGGCCGTCACCGACGCCACCGAGCTCATCGAGACGGGGCAGGCGGAGGTGGTCCTGGCGGGCGGCGCCGAGTCCCTCTCCCACGTCCCCATCCTGGCCAGCGAATCGCTCTCCAAGAGGCTGGTGAAGGCCTCCAAGGGGAAGACGCTGGGCCAGCGCATCGGCGCCTTCAAGGGCGTCCGCCCCAAGGAGCTGGTCCCGGTCACGCCCGCCATCGCCGAGCCCACCACCGGCGAGACCATGGGCGAGGCCACGGAGCGCATGGCCAAGATGAACGGCATCAGCCGCCAGGCCCAGGACGAGTGGGCCGCGCGCTCCCACCACCTGGCCGCGGCGGCGGTGGCGGACGGACGGATCCAGGAGGAGATCGCGCCGGTCTACCTCCCGCCGGACTACGACGAGGTGGCCACCCGGGACAACGGCATCCGGGAGGACACGAGCCTGGAGAAGCTGGCCTCGCTGCGCCCCGTCTTCGACCGGAAGCACGGGAGCCTGACGGCGGGGAACTCCTCCCCCCTGACCGACGGGGCCTCCGCGCTGGTCCTCATGCACGAGGACCGGGCCCGCGCCGAGGGCGTCGAGCCGCTGGTCCGGGTGCGCTCCTGGGCCTGGACCGCGGTGGACCCGGGGTGGCAGCTCCTGCAGGGACCGGCCTTCGCGGCGCCGCTGGCGCTGGACCGGGCCGGCCTGACCATGGACGACATCGACCTCATGGAGATGCACGAGGCCTTCGCGGCCCAGGTCCTCTCCAACCTCCAGGCGCTGGCCTCCGACGAGTTCGCCCGGGAGAAGCTGGGCCGCGCCTCCGCCGTGGGGCACCCGGACCCGGAGCGCATCAACGTCATGGGCGGCTCCATCGCCATCGGCCACCCCTTCGCGGCCACCGGGGGACGGGTCACGCTCTCCCTGGCCAACGAGATGAAGCGGCGCGACGCCGAGCTGGGGCTGGTGACGGTCTGCGCCGCCGGCGGGCTGGGCTTCGCCATGGTGCTGGAGCGCGCCTGACGCGCCGCTCCGGGCCCGGGGGCCGGGGCGCCCGCCCCCGCACCCGCCTACCTCAGGCCAGCTCGCGCACCTTCATGAGGATCTCCTCGAAGGGCGGCATCACGTCCGCGTCCTCCGAGACCCAGGCGTAGGCCACCCGGCCCTCGCCGTCCACGACGAAGGCCGAGCGCTTGGAGACCCCCTGCAGGCCGAAGAAGTCGGGGTAGCGCACCCCGTAGGCGTCGGTGGCCTCCCGGTTGAAGTCGCTGAGGATGGGGAAGGGGACCCCGGTCTCCTCGGCGAACTTCTGCGTCACGAAGGGCGAGTCCACGCTGATTCCCAGGACGGTGGCGTCCACCTCCTCCCAGCGCGCCCAGTCCTCCGCAAGGTGGCACATCTCGTCGGTGCACACGCCGGAGAAGGCCAGGGGAAAGAAGAGGAGCAGGACCGGCTCGCCCCGGTGGTCGGAGAGGCGGACCCGGTCGGGGCCGGGACGCGCCGGGAGGGCGAAGTCGGGGGCGGGGTCACCCAGGGAGGGAACGGGCATGGTCGCGGGGGTCGGAGGGGACGGGAGGGGGTCGGGCCCGGCTACCCTCCGGCCCCGCCCCGGGTCCTGGCCGCGATCGGCCGTCCAGCTCCTCGCGAGGCACCGGGCGCGCCCTCCGGTGGGCGCCCCGGGCTTCGGCCTCCTACCAGCCCTTCCGCTCCCGCAGCCCCGTCACGTGCGCCACGTGGTGCCGGCCGTGCCAGGCGTAGAGCTCCAGCATGGTGTCCAGCGTCAGCGGCTCGTCGAAGTCCGGATGACGGAGCTCCCGGGCGAAGTCCTCGGGGTCCATGGCCCAGAGGAGGAGCTCCCACCGGGCGTGGAGCGCGTCCATGAGACGGAGGGACGGCTCGACGGGCGCGCTCCGGGCGTCGGGCAGCTCCGCCCATCCCTCCTGGTCGTACGGCTTGATCAGGGGGCGGTCCTCGGTGAGGGCCCACCGGAAGCGCACGTAGCTGTTGAGGTGGCTGTCGGGCACGTGGTGCACCACCTGGCGCACGGTCCACCCGCCCGGACGGTAGGGGGTGTCGAGCTGGTCGCCGTCCAAGCCGTCCACGGCCTCCCGCAGCGCGACCGGGGCGTGGGCGAGGGTGTCGACGAGCTCGGCCCGCTCGTCGGGCTCCAGCGCCCGCCCCGAGGGGGTGAAGGGACCCACGGGGTAGCGGAGGTCGGGTTCGGTCACGGGAGGTTCCTCACCAGACGAAGAAGATGACGGCGGCCAGCGCCGCCAGGAGCACCGCCCAGAGGGCGTAGGCGATCTTCACCGACCGCTTGGCCCGGTCCTGATCCCACCAGCTCCGCGGCCGGATCTGCTGGAGACGGAACGTCAGGATCCCGGCCAGGTTGAGGCAGACGATGTTCGTCACCACGAGGACGAAGGCGCCGAGGCCGGCGGGAACGTATCCCGAGCCCACGAGGAGCCCCACGTTCACCAGGGGAGGCAGGAGCGCCACCGCGACCATGACCCCGACGAGCGCCGAGGGCAGCCCCGTGGTGAAGGAGAGGGCCCCGGCGCTCCCGGCGGCCAGGGCCACCGTGATGTCCCCGATGCCGGCCCGGGTGCGGTCGGCGATGGCCTCCACGGTGGGGTCCACCGTCATGAGCATCCCCGCGCCCATGCTGATCACCAGCGCCAGCGCCACCCCGACGGCCGTGCTCTTGAGCGCCCGGTAGCCCAGCTGCAGGTCCCCGAGCGTCGTGGCGAAGGCAAGGGCCAGGTTGGGACCCAGGAGGGGGGCCACCACCATGGCGCCCACCAGGATCACCGGGTCGTCCCGCACGAGGGCCACGGCCGCCAGGACGCTGGCCAGGGCCACGGTGCTCAGGTACGGGACGTTGATCTCGGCGCCCTGCTGGACGTCGTGGTAGAGCTCCTCGCGGCCCAGGCGCCCCCGGGGGCCGTCGGGCCGCTTCTCCTTCCCCTCCTCGGACCCGCCGTCCTCGTCGATCTCGATGCGGGGGATCGTGGCCTCCACCGTCACCAGGAGCATCCGCACGGCGTCCTCGTCCTCGAAGGCGTCCCGGATGGCGTCGGTGACCTCCTCCGCCCGGTCGGCGTTCAGGAGGACCTGGGTGAGGCAGCGCTCCCCCTCGAGGTCGAAGGTCCAGCGGTCCACCACCTCCACGTCGTCCAGGACGCCCTCCAGCACGTCCTGCCGGCCGGAGGGCGCGAAGATCTGGAGGAGGCGCAGGTTCACCGGCGCGTCCCCGACGGGGGGAGGAGGCCGGTCATGCGGCCCGGAGCTCCTCCAGCGCCCGGCGCACGTACACCGGCACCATGGCGCGGCGCCACTCGGGGTCGACGATGATGTTCTCCAGGGGATGGCACTGCTTGTGCGCCCGCCGGGCCAGCTCGTCCAGCACCTCGTCGTCCAGCGTCCTGCCTTCGGCGATGTCGTCCCAGCCCGTGAGCTCCCGGGGTCGGGAGCCCAGAGCGGTGACCACGCCCCGGAGGTCCCGCACCACCCCGTCGGGCTCCATGGCGGCGGAGACCGCCACGGTGAGGAGGGGGAAGTCGATGGAGTCTCGCTGGCGGAGCTTGGCGTAGGCGCTCCGCCGCTCCGCGGCTTCCAGGGGGACGCGGATCTCCGTCACCAGCTCGTCGGCGCGGCGCTGCGTGTTCTGGATGCCGTCGGCCACGAAGAAGTCCCGGACCGGGATCTCCCGACGACCGCCGGGTCCCCGGAGCACGGCGACGGCGTCCAGCGTCATGAGGACCGGGGGCGTGTCGGCGGAGTGGGCGGCCACGCACTTCCGCCCCACCCGGGTGACGTGGCAGGTGTCGCCGTCCTTCTTCAGGCAGTAGCCCAGCGCCTTCCGCCAGAACTCGCTCTGGTTGTAGTAGGTGCAGCGGGTGTCCAGGCAGAGGTTGCCGCCCAGGGTCCCGGCGTTCCGGAGCTGGGGGCCCGCCACGTGCCCCGCCGCGTCCGCCAGCGCGGGGAAGAGCCGCCGGACGTGGGGGCTCTCGGCCACCGACGTCAGCGTCTCCACGGCGCCGATCCGGAGCCAGCCGTCCTCCTCCCGGAACCCGCGCATCTCCTCGATGCCCTTGAGGGCCACCAGGTGCCCGGGCTCGAAGAGGCGGTGCTTCATGTTGGGCATCAGGTCGGTGCCCCCGGCCACGGGCATGGCGTCCCCCGCGTGCTCGCCCAGGAGCTCGAGGGCCTGGTCGACGGTGCCGGGTCGGTGGTAGCGGTACGGCGGAAGCCTCAGCAACTCAGGAGTCTCCGGGGGAGAGGGGGCGCGCCACCATGATGCCGTCCTGGCCGTCGATCCCCTGGAGGCGCTCGGCCAGGGGTCGCTCGCTGATCTGCACGTCCTCGCCCACCAGGGGCGCGTGCATGAGCCGGAGCTCGCCGTCCACCCAGAGCGCGAGCCCGGTGTGGGCGATGTCCAGCCCCGACACGGTGCTCGTGGCGGCGATGATGTCGCCGCTCTCGATGCGGTCCGCGACGTCGGCCACCCGGTCCTCGGGGATGTACCAGCGCGGCACCGAGCTCAGACGCTCCTCGGTGGCGCGGATCTCCTCCAGGTTCGCCGAGTCGGCGAGCTGCCGGTAGGCCTCGGGATGGGTGGTCATGAAGTCGATGGGCTCCTCGTCCGTCACCCCGCCCAGGTCCTGGGTGATGGGCCGCAGCAGCCCACGCTCGGCGTTGGTGCCGATCCAGTCGCTGAAGTAGTGGAGGCGGCTGGTGTAGCCGTCCACGAAGCCCTCGCGGTAGCGGATGTCGGAGAGGAGGTCCTCGTAGCGGTCCTCGGCCTCGCCGCGGGACGCCAGGAGGTCCGAGGCGTTCGGCTGCCGGACGAAGCGCACCATGGAGTAGACGTTCTCCACGAAGGTCACGCAGTCCAGGCCCTCGAAGTTGATGACGAGCTTTTCGGGGCCCTCGGGATCGAGGGTGCCCGGCACGTACGCGGTCCCGACGAAGGTCCGGCCCAGCTCGGCCATGGCCGCGTTCATGGGCAGGGTGTCCCACCCCTCGTCCAGACCCTGGCGGATGCGGGAGCTGAACGCCTCCCAGTCCTCGTCGGTCCAGCCGGGGGCCGGCGCGGGCGCCTCGGCCTGCTCGGCGCCCTCGGGGGCCTCCTCCTCGCCGCCGCATGCCACGAGGAGGCCCACGGCCAGCGCCACCAGGACGATGAGCAGAAGGCGGAGGTTCTTCGGAATCCGGGCGGTTCCCCATCTCATCGGTCGGCTCCCACGGTTGTCGGGCACGGAGGTCTCGGTCGAGACAGGAGCCGCAAAGGACGTGCCGTTCGTGACGGACGGGGCCGTCGGCCGGGGCCGGATCACTCGGCCGGGACCGGCTGGGCCACCGGGGCCCGGGTGGGAGCGGCGGGCTTGGCCAGCGTCCCGCGCTCCCGGGCGGCCTCCACGGCGCGCCAGACGTTGGGCGGCGTGAAGGGGAGCCGGTCCAGGCGCACGCCCACCGCGTCGTAGATGGCGTTGGCGATGGCGGGGATGGAGGGGTGGAGCGGGCCCTCTCCGGCCTCCTTGGCGCCGTAGGGACCCTCGGAGTCGATGGACTCCACGATGAGGGCCTCCAGCTCCGGGGTGTCCAGGCTGGTGGGGATCCGGTAGTCCAGGAGCGAGGGCGCGTTGTGCAGCCCGGCGCGTCCGTGGTCGGCGTCCTTGAAGACCTGCTCCTCCATGAGCGCCTCGGCGAAGCCCATGTAGGCCGAGCCCTCCATCTGCCCCTCCACCAGCACCGGGTTCAGCGCGCGGCCGCAGTCGTGGGCCACCCAGATCTTCTTCACGTCGACGATCCCGGTGTCCACGTCCACCTCCACCTCGGCCACGTGGGCGGTGAAGGAGTAGGCCGGCGAGGCGCCGATGGTGCCTCCGCGGTACTCCCCGTGGACGTCCTTGGGGGTGTCGTACCACCCCGTGGCGCCCAGCGTCCCGTACTTGGCCTCCGCCAGGTTGAAGGCCTCCTGGATGGGCATCTGGCGGGACGTGTCCGGCGCCCAAACGGCGAATCCGCCGGCAAGAAGAACCTGGTTCCAGTTCACCTCCCACCGCTCGGCCACCGCCTCCTTGACCTTCTCGGCCAGGGTGCGCGCCGCGTCGATGGCGGCGTTGCCCAGCATGAAGGTCACCCGGCTCGAGTAGGCGCCCAGGTCCACCGGCGTGAAGTCGGTGTCGCCGCGCATGACCCGCACGTACTCCAGGGGCACGCCCAGCTCCTCGGCGGCGATGTAGGCCACCAGGGAGTCGCATCCCTGCCCGATCTCGCTGGCGCCGCTGTAGACCGCCACCCGGCCGGACCGGTCGACCTGCATCTGGACCGCCGACTGGGGCATCTCGTTGGGGTAGATCGGGTAGTTGGTGCCCGAGATGTAGGTGGAGCCCGCCACCCCGAGCCCCCGGCCGAAGGGGAGCTTCCGGAAGCGCTCCTTCCAACCGCTGGCCCGCTCCACCGACTCCAGGCACTCCAGGAAGCCGTTGGACGTGATGCGCAGCTCGTTGACCGTCCGCGTGTCCTCGCCGATGAAGTTCAGCCGGCGGAACTCGATGGGGTCCAGGTCCACCTTCTCGGCGAGCTTGTCGAGCTGGCACTCGAAGGCGAAGCGGGGCTGGACCGAGCCGTGCCCTCGCTTGGGGCCGCACGCCGGCTTGTTGGTGTAGGCGCGGGTGGAGTCGAAGCGGTACGCCGGCATGTCGTAGGGAGCGCAGAGAAGCTGCCCCGAGTAGTACGTCGTGACCAGCCCGAACGAGGCGTAGGAGCCGCCGTCCAGGACGATCTTCGCGTCCACGCTCTGGAGCCGTCCGTCGGCGTCGCACCCGGTCCGGTACCGCATGTGGAAGGGGTGGCGGCCCCGGTGGGAGTAGAAGACCTCCTCCCGGGTGTAGAGGATCTTCACCGGGCGCCCGGCCTTCATGGCCAGCTTGGCCACGCAGAACTCGAGGTCGAAGGGCTCGCTCTTCCCACCGAAGGCCCCGCCCACCAGGGGCTGGAGCACGCGCACCCGGGCCGGGTCCACGTCCAGGACCCGGGCCAGCTCGCGGTGCAGGTAGTGGGGCACCTGGGTGGAGGACCACACGGTGAGCTTCCCGGCGTGGGCCGGGACCTCCCCGGAGCCGTGGACGCCGCCCGGGGCGAGGCCGAGCGGCTCGGCGTCGGGCTCCCACTGGCCGATGGCGCAGTGGGGCTCGATGGGGGCGTGGGTGGTGCCCTCGAAGAAGTAGTCGCCCTCCAGGACGACGTCGGCGCCGTCCATGAGGTCGTCCACCTCACCGAACTCGAGGTGGACCTTCTTGGTGATGTTCCCGTTCCACCCCTCCTTCTTGGGCTCGTGGATGTAGGGGGTGGACCCGTCGGCCTCCAGCGCCTGGATGGGGTCGAGCCAGTGGGGAAGCTCCTCGTACTCCACGTCGATGAGGTCGAGGGCCTCGATGGCGGTGTCCTCGTCCACCGCCGCCACGGCGGCCACCCCGTCCCCGATGTAGCGGACGCGGTCCAGGGCCAGCGGGTACTCGTCGGGCGTCCACGGGATGATCCCGTAGCACACCGGCATGTCCTTCCCCGTGACCACCGCGTGGACCCCCTCCAGCGCCTCGGCCCGGCTGGTGTCGATGGACACGATGCGGGCGTGGGGGTGGGGGCTCCGCAGGATCTTCCCGTGGAGCATGCCCGGCAGCGCGAGGTCGTCGGTATAGCGCGCCCGACCCGTGGACTTGTCGAGGCCCTCGATCTTGCGCTGGGGCTTCCCGATGAGGTCGAACTCGGGGAAATGCTGGTCTGACTTGGGCTTGGAGCTCACCGCGCCCCCGTGGGAAGGGTCGTTCCGGACGGGTCGCCGCACCGCCTCCGGACCCGGAAGGTGCGGGAACGGGACGGGTGCTGTCCAGCGGCGGGGCGCGGGAGCCGCGCCCGCTCCGCCGGGCGGGGCGGGCTCAGCTGGGGTCGTCCACCACGCCCAGGAAGAGCACCGTGCCGCTCAGCCGCTCGCGGATGGCGAAGAGGAAGGGCCGATCGGCGCGGAAGGACGGCCCGGCGGACTCCACCACGAAGACGCCGGTCACCGCCGCGGCCTCGGTCCCGACCTCGTCCACCCGCACGAAGCTCTTCTGGAGCACCTGGTCCACCCAGACGCCCCCGCCGGGGATCATGCGGGAGAAGTCGGCCGCGCCGGCGTCGAAGGCGTCGCGCATCCCCAGGGCCCGCAGGTCGTCGTTGAGGGTGCGGGTCCACTCCAGCTCCAGCTTCGGGAGCCACACGTCGGCCTCCGCCTCGGCCAGGGCGCCGGTCCAGGCGCTCCAGGTGGCCTCGTCCACCGTGGCCGCCAGCTCCGCCGCCCGGGTGCCCTCGGCGGGGAGCACCACGTCCATGACGAACGCCCCCCCGCCGTACGGGAGCTCGAGGACCTGGTGGCCCCCGCCGGTCGAGCCCAGGCGCACGGCGGCCTCGGGGGCGTGCATGAAGTCGGCCGTGACCTCGGTGCCGTCGCTTCGGACGAAGGGGCCCGAGGCCGTGCGGTCCGGGTCGAAGGCCTGGGTCCACTCGCCGTTGAAGTAGACGGCGTTGAGGAGGAGCATGACCAGGTTCGGCGGCAGCTCGTCCACCAGCTTCTCGATGGTGCCGTGGGTGCGCTCGTCCACCCACCCGTTGATGCGCTGGAGGGTGCCCGGATCCCCGAAGTCCACGCCGGCCACCTCGGCGTCGAAGGCGTCCCGCACCCGGGCCAGGAAGGCGGCGTCCACCCCCACGCCCTCCCGGTGCCAGACCGAGTTGGCGATCTCCACCGTCACCGTCGGATCCAGCTCCTGGAGGAGCGCCACCAGGGTGGCGTACGCTCCGTTGATCTCGTCCTGCTCCATGCCCTGGAAGCCCAGCATGTCCCGCATCTGGGCATACGTCTCCCCGTCGGCTCCGTTGAGCGTCATCCCCAGCGCCATGGAGGCCGAGAGGGGGCTGAAGAAGAGGTTGTCCGACGCGTGCCCGGGGGCCAGGACCCGGAGGAGGTCGAAGCCGAAGCGGTTGGCCGACGTGAGGAGCTCGACCTCTTCGGCCGTCAGGGCCCGGGGGAGCTCGGTGATGGGATCCACGCCCTCCCGCACGTCCGTGGGGGAGCCGGAGCACGCGGCCAGGGAGAGGAGCGCCAGGACCAGCACCGCCAGGACCACCGTCCCGGCCAGCTCCGCCAGGAAGCCCTCGCCCATCCAGCGGGTCCATCCCGCCCGTCCCTCCCGCCCCATGCCGTCCATCGGTCCCACCTCTCGTCCGTGTCCGCTCCTCCGGAAAGGCCGGCGGGGCTCCGGCTCCCGCCCGACCTCTCCCTTCGCATGGGGACTACGAACGGACGGGGGCGGGTGTGACGGGCGGCGGCCCCCGGGCGCCCGCGAAGAAGGCGGCGCCGGGGCCCGTAGGAGGGGCGAGCCCACACTCCTCCCGGAGGACCCCATGATCGGCGCCCTGCTGGACCGGCTGCTCCGACCCTTCCTCATCTCGCTCGAGGGCGCGTGGCGCCACGCCGCCGGCGGCCCGGGGGCCACGCGGGTGGTGCGGCCGCCCCTGGGGGAGCCGGTCCGGGTGGAGGGGCTGGACGGCGGGGGCGCCCGATTCCGCTCCGCCTCGGGCTCCTCCGTGCTCCGCCGTCTGGAGGCCCGGCCCGACCGCGACCCCCGTCATCCGGCGGGGCTGCCGTCCCTTCCGGAGCGGACGTGCTGGGTCACCGAGAGCGCCGCGGCCGGCCGCACCAGCCTCCGGTGGCCCGGGCCCTGGTCCCGCGCCGAGGCGGACGAGGCCCTGACGGCCACCGTGGACGACCTGACGGCCCGGGGCTGGCGGGTGGAGGAGCGCCACGCGGTCCTCCCGGCGCTCCTCGGTCGGAGCGTCCGCCTGGAGGGGCCGCGCGGGCGGATCCGGGCGGGCACCCACCCGTGGGGGCGGGGCGGGCCGGTGGTCTGGCTGGTGGAGGAGCGCCGCTGAGGGGGGAGCCTACTCCTCCCGGAGCCGCCGTCCCGCCGCTTCCACGGCGTCGTAGATCTTCGTGTAGCCCGTGCACCGGCAGAGGTTGCCGGCCAGCGCCTGGCGGATCTCGTCCCGGTCGGCGGCGGGGTTCCGCTCCAGGAGCGCGGCCGCGGAGCAGAGGATGCCCGGCGTGCAGAAGCCGCACTGGGCCGCGCCGTTCAGGTCGAACTCGTCCTGGAGGGGGTGGGCCGCCTCCGCGGTGGCCAGGCCCTCCACGGTGGTGACCTCCCGCCCCTCGGCCTCCCAGACCGGCGTGATGCACGACAGGGTGGGCATGCCGTCCACGATCACCGTGCACGCGCCGCAGTCCCCCTTGTCGCACCCCTGCTTGGACCCGGTCAGGCCCAGCACGTAGCGCAGCGTCTCCAGGAGGGTGTAATGCGTCGGGACCCCCACTTCGTGGCGGTCCCCGTTGACGCGCAGACGGACGATCTCGGTGGTCTTGGCCATGGCGGTGGAAACTTCGTGGCTGCTCCGGTCCAGGGCAACGCCGTCCTCCGGGGCGGGGCGTGGACGCCGGGCGAACACCGGGAGGGCCCGGGGGTAGACTCCCGACCCGCCCCACACGCGGCCGGCTCCCGGGGGGCTCCCCGGCACCGGCGCTGCCCGACGAAGGACGAAGGAGAAACGCATGCCCTACCCCGAGATGATGGTCGCCCCCATGCGGGAAGACCTGGTCAAGATCGGCTTTACCGAGCTCCGCACCCCCGACCACGTGGACGCCGTCCTGGACGGCGAGAAGCGTCCCACCCTGCTGGTGGTGAACTCGGTGTGCGGCTGCGCCGCCGGGATGATGCGCCCCGGCGTCTACCTCTCCCTCCAGGGGGAGAAGAAGCCGGAGGTCCTCACCACGGTCTTCGCCGGCCAGGACCTGGAGGCCACCGAGCGCGCCCGGGAGCTCATCACCGGCTACCCGCCCTCCTCGCCCTCCGTGGCCCTCTTCAACGACGGCGAGCTGGTCTACTTCATGGAGCGCCACCAGATCGAGGGGCGCCACCCCGAGGACATCGCGCAGGACCTCAAGGCGGCCTACGCCGAGCACTGCTAGGCGAGGGCCTGGACGCGGACGCCCGCGAGGGGCCGTCCCTCCGCGTCCGAGCGAACGCCGAGGCCCCGCTTCCCTGGACGGGAGGCGGGGCCTTCGTGCGTCGGGCGGGTGCGCGGGGCCGGCTCGCCTACCGCCGTCGGCTCCGCCGCCGCTCGATGCGCTCCGCCTCGATCTCCACCAGGCGCCGGAGCTCGGCCAGGGGGTCCTCCGCGTCGTCCACCTGGAGCCGGAGCACCACGTCGTTGTTGAGCCAGACGCCGCCGTCCTCCTTCACGATGAGCATGGCGGCCGACTGCATGCCCCGGCGGTCGCCGCCGGCGGCCTGGCCGGCGTCCAGCGCCGCCATGAGCCGCAGGGAGAGGTGTCCCTCCGTCCGCTGGAAGGCCTCCACCATTCCGTCCACGACCTCGGGGCCGGCCAGGATGTTGCCCTGGGCCGAGACGTGCTCCGCCACCCGGTGGCCGGCCCACTCCGAGGCTTCCGGGCCGGTGTGGGTGGCCACGTTCCCCCGGGCGTCCATGACCGAGAACTGCCGTCCCGCCTCGGGCCAGCTCTCGGGCAGCGTGTCGGGGTCCTCGTCCAGGAGACGCGCCACGACCTCCGCCGGAGAGAGCCCGTCTTCGAGGAGCTCGAGGCCCCGGGGTCCGTAGCTCACGTCCACCACGGCCTGGGTCGCCACGACCCCCACGCCCGCCTTCCCCCAGATCACCCCGTTCCCCACGGAGAAGACCCGGGACTGGACCGCCACCCCGACCTCGCCGGTGGCGGGATCGAAGCCCACGATGGAGAAGGTGGCCACGGGCGGCCACGGGGGCTGGACTCCTTCCTCCCCGGCCACCTCCTGGGCGGCGGCGGGCACCGCCCGAGGTCCGACCGTCAGCGCCGCCGCCAGAAGGAGCGCGACCGCTCCCACGGGAGGGAAGCGCAGACTAATCGCGACCACCGACAAGCCCCGTCCGACCACGGTTTCCGCCCGTCTCACCGGTACTCCTCGCGCACCGGGCTGAAGACGTCCAGGATCCGGCACGGGGTGCGGGCCACGCCGGAGTGGGGGACGTTCCCGGGGATCACCAGGCAGTCGCCCGCGGAGAGCTCGTGCTCCACCCCGTCCACGGTGAGCGCGAAGGTCCCCTCCAGCATGTTCACGATCTGCTCGTGGGGATGGGCGTGCTCCGGGAGAGGGATGTCCGGGTCGATCTCCCAGTAGGCGTGGGTGGTGTGCTCCGTGTGGATGAAGCGGGCCCGGTAACCGGGGACCACCTCCCGGGGCTCCGTGGACCACACGTCGATGCGCTTCTTCGTTTCCGTCATGTAAGGGTTCCTCGCACTTTCAAGAATGATGTTCTGAGCCGCGGTCCGGGACGCGGGCGACCGACGCCGCGCGGCCTCGGACGCCGCTACTCCGAGATCGGCCGCGCCGCCACGAAGCGCTCCAGGATCTCCAGCATCATGGCGGTCCCGCGTCGCACGTTCTCCACGGAGATCCGCTCGTTGTTGCCGTGCACGCCGCCCGCGTCCCCCTGGGGCGGGGCCGTGGGGGAGTACCCGTAGCTCACGATCCCCAGGTCCCGGAAGAAGTGGGAGTCGGTGAAGCCGCCCTGGACCTGGGGCACGAACGACGCGTCGGGGAAGGCCTCCTTCGTGACCTCCTCCAGCGTGCGGTACAGCTCCGTGTCCGTGGGGGAGACGGCCGGCGTGAAGCCCATGAGGACCTCGATCTCGACGTCGTCCCCCAGCACCTCGCCCAGCTCGGCGAGCCAGGCGTCGGGGTCCTGGTCCGGGAGGAGCCGGCAGTCGATCTCGGCCCAGACCTCGGTGGGGACCACGTTGATCTTCCCGCTCCCCTCGAAGCGGGTGATGGAGCAGGTGTTCCGGGTGAGGGCGTGCAGCCCCGGATCGTACTCCTGGAGCGCGCGGAGGAAGCCCGGCTCCCGGAGGGCGGCCCCCAGGTCCCGGAAGCGGGTGCGCCACGGCTCGGGATGACGGGGCGCGATCCCCCGGAACATGGCGTCCACCGACGGGATCACCCGCGCGTCGAAGGCGTGCTCCCGGAGGCGCTCCAGCGCCGCGACCATCTCCGTGGCCGCCGAGGACACGGCGGGGCGGGAGCCGTGCCCGGGCTCCCCGGCGGTGGTGAGGCGGAGCCAGTACGGCACCTTCTGGGTGACCTCCACCCCGTAGGCCGCGTTCCCGTCCACCATCTGGCCGCCCCCGCCCTCGTTGAGCAGGAAGCCCACGTCCCGGAAGAGCTCGGGCCGCTCCTCGACCAGCCACCCGGCGCCGAAGAAGCCCCCGGCCTCCTCGTCCGCCGTGGCCATGTAGACGACGTCCCGGTCGAGCTCCACGCCCGAGCGGTGGAGCGCGACGAAGGCCGCGAGCTGGAGGATGCCCAGCGTCTTCGTGTCCAGCGCGCCCCGCCCGTAGATCAGCCCGTCCACCACCTCGGCGGAGAGGGGGTCCACGTCCCAGTACCGCGGGTCGGCGGGGACGACGTCGATGTGGTGCAGCAGGAGGAGGGCGGGCTCGTCGCCTCCGTCCAGGCGCGCCCAGACGTTCCCCCGTCCCTCCGCCGACTCGGCGATCTCGAAGGGGATCCCCTCCGCCTCGAGGATGGCGGCCAGGTAGCGCGCCCCGGCGATCTCGTTGCCCGGGGGATTCACCGTGTTGACGCGGAGGTAGCCCCGGAGCCACTCCACCGCCTCGTCCTGGAGGGAGGCAAGATCCACCTCCTGGGCCCGGCCGGGGCCCGGAAGGGCCGTCAGGGCCAGGAGCAGCGAGGCGAGGACGGTCGGGACCCTGCGGCGGGCTCGGGCTCGGGTGTGGGACATGCGGGATCTCCGGTGAAGGGAAGGGCCAAGATGCGGCGACCACGGCCACGAGGCCAAGGCCGGGTCCGTTTGCCCCCCGCCTTCGGCCCGAGCCACTATTCCCCCGCCATCCGGCCCCGTCTTCCTCCGCTCCGGCCTCGCATGCGCCTTCCCGACCTCCCCCTCCGCCGCGTCCTCCCGGCCCTGGCCGCGCTCCTCCTCGTCGCCTCGGCCGCGGCCCCCGGGCCGCTCGAGGCCCAGTGGACCAACCGCTACCCCCGGGTCGACGGGTACGGCCACCAGGTCTACCTGGAGGGCTACGAGCTGCCGACCTCCGCCGCGGGACCGCTGGACGCCGCGCCCGACCCCGACGGTGGGCGGGTGGTGGTGGCGGCGCGGGGCTGGCTCTGGATGCTGGACCTGGCCTCCGGCGAGGCCACGCAGCTCACCCACGGCGCCCCGCTCGACTCCCGTCCGACGTGGTCCCCCGACGGGGACCGCGTGGCCTTCGTGCGGGACGACGGGCGGGACACCGACGTGTGGGTGCTGGACGTCCGGACCGGGGAGGCCCGCGCGGCGGTGGAGACGCCGGCGCTGGACCTGGACCCCGCCTTCGGCCCCGACGGCAGCCTCTGGTACTCCTCGGCGACGGCGGGGACGCTGGACCTCTGGCGCCTGGAGCCGGGCGGGGCCGAAGCGACGCGGGTCACCACCGCGTCGAGCATCGAGCTCCGCCCCCAGCCCCACCCCGACGGGGAACGGGTGGTGTACCTGGCCAAGCGGGGCGGGCCCGACCGGGTCGTGGTCCGTGACCTGGCCACCGGAGCGGAGACCGTACTGCACGAGGGCGCCATCCTCTCCCAGCTCCGTCCGGCCCTGTCTCCCGACGGCTCGCGGGTGGCCTACCAGACGCCCCGGGGCAACGGAGACGGCTGGGAGCTCCGGCTGGCCTCGGTGGACCGACCCGGCGGCTCCATCCTCCTGGTGGGCGAGTCGGGCGACCGCCTCCCGCTGGCCCCCGCGTGGAGCGGGGACGGCGCCACGGTCTTCTTCGCCGAGGCGGACCGGGACGAACGGATGGGCCTGTGGCGGATCCCCGCGGCCGGAGGGACGGCCCGGCCGGTGGAGGTCCGCACGTGGAGCTGGCGGGAGGCCCCGGCCCGGCTCCGGATCCGCACCACCGACGCCGACGGCCGCCCCGTCCCCGCCCGCATCGCCGCGGTGGGGGCCGACGGCCATCCCCTCTTCCCGGACGACCGCCAGGCGTGGTTCGACGGCCAGAATGGAACCGTGTTCTTCTATTCCGACGGCGTGGCGGAGCTGCTGGTTCCTCCCGGCGCGGTGCGGGTCACGGCCACCCGGGGGATCGCCTCCACCACGGCGGTGGGCCGGGCGCCATTGGACGCCGGGGCCACCGGCGACCTCGCTCTGGAGCTGGACGGGCCGTGGGACCCGGCGGCCGACGGCTGGCTCTCGGGCGACCACCACTTCCACCTCAACTACGGCGGCCCGTACCGCCTCGACCCCGAGGACATCGAGCCCATGATGGCCGGCGAGGACCTGGACGTGGCCACGCCGGTCCTGGCCAACCTCCACGACCGGTTCGGGGACCAGGCGCTCTGGGGGTGGAGCAACGGGGGCGGACCGCCCCTGGTGCGCTTCGGGCAGGAGGTCCGCTCCCACTTCCTGGGCCACATGGGCCTCCTGGGCACCGAGGACCTCTTCTGGCCCTGGGTGTGGGGCCCCGGGTACGGGGTCTACGGGACGGACGACCGCCCCAACGCGGAGGCCACGGCCTTCGCCCGGGGCCAGGGCGGGCTCTCGACGTACGTGCACCCGGTGTCGGGGAACGCCCCGTTCGAGGACCCGTCGGCGCCCTCGCTCCCCACCGAGCTGGTGGCCGACGGCGTGCTGGGCGACCTGGACGCCATCGAGCTGGTCTGCCTCTGGAGCGACGAGCGGGGGACCGCGGAGGCGTGGTACCGCTTCCTCAACCTGGGGCGCCCGGTGGCGCCCACCGCGGGCACCGACGTCATGACCGACTTCTTCCGCACCATGGCCGTGGGGACCACCCGGGCCTACGTCCACACCGGGGGCGACCGGACCTTCGGCGCCTACATGGACGGCCTGGCGGCGGGACGAAGCTTCGTGACCAACGGCCCGCTGGTGGACCTGCGCGTGGACGGCGCCCGACCCGGCGGGGTGGTGGAGGCCGACGGGCGGGCCCGCTACACCCTGGCCGTCCACGCCACGGTCCCCGTGACCCGCGCCACCGTCCTCGTCAACGGGGAGGCGGCGGCCACCCACGACCTCGCCGGAGGCGGGACGAGCTGGGACCTCTCGGGCAGCCTCGACCTCCCCGAGGGTGGCTGGATCGCGGTGCGGATCACGGGCCCCGAGACCGCCGGCTGGCCCGGGATGGACTCCTACGCCTTCGCCCACACGGCGCCGGTCTGGATCGGCGCGGTGGGGAGCACCGAGCCCGGGGCGCGGCGCCGCGCGGCGGAGGAGCTCCTGGCGGCCCTGGACGGCGCGACCGAACGGCTCCGCGCCGGGTATGCGGGCGCGGACATCCCCCGCCTGGAGGCCCATTTCGCCCGGGCCCGGGCCGAGCTGACCGGCATCCTGGGGCGGTGACGCGCCGCCCCCGAACGACCCTCCCACCCCACCCTCCCATGCACCGACGCCATCGCACCACCTCGACCCTCCTCCTCCCGGCCCTGGCCGTCCTGGCCCTGTCGGCCTGCGGCCCGGCCGAGGACGACACCGGGACCGACACGGCCCCCGACCAGCCCGCCGCGGCCGCCCCGGTCCAGCCCGCCGACCCCGACGCGCGCGTGGCCGTCCAGCCCACCGCCGAGGACCAGCTCCCCCCCGCCATCGTCGGCGAGGGCGGCGAGCTCCAGGGCTCGGACCTCCACTACCTCCCCGGCGACGACGCCACCACCGGGTACCTGGCCGTGCCCGAGGGCACGGGCCCCTTCCCGGCGCTGGTGATCGTCCACGAGTGGAACGGCCTGGTGGACCGGGTGCGCCAGATCGCCGACGACCTGGCCGCCGAGGGGTACGTCACGCTGGCCGTCGACCTCTACGAGGGCCGCACGGGCTCCAACCCGGACGAGAACATGGCGCTGGTCCAGGAGGTCCAGGGCGACCAGGCCAAGATGCTGGCCAACATGAACGCCGCCGTGGCCTACCTGCGCCAGCGGGACGACGTCACCGGCCGCATCGGCGCCATGGGATGGTGCTTCGGAGGCGGCATCGCCCTCTCCTTCGGTCTCGACGGCGCCGAGCACGAGGCCACCGGGATCTTCTACGGGCGGCTCGTGGACGACCCCGAGGTCCTGGCCGGGATGGACCACGAGGTCTACGGCACCTTCGCCCGGGAGGACCGCGGACCGTCGCCGGAGCAGGTCGAGGCCTTCCAGGCGGCCCTGGACGAGGCGGGCATCGAGAACGACCTCCACATCTACGACGCCGTGAACCACGGCTTCTGGCTCCACGTGGACCAGGACCCCGAGCTCCGCTCCGAGCCGGCGCTGGACGCGTGGCAGCGGCTGAAGGCGTACCTGGGGCGGACGCTGGGGATGTAGGCCCCCCGACGCGCCCCATCCGAAGCACGCGAGCCCCCCGACGGTCGATTCCGTCGGGGGGCTCGTGGCGTCTCCGGGGGGGCCGGGCCTCAGGCCGTCCGGTTCCTCGACCTCGCGGTGAAGAACCCGTCCAGGCTGAAGGCGCCCCCGCCGTTGGCCGCCAGGAAGAGGAAGAAGAAGCAGAAGAGCACCGCCGGCTCCCCGCCGTTCTCGATGGGGAAGAACCCCCGGGGGACGTGGACCTGGAAGTAGGCCCAGGCCATGAGGCCCGCGGCCACGAACGCCACCGGACGGGTGAAGAGGCCGACGACGATGAGGAGGCCGCCCCACAGCTCGATGACCCCCGCGAACCAGAGCTGGCTCAGGAAGTCCACCGTCTGCTCCCTGCCCAGCACGCCGAAGAGCTTCTGGGCCCCGTGCTGCATGAACATGAGCCCGAACACCACGCGGGCGGCATTCAGGAAGAAGTGGGCGATGCCGGTGCGGGCGCCTTCGCTGGTCGTGGACATCGGAAGCCGGGTGGAGGTGGCGGAGGGGGACCCGCTCGCTACCCGGATCCGGCGACGCGGTTTCGGCCGTGGCCCGCAGAGGGAGGGTCGGCGCCCCGCACGCCGGGACGCCCGGGCGCAGCCGCCCCCGGGAACCGCTAGAGGATCGTCTGGCCCAGCGCCGAGGCCGCGAGCCCCACGGCCATGCGCGCCGTCTGGTTCCGATCGTCCAGGACCGGGTTCAGCTCCACCACCTCGAGGCCGACGAGGGCCTCGGAGGCCGCGGCCTTCTCACAGACGAGGTGGCCCTCCCGGTAGGTGAGGCCGCCCTGGACCGGGGTCCCGACGCCCGGCGCCTCCTGGGGATCGAGGGAGTCCAGGTCGTAGGAGAGGTGGAACCCGGCGGTGCCGTCGGTGGCCCGCTCCAGCGCCTCGTCCATGCAGGCCGCCACGCCGCGCTCGTCGATCTCGGACATGGTGAAGACCCGAACCCCCAGCTCCCGGATCAGCTCGCGCTCGCCGGCGTCGAGCTGCCGGGCGCCCAGGACGCTCACGTTCCCGGGCAGGACCGCGGGCGCCCCGCCGGAGATGGCGGTGAGGCGCTCGTGCCCGTGCCCCATGAGCACGGCCAGGCTCATGCCGTGGATGTTGCCCGAGGGCGTCGTGTGGGGACGGTTCATGTCCGCGTGGGCGTCCACCCAGATCAGCCCGATGCGCTCCCCGCGGTCCCGGTGATGGCGGGCCAGGGCGGCCACGGACCCGATGGAGAGGGAGTGGTCCCCGCCGAGGATGAAGGGCAGGTATCCCGAGTCGAGGGCGCGGGTGACGCACTGGGAGGTCCGCTCCGCCACGTCCACGATCTCCTCCAGGAAGCGGAGGTCCGCGGGCCCGGTGCGGGTGGTCTCGAAGCCCCCGGCGTTGATCGTCCCCAGCTCGTGGAGGCCGTACCCGAGGGACTCGATGGTCCGGGTGATCCCCGCGATGCGGAGGGCCGAGGGGCCCATGTCCACGCCCCGCCGCCCGGCTCCGAGGTCGATGGAGACCGACACCAGCCCGATGTCCGAGCGGCCGCGCCCCGGGCTCACCGCCCCTCCCCCCGTCCGCCGCGGAGCCGGCGATCCCGCTTCCGCTCGAGCTTGCGGCGCTTCCGGGCCTCCCGCCCCGACTCGCCGGGGTAGCGGAAGGTCACGTCCACGCCGCCCATGAGGCCCACGCCGGTGATGCGCAGCAGCGGCGCGTCGGGGTCGTCCGGGGCGTCGGGCACGTCCTCGACGTGCTCGAAGGCGCCCATGAGCGCGAACCCGTGGCTCTCCACGCGCATCCCCGGGGGGACGAGGATCTCCACGCCGCCCATGACCGCGAAGACCTGGAGCTCGGTCACGCCCGGGGGCATGACGGCCTCCCGGAAGTCCAGCTCCACCCCGCCCATGCACGCCACCGCGTAGTTCGTGCGCGCCGGAGCCCACCGCCCGGACCGGGCCGCTCCGCCCATGAGCGCCACCACGAACTCGCGCTCCTTCACCTGGGCTGCGGAGGTGACCCGGAACCGGCGCCGGGGGGCCTCCGCGGGCGCCGCGTCCCGACGGGCGGGGAGGCCTCCGCCCGGGAGGTCCCGGAGAAGGGCCTTCAGCTCCTCGGCGGAGGTGGCGCGGTGGGCCACCTCGATCCGGCGCTCGAACTCCTCGACGTCCAGCGCGTCCTCGGCGAAGTGCTCGCAGAGCGCGTCGATGGTCGTCTGGCGGGTCGGGGCCAGCCCCTCCTCCCCGGATCCGGGGGTCTCGCTCGCCATCTCTTCCTCCCGTCGCGTCGTCACCGATTCCTGGGGACGGGTCATGCCTCGCGCCGCCAGGCCACGCTCCCGTCCACCACCGTCTGGTCGACCCGGGCGCGCCCCAGGTCGCGGGTCGCCAGGGCGAACAGATCCCGATCGAGCACCACCAGGTCGGCGCGGGCGCCCGGCACCAGCCGACCGCTCCAGCCTCCGGCCCGCCCGGCCCACGCGCCCCCCAGGGTGTGCGCCCGGAGCGCCTCCTCCCGCTCGATGCGCTCCGCCGGCACCCAGCCCCCCGGATGGCCGTCGTCCAGCGTCCGCCGGTTCACGGCGGCCGCCACCGCCAGGATGGGATCCGGCGGCGCCACGGGCCAGTCCGAGCCGAAGGCCAGCCGCGCCCCCGACTCCAGGAGGCTGGCCATGGCCCAGGCCCGGGAGGCGCGGTCCGCGCCCAGCCTGCGCTCGGCCCACCGCCCGTCGTCCGCCAGGTGATACGGCTGGATCGACGCCAGGACCCCGAGGGCGCCGAACCGTTCCGCCGCCCCGGGGGCCAGGTGCTGCGCGTGCTCGATCCGGAGGCGGCGGTCCCGGGGGCCGTGGGTCTCGCCCACCTCCTGGAACACGTCCAGCAGCCAGTCGTTGGCCCGGTCCCCGATGGCGTGGACCGCCACCTGGTGGCCCCGCGAGTCGGCGTCGAGGATGGCCCGCCGCAGCTTTTCGGGATCGCCGAGGGGCAGGCCGCGGTTCCCCGGCTCGTCGTCGAAGGCGTCGTGCATCCACGCCGTCCCCGAACCCAGGGACCCGTCCACGAAGCCCTTCACCCCTCCCCACCACAGCCGCTCGCTCCCGCGCCCGTGCTCGGCCACGTGCTCGGAGAGCCGCGCCCGGTCCTCGATGGGCACGAAGGCGTAGATCCGGACCGGGAGGGCGCCCCGCTCCTCGGCGGCGCGGTAGGCCTCCAGGTTGGCCCACGCCTCCTCGGGCCGCTCGACCACCCCCATGTCGTGGAGCTGGGTCACCCCCAGGGAGAGCGCGTGGCGCGCGGCCGCCTGGAGGGAGGACGCCCGGTCCCCGGGCCCCGGGGCGGGGAGGAGGCGGGCCACGAGGTCGATGGCGCGGTCCTTCAGGAGCCCCGTGGGCCGCCCCGCCTCGTCCCGGACGATGCGACCCCCGCGGGGGTCGGGCGTGGTGCCGTCGATCCCCGCCCGCTCCAGCGCCACCGAGTTCACCAGCGCCATGTGCAGGTCGAGGCGGTGGACCAGGACGGGGTGCTCGGGGGTGACGTCGTCGATCCAGCTCCGTCGGGGAAGCTCGCCGCCCCAGAGCTCGTGGTCCCATCCGCCGCCGGTGATCCAGCGGCCGGGGGGTACGCGGGCCGCCCACCCGGCCAGCCGATGCGCCAGCTCCTCCCGGGAGTCGGCGTCCCGGAGCTGCACCCGGGAGAGCGCGTGTCCGGCGGAGACCACGTGGGCGTGGGCGTCCACGAAGCCCGGGAGAACCGTCCGGCCCTCGAGGTGCTCGACCACGGTGTCGGGGCCCGCCAGGGCCGCCACCTCGTCCTCGCTCCCCACCGCCACCACCCGCCCGTCCTCCGCGGCCAGGGCCCGGGCCGTACGCCGGTCCGGCACGCCGGTCCAGACGGTGCCGCCGAGCCAGATGCGGTCGGCCATGGGGGGAGCCTCCGGGGGGACGGGGGGGACGCTCCGGAGCCCGGAGGTCGGGGATGCCACCTAAGGTAGCCGGAGCCGTCGGGCCACGGGGCGGCTGGCGGTCCCCCGGCCCTCCCCGGCATCTTCCCGGGACGGGGCCCCGAGCGCCCCACCGCCCCGAGATCGATCCTCCCGGAGATCACCATGCCCGCCCCGCGCCCTTCGTCCCGACGCGTCCCGCTCCTGGCCCTCCTGACGCTCCTGGCCCTCTCGCTGGGCGCCTGCGCCTCCACCGCCACCGGCGGGGAGGAGGCGACCCGGGGCGGAGCCAACCACATCGTCCAGGCCGAGCTGGAGAACCTGGTCCAGCTCAACGCGCTCCAGGCCATCGAGCGACTGCGGCCGCGCTGGCTCCGGCGGCGCGGATCCCGGCAGCCCACCGTGGTGCTGGCCGGCGCGCCGGGGCAGAACCTGGACGTCCTCCGCACGGTCCGGGCCCTGGACGTGCGGGAGATGCGGTTCATGTCCGCCGCCGACGCCACCACCCGGTACGGAACCGGGTACGACGGCGGGGCCATCGTCGTCGAGATGAAGGGCGGCTGACGCCCCTCCGCGTCAGCCCGCGAGCCCCCGGGCGAAGTCCTCCAGCACGTCGGCGCAGGCGCGGATCTCCTCGACGGGGCACCATTCCACGGCGGAGTGGGCCTGGGCGATGTCCCCGGGGCCGAAGCAGACGGCGGGGATGCCCGCCTCGTTGAGGAACGCGGCGTCGACCCACGCCGTCATCCCCTCCACCCTGGGCTCGAGCCCGCGTGCGTCCACCGCGTCCAGGAGGCCTCGGACGAGGGGGGCCTCGGCGGGCACCTCCGTCCCGGGACGGGCGAGGGTGACCTCGAGGTCGGCGTCGAGCTCCGGGTGGCGCCCCCGGACCTCGTCCAGCACCGACTCGAGCTCGGCCAGGACCTGGTCGGCGCTCTCCCCGGGGAGGGTGCGGCGCTCCAGGAGGAGCGTGCAGCGCTCGGGGTAGACCGACTCGGCCGTCCCGCCCCGGATGGTCCCGGCGTGGTGGGACCCGGGCCCGAGGAGCGGATGGCTCGGCCCGCCGCGCAGGCGCGCTTCGTACCCGTCCAGCGCGGCCAGGTACAGGCCGGCGTGGCGGATGGCGTCCACGCCCCGGTCCGGACGGGACCCGTGGGCCGCCTTCCCCCGGAAGACCGCTTCCACCCAGACGAAACCCTTGTGGGCCGGCATGACCGCCAGGGAGGTCGGCTCGCACACCACCGCCAGGTCCGCGTCCACGCCGCCCCGGACCAGGGCGTCCATGCCCACGCTGGCGTGCTCCTCGTCGGCGGTCAGGGCCACCACGAGGCCGGGGCGCGGGCCCCCGGCGGCCAGCCGCCGGGCGGCGGCCAGGAGCGCCGCCACGCCCCCCTTCATGTCGCAGGAGCCCCGGCCGTAGAGCAGGCCGTCCTCCACCGCGCCCTCGAAGGGAGGACGCTCCATGCCCTCCACCCCCACCGTGTCCAGGTGCCCGTTGAGGAGCAGGATCGGCCCCTCCCCCTCGAGACGGCCCACCACGTTGGGCCGGCCCGGGGCGGCCTCCACGACCTCGGTCCGGAAGCCCCAGGCCCGGAGCCAACCCGCCGCCAGCTCCGCCACGGCGGCCTCGCCGTCCCCTCCCGGGGCCAGGACGGGATTCACCGACGGCGTGGTCACCAGCGCGCGGGCGAGGGCGAGGGGATCTCCGGACACCGGATCCGGCGACGGGGCGGTGGAAGGATCGGTCACGCGGGGCTCCAGAAGGGGATTCGAGGGCGACGGATTTCCGAGGGCGTCGGCCGCCGGCGTCGGAAAACCCGGCGCGCCCGCGGGGGGCGCGTCCGGGCAAAAGCCTTGAAACAAGCCAATTTCAGGACCTGGACCCATCTTTCGCGCTCGGCATGTTTCGTGCAAGCTTCGAAAAACAGCAGGCCTACCCCCCCGATCGGAGTCACAAGCGGATGCGTCCCAAGCTCACCCTCGGAGTCCTCGGCGCGGTCGCCATCGCGGCCGGGCTGGTCCTGGTCCGACAGCAGAGGGTTCCCCAGGCGCCGACACGGCAGGACGCGATTCCCGCCGGCGAGACGGCACCCGCCGAGATCACGCCGGAGAAGCTGCGCGCGCTGGGCTTCTAGCCCGGAGGCACCGAGCGCTTCATCCGGGGAGGACCCGCGACGCGGGCCCTTCCGGAACCGTGGCGGGCCTCCCCCCGGGACGCCCGCCCCCCAACGAGAGAGCGGCGCGAGGATGGGAAATCCTCGCGCCGCTCTCTCGTTTCACATCCCGGGGCGGTGAACGACCGCCCGGCCGCGCCTACTCGAAGTGGGCCCGGTTCTTCTCGATGTAGGAGGTCCACTCGGAGGGGACGTCCGTGTCCGGGAAGATCGCCTGGACGGGGCACTCCGGCTCGCAGGCGCCGCAGTCGATGCACTCGTCGGGATGGATGTAGAACTGATCCTCCGCCTCGTAGATGCAGTCCACGGGGCACACCTCGACGCAGCTCGCGTCCTTGGTGTCGATGCAGGGCTCGGTGATGATGTAGGTCATGGAAATTCCCAATAGCCGGTCGATGGGACCCGCGGCGCGCGGGCAGGACAAGGTGTAACCAAAGGGGACACCCGGGGCAAGACGGATGGCGGACGGCCCCCGCCCCCCGTTCCGCGCGGCCCTCCGACCCCCCTTCGACCACCCCTCACGCGAGGCGGCGCCGGAAGACCTTCACCCAGTGCCGGTAGCGGCGTCCGAGGGTCGAGGCGCTGCGCTCCGCCACGGGCAGCCAGACCCGCTCCACCTCCTCGAGCCGCTCCTCCCAGTCCGGCGCGCGCTCGCGCACGTGGAGATGGCGCAGATGGTCCAGGTGCTCGGCGAGGCTGGCGAGCCGGGTGCCCTCCCCGGCGGTGACCAGCGCCTCGGCCAGGTCCTCGTCCCCGGGGCGGGGCGCGGCCCGGACCAGCGCAGCCACCTCGGCGTCCAGCTCCTCGACGCGCGCCGGGGACACGCGCAGCTCCAGGTCCCGGGTCTCCAGGAGCGCGCCCCCGGCCAGCGTCACCGGATCCCGGACCGAGGCGTCGCGGAGGAGGACCAGGACGGTCCGGCCCGGATGGAGGTAGGCGGGGTGGTGGTCGTCGTCCAGCGCGCTCCGGCGGGGCTCCATGGCCAGCTCGTGGGCCGCCTCCACCAGGGAGGTCGCGGGCCCGTCCAGCGCGAAGGAGCGGGCCGTCCGCCCCAGGCTCCGGGCCATGGCCACCCCCCGGTCCTCGTGCCCGCTCATCCGGCGGTACCGGGGTCCCCGGCCGTCTCCGGCTCGGCCGCCAGGGTGCGCTCGAAGTGGGCCAGCGTGGCGTCCACGACCCGGTCCAGCGCCGGGTTGGAGGCCGTGAAGGGGTGGGCCGCGCCGAAGGTGTGGCCGGCCCCCTCCACCGGAAGGAGGCGGGCGGCGCTTCCGGCCTCCGCCAGCGCCCGGCCCTCGCGGAAGGGGACCGTCTCGTCCTCGGTGCCGTGGGCCACCAGCCACGGCGCCTCGACGCGGCCGGCGGCGGCCAGCACGTCCAGGCGATCCCGGTTGGCCTCGTAGTCCTCCAGGAGGGTCAGGTCCAGCGGCATCTGCTGTCCGGTCCGGCCGTTCAGGACCCAGATCCGACCGTCCCGGCGCCACTCCTCCAGGGTGTCGGGACGCCACCGGTCGAAGCGGGACACGGCCGCCCACGTCACCAGCGAGGCCACCCGGGGCTCCTCGGCGGCGGCCAGCACCGCCTGGGCGCCCCCGCGGCTGTGCCCCAGGAGCCCCACGCGGCGGGGCCGTCGGGGGACGAGCTCCCCGTCGAGCGTCTCCCGGAGCACGGAGAGGAGCTCGTCCAGCTCCAGGGAGTAGGTGTTGGCCCCGAACCGCTCCAGCTCGGTGAACCGCTCCGGGTCCGTCCCGATGCCGTTCCGGGAGAAGTTGAAGGAGACCACCGCGTGGCCGGCACCGGCCAGGGCGCGGCAGAGGTGGGGGAAGAACCCCCAGTCCTTGAACCCCTTGAACCCGTGGGCCACCACCACCGCCGTGCGGGGCGGGGGGCCGTCGGGGATGCGCACCTCGCCGCGGAGGACGTCCCCGGGGCGGGGCTCGCGGCGGAAGGGGCGCTGGATCACTCCTTCCGCCACTCCACGTCGGGCGTCCCCGAGCGGTGGTTGGCCAGGCGGGCGAAGGTGAAGAGGAGGTCGCTCAGCCGGTTCAGGTAGACCACGATCCGCTCGTCCACCTCCTCGCGGGTGGCCAGCTGCACCACCGCCCGCTCGGCCCGGCGGCACACGGTCCGGGCCAGGTGGAGCGCGGCGGCTCCCGGGGAGCCTCCGGGGAGGATGAAGGCCCGGAGCTCGGGAAGCTCGGCCGTGGCCTCGTCGATCCACGCCTCCATCTCGTCGACGCGGCCCGCCGGGAGCTCCGGGAGCCCCTTGGGCCGGGGGCGGTCCGTGTCCGGCGAGGCCGTGGCCAGGACGGCGCCCAGCGCGAACAGGTCGTGCTGGATGCGCTCCAGGCGGGCCACCACCTCGTCGTCCTCCACGGCCAGGACCGCCTGGCCCACGACGGCGTTGAGCTCGTCCACGGTCCCGTACGCCTTCACGCGGGAGTGGTCCTTGGAGACGCGCACGCCGCCGAAGAGGGCGGTGGTGCCCTCGTCGCCGGTGCGGGTGTAGATCTTCATGGCCTGTCCGGAGGGGGGAACGGGGCGCCGGGCCCCTACTTGAGCTTCGTGATGTTGCGGAGGGCCTGGGCCTTCTCCAGGAGGGAGCTACCCTCCTCCTCCGCGGGAGTGACCAGGAGGTCTCGGATGTCCAACAACACCTCCAGGCGGAGCTGGTCCCGCTGGTACTCCAGGTCCAGCCGGGCCATGGCCTCCGCGTCCTCGCGCTCCCGGGCGTCGTCGAAGGCGGTGCGGAAGACCGATTCCAGGCTCTGCAGCACGCGGTCGCGATGGCGCACGGGACCTCCCGTCAGACGGCGAGGATGAGGCGGGCGCCCGGCCCGGAGGACCAGTAGCCCCGGACCGCGGACTTCAGCTCGTCCAGGCGGTCCGCGAAGTAGTGGTCGGTGTCCGGGACCCGCACCAGCGTCACGTGGTCGCCCAGGGGCTCGAGGACCCGGGCCACGGTCTCGCCGGAGCCGAACTCGTCGTTCTCCCCCTGGACCACGAGGATGGGCTTGCCCACGTCGGCCAGGAAGCCGAAGTCGTACTCCTCCATCTCCACGGGGAGGCCGAGCCCCAGCAGCCCCACGACGCGGTCCTCCTCGGCCCCGACGCTGAGCGCCACCCGGGAGCCGAAGGAGAAGCCCCCCAGGATCAGGGGGAGGGAGGGGTACTCCTCCTCGAGCCAGTCCAGCGCGGCCCGGGCGTCGTCCTGCTCCCCGTGCCCCTGGTCGTAGCTCCCGGTGCTGGTGCCCACGCCCCGGAAGTTGAAGCGGAGCGCCACGATCCCGGCCTCGTTCAGGGCCTGGGCCGCCCGGTACACGGCCTTGGTGTGCATGGTCCCCCCGTGGAGGGGGTGGGGATGGCACACGACGGCGGCGGCGCGGGGGGGCCCGTCCGGCTCCTTGAGGGCGGCCTCGAGCCAGCCGTGGGCGACGGGAATCTTCACTCGGGAAGCACCTCGTGGAGCCGGGCCCGGGACCGGACCCCGACCGGGGTGCTTTCCCCCCGGGGCCCGATGGGGCGTATATTCAAGTCGGACTTGACGAAACTGGCCCCAGCCGCTCCCCGGACGAGCCGGGGGGCGCCGGAGCCGTCCCGGGGTATGTTCACCCGGGCCGGAGTAGGGGTCAAGGCGGATCCAGGGAGCGTGCCATGTCGGAGATCGACGCAGCCACCGAGGCTCGGGCCAACCAGCTGTACTGGGAGTCGGACGAGAGCGTGAACCAGATCGCCGAGGATCTGGGCCTCTCCAAGGGGACGCTCTACGGGGTCATCGAGCCCCTCCCCAGCGGGCTGGCGTGCCCCGTCTGCGACACGGAGCTGGTCTACCCGAACCGCACGGCCCGGGAGCGGGGGATCGTGGGATGCCCCTCCTGCGGGTTCGAGGGGGACGAGGAGGAGGCCGAGGTGGATCCCGCCGTGGCGGCCCCGCGGGCGGTGGGCCGGGCCGTGGGCTCGGGCATCGCCGCGTGGGACGAGCTCGACGCGACCCGGAAGCGCACGGTGGTGGGAGGCGCCCTCCTGGGCGCGGCCGCCGGGCTGGCCATGGTCCTCTGGTCCCGTCGGGGCGACTGAGCCCGGGGTCGCTCCCTCCGCATGGCCGAGCGCGCTTCCACCACGGACCCACGGTCCATCGTCACCCCCGACGCCTTCAAGGTGTCGGAGGCCCTCCTCGGCATGCCCCTGGCCAGCCCCCGACGACGGCTGGCCGCCATCCTCGTGGACCTGGTCGTCATCGGGATCCTCACCGCGGTCACGAGCAGCTTCGCCCTGATCCTCGGTGCCGTCGTGGCCGTGCTCTTCGTCCACGTCAGCTTCAAGCGCACCGACGTCCCCCGGAGCGTCTTCGGTCGGGCCATGCGCCTCTCCCTGGGGTGCCTGGGGCTCTTCGTGGGCGCCGTCACGGCGGTGATCTTCCTGGCCACGCTGGCCGGGGGACCGGACGAGGTGCTCGACCGGATCGGGGAGGAGGCCGGCGTCCAGGTGTCCGGAGCGGACCGGACGGACGTGGAGGCCGGCCTCGGCCTCCTGGGCGGAGGCATCGCGCTGGTGCGGGCCGACACCGAGGACGAGGCCCGGGCGGCGGTGGCGCGGCTCGTGCGCCAGGGGCGCAGGGCCGACCTCCCGGACGCCGAGATCCGGGACGCCATCCTCGGGTTCGCCCCGGAGGAGCGGCCGTGGGCCGACGACGTGGACGCCATGATCGACGAGGCGCTGGCGGTCCCCCGTGGGGCCGACACCGGGGAGGAGGGGCGGGCGGAGGCCGCGGGCGCCGCCGACGCCCCGGAGGATCCGGAGGACGTGGACGCCCTCTCCGTCCCGGAAGCCCTCCAGACCTACGCGAGCCTCCTCCTGGCCGCCCCGCCCGGGGACACGGCGGGCGCGGCGGCGGACACCGTCGTCGACGGCCGGCTGCTGGCTCTCCGGACCCGCATCGTCCGGGACCTGGCCGCCGACACGCTGGCGGCCCTGGAGGCGGAGATCGCCGCCCTGGACGAGACCGCGGCGGACCGCCTCGACCGCATCCGGGAGCTCCGGGACGAGCTCCGCGACGCGGAGGAGGGCGGGGGGCTCTTCGCCTGGCTCCGGGGGCTCCTGGACGAGCTGGGCTTCGGCTTCGGGTGGGCTTCCCTCTACATGACCGTGGTCCTCTCGAGCTGGAAGGGGCGGACGGTCGGGAAGCGGCTCATGGGCATCCGGGTGGTCCGCCTGGACGGCGGACCCGTAACGTGGTGGACGGCCTTCGAGCGCGCCGGCGGATACGCCGCCGGCTTCGCCACGGGACTCCTGGGCTTCGCTCAGGTGTGGTGGGACGCCAACCGGCAGGCCATCCACGACCGCATCGTGGGAACGGTGGTGGTGATGGACGGCGCCGAGCCCGTGGGCTCGTGGGAGGACGCGACGTGACCCGGCAGGAGAGGACCGCATGAGCGAGGACCGCTTCGACCTCGAGGCCGTGCCCGAGGTCGAGTACGAGCGCGGCATCGACGCCCGCTACGAGAACCGCGTGGAGATCCGCATCCCCACCCGACGCAACGCCACCCTGGGTCGGGTCATGGAGATGGTGAACGCGGACGACGACCTCTACGCCCTCTGGCTGGCGGCCAACGTCAACGCCATGGAGCGCCTGGGGATGACGGACCACGGCCCGGTCCACGTGAAGATCGTGACCAACATCGCGGTCCGCATGCTCCGCCTCCTGGCCAAGGCCGGGGTGCAGCCTTCGGTGGTCGCCAACTACGACCTGACGGCGGACGACGCCGAGGTCGTGGTGGCGCTGGGGGCCCTGCTCCACGACGTCGGGATGTCGATCCACCGCGCCGACCACGAGGCCTTCAGCCTCTTCGTGGCCCAGCGCAAGCTCGAGGAGATCCTTCCGGCCGTGTACGACCGGCGGACCGCCTCGATCCTCCGCTCCGAGGTGCTCCACGCCATCATCTCCCACCGCTCGGGGGGCCACCCCCTGACGGTGGAGGGCGGCGTGGTGCGGGTGGCCGACGCCCTGGACATGGCCAAGGGCCGGTCCCGGATCCCCTTCTCGGCGGGCTCCCTCTCGATCCACTCGGTCTCGGCCGCCGCCGTGGAAGCGGTCCGGCTGGAAGCGGGCCAGGAGCGCCCGGTCTCCGTGCGGGTGGAGCTCTCCAACTCGGCGGGCCTCTTCCAGCTCGACCAGCTCCTCCGGGTCAAGATCAAGGGGAGCGGGCTGGAGCCCTACCTGGAGGTGCACGCCCAGGTCGGGGAGGAGGAGAAGCGCCTCCTGAAGGACTTCAAGCTGTGACGCGGACCCCGACTCCCTCCGCCTCCCCCCGACCCCACGCCCCGCACACGGACCGCCCCACCCGGTGAGCGTCGAGATCTCCTTCCCCCTGGCCTTCCTGGCCGGGCTCGTGTCCTTCCTCTCCCCGTGCGTCCTGCCGGTGGTCCCGTCGTACCTGGCCTTCGTGTCGGGGATGACGCTGGAGGAGCTCCGGGACGGCACCACCCGGGGCGCGCGCCGCGCCGCCGTGCTCCACTCCCTGGTCTTCGTGGCCGGCTTCGCGGCGGTGTTCATGACCATGGGGTGGACGGCGTCGGCCTTCGGGCAGGCGGTGGGCCAGGCGCTGCCGTGGCTGACGCGGGTCGGCGGCGTGATCCTCATCCTCCTGGGCCTCTACCTGGCCGGGGTGCTCCGCCTCCCCGCGCTGGCCCGGGAATGGCGGGTGCACCTCACCCGGAAGCCCGCCGGCGCGGTGGGCTCCTTCGCGGTGGGGGTGGCCTTCGGCGCGGGGTGGACCCCCTGCATCGGGCCCGTGCTCGGATCCATCCTCCTCTACGCCTCGCTGGACACCACGGCGACTCACGGCGCGCTCCTCCTGGGGACCTACGCGGTGGGCCTGGGGATACCCTTCGTAGTAGCTTCCATGGCGTTCAACTGGTTCCTGGCCGGCGCGGCCCGCATGAAGCGCTGGATGGTCCCGCTGGAGCGGGCCGCCGGAACCGTCCTCGTGCTCGTGGGCCTTCTCATGACCACGGGGAGCTACGCGAGCCTGACCGCGTTCCTGGCCGGCCTCGGCCAGCTCATCAACCTGGAGACACCATGAGGAACCGTCCCCCGGCGCCCCGCCGCGGGCCCACCCACGCCCCCCTCGCCCGACGACGCCCGTCGGCCACCCGTGCCGGGGTCGCCGCCGGGCTCTCGCTGGCGCTGGCGCTCCTGGCCGGAGCGTGCGGCGGAGAGGCCCCCGCCGAGGAGTCCTCCTCCACCTCGGAGACCGCCCGGACCCTCCTCTCCTCGCTTCCGCAGGAGGCGGACACCGCCGGACGCCGGCAGCTTCCGCCGGACCCCAACACGTCCCCACCGCCCTCGGTGGACGTCGACGTCAACCTCCTGGGCTTCGACCTGGGGGACACGTCGGCCGTCGTGCGGGTCGTGGAGATGAGCGACTACGGGTGCGGCTACTGCCGCCAGTTCCACATGGAGACGTGGCCGACCCTCCGCGAGGACTTCGTGGAGGAGGGGAAGGTCCAGTGGAAGTTCCTCCCGTTCATCACGGGGATGTTCGGGAACTCCATGCCCGCCACCGAGGGCGCCGAGTGCGCGCTGGCGCAGGGACGCGAGCCCTTCCAGCGGCTCAACGCCCGCCTCTGGGAGGACCAGCGGGAGTGGAAGGGCGCCTCCGACGCCCATCCGGTGGTGCGGGGGATGGCGGAGGACGCCGGCGTGGACCTGGAGGAGTGGGACGCCTGCATGGCCGACGACCGGCGCATGCAGCGGATCCGGGCCGCGACGGCACTGGCCCGGGACCTGGGCGTGCGGGGGACCCCCACCTTCTTCCTCCGCGGCTATCCGCCGCTCCAGGGGGCGCTGCCCACGGAGACCTTCACCCAGCTCCTCCAGATGGTCCACGCCCAGCTCATCCGGGAAGGAGCCGGCCCCGCCGCGGGCGCGGCGCCGCCCCCCGGCGGCGACGGACCGGGCGGGCGCTGACGTGACCTCCTTCCGGGGCCCGCGCGTCGGGCTCCCGGCCCTCCTCGCGGCGCTGGCGCTGTCGGCCTGCGGGCCGGTGGCCACGGCCGGGCCCGGCTGCGCCACCGTCCGGAGCCCCATGGCCCTCCCCGACGCCCTGGGGGAGGCCAGCGGCGTGGCGGTGAGCCTCCGGCACCCCGGCGTGTTCTGGATGCACAACGACGCCGACTCGCCGCTCTTTGCCGTGGACGCCGAGGGCCGCGAGCTGGCCCGCTTCCGCCTCCCGGTCCCGCTGCGCGACTGGGAGGACGTGGCGGTGGCGTCGTGCTCCGACGGGGGCTCCTGCCTCTGGGCCGCCGACGTGGGCGACAACTACGAGGAGCGGGACGACGCGAAGCTCGTTCGCTTCCCGGAGCCCGACCCCGACGCCGGTGTGGACACCCTGCCGGCGGCCGAGGTCTTCCCCGTGGCGTACCCCGACGGCCCCCGGGACGTGGAGGCCCTGGTCGTCCTCCCGGGCGAGCGGGTCCTCCTGATCACCAAGGGGCGGGACGACCCCGTGACCGTGTACCGCTATCCCCCGCCGTTGCGTCCCGGGGAGCGGGTGACGCTGGAGGAGGTCCAGCGGCTGAGCGAGCGGTCCCGCATCCTCCCGCGCCAGCTCACCGGCGGCGCGTCCGACCCCTCCGGCCTCGTGGCGCTCCGGACCTACGAGGCGCTCCGCTTCTACCGGATGGACGGGGACACCCTGGCCTCGCTGGACGACGGGACGGTGAACCTGCGCACCCTCTCCGAGCGCCAGGGCGAGGGGGTGGGGCTCGGGCTGGACGGCCAGGTGGTCCTCACCAGCGAGGCCGGGCCCGGGGGCGGACGGGGCTCCATGGCGCTCCTCCGCTGCAGCGGCCTGGAGTAGCGCGCCCCCCTCGGGGCCCACACATTGGCGACCCCGCTCGAAGGAGCCGGGGCGCCGCCGGCGGGCACCGACCCCCGGACGTCCCGGCCACCGTTCCGGACATCCAGGAGGACCCCCGGTGACCCCCGCACGCCATCCCTTCCCGTCCCTCGCGCCCCTGGGCGCCGCCCTGGCGCTGGCGGCCTTCCTCGCCGCCCCCACGCCCGCCTCCGCCCAGGAGGACGAGGGCCCGCCCACCATCGCCGAGAAGACCGAGGGAATGGAGCGCATCGACGGCTTCATCCCCCTGTACTGGGACGAGGGCGACGGGACGATGTGGCTCGAGATCGACCGGTGGGGCGAGGAGATCCTCCACTACACGTCGCTGCCGGCGGGCATGGGGCAGAACGACATCGGCCTGAACCGGGGGGACCTCTCCGGGGAGCACGTGGTGGTCTTCCGCCGCGTCGGCCCGCGCGTCCTCATGGAGCAACCCAACTACGAGTACCGCGCCGTCAGCGACGACGCGCTGGAGGTCCGCTCGGTGGACGACGGCTTCCCCACCTCCGTGCTTTGGGGCTTCGAGGTGGCAGCCGAGACCGGGGACCGGGTGCTGGTCGACGCCACCGACTTCTTCATGGAGGACTGGCACGGCGTGATCCGCACGCTCCAGCGCTCCAACCAGGGGTCCTTCCGCCTGGACGACTCCCGGAGCGCCTTCCACCTGCCGCGGACGAAGGGCTTTCCGGAGAACACGGAGGTCGAGGTCGCCCTGACCTTCACCTCGGACCAGCCGGGCGGGCTGGTGCGCAGCGTCACGCCCACGGCCGGGGCGGTCACGATGCGCCAGCACCACTCCTTCGTGGCGCTCCCGCCCCTGGGCTCCTACGAGCCGCGGCGGGCGGATCCCCGGGCCGGGTACGGCGGCATCTCGTACATGGACTTCGCCCAGCCCATCGACGTCGACCTGGAGCAGCGCTTCATCGCGCGGCATCGCCTGGAGAAGGTGGACCCCACGGCGGAGCGGTCCCGGGCCGTGGAGCCCATCGTGTACTACCTGGATCCCGGCACCCCCGAGCCCGTGCGCTCGGCCCTCCTGGAAGGCGGCCGCTGGTGGAACCAGGCCTTCGAGGCGGCGGGCTACGTTGACGCCTTCCAGATGGAGATGCTTCCCGACACCGCCGACCCCATGGACGTGCGCTACAACGTGGTCCAGTGGGTGCACCGCTCGACGCGCGGGTGGAGCTACGGCAACTCCATCCGTGACCCCCGCACCGGCGAGATCCTGAAGGGCCACGTCACCCTGGGCTCGCTCCGGGTGCGGCAGGACTACCTCATCGGCGAGGGGCTGCTGAGCCCCTACGTGGACGGAGACGAGAGCCCCGGCGCCATCCGGGAGATGGCCCTCCAGCGCATCCGTCAGCTCAGCGCCCACGAGATCGGCCACACCATCGGGCTGTCCCACAACTACATCGCCAGCGCGCAGATCGACGACGGCGTGCAGTCGGTCATGGACTACCCCCACCCCCGGGTGCGCCTCGAGAACGGCCGGGTGGTGCTGGGCCGCGATTCCTACGCCGACGGCATCGGCGCCTGGGACAAGATCGCCATCCGGTACGGCTACCAGGACTTCCCGGAGGGCACGGACGTGGAGGAGGAGCTGGACGAGATCCTCCAGGAGGGGATGGAGATGGGGATCACCTTCATCACCGACCAGGACGCCCGGCCGGCCGGCTCGGCCCACCCCGAGGTCCACCTCTGGGACAACGGCGTCAGCGCCGCCCAGGAGCTGGAGCGGATGATGGACGTGCGCCGCGTGGCGCTGGACGCCTTCGGGGAGACGGCGGTGAAGACCGGCGAGCCCCTGGCCACCATGGAGGAGGCGCTGGTGCCGCTCTACCTGCACCACCGCTACCAGGCCGAGGCCACGACGAAGGTGGTGGGCGGCCAGTACTACACGTACGCGCTGCGCGGCGACGGCCAGGTGCCGCTGCGCCCGGTCCCGGCCGACGAGCAGGAGGAGGCGCTGGACGCCCTCATGCGCACCCTCTCGCCCCGGGAGCTGACCCTCCCCCGGGACGTCCTGGAGACGCTCCCCCCGCGGCCGGCCCGGTACGGCCCGCACCAGGAGCTCTTCGAGCGCCACACCGGGCTGGTCTTCGACGCCGTGGCCCCGGCCACGGCGGCCGCCGACGCCACCCTCCAGTTCCTGCTCCACCCGGAGCGGGCCGCGCGCATGGTGCAGCAGCACGCGCTGGAGCCGGACCTGCCGGGCCTGGCCGACGTGCTGGACCGCGTCCGCGAGGGCACCTTCGGCGCTTCCACCGCCGACCCCTACCAGGCGGAGGTCAGCCGCGCCGTGGAGCGGGTCTTCGTGAACCGTCTCATGCTCCTGGCCGGGCACGCGCCCGACGGGCAGGTCCGGGCCGAGGCGTCGGCGGAGCTGGCGGACCTCCGGGGCTGGCTCGAGGCTCGGGGCGGCACGGACGGCGGGGACGAGGCGCACTACGCCTACCTGGCGTCGGAGATCGAGCGCTTCCAGGACCGTCCGCACCAGCCGGTGGAGATGCCCGGGTCCCCGGACATGCCTCCGGGCAGCCCCATCGGACAGCCCGGGATGGACTGGCTCCGCTCCGGCTGGGCCCCGCTCCCGGCGGGCGCCGGGGGGAACGGCCTGAGCTGCTCCTGGCATTGAGGTAGCCGGCCGGGGGAACGCCCCCGTCCGACGCGGCGCCCCCGAGGCCCCGGTCCCCGTCAGGGGGTCGGGGCCTCCGCCGTCGCGGGGATGCCCGCCGGAGCGCCCGGACGCGGTCGCGCCCTGCGACCAGCATTTGCACGTTTTGTACAAATCGTCCATCCTGTTCCAACCTTCGGGCGGCGCCCGCCGTCCAAGGCACCGACGCCCCGACCAGGAGAGGACGCGAGATGGAGCCCGTCAGCACCGCCGACGCACGGAAGAACATGGCCGAGCTGGTCAACCGCGCCGCCTACGGCGGAGAGCGCTTCGTCGTGACCCGTCACGGGAAGGAGCTGGTGGCCATCGTCCCCGTGGCCGAGGCGTCGCTCCTGGAGCGGCTCCGGGTGGCGCTCGAGGCCCGGGACTACGAGGCCGCCCTGCGGGAGGTGGCCGAGGCGGGCACCGTCCCCTGGGAGGAGGTCCGGCGTGAGCTCGATCTCTGAGCCGGAGGCCGCTCCGTGACGTGGTCCGTCGAGCTGTCCCGGTCCGCGGTGGCCGCGCTCCGCGCCCTGCCCCGGCGGGACCAGGAGACGGTGGCGCGGCGGATCCGGGACCTGGAGACGGCGGGCCTTCCGCCGTCCCTGGCGGGGCGCGCCGAGGCCGTGCGCATTCCCGCCGCGGACCAGGTCCTCCTCTGCCTGGAGGACCCGGAGGCGGGGCGGATCACGGTGGTGACGCTCCAGCCGGCGGAGGCGCCGGCGCGCAGCGCCGTCCGGACCATGGTGGTCCGGCGGATCCAGAGGATGACGGGAGGAGGCGGAATGGGCGGATGGGCGCAGGATCTCCGGTACGCGGCGCGGGCTCTGTGGAAGGCGCCGGGCTTCACCGCGGTGGCGGTGCTCACGCTGGCGCTGGGCATCGGCGCCACCACGGCCATCTTCAGCGTCGCCCACGGGGTCCTCCTGGCCCCGCTCCCGTACGGCGATCCCGACGAGGTCGTCACCGTCTACGCCTCGTGGGACAACTTCCCGGACAAGACCTGGGTGGCGGAGGACGAGTTCCAGCTCTGGCACCAGGAGAACCGGTCCCTGGAGGACGCGGCCCTCTACTACCGCGGGACCGCCACCTTCACCGACGTGGAGAACCCGGAGCGGGTGGGCGCCGCCGCGGTCACCCCCAACGTCTTCTCCGTCCTGGGCGTGGAGCCGGTGGTGGGCCGGACCTTCACCTGGGTGGAGGCGCGTCTTCCGGAGCCGCCCGTCCTCCTGAGCTGGGAGGCCTGGCAGCGGCGCTACGCCGGCGACCCGGGGATCGTGGGCCGGAGCGTGGAGCTGGACGGGACCCTCACCCCCGTCCTGGGCGTGCTCCCCCGGGGCTTCGTCCTCCCCGTGGACTACGGCCTCTCGTCGACCACCGACGTCTACCGCCCGACCTGGGTGGACCTGGAGTCCCCGGCGCCGGACCTGGGCACCGGCGGGAGCCACGGCGCCTACGTGGTGGGCCGCCTCCGCCCGGGGTGGACCCCCGAGGCGGCCGACGCCGACCTGAAGCGCGCCCAGGCGCTGACCGAGCCGGTGGGCATGTACGCGCCGGAGCGGCTGTTCCAGCCCAAGGTCTTCGCGGCCAAGGAGGACATCGTGG
Organism: uncultured Gemmatimonadaceae bacterium; assembly: GCA_964569085.1. Taxonomy (GTDB): domain Bacteria; phylum Gemmatimonadota; class Gemmatimonadetes; order Longimicrobiales; family Gaopeijiaceae; genus JAJCZZ01. The sequence goes on along the minus strand of CAZMTA010000018.1, from coordinate 10,130 downwards.
GCACCGCCCGGGGGACCATCTGGCTCCTCCTGGGCACGGTGGCCCTCGTCCTCCTCATCGCCTGCGGGAACGTGGCCAACCTCCTCCTCTCCCGGGCCCAGGGCCGGGCCGGCGAGGTGGCCGTGCGGAGCGCGCTGGGCGCGGGACGGGGCCGCATCGTCCGCCAGCTCCTCATGGAGAGCGGGCTGGTGGCCGCGGCGGCCGGGGCGCTGGGGCTGAGCCTGGCCGCGGTGGGGGTGCGGGCGCTCCTGGCGGTGGATCCCGACGCGGTCCCGCGGGCCGCCTCGGTCTCGGTGAACGGCACCGTCGTGCTCTTCACCGTGGGGATCGCGCTCCTCACGGCGCTCCTCTTCGGGACGGCTCCGGCGCTCCGCCTGGCGCGGAGGGGGGCGGGAGGGGCGCTCCGGGAGGGGGCGCGCGGCGCCGGCTCCGCCGCCCGGGGCAACCGGGCCCAGGGGCTCCTGGTGGCGGCGCAGATGGCCATGGCCGTGGTCCTCCTCACCAGCGCCGGCCTCATGGGCCGCACCCTGGTGCAGCTCCTGGACGTGGACCCCGGCTTCGCCCCGGGCGACGTCCTGACCCTCCGCATGACCACCCCCGCGGCCACCTACCCGGACGCCCCCTCCGTGGCGGGCTTCTACGAGGAGGTGCTCCGCCGCATCGAGGCCCTCCCCGGCGTGCGGCGCGCCGCCGGGGCCCGCATCCTCCCGCTGGCCACGACCATGGGCGACTCGGGCTTCGGGGTGGAGGGCTACACCCCGGCGCCCAACGAGCACCTGCAGGCCGAATGGCAGTTCGCCACCCCGGGCTACCTGGAGATCATGGGGATCCCCCTCCTGGCCGGCCGCACCTTCGACTCCCGCGACGGCATCGACGGCCCCAGGACCATCATCGTGAGCCGCTCCCTGGCGGACCGGTACTTCCAGGACCGGGATCCCCTGGGCGCCACCATGACCAACTGGGGCGACACCGTGCAGGTGGTGGGCGTCGTCGGGGACGTGGCCCACAACGGCATCACCGGGGAGCGCCGGTACCGGTACTGGCGCCCCCACGCCCAGATGGGGGCGTCGGTGGGGGCCATGCGCTCCCTGAGCCTGACCATCGAGACCGAGGGGGACCCGCTGGGGGTCGTGGACGCCGTCCGCCGCGAGATCCGCGCCATGGACCCCTCCCTCCCGGTGGCGGAGGTCCGCACCACGGACGACATCCTCACCTCCGCCGTATCCGAGCAGCGCTTCTCGGTCATCCTGCTGGGCGCCTTCGCGGCCATCGCCCTGGTGCTGGCCGTCGTGGGGATCTACGGGGTGCTGTCCTACGCGGTGAGCCGCCGCACCCGGGAGATCGGGGTCCGGCTGGCGCTGGGCGCCGAGCGCGGGCGGGTCGTCCGGCTGGTGGTGGGCCAGGGGATGGCCATGGCGCTCCTGGGGGTGGCCGCGGGGACGGGCCTGGCGCTGGCGCTCTCGGGCTTCATGGAGGGCATGCTCTACGGCGTGGCGCCTCGGGACGCCCTGACCTTCGTGGGGGTGCCGGCGCTCTTCGCCCTGGTGGCCCTGGCCGCCTGCTTCGTGCCCGCGTTCCGGGCCGCCCGCGTGGACCCCGCCCGGGCGCTGCGCTGGGAGTAGGCCAGGGGCGGGCGGGCCGAGGCTTGCCCCGGATCCGGCCCCGTCCCCATGGTCGGGGAGCTTGTCGACCCGATCAGGGGGGAGCACCGGTGGGACGGGGACCGAGCTACCTGGGCGAGTTCGAGCACGTCGTCCTCCTGGCGCTGGCCCGCCGGGAAGGGGCGGCCGACGGGGCCGCCATCCATGGGGAGGTCTTCGAGACCACCGGCCGGCACGTCTCGATCCCGGCGGTCCAGGCCACGCTGGAGCGCCTGGAGAAGAAGGGGCTCGTCACGTCCCGGGGCCGAGAAGGGCGGGAGGAGGAGCAGGGGAGCCACCCCCCCGGGCGCTACCGCATCCTCCCCGAGGGAGAGGAGGCCCTGGCCCGGACGCGGGCGCTCCTCGGGCGGCTGTGGGACGGCGTGGACCTCCAGGGGCCGGAGACCGGATCCTGAGGGCCGAGACCGACCGCCGGCGGGGCGCCCATGCCCCCGACGCGAACGGGGGCGGCGGCCTCTCGGCCCCCACCCCCGCTCCCATATCTCCACCAGGGTCACCCCGTCGTCGTCCCGTCGTCGTCCCGCGTGACCCACCCGTCGTCGTCTTCGTCGTCCTCCCCTGGAGGTCGTGCCGTCTTCGAGGGGCCCTACGGCGGGGTCGCGCCGGAGGTTTCGGCGGACCCCCGGGAGGCGTCCCGCCGGACGATCCCGGCGCCCGCCGGGGCCCGCCCGCCCTCGCCTAGCGGTCCTCCTGGGTGACGGGCCGCCCGTCGTCGTGGGTGCCCCACCGCTCGAACCATCCCCGCAGGTAGAGCTGGGTGCGCATGAAGTTGGACGGCTTGGAGCTGGTGCCGTGCCACTCGTCGTTGAAGCGCACCATGACCGTGGGGACCTTCAGGTACTTCAGCGCCTGGTAGTACTCCTCGGTCTGGGGCATGGGGGTGCGCAGGTCGTTCACGCCGGTCATGAGCATGGTGGGCGTGGAGACCTTGCCCACGTGCATGAGGGGCGAGCGCGCCAGGTGCTCGGTGGGGTCCTCCCAGGGGAGGTTGGCGAAGTTCGTGTACCAGTACGGGCTGTCCGTCGTCCCCACGAAGGAGAGCCAGTTCGTGACCGGGCAGTTGGCCGACGCCGCGCGGAAGCGGTCGGTCTGACCCACCACCCACGACGTCAGCACGCCCCCGCCGCTGCACCCGTAGACGAACATGTTCTCCTCGTCCACGTAGCCCCGGGACACGACCTCGTCCACGCCGGCCATGAGGTCGTCGTAGTCCTTGCCCGGATAGGCGTTCTTGATGGCGTTGCCGAAGACGCTCCCGTAGCCCGAGCTCCCCCGGGGGTTGGTGTACAGCACCACGTAGCCGTTGGCCGCGTGGTTCTGCCACGAGAAGTTGAAGCCCACGTCGTACATGGCGTGGGGCCCGCCGTGGATCACCAGCATGAGCGGGTAGTCGCGCTGGGGATCGAAGTCCGGCGGCTTCACGATCCAGCCCTGGATCTGGAAGTCGTCCACGGACGGGTACCAGATCTCCTCGACCTCGCCGAGGGTCACGCCGGCCAGGACGTCCTCGTTCACCGCGGTGAGGTAGGTCGGCTCGCCGTCGTCGACGTCGAAGCGCACCAGGTCCCCGGGGCGGTGGGCGGTCTCCCGCACCCCCACCATGAAGTCGCCGTCGGAGTCCATGGTGGCGAACTCCAGCATGTGATCGCCTTCGGTCACCGCGCGGGGCTCCCCGCCGTCCACCGGGACGAACCAGACGTTCTCGTTGCCGCGCATGGCCGCGTTCAGGTAGACGCCGCTCCCGTCGGGCGCCCAGGTCACGTTCCCCATGCCCCGGCCCAGCTCCCCGGCGATCCGGCGGGGGTTCGAGCCGTCCCGGCCCATGACGTAGAGGCCGTTCTCGGTGTAGGTGTCGTCGGTCCGGTCGTGGCCCTGGTACGCGATCATCGAGCCGTCGGGCGAGGGCACCGGGGACCCGTCGGGCCCCGGCCGGTCCGTGAGCCGCCGGATCGAGCCGTCCTCCACGCGCACGGCGTAGATGTCGGACTCCCCGACCTCCCACGCCGCGTCCTCGATGCGCAGCGAGCTGAAGTAGAGCTCGGTGCCGTCGGGGCTCCAGGCACCGTCGCCGTGGTCCCAGTCCCCGTCGGTGAGCTGCCGGGGCGTGCCGCCGTCGGCGGGCACCACGAAGAGGTGGCGGTAGCTGTCGTCCACGTAGCCCACCCGGTCCTGCCGGTAGTCCAGGCGGTCGACGACCTTGGGCTCCTCGGTCCACTGGGCGCCCTCGGGCCGGTCGGGCAGGCTCACGCTCCACGCCGGCTCCGACTCCACGTCCATGCCGAAGGCGATGTGCTCGGAGTCCGGCGACCACGCCAGCGACCGGGGGCTCCGCTCCACGCGGGTGATCTGGGTGGTGGCGCCCTGGGCGTCCATCCAGCGCACCCAGATCTGCGTGCCGTCGGGCTCCCCGTCGGCGGTGTAGGCGATGCGGGTCCCGTCCGGCGACCACCGGGGGCTCGACCCGTCCACCAGGTGCCGGTTCCGGCTGCCGTCGGCGCTCATGATCCAGACGGACGACGTGCGCGTGTCGTTGACCTTGTCCACCCAGGTCCGCTCGTAGACGATCTCCTCCCCGTCGGGCGAGAGCTGGGGGCTGCCGACCCACTCCCAGTCCAGGTACGTCTCGAGCTTCAGCGTGCCGTCGGGCTCGTCCTGGGCGGCCGCGTCGAAGGGCGCGGCGGCCAGGGAGGCCAGCACCGACAGCACGGTCAGAACCGCGGCCGGACCGGTCGGGAGCCGTCGTCGGGACGGACGTGACCGTCCGGCACCCGACCGGCGCTCCGTCAAGTCAGACCTGGGCGAACTGGTGGCGCAGGCTAGGCGCGTCACGGGGTCGGGCGGGGTCGGGCGACGGGTCATGGCGGGGCTCCGGGATGGGGGTGCGTCGTGGCACGACGCCGCGTCGCTCCGCACCTCCCCACCACCCCTCCGCCTCCCCGGGCGGGCCGTCGCGCGCCGTGGACGGGCAACATAGGCCCCACGCCCCGGGGCGGGACAGGGCCTGCCCAGGGGTCGGGGTCGCAGCGGGCGGGGGCGGGGCGGGGCGGGCCGGGCCTCGCTCGGCCGGGGGGACGGCGCCTATCTTGGGCCGACCGGCGCCCCCGGGCGTCCCGGTCACGACCGCCCACCCACCTCCGCACCGCAGGAGCCCGCCTCATGACCCGCCTCCGCACCCTCCTCCTGGGAGGCCTGGCCGCCCTCCTCCTCCTGGCCGCCGTTCCGCTGCCCGCGTCGGCCACCTGGTCCGTCATCGCCGTGGACCTGCGCACCGGGCGGGTCGTCATCGCCTCGGCCACCTGCGTGGCCCAGGGCCGCTTCGCGGGCTTCCCGGCCGAGGGGCTCATGGACATCCAGGCCATCGTGGTCCCCGGGGTGGGCGTGGCCGCGGCCCAGGCCGGGGTGGACGCCACCCGGGAGAACCAGCGCCTGATCTACGGGCAGATGAAGGAGGGCGTGCACCCCGGGCGCATCCTGACGCAGCTCAAGGAGGACGAGGCCATCGAGCGGCGCCAGTTCGGCATCGTGGACCTCGAGGGCCGCTTCGTCGGCTTCAGCGGATACGAGAACGGGGACGCCTCCCTGTCCCAGCAGGGCCACGTGCAGGGCACGGAGATCTACTACTCCATCCAGGGCAACATCCTGGCCTCGGACGCGGTGGTCCACGACGCCGTGGACGCCTTCGAGGCCGAGGGCGGGAGCCTGACGGACCGGGTCATGGCCGCCATGGACGCCGCGGACGCGGCCGGCGGGGACGTGCGGTGCACCTGCCAGAGCGAGCCGCTGCCCGACGAGGGCCGGACGTGCACGAACCGCACGTCCCACGTGGCGTACCTCCTGGCCGCCGACCCGGAGAACCCCGAGGGGAGCTCGTTCAACGACGGGGACTACACGCTCTACCTGAACGTGACCGACGAGAACCTGCGTGCCGGCGAGGACCAGAACCCGGTCATGGCGCTGCGGGCCCGCTACGACGCGCTCCCCGCCGCGGAGCGACGCGACCCGGAGGGCTGAGGGGTCCCCGACAGCCCGTACGGCGCGTCCGACCAGGGCCGACCGGCTCCCGCGGTGGTTACCCGCGACCATTCGGACGGAGGCGTCGGAGAGCCGGTCCGGAGCCGGTCTGCGGTCAGCTCCAGACGTCGAAGAACTCGACGTCGCCCTCGGGCTCGTCCTCGGCGTCGGCGGGGGTGAGGTAGCCGCGGAGGAGCCGGCCGGCCTCGCGCCGGAGGACCGCGTCGTCCGGGGCGGTCCAGGCCCCGCGCTCGGCGGCGTCGAGGATGCCCACGACCCCGCGCAGCCCCACCTCCACGGCCAGGTCCGGGTCGGGGTGGGCGATCTCGTCCCGCCGCGCCCGGAGCAGGGAGGCGATGCCGTCCAGGACGTGGAGCCGGAAGGCGGCGAAGGCGTCCTGGGACGCCCCGGCCCGGTCCAGGGCCCGGAGGTAGGAGGCCCGGGAGCGCCCGGTCTCCACCAGGAGGCCCACGGCCCCGTCCACGAGCTCGCCCAGCTCCAGCTCGCTCCAGTCCCGCTCCTCGAGGGCGCGGTCCCACCGCTCGGCGGCCTCGGTCCAGGCGCGCTCGCCCATGTACTCCAGGAGGTCGTCCTTGCCCTCGAAGCGCGCGTAGAAGGACCCCACGGAGGAGCGCGCGCGCTTCACGATGGCCTTCACGGTGAGGGCGTCGGGGCCCTCCTCCTCCAGGATCTCCAGGGAGGCGCGGACGATCCGCTCCAGGGTGCGTCGGGAGCGGGTCTGCTTGGGAGGGTTGAGGTGCGCGGGCATGGAGGGGCGGCCGGAGGGACGGGCTAGAACGTGGTTCTAGTGTAGGGAAGCCCGCCTGGCCGGGGCAAGACCGGTCGTCGCGGGCGGCCTGCGGGCCCTGACGGCGCGCTGACGGGGCCCGTCCATCCTCCACGTCCCCCCCGGGGCCACCCTCTGCCGTCCGGAGTCGCCATGGCCACCGCCCACCCCCTTCACCTGCTCGCCCCGCCCTACCGGGCCCTCCGTCCCCTGTCCGGATCCCGCCGCGAGCTCAAGCGGCTGGGCGGCGCCCCGGGGTGCGCCCTGGTCTGGGCGCCCCCCACGCACCGCGTCTCCGAGGACCACCTCCGGCTGGTGGCGAACCGGCCCGGGGGCCTGGCCCTCATGGTGGTGCTGCCGCCCGCTGAGGAGCTCCCCCGGGCCGAGGCCCTCCTGCGCGTCGCGGAGCTGGGACGCCCCGCCGCCGTCCTGCCGCACCACGGCCCCCTGGCGCCGGAGGAGCTCACCGAGGCGCTCCGGCGGCCGCCCGCGGACCTGGGCGCCGAGGTGACCGAGTACATCCGGTGGCGCGGCATCCCCCTGGACCGGGAGACGACCCACCTCGTCCGACGGACCGTGGAGCTCTCCTCGGACCTCCGCTCCGTGTCGGCCCTGGCGCGCAGCCTCTACCTGTCGCGACGGGCGCTCGGCCGACGCTTCATGATCCGGGGGCTGCCGGTGCCGTCCCACTGGCTCCACTTCGCACGGCTCCTGCGGGTGGTTCTCCATCTCCAGCGGACCGACGAGACCGTGCTGAGCGCGGGCTACGCGGTGGGGTACCCCGACGGCTTCTCCCTCAGCAACCAGATGGTCCGCCTGACCGGGGTCCGCCCGAGCCAGGCGCGGGAATGCCTGGGCTGGGAGTGGTTCCTCGAAGCGTGGCTCCGCAAGGAAGCGGAGCACGGGGGACTGCGCCCGGAGCCAGGCGCTCGCACGGGGGGGTCCATGGGAGAGCAGGAGGATCTCCTCGAAGAAGGGGAGCGCGCACCCGCAGGGGAGCGCCTCCGGGCCGCCTCGTGAGGCAGGAGTTGCACCGGAGCGCCCGCCGGCGGATCATGACCCTACCCCCAGGAACGACCGAACGAGGCCGGAGACCGACGGACGGTCTCCGGCCCGCCCGGGGGTGACGCGATCGTGCACGTTCGACTGTTCGGCGGACCGGAGGTACGGCGGCCCGAGGGCCCCGTGGCCCTGACGCCCAACCAGCAGGCGCTCCTCGTCCTGCTGGCGTCCTACCCCGCGCGGGGCGTGGATCGTGCACGGATCATCCGGACCCTCTGGGGCACGGCCGACGACCGCCGCACACGCCATCGCCTGCGGCAGCTCCTTCACGAGCTGCGAAGCCGGGTCGGCGCAGCCGCGTTGCCTCCCTCGGAAGCGGATCCGGTCCAGCTCGTCGGGGTCGAGACGGACCTCCAGGCGTGGGAGGACGGGCTGGCCCGGGGACGCCTCGAGCGGTGCGCGGCCCTGCTGGCCCGGGGGTTCGCCGCGCAGCTCGCCCGGGTGCCGGGGTCCGCCTACCGGGACTGGCTCGAAGGCTACCGCCTCGGGCTCCGGCGCCGCCTGGAGCAGCGGGCCGCCTCGGTGTGGGACCAGGAGGCTCCGGCGGGCCGCTGGCGGGAGGCCCGGGAGGCGGCGGAAGCGCTCTTCTCCGTGGATCCCGGCAACCAGAGCTACCTCCGGAGCCTGGTGGAGGCCCGAGCCCGGACGGGAAGCCCCTTCGCCGCCGAAGCCGCCGTGGCATCCTTCCGGGCCGCGCGCCCCGACGGGCCCGCCCTCGAGAAGGAGACCCTCGACCTCCTGAAGCGGGTCCGCGGGCTCGCCGCCGACGGAGGCACCCTCCCGGACGGAGGGGGGCCGCGCGAGGTCGGCTTCGTCGGCCGGAGGGAGCCGCGCCGTGTCCTGGACGAAGCGATCACGGAGGTGCTGGGCGGACGCACCCGGCTGCTCCTGGTCACCGGCCCGGGGGGGATCGGGAAGACGCGGCTTCTGGCCGAGACCGCCCGGGACGCCCGCCTGCGGGGCGTGCGGGTCCTCACGGCCAGCTCGGTGGAGGTGGAGCGGCGGCTCCCCCTGAACGTCCTGGCGGACGCCCTCAGCGGCCCGGAGGTCCGGCCCTTCGTGGCCGCGCTGGACGAGCCGTGGCGCACCCTGGTGGCGACCTTCGTACCGGCCCACCGCGGCATCCCCACCTTGCCGGAGGTCCCCCCGGTCCAGGAGCGAGCGCTCTCACGACGGCTCCTCGACGCGTTCTCCTTCCTCGTCCAGGCCCTGGCGGAGGACCGCCCCACCCTCTTCCTCCTCGACGACCTCCCCTGGGCCGACGACACGACCCTGGCGGTGCTCCAGTCGCTGAAGCGGCGGCTTCCCGACACGACCCTGGGCATCGTCGGGGCCGCCCGCCCACCCCGGGAGCTGGGCCGCCGCTGGCCCTCCCCCTACCTGAACCAGCTCGCGGCCCTGGCGGACGGTCGGATCCCGCTGGAGGGACTCGATCGGGACGAGGCCCGTCAGCTCGTGGAGCTCACCGCGGGCGGCGAGCTGGACCGGGAGGCACGGGACCGCATCCTGGCCCTGGGCGGCCGGAACCCCTTCTTCCTGATCGAGCTCACCCGGGACCACGGGGCCGGGCGCTTGAAGCTGGACACCGACGAGGGCGGGCCGCCGCCCCTCCCCATCTCGCTCCACGAGCTCTTCGAGCATCGCCTGGATACGCTGTCTCCCGCCGGGCGGGTCGTGGCCGAGGTGCTGGCCGTCCGGGGCCGGGGCCTCCCGGTGGGGCAGCTCGCCGAGCTCACCGGCACGCCCCTGGAGGAGTGCGCTGGCGCCGCCGAGGAGCTGATGGGCCGCCGTCTGGCCGACATCGACCGCGGTATCGTGTCGATCTCCCACGAGCTCTTCCGGGCCGCCTTCTACCAACAAGTCACCCCGGCCCGCCTGGCCGTTCGACACCTCCAGATCGCGCGGCACCTGGAAGCCCGCGGCGATCCGCCGCCCCACGGGGAGCTCGCCCTCCACTACGCCCGGGGAGGTGAGGCCACCCGCGCGGCCCGCCACGGTCGGCTGGCAGCAGCCCAGGCGGTGGAGAGCGGCGCCGTCGCCGAAGCCATCCACCTCCTCCGCATCGTGACCGAGAACGAGGAGGACGAATCGAGGAAGGCCGACGCCACCGCCGAGCTCGCCCGGCTCCTCCACGTGAGCCGCGACATGGAGCGGGCCGGCCCTCTCCTCGCCGCCGCCGCCGAGCAGCTCCGCCTCGTAGGCCGCCGCGCCCAGGCCCTCCGCCTGGACATACGCCGCGTCGAGAGCCTCGTCGAAGGAGCCGGGACCGAGGTCCCCGAAGCCGTCGGGCGCCTGAAGCGGATCGAGCACGAGGCCCGGGGCGAGGACGACTGGGTGGCCGTGACGATGGCGCTCGACACGACCATGCACCTGCTCCACCAGGTCGGGGATCTCCCCGCCATCGAAGGCGTCCTGGACGAGCTGCGTGTCTGCGCCCGCTCCGAGGACCACGAGGCCCGGTGCCTGGCCAACGCCAGCCTGGCCATGAACATCCTCTTCGGCGACCCCGACGAAGGCCTGTCCGCCGCCCGGGAGGCGGTCCGGATCGCGGAGGAGCACCAACTCCGCGAGCACCTGCTACGGGCGCAGACGCGGTTGATCGTCGTGCT
>CAZMTA010000017.1:0-84505 GCA_964569085.1 uncultured Gemmatimonadaceae bacterium | reverse complement strand
CAGGTTCTCTTTCACTCGCCGTCAGGCGTTCTTTTCACCTTTCCCTCACGGTACTATTCGCTATCGGTCATGAGCTCGTATTCAGCCTTGGAGGATGGTCCCCCCAGATTCAACCGGGATTTCTCGTGCCCCGGCCTACTCGGGTACCTCGACTCTCACGTACTCCGCTTTCGTATACGGGACTCTCACCCTCTACGGTCCGCCGTTCCAGGCGCGTTCCACTAGCGTTTCCACTCGATTCCTCGAGGCCCCACAACCCCGGCCAAGTCTCCCCGACCGGTTTGGGCTCTTCCCGTTTCGCTCGCCGCTACTTCGGGAATCTCATTTGATTTCTCTTCCTCCAGGTACTTAGATGTTTCAGTTCCCTGGGTTGGCTCGGCCCTAAGGCCGTGACGCGGTATCACCCACGCCGGGTTTCCCCATTCGGACATCTCCGGATCTTCGCTCGCTTGCAGCTCCCCGAAGCTTTTCGCAGCTTGCCACGTCCTTCATCGCCGGCTCATGCCTAGGCATCCGCCCTGTGCACTTTTCTGCTTGACCAATGTTTCTCTCTCTCTGGTCCCACCAGAAAGCCGTCACACTACTTCTTTGGCTTCAGCCCGCACGCCCGGACAAAAATCCTCTCAAAAAAAGGCGCACGAGCCTCACCTAAGGCTCTCACTTCCCTCTCTACCTCTGTTTTCAAAAAGCTGGCTCGCCACGTCGGGGTCACGCCCCGTTTCATGCCGAGCAAGGAAGTATAGAGAAAACGCCCTGAGGGGTCAACGCGTGAGCGGGACCGATTTGGGTCGCGCCCCCGAGAGCCCGCGGCGAACGCCGGGACGCCTTCTCGCGCCTGGATCCTGAGCCGCTCGTCCCGCCGCCGGAAGCGGAGCCGGGACGAGCGTTCGCCTCAGATCCCGCCGCGGTCCAGGAGCTCGGCCACCTCGGCGGCGTCCACGTGGAAGTCGCCCAACACCCACCCCGAGTCGGGGGTGTGCCAGTCGGACCCCCCGCTCCGCAGGAATCCCCGGGCCCGGCAGGCCGCTTCGAGGCGCACGACGGCGCTCCGCCGGCTGCTGGCCCGGTACACTTCCAGGCCGTCCAGGCCCGCGTCCTCCATGACCGGGAGGAGCACGTCGACCAGGTCCAGCGGCGGATGGGCCCACACCGCCACCCCCCCCGCCCGGTGGATCATCTCCACGGCGCCCTCGGGGGGCATGAGGCGGGTCGGCACGAAGGCGCGGTGATCGTCCCCGATGAGGCGGTCGAAGGCCTCCCCCACCGAGCCCACGTGGCCGCGTCCCACCAGCGCCCGGGCGAGGTGGGGCCGGACCAGCGCGCCGGCCTCGTCCCCGGCCTCCTCCTCGACCTCGTCCATGGTGACGTCGAAGCCGTCCTCCCCCAGGCGCTCCACCATCTCCTCCATCCGGGCGCGCCGTCGGTCCTTGGCGTACCCCCGGTGGGCCACCAGACCGGGGTCGTCGGGGTCCACGAAGTACCCCAGCACGTGGATCTCCCGGCCCTCCCAGGTGGTGCTTACCTCCAGGGCGGGGATCACCTGGACCCGGTGCTCCCGGGCGGCCGCCTGCGCCTCCGCGACCCCCGCGGTGGTGTCGTGGTCCGACACCGCGATGACGTCCAGGCCTCCCGCGGCCGCCGCCTCCACCACGCGGGTGGGGCTCCACGCCCCGTCGGAGGCGTTGGTGTGGATGTGGAGGTCGACGCGCATGGCGGGGTCGGGCGGAGAGGGGTGGAAACGACGAAGCGGGCGGCCCCGGAGGGAGCCACCCGCCACGACGTCGCTCGATGTGGGACCCGGGTCAGACCAGCGGGTTCCCCGCCGAGGCTTCGATGACGTCCTCGGGATGCACGATGGCCTCCGCGGGGACGACCTCCGGGGGCTCGGCCCCGGCGTACTCGGTCAGCGCCGTCACCCGGTCGTCCTCCACCTTCAGGACGCCGCCGGCCACGTGGAAGACCTCGCTTCCGCCACCCGGCAGGTCCACGCTCAGCTCTCCCACGCCCAGGAGGGCGATGAGAGGCGCGTGGCCCGGCAGGACGCCGACCTGTCCGTCCCAGGCCGGGGCCACGACCGACGCGGCCGGACCCTCGAAGACGACCTCGGCGGGAGAGACCACCCGGACCTGGAGCGTGGAATCGGCCACGTCAGCCCTCCTTCTCCATCTTCTCGGCCTCGGCGATGACGTCCTCGATCCCGCCCTTCATGTAGAAGGCCTGCTCGGGGAGGTGGTCGAACTCGCCGTTGGCCACGCGCTCGAAGGACTCGATGGTCTCCTCGAGCTTGACGTACTTGCCCTCGATGCCCGTGAACTGGGTGGCCACGAAGAAGGGCTGGGACAGGAAGCGCTGCAGGCGCCGCGCCCGGCCCACGATGATCTTGTCCTCCTCCGTCAGCTCGTCCATCCCCAGGATGGCGATGATGTCCTGCAGGTCCTTGTAGCGCTGCAGGATCTCCTGGACCTTGGTGGCCACGTTGTAGTGGCGCTCCCCGACGTACTGGGGATCCAGGATCCGGGACGAGGAGTCCAGCGGGTCCACCGCCGGGTAGATGCCGAGCTCGGAGATGGCACGGGAGAGCACGGTCTGGGCGTCCAGGTGGGTGAAGGCCGTGGCCGGCGCCGGGTCCGTGAGGTCGTCGGCGGGCACGTAGATGGCCTGCACCGAGGTGATGGACCCCTCCTTCGTGGAGGTGATCCGCTCCTGGAGCTCACCCATCTCGGTGGCCAGCGTGGGCTGGTACCCCACCGCGGAGGGCATGCGGCCCAGGAGCGCCGACACCTCGGAACCCGCCTGCGTGAAGCGGAAGATGTTGTCGATGAAGAGGAGCACGTCCTGCTTCTCGACGTCCCGGAAGTACTCGGCGATGGTGAGGCCGGAGAGGCCGACCCGGAGGCGGGCTCCCGGCGGCTCGTTCATCTGGCCGTACACCAGCGAGGTGGAGTCCAGCACCCCGGACTCCTTCATCTCGAGCCAGAGGTCGTTCCCCTCACGGGTCCGCTCGCCCACGCCGCAGAACACGGAGCGACCGCCGTGCTCCATGGCGATGTTGTTGATCAGCTCCATGATGATGACGGTCTTCCCCACGCCCGCGCCGCCGAAGAGGCCGGTCTTGCCACCCTTCACGTAGGGGGCGAGGAGGTCCACCACCTTGATGCCCGTCTCGAAGATCTCGGTCTTGGGCTCGAGCTGGTCGAACTTCGGCGCCTCACGGTGGATGGGCCAACGCGTCACCTGCGCGGCGTCGTCCCCGCCCACCGGGCCGCCCTGGTCCACGGGCTCGCCCAGCACGTTGAGGATCCGCCCCAGGGCGGGCTCGCCCACCGGGACCGAGATAGCCTCGCCGGTGTCCACCACGTCCATGCCGCGGGTCACCCCGTCGGTGGAGGACATGGAGACGGCGCGGACCTGGCTGCGACCGATGTGCTGCTGCACCTCGGCCACCACGTCCAGCTCCTCACCCGCCTCGGTGGTACCCGTCAGGCGGAGCGCGTTGTAGATCTCGGGCAGGTGCTCGGCGTCGAACTCGACGTCCAGCACGGGGCCGATGACCTGTACGACCTTTCCGATGTTCTGATCAGCCATTGGTATCCTTGTCTCCGGAGCCCACCGGGTCCGCGCGCGCTACTCGAGCGCCGCGGAGCCACCGACGATCTCGGCGATCTCCTGCGTGATCTGGGCCTGACGGGCCCGGTTGTAGGTACGGGTGAGATTTTCCAGCATCTCCCCGGCGTTGTCCGTCGCGTTCTTCATGGCGGTGCGGCGCGCGCCCTGCTCGGCCGCGGCGTTCTTCACCAGCGCGGTGAAGACCGCGTTCCTGACGTACAGCGGAAGGATCCGCGCCAGGATCAGGTCGCCCGGAGGCGACAGGATGAAGTTGTCCGCCGGCTTCCCCCCGCCCTCTTCGGGGCGGATGGGGAGGAGCTCGCGGACCTTCGGGGGGGTCGACATGGCGGAGACGAACTCCGAGCTCACCAGGTAGACGGCATCCAGCTCGCCCTTCTCGAACCGCTCGCGGAGCGGGTCGACGAGGGACTGGGCGTCCTCCACCGTGGGGTCGTCCCCGATGTCCGTGCGCGCCGTGGAGAGCTCCTCGCCGCGGAAGCGGAAGAAGGCGATGCCCTTCTTCCCCGCGATGTGGAGCTCGGTCTCGACGCCCTCCGCCCGCAGCTCCTCCAGCTTGTAGCGGGCTTCCCGGATCAGGTTGGCGTTGAAGGCTCCAGCCAGCCCTCGGTTGGCCGTGAGGAGGAGCACCGCGGCGCGGCGGACCTCCTCCGGGCGCCGGAGCACGGGAAAGCGCTCCGCCAGCTCGGGCGAGTAGAGGCTCTCGACGATCTCCTGGAGGGCGTCGGCGTACGGCTCGGCGGCGTACACCCGATCCGTCGCGCGCTTGAGCTTGGATGTCGCCACAAGCTCCATGGTGCGCGTGATCTGCCGGGTGTTGTCCACCGACTTGATCCGCCGTTTTACCTCGCGGGCGTTGGCCACGTGTCGTCGTCCTCTCTAGGAGCGGCTCAGGCCGAGGCCGTCGCGGGCGCAGCGCCCGCCGGCTCCTCGTCGACCACGAAGGTCTCGTTGAACGACTCGATGGCCGCCACCAGCTTCTGCGTCAGCTCGTCGGAGAGCTTCCCGTCCTCGCGGATGCCGGCGAGGACCTCGGGGTGCCGCTGCTGGAGGTCCTGGAGGAACTCGCGCTCCCACCGCTTCACCCGCTCCACCGGGACCTTGTCCAGGTAGCCGTTGGTCACCGCGTAGATCACGACCACCTGCTCCTCGACGGGCATGGGCTGGTACTGCGGCTGCTTCAGGAGCTCCACCGTGCGCGCGCCACGGTTGAGCTGGCGCTGCGTGGCGGCGTCCAGGTCGGAGCCGAACTGGGCGAAGGCCTCGAGCTCGCGGTACTGGGCGAGGTCGAGACGGAGGCGGCCGGCCACCTTCTTCATGGCCTTGATCTGGGCCGAGCCACCCACCCGGGACACCGAGATTCCCACGTTGACCGCGGGCCGGACGCCGGAGAAGAACAGGTCCGGCTCCAGGAAGATCTGGCCGTCGGTGATGGAGATGACGTTGGTCGGGATGTAGGCCGACACGTCGCCACCCTGCGTCTCGATGATGGGGAGCGCCGTGAGCGACCCGCCGCCCTCGGCGTCCGAGAGCTTCGCGGCCCGCTCGAGGAGACGGGAGTGCAGGTAGAACACGTCACCGGGGTAGGCCTCACGTCCCGGCGGACGGCGCAGCACCAGCGAGAGCTGGCGGTACGCCTGGGCCTGCTTGGAGAGGTCGTCGTACACCACCAGCGTGTGCTTGCCCTGCCACATGAAGTGCTCGGCCAGCGCCGTGGCGGCGTAGGGCGCGATGTACTGCATGGGCGCCGGATCCGACGCGTTGGCGGCCACGACGATGGTGTAGTCCATGGCGCCGTGCTCTTCCAGCGTCTCCACCACGCCCCGCACCTTCCCCGCGCGCTGCCCGATGGCGCAGTAGATGCAGATGACGTCGGTGTCCTTCTGGTTGATGATCGTGTCCACGGCCACGGCGGTCTTTCCCGTGCCGCGGTCGCCGATGATCAGCTCGCGCTGGCCGCGGCCGATGGGGATCATGGCGTCGATGGCCTTGAGCCCCGTCTGGAGCGGCTCCTCCACGGGCTGCCGCTTCACGATGCCCGGGGCCACGATGTCGATCTGGCGGGTGCCCTCGATCTCGATGGCGCCCTTGCCGTCGATGGCGTTCCCCAGGGGATCCACCACGCGCCCCAGGTAGTCGGCGCCCACCGGCACCTCGAGGACGCGGCCGGTGCGGCGCACCTGGTCGCCCTCGTGGAGGTGGGTCCACTCACCCATGATCACGGCGCCGATGTTGTCCTCCTCGAGGTTCAGCGCCAGAGCCGTGACGGTCTCGTTGGTCTCGGAGGAGC
This sequence comes from uncultured Gemmatimonadaceae bacterium, assembly GCA_964569085.1. Lineage (GTDB taxonomy): Bacteria > Gemmatimonadota > Gemmatimonadetes > Longimicrobiales > Gaopeijiaceae > JAJCZZ01. The sequence goes on along the minus strand of CAZMTA010000017.1, from coordinate 78,591 downwards.
TGATCTCGAGCATCTCCGAGGCCATGGCCTTGGTGAGCCCGTAGATACGCGCGATCCCGTCCTTGACCTCGAGGACCTCGCCGATCTCCTCGGCGTGGAGGTCCTCTTCGTAGCGCTCGATCTCGGAGAGAAGGACGCCCTTGATCTCGCTCGCGCGAAGCTGGGAGTCGTTGGCCATCTGTTTTACCTGGTCGGTCCGTGAGTCAGTCGGTCAGGCCGCGTCCCCGGAGGGGAGCGAGGCGTCGAGTAGCTGCCGGCGCATGCCTTCGAGGCGGCGGCGCACCGATCCGTCGTAGATCGTGTCCCCCGTGCGCACCACGATCCCCCCGAGGATCTCGGGCTTCACGCGGACGTGGGGGATGGCCTTCTTGCCGAGGAGCCCCGTGAGGCGCTCGACGATCATGGCCGTGGTTGCTTCGTCCAGCGGGCGCGCGACCGTCACCTCGACGTGCTCGCGCCCCTCGTGCTCGTCGACGAGGGCGTGGAACTCCCGGGCGATGTCGCGCAGGAGCCGCTGCCGCCGCTTGTCGATGGTGATGAGCAGGAAGCTCACCAGCTTGTCCGGGATCGCTCCCTGGAAGGCCTTCCGCACCACCGCCTTCTTGTCCTCGTCGGCGATGCGGGGCGTCTCGATGAAGAGCCGCAGCTTGGGGCTCTCCTCGAGGAGCCGGGCCACGGTCTCGATGCCGCTGCCGTAGGCGTCCAGCCCTTCGTGGCGCTGGGCCAGCGCGAAGAGCGTCTCCGCATAGTTGCGGGCGACGGTCTCGTCTCTCACGCCTCGGCCCCCTGCTTCCCGGCGGCGGACTCGTCCGCCATGTCCTCGAGGAAGCTCTCGACGAGCTGCCGGTCGGTGGGCTGGTCGAGCTTGCGCTCCAGGAGCTGCGCCGCCGCGGCCAGGGCCAGATCCACGGCCTCGGTGCGGACGGTGTCCAGAGCCGCGTCGCGCTCCCGGTGGATCTCCGCCCGGGCCCGCTCCACGATGTTCTGGGCCTCCTGGCGGGCCTTCTCCTCGATCTCCCGGCGCACGCGCTCACCCGCCGCCTTGCCGTCGGCGATGAGCTCGTTGGCCTGTCGGCGCGCGTCGGCGAGCTGGGCCTTGTGCTCCCGGAGGAGCTCCTCGGCCTTCTCGTTGCGCTGACGCGCCTCGTCCAGGGCGGACTGGATGGTCTCCTCCCGGGCCTGCGCGGCACCGAGGATCGGGCCCCAGGCATACTTGGAGAGGATGGCCAGGAGCGCCAAGAAGACGAGGGTCGTCCACAGCGAGAGGCCGGGGTTCACGTCGAACACGCCCCCGCTCGGACCCGCCGCCAGCAAGGCGTCGGGCGCGGTCGAGAGAAGCAGCCCCGCGAGGGGCAGGATCCGGTTCAGCCTCATGGAAGTTCTCCGTGTCGTTCCGTCATGGCTCGTCTCGGAGGTCCGGCGGAGGTCGGGAGGGACCCCGGCGCCATGCGCCGGAGCCCCGCCCTCGAACCCTCGTCGAACCCGGAGGCGATCAGAACTTCAGGAACGTGAGGCCCAGGCCGAACAGCGCGGCGCCCTCGATGAGGGCCGCGAGGATGATGGCCGCGGTCTGGATGTTTCCAGCGGCCTCCGGCTGACGCGCGATCCCCTCGGCGGCGGCGCCGCCGATCCGGCCGATGCCCATGCCGGCCCCGATGACGGTGAGGCCGATGGCGAGACCCGCGCCCACGAGGCCGAGACCGGGGGTCCCGACAGTGGCGGCGTCCTGAACGGCGGTGAAGAAAGCGTGGATCATCGTATCAATCCTGTGGGTTCGTTGAGGGTTCGTGTCCGGTCAGGCCGGACGATGGGTCCAACGGGTGCCGACGCCCCTCAGTGGGCGTGGCGGATGAGTCCGATGAAGACGGACGTCAGCATGGCGAAGATGTAGGCCTGCAGGAACGCGACGAAGACCTCCAGGATCATGATCGTCGAGGCCACCAGGACCGATCCGCCGGCGACGGGGAAGGCCTGGTAGACGAAGATCATGCCCATGATGGCCAGCACGAGCGTATGCCCCGCGAACATGTTCGCGAAGAGACGGACGGCCAGCGCGAAGGGCTTGGTCAGCTTCCCGAGGAACTCCACCGGCGTCATGATGGCCAGCATCACGGGCTTGAGCGGCCCCGGGAGCCCGTCGGGCACGTAGAAGATGGTGCGCGCGTAGCCGCGGGCGCCGAGCTCCTTGAAGCCGGAGACCTCGGTGACGATGAAGGCGATGATCGCCAGCGCCGCGGTCACCGAGAGGTTGGCGGTGGCGGTGATCCCGAAGGGCGTGAGCCCCAGCAGGTTCATCGTCAGGATGAAGAAGAAGATCGTCAGGATGAAGGGCGTGTAGCGGTCGGCGCCGTGGCCGATGTTCGCCCGCACGACCTCGTCCCGGAAGTACAGGACCAGGGCCTCCATGCCGTTGGCGAAGCCCCGGGGAGCCTGGGTCCGGTCCCGGCGGCGCGCGGCGCGGGCCAGCGGGATGAAGACCAGCATGCAGATGATGGCCGCCAGGATCATGAAGACCATGTGGCGGGTCGGGGACAGGTCGACCGTGAGGGGGCCGAGGTGGAAGACCGGGAGATGGAACTGGCTCAGGTCCAGGTGCATCCCCGCGAACTCGATGTACTTCCCGTCCGCGATGTGGCCCTCGATGAAGCCGGGGAGCTCGGCGAAGTCGAGCCCGCCTGCATGCTCTCCGGCCTCGGCGGCCTGGGCTGCCCCATGGGAGGCCTCGGCGGCCCCGTGGGCCGCTTCCTGTCCGCCCTGCATGAGTACGTCGGTACGCGTCATGGAGTCCGTTCGGTTCGTCGTTTCGAATCCGTTCGTTCCTGGATGAACCAGGCTTCCAGCAAGACCAGCGCGAAGAGGTACCCGACCAGGCCGAGCACGACCGCAACCGTCCGAGGACGGCTGGCCTCCGACGTGGTCGCCACCACGGCCACCACGGCCACCAGGCCCATGCGGGCCATCACTCCGCCGGCGAAGCCGAGGAGGAACCCCTGGGGGCGCTCCCGCAACCACACCAGCGCCCCGAAGGCGACCACCTGCGCCGCCACCGCGAGCACCGCGGCGGTGACCAGGCCGCTCCGGGCGTCCGCCTCCAGCCAGGGCCAGAGAAGGACCGTGAGCACCAGCGTCAGGAGGAGCGCCGCGACGGCATACGCCGCCACCCGCTTCACCCGTCGGCCTCGCGGTCCGGCGGATCCTTCTTCGGTCGTCCGACTCCGGTGAGCTGTGCGTACATCCACCAGAAGCCGGCCGCGCCTCCGACGAGGAGGCCCGTGAAGGCGAAGAGGGGGCTCGTCCCGAGCCTCCCGTCCACCCACACGCCCGCGCCGAAGAAGAGGAGGGCCGAAGCGGCGAACGTCATGCCGAAGCCGACCGCATCGTATGCCGATCTGTCCTCGGAGGACTTGTGGTCCGACCCGCCACGGACGTCCATGCGTTCGACCTCCCGTCGCCTTTCCGGCACAGCCAGCAAAAGGTAATGCTTGTGAAATTTTCCGCAAGCGCCGGAGAGGGCCGTCCCACGCCGGTCCCGGACCGCCGCGGGGCCCGCGCGCGGGCGTCCGGAAGAGGGGGCCGCCCGCCCCGGGGGCGTCCCCGGGCCCGCCCCGCTCGGGGCGACCGCTCGTCCCCCGCGGGCGGCGGCCCGGTTCGAGCCGACGGGAGGGCGTCCCGGGGGCCCGGGACGCCCCGGGCCGCCGTTGACGCTGCGAACCGGGCTCCTCTATGTTCGCCGGCCCGCACCGCCCAGGCCCCGGGACCCCTCCCCCTCCCCCGGGCCGCGCCGCGCCTCCCCACCCTCCGTGGGATCCGCGACGGCGAGGAGGTGTACGGGCCCACGATCCGACCATCCTATCATTCCAAGCGCCGCACGGGCCCACGCGCCCGGGGGACGGCGCGGACACACGAGGGCTGCGAGTGACGGCGACCGAAGGGGCAGTGGCGGAGGATCGAGACGTCCAGCTCCTGGAGCGGGCCTCCGAGATGGCCTCGGAGCTCCGGGAACAGGTGGCGAAGCGGATCGTGGGGCAGCAGGACGTCGTGGAGGGGCTCCTCACCGCGCTCCTGGCCAACGGGCACGCGCTCCTGGTGGGCGTCCCCGGTCTCGCGAAGACGCTCCTCATCCAGACGGTGGCCGAGGCGCTGGATCTGGAGTTCAGCCGCATCCAGTTCACCCCGGACCTCATGCCCACCGACATCACGGGCACCGAGGTCATCGAGGAGGACCGCACCACCGGGAAGCGGGTCTTCCGCTTCGTGAAGGGGCCGATCTTCGCCAACATCGTCCTCGCCGACGAGATCAACCGGACCCCGCCGAAGACCCAGGCCGCCCTCCTCCAGGCCATGCAGGAGCGCGCGGTCACGGCGGCCGGGGAGACGCTGGACCTCTCGCCGCCCTTCTTCGTCCTGGCCACGCAGAACCCCATCGAGCAGGAGGGCACGTACCCGCTGCCCGAAGCGCAGCTCGACCGGTTCATGCTGGAGCTGCCCATCGGGTATCCCAGCCGCGCCGAGGAGGAGGAGGTCGCCATGCGCACCACCGGGGACGCGTCGGTCACCGTCCGTCCGGTGGTGAGCGCCCAGGAGCTCATCGACCTCCAGCGCCTGGTTCGCCGGATCCCCGCCCCGCCGTCCCTCGTCTCCTTCGCCGTGCGCCTCGTACGCGCCACGCGCCCGGGAGACGAGGCGGCCGGGGTCACCGACCGCTATGTTTCCTGGGGCGCGGGCCCACGGGCCTCCCAGTACCTGGTGCTGGGCGCCAAGGCCCGCGCGGCGGCCCGCGGCGCGGCGCTTCCCACGGTGGAGGACGTACGCCGGGTGGCCCCGGCCGTGCTGGCCCACCGGGTGGTGCCGAACTTCGAGGCCGAGGCCGACGGACGGACGACCCGGACGATCATCGGAGAACTCCTGGAGGAGTCGAAGGGTTGGAGCTGAGCCGAAGTACCGAGCCCCCGAGTCCGACGGCGCGCCCGTACCGGACCGGGGCCGCCCCGGGTGAGGAGGGTCCGTGTTCCTGACCCTCGTCGCCTCGTCCGTCCTCCTCGTCCTCCTGGCCGCGATCCTCACGGCCGCCGAGGCGGCCACCTTCCGGGTGAGCTCCTCGCGGCTGCGGACGCTCCAGGAGGAGGGCTTCGCCGGCGCCGACGCGCTGGTCCAGCTCCGTGGGGACCCGAGCCGGACCCGCGCCGCCACCCGCCTGGCCTTCACCGCGTTCGTGGTGTCCGCCGGGGGGCTCGCCACCCTGGCGGGCCTCCTGCGCCAGGGAGCCGGCGCCGGGGTCCTGGCCCTGGCCGTGGCCGTGCTGGTCATCATGGCCGTGGCCGTCGTCCTCCCCCGGACGATCGCCGCCCGTCAGCCCGTCCGGCTGGCGCTGGCCTCCGCCCCCGCCATGGTGGTCTTCACCCGCTGGTTCCACCTCCTGGCCGCCCCGGTGACGCGCCTCGAGGGCGCCCTCGCCGGGGAGGCGGTGGAGGACGTGAGCCACGAGGAGCGGGAGCTCCGGGAGATCCAGCAGATCGGGCAGGCCGCGGGGATCCTCGAGGAGGAGGAGAACCTCCTCGTGGAGCGCGCCTTCCGCCTGGACGAGCTGACCACGTGGGACGTCCTGACCCCGAGGGTGGACATCTTCGCGTGGAGCGAGAGCCTGACTCTGGACGCCATCGTCGACCAGCTCCCCGAGGTGCCCTTCAGCCGGGTGCCGGTCTACGACGGGTCCATCGACGACATCACCGGCATCCTCTACGTCCGGGAGGCCTACCAGGCCTACATCGACGGCCGGCGGGACGTGACGCTGGGGAGCCTGGCCCGGGAGCCCTTCTTCGTGCCGGGGTCGCTGTCCCTGGCGCGCCTCCTCCAGGACTTCCAGGTGCGCCGCATCCACATGGGCATCGTGGCCGACGAGTTCGGCGGCATCGAGGGCCTGGTGACGCTGGAGGACGTGCTGGAGGAGCTGGTCGGCGAGATCGTCGACGAGACGGACGTGGACGAGGAGGAGCTGGTCCGGGTGTCCCGCACCCAGCTCGTGGCCGACGCCGGGGTCGACGTGCGGGAGATCAACTACGCCTTCAACGTCTCCCTGCCCCTGGTGGAGCACCGCTCGCTCAACGGCTTCATCCTCGACGAGATGGGCTACGTGCCCGACGCCGGGGAGTCCCTGGAGCGGAGCGGCGTCCACATCGAGGTCATGGAGTCCACGGACACCCAGGTCCTCCGGGCCCGCCTCACCCGCCTGCCCACCGAGCGGGCCGCCGAGACCGACGGCGAAGGGGAGGGCTGACGCCGTGGCGACGATCCTTCCCTTCCGGGGCGTGCACCCCACGATCCACCCCTCGGCCTTCGTGGCGCCCGGCGCCGTCGTCGTGGGGAACGTGACCGTCGGCCCCGAGGCCAGCGTGTGGTTCGGCGCGGTGCTGCGTGGGGACGACCCCGAGAACGGGATCGTGGTGGGCGCTCGGACGAGCGTGCAGGACAACTGCGTGATCCACGTCGGCGACTGGGCCCCCACGATCCTCGGAGAGGACGTCACGGTGGGTCACGGGGCGCGCCTCGAGAGCTGCACCGTAGGCGATGGCACGGTGGTGGGCATGAACGCCGTGGTCCTCCAGAACGCCGTGGTGGGCGAGGAGTGCCTCCTGGCGGCCGGCACCGTGGTGCTGGAGGGCTCGGAGATCCCGCGGCGCAGCCTGGTGGCGGGGATCCCGGGCCGCGTGAAGAAGACGCTGGAGGGCAACGCCGCCCGCTGGATCGAGGGAGGGGGGAGCCACTACGTGGAGCTCTCCCGCGCCTACCTCGAGGAAGGCATCGGGCGCGTGGAGCCCGGCGATGACGGCTGAGCCGGACGAGCCCCGGGAGACCCGGACCGGCTACGGACCGGAGGAGGAGGGCGAGGGCGAGGCCGACGCCGCCCCGGCGGACGCGGGCGCCCCACCCCCGGAGGCGCCTTCCCCGACCCGGGGAACGCCGGGGCTCGCCTGCGAGCTCTGCGGCGGGCCCGTCCTGGACCGGCACTGCAAGATCGTCTGCCTGAACTGCGGCTACCAGCGGGACTGCTCGGACCCCTGAGGCGGGCGGGGATCCGTCCTACATGGGCATCCCCACCACGTCGTGGAGGTACCAGAGCATCAGCGCCTCCCCCCACACGTAGACCACCGCCCCGGCGGCGGCCAGGAAGACCCCCAGGGGGATCAGGCGGTTGGAGAGGGACGCCACGACGCCGAAGACCAGGAGCGCGAGGACGGAGCCGATGAAGATGGTCTCGGCCACGCCCCACACGCCCACGAAGGCGCCCACCATCATCATCATCTTCACGTCCCCGCCGCCCATGGCCCGGTCCACCCCGGCCTCCTCCAGGCGTCCCGGGGAGATGCGCCGGATGATCCAGGTGCCGCCCACCGCCACCAGCCAGAGGGTGGCGTAGCCGACCGCGGCGCCCACGGCCGACGGGAGCCAGTCGATGCCGCCGGGCAGGAACGCCATCGCCAGCCCCAGCACCGCGCCGCCCACGGAGAACTGGTCCGGGATGATGTAGAACCGCGCGTCGCTGAGCGCGATGCCGAAGAGGAGGGAGAGGAACACCCCGCCCCGCAGCGCCTCCCACGAGGGCCCGTGGACCCAGAAGACGCCGGCCCACACCAGCCCGGTCGTCAGCTCCACCAGCGGGTACTGGACCGAGATGGGCTCGCCGCAGCTCCCGCAGCGCCCCCGGAGCGCCAGCCACCCCAGGACGGGCACGTTGTGGTACCAGCGGATGCCGGCGCCGCACACGGGGCATCGGGAGGGAGGCGACACCACCGACTCGTCCCGGGGCCACCGCAGCGAGCACACGTTGAGGAACGACCCCAGCGTGAGCCCGAAGAGGCCCGCCACCAGCGCCACCAGCCATCGGTCACCGGGAAGGAACACCGCTCGCCTCCTTCGTCAGCGCGTACAGGAGGATGGACCCGGCCACCCCCACGTTGAGCGATTCCGCGGGTCCCGGCATGGGGACCCGCACCACCGTGCGGGCCGCCGCGCGCACGTCCCCGCGCGGCCCCGCCGCCTCGTTCCCCACCGCCAGGGCCCAGCCGCCGTCCAGGGGCTCGGTCGGCGGGGGCTCCCCGCCGGCGTCGGCCACCAGGAGGGGGAGCCCCGACGAGGCCAGGAGTGCCTCCACCTCCGCCCACGAAGCGCCCAGCACCGGAAGGCGGAAGGCCATGCCGGCGGCGGCCCGCACCGTCTTGGGATTCCACGGGTCCACGGTGCCGTCCAGCGCCACCACCCCGTCCAGCCCGAAGGCCGTGGCGGCCCGGATCAGCGTGCCCGCGTTGCCCGGGTCCTGGACGGCGTCCAGGAGCAGGAGCCGGGCGCCGGGCCGCACGACCTCGGCGGCCGGGGGGCGCGGCTCCGCGCACACGAGGAGGATCCCCTGGGGGCTCTCGGTGTCGGCCAGCCCGGCCAGCTCCTCGTTCCCGACCTCGTCCACGTCGGCCCCGGCGGCCTCCAGCCGGGCCCGGAGCGCTCGGCCCTCGTCGGTCCCGTCGAGCCAGGGCGAGCGGAGGGAGAAGCGGAGCTCGGCGCCGGCGTCCAGGGCGTCGGCGGCGGCGCGCACGCCCTCCACCAGGACGAGGCCCTCCCGCTCCCGGGTCTTCCGGTGGGTCAGGCGGGCCACGAGCTTGGCCCTCCGCCGGCTCAGTGCCATCGTACGGATCCCGCGTCCCCGGGCGCCCCACGCGGCGCCCCGCGTTCCCCCGGAGCCCCTCCATGAGCGAGCCCCGCGCCATCGCCCTGACCATCGCCGGAAGCGACTCCGGCGGCGGCGCCGGCATCCAGGCCGACCTCAAGACCTTCCACGCCTTCGGGGTGTTCGGGACCAGCGCCCTCACGGCGGTGACGGCCCAGAACACCCTGGGCGTGACCGCCGTGCACCCGATCCCCCTGGAGGTGGTGCGGGCCCAGATCGAGGCGGTGGTGGAGGACCTCCGTCCCGCCGCCTTCAAGACCGGCATGCTGGCCACCGCCGAGCTGGTGGAGGAGGTGGCCCGTGCCGTGGAGGCCCACGGCCTGGAGGGCTACGTCCTGGACCCGGTCATGGTCGCCACCAGCGGCGACCGCCTCCTGGACGCCGACGCCGAGGCCTCGCTGGCGGAGCGGCTCCTCCCCCTGGCGGACCTGGTGACGCCCAACCTCCACGAGGCCGCCATCCTGGTCGGGCGCGCGGTGCGCACGCTGGACGACATGCGCGCGGCGGCGCGGGCCCTGGTGGAGCGGGGCGCGGGGGCGGCGCTGGTGAAGGGCGGCCACCTCGAGGGAGACGCGGTGGACCTCCTCTGGGACGGCCGGGAGGAGCGGATCTGGCGCCGGGAGCGCCTGGACACCCGCCACACCCACGGCACCGGGTGCACCCTCTCGGCGGCGGCCGCCGCGGGGCTCGCCCGGGGACGGGCCCTCCCGGAGGCCGTGGACGGCGCGGTGGGCTTCGTCGCCCGCGCCATCGCCGGAGCCCCTGGGCTCGGGAGCGGACACGGTCCCGTCGATCACTTCGCGCCCGCGGAATAGCCGGCGTCCAGGCGGCCCACCAGGCGCGTCAGGAGGCTGCCCAGCGTCCGCCCGGCCTCCCGGCCCACCTCCACGACCTCGTCGTGGGAGAGCGGCTCCAGGCCGTAGCCGGTCCCCTTGTTGGTGACCATGGAGAAGCCGAGGCAGCGAAGGCCCAGCGCCCGGGCCGTGACGACCTCGGGGACGGTGGACATCCCGATCACGTCGGCGCCGAGGCGGCGGATCATGCGCACCTCCGCAGGCGTCTCGTAGCTCGGCCCGGTGACGGCGGCGTAGACCCCGCGGTAGAGGGGGATCCCCATCTCCGCCGCCAGCTCCAGCGCGGCCTCGCGGAGCTCCGGGTCCCAGGGGGCGCTCATGTCGGGGAAGCGCGCCTCGCCCTCCCGGGCCGGCCCGGCCAGGGGGCTCCGGAAGAGGAGGTTGATGTGGTCGTCCAGGACCACGAGGTCCCCGGGCTCCCGGGCCGGGTCGGCACCGCCGGCCGCGTTGGTCAGCACCAGGATCTCCACCCCCAGCGCCGCCGCCACCCGCACCGGGGCCACCACGACCTCCTCCGGGTGCCCTTCGTACACGTGGTAGCGCCCCGACTGGACCAGGACGGGCGTGCCCTCCAGGTGGCCGTGGATCCAGCGGCCCGCGTGGCCGGCCACCCCGGAGGCGGGAAAGCCGGGCAGCTCGTCGAAGGGCACGGTCACCGGATCCTCAAGGGCGTCGGCGATGTGGCCGAGGCCGGAGCCCAGCACCGCGGCGATGCGCGGCACGCCCGGGAGCCGGTCCCGGAGCGCCCGGGCCGCGGCCTCCACGTCGGGTCCGGCCCGACCGTCCCGCTCCGAGGGCCCGCTCACAGGATCATCCCCGCCACGGTGGCGGTCATGAAGGCCGCGATGGAGCCGCCGATCATGGCGCGGAGCCCCAGCCGGGAGAGGTCGTGGCGTCGGCTGGGCGCGATCCCCCCGATGCCGCCGAGCTGGATGGCGATGGAGGAGAAGTTGGCGAAGCCCGAGAGGGCGTAGGTCACGATGACCACGGAGCGGGGCTCCAGCCCGGACCCTCCCGAGAGCGTCCCGGCGAGCTGGATGTAGGCGAAGAACTCGTTGAGGACGGTCTTGATCCCCATGAGGGAGCCCACCGTGGTCGCGTCGCTCCACGGCACGCCCATGAGCCACGCCAGCGGGCTCAGGACCCAGCCCAGGATCAGCTCGAGGGTGAGGTCCGGGAAGCCCGCGAGCCCGCCCACCCAGCCCAGCATCCCGTTGAACAGGTAGATGAGGGCCACGAAGGCCAGGAGCATGGCCCCCACGTTCAGCGCCAGGCTGAGCCCCTCCGACGCGCCCCGGGCCGCGGCGTCGATGACGTTCACGTCGGGCTTCTCGACGCTGACCTCCAGAGAGCTCCCGGTCTCGGGCTCGCCGGTCTCGGGGACCATGAGCTTGGCCACCACCAGCGCCGCCGGCGCCGACATCACCGAGGCCGCGATGAGGTGGCCGGCGATGTCGGGGAAGTAGGGCAGGAGCATGCCCACGTACGCGGCCATGACCCCTCCGGCCACCGTTGCGAAGCCCGCGGTCATGACCGCCATGAGCTCCGACATGGTCATGCGCTCGACGAAGGGCTTGATGAGGAGCGGCGCTTCGGTCTGCCCCACGAAGATGTTCCCGGCGGCGGACAGGGTCTCGGCGCCGCTCGTGCGCATGGTGCGCTGCATCACCCACGCCACCCCCTTCACCGCCTTCTGCATGAGGCCCAGGTGGTACATGACCGTCATGAGGGAGGAGAAGAAGATGATGGTGGGCAGGACGGTGAAGGCGAAGTACGACCCCGTGTTGGCCACCAGCTCCGGGCTCGCCTCGAAGCCCCCGCCCGCGCCCCCCACCCCCACCGGGATGTTGTTGTCCACCAGGTTGCCGAAGACGAAGCGCGCCCCGTCCACCGTGTAGCTCAGGAGCGCCACCACCACCGTGTTCAGCGTGTCGAAGATCCCCGCGCCCGCGGGGGTCTTGAGGATGAACACGGCAAAGACGAGCTGGAGCGTCAGCCCCCACCCCACCACCCGCCACGGGATCCGGCTCCGGTTCGAGCTCAGGAGCCAGGCCAGGCCCGTGAGCGCCAGGAGCCCCAGGAGGGACCGCAGGCGCGCCAGGAGGGGCGTGTCCAGGGAGCCCCGGGGAACGCGGATGGTGGCGTCCTGCACGGGCGCCGCGGCCGGCGCGGTCGTCGCCTCGGGAGCGGCGGCCGGGACTTCGACCGCCGCGGTCCCGGCGGGCGCGGCGGGAAGACCCGCGGCCGAGCCGGGCGCCGGCGCCAGGAGCAGGGCGATGGCCGCCGCGAGGAGGGCGAAGCGGAAGGGGCGCGTCATGAGGGGGGCGTCACCTGGCGTCGTGGGCGGGTCGGAGGCGAGGGCGCGTGGACCGGCGCCCCTCCGGTGGGACGCCGCCGGGAATATCGAGCCCCGGCGCCCGCGCCACCACCCGGGGCGGGTCAGCTCCGGCGTCGGGCGCCCGCGCCCCCCTTCCGACGGAAGAGCGGGATCAGGAGGGCCCCCGCCAGGAAGCCGCCCACGTGCGCGGCGTAGGCCACCCCTCCCCCTCCCACCGTAGCCTCGGCGCCCAGCCCGGCCACCTGGAGGACCATCCAGTACCCCAGGATCACCCACGCCGGGAGCGGGACGACCCGGATGAAGACGAAGAAGAAGAACAGGGTGTCCACCCGCGCCTTCGGATGGAGGACGAGGTAGGCGCCCATGATCCCGCTGATGGCCCCGGACGCCCCCACCATGGGGATCACGGACGCCGGGTTCAGCGCCACGTGGGCCCCGGCGGCGGCCAGCCCGCAGATCAGGTAGAAGGCCACGAAGCGCAGGTGGCCCATGGAGTCCTCGACGTTGTTCCCGAAGATCCAGAGGAACCACAGGTTCCCCACCAGGTGCATCCAGCCGCCGTGGAGGAACATGGAGCTGACGAGCGCCTCCCAGGTCCACCCGCCCAGCGCGCACGGCCCGGACCCGCCGCCCGCGCGGCCGGTGACCTCGGCGGGGATCGCTCCCAGGGCGCAGACCGAGTCCGTGAGCGCCTGCTCCGACATGCCCGCGCCCTGGAGGAAGACCCAGGCCGCCCCGCACAGGGCCACCACCACCAGGGTGACGGCGGGGAAGAGGTCGGTGGGGTTGTCGTCGCGGAGGGGAAACACGGCGACCGGGAGGCGGAGAGGAGGGGGTCGAGCGGCCGCCACGCGGCGGCCCGCGGTCCCTGGGCTACCGGGCCCGCACGGGAAAGATCCCGCTGCCACAATGACAGCCCGGGGCCGGAACGTGCCGTTCTGGCGGGCATTTTCCGGACTTTTCCAGGCACGGGGATTGCAAAGGCAACGGACGGCCGGACCCGCCCCGCAGCGGGCCGATCCGTACGTCGAGCATCAGAGCGGGGGCGCCGTTCGGCACCCCGGATCCCAGAAAACAGCTTCAGGAGCGCAGATGAGCAAAGTCATCGGCATCGACCTCGGAACGACCAACTCGGTGGTGGCGGTCATGGAGGGCGGTGAGCCCGTCGTGATCCCCAACTCCGAAGGTGGGCGGACCACGCCGTCCGTGGTCGCCTTCACCAAGGACGGGGAGCGGCTGGTGGGCCAGGTCGCCCGCCGTCAGGCCATCACCAACCCGAACAACACGGTCTTCTCCATCAAGCGCTTCATGGGCCGGAAGGAGTCCGAGGTGCAGGAGGAGGAGAAGCTGGTGCCGTACGACGTCGCGGCCGACGGCCAGGGACGGGTCGAGGTGACCATCCCCAACGCCGACGAGACGTTCTCGCCCCCCGAGATCTCGGCCATGATCCTCCAGAAGATGAAGCAGACGGCCGAGGACTACCTGGGGAACAAGGTGTCCCAGGCGGTCATCACGGTGCCGGCCTACTTCAACGACGCCCAGCGCCAGGCCACCAAGGACGCCGGCAAGATCGCCGGCCTCGAGGTGCTCCGGATCATCAACGAGCCCACCGCGGCCGCGCTGGCCTACGGGCTGGACAAGAAGTCCGACGAGAAGATCGCGGTCTTCGACCTGGGCGGCGGGACGTACGACATCTCCATCCTGGAGCTCGGCGACGGCGTCTTCGAGGTGAAGTCCACCAACGGCGACACCCACCTGGGCGGAGACGACTTCGACCAGCGCATCATCAACTGGCTCGTCACCGAGTTCAAGAAGGACCAGGGGATCGACCTCTCCCAGGACGCCATGGCGCTCCAGCGCCTCAAGGAGGCCGCGGAGAAGGCCAAGATGGAGCTCTCCACCACGGCGAGCACCGACATCAACCTGCCCTTCATCACGGCCACGCAGGACGGCCCGAAGCACCTCAACTACTCCCTCACGCGCGCCAAGTTCGAGCAGCTCGTGGACGACCTCATCGAGCGCACGAAGGAGCCCATGAAGAACGCGCTCTCCGATGCCGGGCTCGACGCCTCGGACATCGACGAGGTGATCCTCGTGGGTGGCTCGACCCGGATCCCCAAGATCCAGGAGGTCGTGAAGGAGTTCTTCGGGAAGGACCCCCACAAGGGCGTGAACCCCGACGAGGTCGTGGCCGTGGGCGCCGCCATCCAGGGCGGCGTGCTGGCCGGTGAGGTGAAGGACGTCCTCCTCCTGGACGTGACGCCCCTCTCCCTGGGGATCGAGACGCTGGGTGGCGTGATGACGCCGCTCATCGAGCGCAACACGACGATCCCCACCAAGAAGACCGAGGTCTTCTCCACCGCCGAGGACAACCAGACCACGGTGGAGATCCACGTGCTCCAGGGCGAGCGGAAGATGGCGATGGACAACAAGACCATCGGCAAGTTCCAGCTCACCGGCATCCCGCCGGCACCCCGGGGCATGCCCCAGGTCGAGGTCACCTTCGACATCGACGCCAACGGCATCCTCCACGTGTCCGCCAAGGACCGGGCCACCGGCAAGGAGCAGAAGATCCGGATCGAGGCCTCCAGCGGCCTGTCCGACTCCGAGATCGACCAGATGGTGAAGGACGCCGAGGCCCACGCCTCCGAGGACGAGGAGCGGCGCCAGAAGGTGGAGTCCCGCAACCAGCTCGACTCCCTGGTCTACCAGGTGGAGAAGGACGTCGAGGAGTGGGGCGACAAGGTGGGCGACGACACCAAGGCCCGCCTGGAGGAGGCCAAGGAGAAGGCCAAGGAGGCCCTGAAGGGCGACGACCTGGACCGGATCAACGGCGCCCGGGACGAGCTCATGCAGGCCTTCAGCGCCGCCGGGCAGGAGATGTACCAGGCCCAGGCCGCCGAGGCCGGTGGCGAGGGCGCGCCCGACATGGGCGACATGGGAGCCGAGCCCGGCGCCGAGCCCGGTGCGCAGGCGCCGGATCAGGACGAGGACGTGGTCGAGGCCGACTACGAGATCGTCGACGAGGAGAAGTAATCCTCCCGGGCCCGGGGGGCGGCGCCTCGGCGCCCTCCCCCGGGCAACCCCGGGGCGGGCGCCGCGCGTCCCACCCCACGAGCCACGAGGGACGGGGCCGCGACGGACCCGTCCCTCGCTTCCGTGTGTAGGAACCGGCGGCCGCCGCGGGTCCGGGGCGGCGCCGTGACGGACGAAGAAGACGACGACGACGAGACAGTCCAGGAGACAGCGATGTACGATCCCCTTCGAGCCAAGGCCAAGGTGGCCCTCTACGCCACCGTCGCGTTCCTCTTCGGGATGGGGCTCGCCAGCGGGCTGGGATGGACCGAGGTGTCCCACGCGTCCCCCGCCATCGACGAGTCCCCCCAGGTGTCCGAGGAGGCGGTTCGGCCGGCCCGGGACCTGAGCGACGCCTTCGTGAACCTGGCCGGGGCGGTCACCCCGGGGGTCGTGCGGATCGAGACGAGCCGGCCCATGCGGACGGCGTCCCGGTCCCAGCAGATCCCCGACGCGTTCCGGCGCTTCTTCGACGTGCCCGAGGGGCAGGCGCCCCAGCAGGACGGGCCGCCCCAGCTGGCGGTGAGCGGCGGCTCGGGCTTCGTGGTCTCGCCCGACGGCTACATCCTCACCAACAACCACGTTGTCGAGGGCGCCGAGGAGGTCCGGGTCTACCTGGCGGACCGCCGCTACTTCATCGCCGAGGTCGTGGGCGCCGACCCCTTCACCGACGTGGCGGTGGTGAAGATCGACGCGCCGGAGCCGCTCCACGCCATGAGCCTGGGGAACTCCGAGGACGTGCAGGTCGGCGAGTGGGTCCTGGCCATCGGCAACCCGGGCTTCGGGGCGTCCACCCAGCTCGACTACACCGTCACCGCGGGCATCGTGAGCGCCCGGGGCCGCGGGCTCGGCCTCCTGAACCGGGACCTCCAGCGGGATCCCCAGCGCGCCGGTGAGGCGGGCTTCGCCATCGAGGACTTCATCCAGACCGACGCCGTGATCAACCCCGGCAACTCCGGGGGGCCCATGGTGAACCTCCAGGGTCAGGTGGTGGGCATCAACTCCGCCATCGCCTCGGCCACGGGCTACTACCAGGGGTACGGCTTCGCCATCCCCATGAACCTGGCCCGGCGCATCATGGAGGACCTCATCGAGTACGGCGTGGTGAAGCGGCCGCGCATCGGGGTCAGCATCCAGGACGTGGAGGCCGAGGACGCCGAGGCGTACGGGCTCCCCACCGTCTCCGGCGTGCTGGTCCAGGACGTCCAGGACGGGCCCGCCGAGGGCATCCTGGAGGCCGAGGACGTCATCGTGGCCATCGAAGGAGACCCGGTGGGCTACACCGCCGAGCTCCAGGCCCGCATCGCCCAGCAGCGCCCCGGCGACCGCGTCACCCTGACCATCTACCGGGACGGGCAGCGGCGCGAGGTGGACGTGCGCCTCGACGAGGCCCCCATCAACGACGTGCCGGAGCGGGTGGCGGAGCAGCCCGACGGCGCCGAGGAGCGCCTGGGCTTCAACGTCGAGCCCCTGGACGCGGAGCTCAGCGCCCAGCTCGGGTACGAGGACGGCGGCGGCGTGGTCGTGGGCGACGTGGCCCGGGGCAGCCCCGCGGCCCGGCGCAACCTGGCCGCGTACCGCGGCTGGCGCCTCTCCCGGGTGAACGACACCCCGGTCGACGGGGCCGCCGACGTCAGCCGCGCCCTGGAGCGGGTGGGCTCGGGCGAGATCGTCTCGCTGCATCTGGAGAACCCCGACGGCAGCACCGCGGTGGTGAACATCCGCATGCCGCGCTGAGGCGCCCCCCGCCGACCGGGAGCGGAGCGGGGCGTGGACGGGCCGGAACCGTCCATGCCCCGCTCTTCTCTTTCCCCGCCGTTCCCGTGAGCTTCCGGACGCGGCGTTGAACACCGCTTCCGCCCAGGTTTATCTTTTCGGGGACCGATCCCCGCGAAAGTGGCGGAACTGGTAGACGCGCGAGATTTAGGATCTCGTGGCTTCGTGCCGTGGGGGTTCGAGTCCCCCCTTTCGCATCCGGAGTCGGCCACCGAGCCGCTCCTTCCCGCAGCAAGCAGCCCGCATGAGCATCGACGCATCCAACTTGAAGATCTCCGTGGAAGACCAGGAGCGGTGGCGGCGACGCATGAGCGTCACCGTGCCCGCCTCCGTCGTGGAAGCGGAAGAGGACAAGGCCGCCCGCACCATCGCCTCCCGGATGAAGCTGAAGGGCTTCCGGAAGGGGAAGGTGCCGAAGAGCTTCGTCCAGTCCCGCTTCGGCCCGGCGCTCCGTCAGGAGACCATGGACCGGGTCATCCGCGAGGCCTACAAGGAGGCCCTCGAGTCCGAGGCCCTGCGCCCCATCTCCGAAGGGGAGCTCGAGGAGGTCGTGTACGAGCCCGACACCGGCTCGGACCTCGTCTTCGCCATCGCCTTCGACGTGGAGCCCACCTTCGAGATGGAGCGGGTCTCCGGCTTCGCCGTGGAGCGCCCCGCCGCCCAGGTGGAGGACGCCCACGTGGACGAGGTGCTCGGACGGATCCAGGAGCAGAACGGCGCCTGGATGCCGGCCGAGGAGGGGAAGCCCATGGACCGTGACCTGGTCTCCGTGCGCATCCGCCGCGTGGATGGCGAGGAGGAGGACGAGGAGGGCCAGGAGTACGAGTTCGTCCTGGGCCAGGGAGACGCCATCCCCGACATCGAGGGCGCCATCAAGGGCCTCGAGGTGGGGGAGACGGCGAAGGTCACCGTGACCTTCCCCGACGACTTCCCCAACGAGGAGCGCCGCGGCCAGAAGGAGGACGTGGAGATCACGCTCCTGGGCCGGAAGACCATGGAGCTCCCGGAGCTGGACGACGACCTGGCCCGCCAGGTCGGCGACTTCGAGTCGCTGGACGAGCTGCGGGCGCGGGTCCGCGAGGACCTGGAGGCCGAGGCGGACCAGCAGGCCGAGTCCGCCGTGCGCGGCCGCCTCCTGGACTTCGTCGTGGAGGCCAACCCCTTCGAGGTGCCCCGCTCCATGGTGGAGCGCTACACCGAGTCCGTGCTGGAGGGGCAGCTCCAGGGCCAGCTCGACCAGATCCCCGAGGAGAAGCTCGAGGAGCTGCGGGCGGAGGTCCGCCCCCAGGCCGAGCGTGCGGTGAAGCGGATCATGGTCATCGAGCACATCGCCGAGACCCAGGGCCTCCGGGCCAGCGACGACGACCTCGACGCGCGCATCGAGGAGATCGCCGAGAAGAACGACAGCACCGCGGCCCAGGTCTACGCGGGCCTCCAGAAGGCCGGACGGCTGGAGCAGCTCGAGCGCGAGATCACCGAGCGGAAGGTATTCGAGTTCCTCAAGGAACAGAACGAGATCACCGAGGCCTCGGCGGCCTGACCGGCCCCGTCGCCCGAACCAAGGCATTCATGTCGACCTACCCTCCCTACGTCATCGAGCGCACGAGCCGCGGTGAGCGGAGCTACGACATCTTCAGTCGGCTCCTCATGGACCGCATCGTCTTCCTGGGCAGCGCCGTGAACGACCAGGTGGCGAACATCATCGTGGCCCAGCTCCTCTTCCTCGAGGCCGACGATCCCGAGCGGGACATCTTCATGTACATCAACTCCCCCGGCGGGAGCGTGTATGCGGGGATGGCCATCTACGACACCATGCAGCACCTGCGGGCGCCGGTGAACACCTTCTGCGTGGGCATGGCCGCCTCCATGGGGGCCATCCTCCTCACCGCCGGCGAGCCGGGCAAGCGTCATGCGCTCCCCAACTCCCGCATCATGATCCACCAGCCGTCCTCGGGAACCCAGGGCACCGCGGCGGACATCGAGATCGCGGCCAACGAGATCCTCGACATCCGGCGGCGCCTCAACAAGATCCTCTCCGAGCACACCGGCCAGCCGGTGGAGAAGATCGCCGAGGACATCGACCGCGACCGCTTCATGAGCCCCACCGAGGCCCGGGACTACGGCCTCATCGACAAGGTCCTCGAAGGGCCGGTCCCGACCACGGGCAAGCCCGAGGATTCGGACCATCCCGACGAGGACAAGTAGCCGCTCGCCAGCCTCCGGAACCCAGGAGACGGAGACGCCATGACCAGCGACAAGCACCTTCGATGCAGCTTCTGCGGGAAGTCCAAGGAGAGCGTCAAGAAGTTCATCTCTGGACCGAACGTCTACATCTGCAACGAATGCATCTCGCTCTGTAACGAGATCCTGGCGGAGGAAGAGGAGCGCGAGGCCCAGGAGACCGCGGTCCCCGCCCCGACGCCCGAGGAGATCAAGAGCCACCTGGACGAGTACGTCATCGGCCAGGAGAAGGCGAAGCGCGCGCTGTCCGTCTCGGTGTACAACCACTACAAGCGGGTGAACCACCAGGGCGTGCTCGACGACGTCGAGATCGACAAGGCCAACATCCTCCTGGTGGGCTCCACCGGAGTCGGGAAGACGCTGCTGGCGCAGACGCTGGCCCGCATCCTCCAGGTCCCCTTCACCATCGCCGACGCCACCACCCTCACCGAGGCGGGGTACGTGGGCGAGGACGTGGAGAACATCCTGGTCCGCCTCCTCCAGGCCGCCGACTTCAACGTGGCGGAGTGCGAGCGCGGCATCGTCTACATCGACGAGATCGACAAGGTGGCCCGGAAGTCGGAGAACCCGTCCATCACCCGGGACGTCTCCGGAGAGGGCGTGCAGCAGGCGCTGCTGAAGATCCTCGAGGGCACCGTGGCCTCCGTCCCCCCGCAGGGCGGGCGGAAGCATCCGCAGCAGGAGTACATCCAGATCGACACGAAGAACATCCTCTTCATCTGCGGGGGTGCCTTCGACGGCCTGGAGAAGATCGTGGAGGCCCGGGTCGGCAAGCGCCGCATCGGGTTCGCCGGCGAGCCGGTCACCGAGGACGACATCCTGCAGAACCTCGAGCCCGAGGACCTGCAGCGGTACGGCCTGATCCCGGAGCTGGTGGGCCGTCTTCCGGTCTCGGTGCACCTGGACGACCTGGACGAGGAAGCGCTGGTCCGCATCCTCCAGGAGCCCAAGAACGCCCTGGTGAAGCAGTACACCAAGATGTTCGAGCTGGAGGGCATCGGGCTCACCTTCGACAAGGACGCCATCCGGGCCATCGCCGCCAAGACGCTGGATCGCGGCACCGGCGCCCGGGGCCTGCGCTCGATCATCGAGGACATCATGCGCGACGTGATGTTCGAGCTGCCGTCCCGCACCGACGTGCGCGAGGTGGTCATCACCCCCGAGTCCGTCGAGCGCGGCGTGGCGCCGCTCCTTGTCCTGCACCCGGAAGAGCGTAAGCTGGAAGCGTAGTCCCGTCGGCGGCCCCCTGGCCGCCGCCCCACCCACTTCCAGCGCCGAGAGGGCATGACCGAGCTCATCCGGGCCGACGACGCCTTCGAGCTGCCCGACCGCCTCCCGGCCATCGCGCTCCGGGACCTCGTCTTCTTCCCGTACATGGTCCTCCCCCTCCTGGTGGGACGGCCCCGCTCGGTGGCGGCGCTCCACGCCGCCCGGCAGGAGACCGACGGCCTCCTGCTGCTCCTGACGCAGAAGAAGCCGGACGTGGACGACCCCGACGGCTCCGACCTCCACCGGGTGGGGTGCGTGGCCCGCGTCGTCCAGGTCTCCCATCTGCCCGACGGCACCGCCCGGGTGGTGCTGGAAGGCCTGGGTCGCGCGAGGCTGAAGCGCCTCACCACGACCACCGAGGCGCTGCGGGCCTCCCTGGAGCTCCTCACCGGGCGGGAGACCGAGGCGCCGGAGGAGCGGGCCGGGGACACCGAGGGGCTGGCGCACCGGGTGGTGGAGCGGTACGCCGAGTACGCCCGGCTCCACGAGCGCATCCCCGACGAGCTCCCCACCGTCCTCTCGGCCGAGGGCGACCGGGTCCGCCTGGCGCACCTCGTGGCCGGCCACCTCCTGGTGCCCGCGCCCGAGAAGCAGCCCGTGCTGGAGGCCGAGAAGGTGGAGGACCAGCTCGGCCTCCTCCTGGAGCTCCTGGACCGGGAGCTGGAGGTCCTGCGCATCGAGGCCAAGCTCGACGACCAGATCCGCCTGGGCCTTCCCGGGGAGGAGGCCGCGGAGCGGGACTTCGGCCCGGGCCTCCGGGCCGTGCACCGCGAGCCGGCGCGCGGCCAGGACGACGAGTGGGACGAGCTGGCCGCGGAGGTGGATCGGGCGGATCTCCCGCCGGAGGCCCGGCAGCGGGCCGAGAAGGAGCTGGCCCGCCTCGAGCGCCTCAACCCGGTGGCACCCGAGGCCGCCGTGATCCGGACGTACCTGGACTGGATCGTGTCCCTCCCGTGGGCCGCGCGCTCCCGGGACAACCTGGACGTGGAGCACGCCGCCCGGACCCTGGACGCCCGGCACTTCGGCCTCGCCGAGGTGAAGGAGCGCATCCTGGACCACGTGGCGGTCCTGTCCCTGGTGGGCGAGATCCGGGGCCCGATCCTCTGCCTGGTCGGCCCGCCCGGCGTGGGGAAGACCTCGCTGGGGCGGAGCATCGCCGAGGCGCTGGACCGGGAGTTCGTGCGGGTCAGCCTGGGCGGGGTCCGGGACGAGGCCGAGATCCGGGGGCACCGGCGCACCTACGTGGGCGCCCTCCCGGGGCGCATCGTCCAGGGGATGCGCCGCAGCGGCACCCGGAACCCGGTCTTCCTCCTGGACGAGGTGGACAAGCTGGCAAAGGACTTCCACGGCGACCCCGGCGCGGCGCTCCTCGAGGTCCTGGACCCGGAGCAGAACCGGTCCTTCACCGACCACTACCTGGAGCTGGACTTCGACCTCTCGGACGTCCTCTTCCTGGCCACGGCCAACACCCTGGCCGGGATCCCGGAGCCCCTCCGGGACCGCATGGAGATCATCCGCCTCCCGGGCTACCTGGACACCGAGAAGCGGGAGATCGCCACCCGGTTCCTCTGGCCCCGGCAGGCCCGGCGCCACGGGCTGGACCCGGAGCGCACGAAGCTGGAGCCCGCGGCCGTGGAGCGGGTGGTGGACGTGTGGACCCGGGAGGCCGGGGTGCGCGAGCTGGACCAGCGCCTCTCCCGCGTCGCCCGGAAGCTGGCCCGGAGCGTGGCCGCCGGCGCCACGCCGGACCGGGCGGTCGGCCCCGGAGACCTCAAGGAGCTCCTGGGACCGCCCAGCTACCAGCCTCCCGAGCGGGACCCCACCGACGAGCGGGTCGGGATCGCCAACGGTCTGGCCTGGACCGCGGCCGGCGGCGAGGTCCTGGACGTGGAGGTGGCCGTGGTCCCCGGGAGCGGCACCCTGCGCCTCACCGGCACCCTCGGCGAGGTCATGAAGGAATCGGCCCACGCGGCCATGACGTACGCCCGCTCCCGCTGGGAGCCCCTGGGCCTCACCCCCGACTTCCACGAGAAGATCGACATCCACATCCACATCCCCGAGGGCGCGACGCCCAAGGACGGCCCCTCCGCGGGCATCACGATGGCGGTGGCCCTCATCTCCGCCCTCACCGACACCCCCACCCGAGCCGACGTGGCCATGACCGGGGAGATCACCCTCCGGGGCCGGGTCCTGGGGGTGGGGGGCGTGAAGGAGAAGGCGGTGGCGGCCCTCCGGGGCGGGATCCGCTCCATGGTCCTCCCGGCGGGGAGCGCCAACGACCTGGAGCTGCTCCCCCAGGAGGTTCGGGACGGCCTCGAGTTCGTGGTGGTGCGCACCATGGACGAGGTCATGGAGGAGGCGCTCGCCCGGAGCCCCCTCCGGTACCGGGGCGCCCCCGGCACGGGGCCCGCCACGCAGCCGCAGCAGCCCCACGCATGAAGATCCGCACCGTGGAGTACGCCGGGACCGTGGCCGCCCCCGGGGGCGCCGTCCCCCAGCCGGACCACCTCCCCCAGGTGGCCTTCTCCGGCCGGTCCAACGTCGGGAAGTCCTCCCTGATCAACGTCCTCCTGCGCCGGACCCGGAACAAGGTGGCGCGGGTGTCCCAGACGCCGGGGAAGACCCGGGCGCTCAACTTCTTCGACGTGAACGGGGAGTTCTTCCTGGTGGACCTCCCGGGGTACGGGTACGCGAAGGTGCCCGACGCCATGCGGAAGGACTGGCGTCGCCTCATGGAGTGGTACCTCGGCGAGTCCGGGGGCGTGCGGGGGGTCATCCACCTCGTGGACGCCCGGCGGGCGCCCACGGAGGACGACCGGCGCATGGTGGACTACCTGGCCACCCTCGAGCTCCCGACGCTGGTGGTCCTCACCAAGATGGACAAGCTGAAGCGGAGCCAGCGGGACGAGTCCCTGAAGCGGGCCATGGAGACGCTGGGCGTGGAGGCCGACCAGCTCGTCCCCTTCTCCGCCAAGACCGGGGAGGGACGGGACGACCTCCTGACGGCCCTGGGCGGCCTCCTGGGGCTCGGAGAGCAGGGATGAGGGGCGACGCCCTCCGGCGCCTGGCCGGCGCCCTCCTGATGGCCGCCACGGCCGGGTGCGCCCTGGCCCCGGGCTCCGGCCCCCTCCCCGACGCCGGGATCGGAGACACCGGGTCCGACCTGCCCCTCCCGCCCCCGGGGTACGGGACGCTCCGCCAGGAGCAGGTCTCGATCTCCCTCCGGTCGGGGGACCTCCAGCTCCTGGTCACCCCGCTCCTGGAGCCCGTGCTGCGGGCGTCGGCGCCCGACACCTACCGGCGGCTGCGGGGGCTGGTGGACGCCCACCTGCCGCGGGCGGAGCGGGAGACCGGCGCGGAGCGCCCGGACCTCTTCCTGGTCCAGCTCTACTCCGAGGAGCAGGGGACGGGCTTCGAGCCCGAGAACCTGGTGTTCGTGAGCCGCGGGGTGCGGCTCCGGCCCGACGCGATCCTGCCCCTGACCCCCGGCTGGGGCGACCGGCGGCTGGACCAGCGGGAGACCGAGATGGCGCTCCTGGCCTTCGGCGCGGAGGTGGATCTCCAGTCCCGCCTCGTCGTCGGCTACGGGAGCGTGGAGAGCACCGAGTGGACGGTGATCCGTCCCCGGGTGGAAGCCGAGCTGGCCCGGGCCCGCGCCCGGGCGCCCGGAGGGCGCTGAGGAGGATCCCCCGGGGGTGACCCCCGTCAGGCCTCCAGGTCGTACTT
The DNA here is from genome assembly GCA_964569085.1 of uncultured Gemmatimonadaceae bacterium. Classification (GTDB taxonomy): domain Bacteria; phylum Gemmatimonadota; class Gemmatimonadetes; order Longimicrobiales; family Gaopeijiaceae; genus JAJCZZ01. Next base: position 54,596 of record CAZMTA010000017.1, on the reverse strand, counting down.
GGAGATCTTCCGGTAGAGCGTCCGCTCGCCGATCCCCAGGAGCTCGGCGGCCCGCCGCCGGTTCCCGTCGACGCTGGCCAGGGCGGCCTGGATGGCCCGGCGCTCCATCTCCTCCATGGTCATGCCGGGCCGGAAGACCACCTCGCCGTCGGGCTCCCCGTCCTCGGCCCCGTCTCCCTCCCCGTCCCCCTCGTGGCTGGGGAAGCCGTTTCCGGAGGCGGGGGCCTCCTCCGGCTCCCGGGAACGCACCGCCTCCCGCGCCTCCACGTCCCCGGAGGGGCCCACCTGGAAGAGGACGCTCCCCTCCCCCTCCGCGTCGCCCCGGCCCTCTCCGCCGCTGCTCCACACCGGGATGGCCCGGGCCTCCACGAAGGGAGCCTCCTCCCGGTACGCCTCGAACTGCCGGCGGAGGTCGTCCATGTCCACCCGGAGCTCCACCAGCGTCTTGAAGATGAACTCCAGCTCCGGACGGAGGTCGGCGGCGCGCCCGACCTCGCCGCCCTTCGCCCGGGGGATCGGCGCGGGCAGCAGCGTGCGCCCCCGGCCGCCCCGGAGCTCGCCGGGAATGTCGGCGGGCTCGATGGGACGCCCCGGAGCCAGCACGACCATGGACTCCACCAGGTTGCGGAGCTCGCGGACGTTCCCGGGCCAGGCGTAGTCCCGGAGCGTCTCCATGGCCTCGGAGGAGATCCCCGGGAAGCGGCGGTCGTGCCGCTCCGAGGCCTCCTTCACGAACGCCTCCACCAGGAGGGGGATGTCGTCCCGGCGCTCCCGGAGGGGGGGAAGCTCGATCTGGAGGACGTTCAGGCGGAAGTAGAGGTCCCGGCGGAACTCGCCGATGGCCACGAGCTGACGGAGGTCCTGGTTGGTGGCCGTGATGATGCGCACGTCCACCTTCCGGGTCTCCTCGCCGCCCACCCGCAGGAACTCCCGCTGCTCCAGGACCCGGAGGAGCTTGGTCTGGGTGGCCAGGGGCATCTCCCCGATCTCGTCGAGGAAGATCGTGCCCCCGTGGGCCAGCTCGAAGAGACCCTTCCGCGAGTCCACCGCGCCGGTGAAGGCACCCTTCTCGTGGCCGAAGAGCTCCGACTCGAGGAGCGTCTCGGAGAGGGCCGCCACGTTCACCGCGATGAAGGGCTTGTGGCGCCTCGGAGAGAGGGCGTGGATGCCCCGGGCCACCAGCTCCTTCCCGGTGCCCGACTCCCCGGTGACCAGGACCGTGGAGTTCACCGGCGCGATCTGGACCACCCGCTCCAGCGCCTCCCGGATGGCGTCGGTCTCTCCCACGATCCCGGTGATGCGCTGGAGGCGGCGGCGCTCGATGGCCGTGCGCCCCACCAGCGCCACGTCCGCGGGGCTGGTGTCCCCGGAGAACACCTCGTCGAAGCCCGGCCGCTGGGCCGGGCCCAGGTTGGCGCGTCCGGCCAGCGCGAACACCGGCACCCGGAGCGCGTCGCGGCCCTGTCGGGCCAGCGCGGTGTCCCCCTCCTCGAACCCGCCGGTCAGGACCAGGAGGGCGGCGTCCAGGTCCGAGATGTCCTCGTCGGGCGTCACGAGCTCGGTCTCGTAGCCCGCCTCTCCGAACGCCTCCCGCAGGCCGGCGGCGCGCTGGAGGTCGTGGGTGGATACCAGCACCCGGGAGTCGTCGCTCACGAGGCCTCCCCGGCGGCGTCGGGCGCCGGCGCGTCGTGGGGCGCGTCCTCGCCCCGGAGGAGGCGCACCGCGTGCTCCACGACCGGCTCCAGGACCTCCAGGCCGTCGCTCACGCCCCCGGTGCTCCCCGGGAGGTTCACGATGAGGGTGCGCCCGCGGATGCCCGCCTCCCCCCGGGAGAGGAGGGAGAAGGGGGTGGAGGCCAGCCCCCGTCGACGGAGCTCCTCCGCCAGGCCGGGGACGGGGCGCTCCACCACCGCCCGGGTGGCCTCGGGAGTCACGTCCCTCGGGGCGACCCCGGTCCCTCCGGTGGTGAGGACGAGGTCCGCCCCGAGCCCGTCGCACCACTCGAGGAGGACGGGGACGATGGACGCGGTCTCGTCGGGGACCACCCGGCGGTCCACCACCCGGTGACCCCGCTCTCCGGCCCAGGCGGCGATCCGCCCGCCGCTCCGGTCCTCGCGGGTGCCGTGGAAGCACCCGTCGCTCACCGTGAGGATCGCCACCTCCATCGGGTCCCCGTCCGTCACGTGCGACCTCCCCCGGCCCTCAGCGCTTGATGGAGCCGTCGGTGTAGAAGGGCGGGCGCTGCACCACGGCCGCCACGGGCTTGCCCCGGATCTCCAGGGCCACCTCGGTGCCCGGGGCCGCCAGCTCCGCCGGGACGTATCCCATGGCGATCCCTTCGCCCAGCGACGGGCTCACCGTGCCGCTGGTGACCTCCCCCACGGCCTCGCCGGCGGCGTCGAGGATGGCGTAGCCCGGCCGCGGGAAGCCCCGCTCGGTGAGGCGCAGGCCCACGAGCTTCCGCTCGACCCCCGCCTCCTTCTGGGCGGCCAGGGCCTCCCGCCCCACGAAGTCGCCCTTGTCGAGCTTGACGATCCAGCCGAGGCCGGACTCCAGCGCCGTGTGCTCCTCGTCCAGGTCGTTCCCGTAGAGGGCGTAGCCCATCTCCAGGCGGAGGGAGTCCCGGGCGCCGAGGCCCGCGGGGACGAGGCCGTCCTCGGCCCCTTCCTCCAGGAGGGCGTCCCAGATCTCCCCGGCCACGGGAGCCGGCACGTACAGCTCGAACCCGTCCTCGCCGGTGTAGCCGGTCCCGGAGATCACCGCCGGGTGGCCGGCCACCTTCCCCTCGAGGAAGCGGTAGTAGCGGACGTCGTCCACGTCGACGTCGGCCAGGGGGCGGAGGATCTCCCGCGCCGCCGGGCCCTGGAGGGCCAGGAGCGCGGTGTCGTCGGAACGGTCGTCCACCGCCACCGCCCGGTCCTGGACGTGGTCCCGGATCCAGGCCAGGTCCTTCTCCAGGTTCGAGGCGTTCACCACCAGCATCCAGTGATCCTCGAAGCGGTAGACCAGAAGGTCGTCGATCACCCCGCCGTCGGGGCGGCAGAGCGCGGAGTACTGGGCCTGACCCACCTCGATCTTCGAGGCGTCGTTCACGGTCAGGAGCTGCACCAGCTCCAGGGCGTCGGGGCCCCGCACGTCGAACTCCCCCATGTGGGACACGTCGAAGAGGCCCGCGGTCTCCCGGACGGCCTTGTGCTCGGCGGTGATCCCGGTGGGGTACTGCACCGGCATCTCGAAGCCGGCGAAGGGGACGAGCTTGGCGTCGAGGGCGGCGTGGCGGTCGTACAGGGGGGTACGCTTGAGCCCGGCGTCGGTCATGAAAGAAGCTCCACGAGGATGGCTTTCTGGATGTGCAGTCGGTTCTCGGCCTCCGGGAAGATCCGGGACCGGGGGCCGTCGATGACCTCGGTGGCCACCTCCTCGCCCCGGTGGGCGGGGAGGCAGTGCAGGAAGATCGCGTCGGCGTCGGCGCGGTCCATGAGCGCCCCGTCCACGGTGTAGCCCGCGAAGGCCCGCTCCCGCTCCTCCACCTGGCCCTCGTGCCCCATGGAGGCCCAGACGTCGGTGGTGACCACCCGGGCGCCCTCGACGGCCTCGCCGGGGTCGCGGGTGAGGAGCACGTCGGTGGCGGCCCGGGCCCGCTCCAGGATCTCCGGATCCGGGTCGTACCCCTCGGGGCAGGCCAGACGGAGGGGGAAGCCGAGGCGGGCGGCGGCGTTGAGCCACGAGTTGGCCATGTTGTTGCCGTCGCCGACCCAGGCCACCGGCACGCCCTCCAGGTCCGGCCCGAACTCCTCCTGGACCGTCTGGAGGTCCGCCATGACCTGACAGGGGTGGACCAGGTCCGTGAGGCCGTTGACGACGGGCACGCTGGCGTGCTCGGCCAGCTCCACGACCTCCGCGTGGGAGAAGGTCCGGATCATGATCCCGTCCACGTAGCCCGACAGGACCTTGGCCGTGTCGTGGAGGGGCTCGCCCCGCCCCATCTGGGTGGCCGAGTCGGAGAGGAAGAGGGCGTGGCCGCCCAGCTGGGTCATGCCCACCTCGAAGGAGACCCGGGTCCGGGTCGAGTTCTTGAGGAAGATCATGGCCAGGCTCTTCCCGACCAGGGGCGTTCCCGTCTCCTCCCCCGCCTTCAACCGGCGAGCCCGCTCCAGCAGCCCCAGGAGCGTGGGCCGGTCGTGGTCGGCGATGGAGACGAAGTCCGTGAAGGGCGCGGTCATGGCGTGGCGGTCCGAGGGATGCGAGCCGGGGCTCGGCCCGGCGCGGGACGTCAGAGGATGTAGCGCCGAAGGTCCTCGTCGTCGGCCACCTTGTCCAGCCTGGACCGGACGAAGGCCGCGTCCACGACCAGCGGCGACGAGTCGATGTCCGGGAGCTCGAAGAGGACGTCCTCCATGAGGGTCGTCATCACGGTCTGGAGGCGGCGGGCGCCGATGTTCTCCATGCGCTCGTTGAGGTCCGCGGCGATGCGGGCGATCTCCTCCACGCCGTCGTCGAGGAAACGGACCTCCGCGCCCTCGGTCTCCACCAGGGCGGCGTACTGGGCGAGGAGGGCGTTCCGCGGCTCCTTCAGGATCCGCACGAAGTCCTCGCGGCCCAGGTTCTTCAGCTCCACCCGGACGGGGAAGCGTCCCTGGAGCTCGGGGATGAGGTCCGAGGGCTTGGAGACGTGGAAGGCCCCGGCCGCGATGAAGAGCACGTGGTCGGTGCGGATGAGGCCGTACTTCGTGGTGACCGTGGACCCCTCCACGATGGGGAGCATGTCCCGCTGGACGCCCTCGCGGCTCACGTCGGGCCCCATGCCCCCGCGCTCCCCGGCGATCTTGTCGATCTCGTCCAGGAAGACGATGCCCATCTCCTCGGTGCGGTAGAGGGCCTCGTTCACCACCTCGTCCATGTCCACGAGCTTGTCCAGCTCGTCCTGGAGGAGGATGCGGCGCGCCTCGGACACGGTCACCGTCCGACGCTTGGTCTTCTTGGGGAGCATCTCCGAGAGCATCTCGGTGAAGTTGTAGTCCATGCCGTCGCCGCCCCCCATGGGCATCATCATGCCGTCCAGGGACGCCGACTGCTGGATCTCGACCTCCACCTCCCGCTCCTCCAGCTTCTCGCCCTTGAGGAGCTTGCGGAGCTTCTCCCGGGTGCGGGCGCGGCGGGAGCGCGGGGTCTCCTCCCCGGCCTCCCCCTCGGAGGGGGCCACGCCACCCGGCCCGGCGATGAAGACGCTGGAGCCCTCGCCGGCGTCGGCGGCGGGCGCGGAAGGCTCCTCCTCCAGCCCCTCCACGGGAGGCAGCAGGAGATCGAGGAGGCGCTCCTCCACCCGGACCTCGGCCTCGTCCGCCACCTCGTCCTCGCGCTCGGCGCGGACCAGGTTGATGGCCACGTCCACCAGGTCCCGGATCATGGACTCCACGTCCCGGCCCACGTAGCCCACCTCGGTGAACTTCGACGCCTCCACCTTGATGAAGGGCGCGCCGGCCAGCCGGGCCATGCGCCGGGCGATCTCGGTCTTCCCCACGCCCGTGGGGCCGATGAGGATGAGGTTGTTGGGGATGATCTCGTCCCGCATCTCCTCCTCGACGCGCTGGCGCCGCCACCGGTTGCGCAGGACGATGGCCACGGCCTTCTTGGCCTCGTCCTGGCCCACGATGTACTTGTCCAGCTCCTGGACGATCTCCTTGGGGGTGAGCTCGTCGAGCCACCGCTCCGGGGCCTCGTCGCCCTCCTCGGGGGTCGAGGCCGGGGGCTCCTGGCCCGCGCCGACGGGGGCGCGGGGGTCCGTGGTGGTCGTCATGCCTCGTCAGCTCCCAGCTCCAGGACCACGATGTCCTGGTTCGTATAGATGCAGATGTCTCCGGCGATCTCCAGCGCGGCCCGCACGATCTCCCTGGCCCCCAGCTCCGAGTGGGCCCGCAGCGCCCTCGCCGCGGCCAGGGCGTAGCTGCCGCCCGAGCCGATGGCCAGGATGTCGTCGTCGGGCTGGATGACGTTCCCGTCCCCGCTGATGAGGAAGAGCGCGTCGGCGTCGGCCACGGTGAGCAGCGCGTCCAGCCGCCGCAGGTACCGGTCCGTGCGCCAGTCCTTGGCCAGCTCCACCACGGCCTTGGTGAGGTTGGCCGGGTAGCGCTCCAGCTTCTCCTCGAGCTTCTCGAAGAGGGTGAAGGCGTCGGCCACCGAGCCGGCGAAGCCCGCCAGGATCGAGCCGTCCTTCAGCGAGCGCACCTTCCGCGCGCTCCCCTTGACCACCGTGTCCCCCATGGTGACCTGGCCGTCGCCGCCCATGGCGACGCGTCCGTCCCTGCGGACGGCGAGAACGGTGGTGGCGTGGACTTCGGGAAGGCTCATGCGGATCCGGGGTGGGGGGAACGCCTCGGGGCGTCCCGGGGGGTGCCGGGGAGGGGCCAGAAAGCTAATCAGAATTCTGCCTAATTGGCAGATGGCGTCGCGATCCGGACGGGCGCCGCGGGCCGCCGCCCGCCCGGAAGCCCCCGCCCTACCGGACCTCGACGAACACCGGGTTGCCGTAGAACCAGAGGTCGGACCACGGGTCCTCGCCGGCGGGATCCGGGAGCGGCTCCTCCTCGGTGCCGTTCGTCCCCCGCACCCGGACGTAGAGCGGACCGGAGACGTCCTCCAGGACGTGGGTGACGGTCCGCCACCGCCCCTCCCGGGTCCACTCCGAAGGCCCGAACCGCGCGGCCACCCGGGTGGTGGGATTCGTGTCGGCGCTCCGGTCGGCCACCGGTCCGGTCACCTCTCCCACGATGAGGTCCACCCGGGCCACCGAGGGGTCGTCCCCGTGGGCGTTGACCGTGTCCGGGTCCAGGAAGCGCACCGTCACGGCCACGTCCGTCCCGGCGTCCACCTCCGCCGTCCCGCCGATGCGGGCGGTGGCCGCCCCGCCCACGGGGCCCACCCTGACCTCGAGAGCCGAGATCAGGTCGCCCGTGGTGACGAAGACCCGTCCGCCGCGGATGCCGGCCAGGACGTCCTCGTGGGTGCGGCGGGCCCGGACGTACGTCTTGGAGTACTCGCCGGGCCAAAAGTCGGAGCCGCCCTCCCGCCAGTGGACGTGGGAGTCGGAGTTGGCGGTGATCCACCACCGCCGTCCCTCGCCGAGCATGGAGTCCCAGAACCCGCCTAGCCGGGCCGTCATCTGGTCGAAGCCGCCCATGGTGGGGTGGCGGCCGTATCCCCCCCGGGGCCGCGCCTCCAGGGAGCCGTCGGGGGCGATGGCGGCGGCCTGGTGGCCCGGCGCGCCGGCCATGCCCACCGCGATCTCCGGCGCGGCGTCGTTCCAGTCCCGGAGCTCCGCGGGCCGGTCGAGGCCGTACTCGCCCAGCCCCGTGGCCGAGCGGGACGGGTGGTTCGCGATGACCACGGGCTTGTCCTCCAGGTCGTCCATGGCCTCCAGCGCCTCGATCATGAAGGGCTCGGCGTCCCGGCCGTCGTCGGCGGGCCACGGGTCCCGCTTGGCGAAGCGGGACTCGATGTCGTGGAGGTGGTCCGCCTCGTCGTGGGTGTGGGGCACGATGAGGCTGGAGTGGTCGGCCCCCGGCGTGTCGAACTCCATGCCCCAGAACTGGACCACGTCCGGCACGGCCTCGCGGGACTCGAGGAACTCGGGATAGGCCCGCTCGAAGTTGACCCGGGAGTGCCCCGGTCCGCCGTGGTCCGTCGCGACCATCCAGCTCAGCCCGTGGCGGCGCCCCATGAGCGCGTTCATGGGGATGGGGTAGATGGCGTCTCCCCCGACGATGGGCGAGGGCGGATCGGTGGCGTAGTCCCATCCGACGCTGTAGCGGCTGTGGACGTGGTGGTCCCCGGCCAGCCAGCTCCGGCCGTCGGCGTCCGCCTCGGCCTGCCCCGCTTCGGGCGGCGCGGCGGAGGCGCACCCGGCCAGGGCCAGGATGAGACCCGCGAGGAAAGGTCGGACGGCGTTCGGGCGTCTCGGAAAGATCGTCACTCGTCGCTCCTCGGATGAGCGTCCCGGTAGACCCGCCGGAGGCGCTCCTTGGTGGTGTGGGTGTAGATCTGGGTGGTGGAGAGGGAGACGTGCCCCAGGAGCTCCTTCACGGCCAGCAGGTCCGCCCCGCTCTCGAGCAGGTGGGTCGCGAAGGAATGCCGCAGGGCATGGGTCGAGAGCCCCCTGGCTCCGGCGGTCTCCTCCAGCGCTCCCCGCACCGCCTCCTGGATCGAGCGCCGCGAGAGCCGCCCGCCCCGGGCGTTCAGGAGGAGGGCGTCGGGCTCCTTCCCGCGTCCCCCGGAAGCCAGCGCCTCCCGCCGGCGTGGCTCGTAGCGGGCCAGGGCCACCAGCGCCGTCTCGGTGACGGGTACGATGCGCTCCTTGTCGCCCTTACCGACCACGCGCACCAGCGCCTGGCGCCGGTCCACGTCCATGAGGTCCAGGCCGTGGAGCTCGGAGAGGCGGAGCCCGCTCCCGTAGAGGAGCTCGAGGACCAGGAGGGTGCGGGTGCCGGCCAGCGTGTTCTCGGCGGCGCGGGCCTCGGCGCCTTCGAACACCGCCTCGGCGTCGGCGCGGGTGAGGTGCCCGGGGAGCCGCTTCTCCTGGCGGGGGGAGCGCACGCCCCGGGTGGGGTTGGCGTCCACCCGGTCCTCCAGGTGGAGGAACCGGAAGAGCCCGCGCACCGACGACAGCTTCCGGGCCACGGTGCGCCGGGAGTTCCCCTGGCGGTGGAGCCATCCCATGAAGCCCCGGAGCGCCAGGCGGTCCACGCCGCCCCACGTCCAGTCGGTGCGTCCGGTGAACTCGTCGAGGAAGTCGGCGAGCTGCCCCAGGTCCCGGCGGTACGCGCGCACGGTGTGGGGGGAGAGCTGGCGCTCGTCGGCCAGGTGGCGGAGGTACGCGTCGAGCTCGTCCCGGGCGAGGCCGCCCGGGATCCCCTCCCCCGCTCCGGCCTCGCGGCTCACCTCAGGGCGCCGCGGACGCGGCCTCCGCCTCGGCCCCGGCGTCGCCGGCGGGGCCGGTGTCCTCCGCCACCTCGAGGCCCACCTCGGCCATCCAGGCCAGGAAGTCCTCCCGGGCCCGCTCCCCCATGGCGGCGCGCCGCTCCCGCTTGTCCCGGATGCGCCGGTTCAGCGGATCCACGAGCCCCCAGTTGGAGTTCATGGGCTGGAAGCGCTTCGGCTTGCACTCCCGCAGGTACCGGAGGAGCCCCCCCATCATCGTCGTGGGCGGCGGCACCACCGGCTCCTCGCCGCTCAGGATCCGGGCCAGGTTGATGCCGGCCAGGATCCCCGAGGCCGCCGACTCGGTGTACCCCTCGACCCCCGTGAGCTGGCCCGCGAAGACCAGGTCCGGCCGCTCCGGCAGGGATCCGTACGCGGTCAGGCGCCCCGGGAAGTTCAGGTAGCTGTTCCGGTGGATGGAGCCCCAGCGCAGGAACTCGGCGTCCCCCAGCCCCGGGATCATCCCGAACACCCGGCGCTGCTCGCCGATGCGGAGGCGGGTCTGGAAGCCCACCATGTTCCACATCTGGCCGGCCCGGTCCTCCCGGCGGAGCTGCACGACGGCCCAGGGTCGGTTGCCGGTGCGCGGGTCCTCGAGCCCGATGGGCTTCATGGGCCCGAAGCGGAGGGTCTCGTCCCCGCGCTGGGCCATGACCTCGATGGGGAGGCACCCCTCGAAGTAAGGGACGGCATCCCAGTCGTGGCCCTCGTGGACGTCGGCCTCCTTCAGCGCCCGGATGAACGCGTCGTACTGCGCCTGGTCCATGGGGCAGTTCAGGTAGTCGTCGTCCTCCCCGAAGCGTCCCGCCGCGAAGACCACCGACTCGTCCAGCGACTCGCGGTGGACGATGGGGGCGATGGCGTCGAAGAAGGCCAGGCCGTCCTCGCCCAGGGCCTCGGCGATGGACTCGGACAGGGCGTCCGACGTCAGCGGCCCGGTGGCCACCACGGCGGGCCCCCCGGGGAGCGACCCGCACTCCTCGCGGACGACCTCGATGCGCTCCTCGGCCTCCACGGCCTCGGTCATGGCGCGGCTGAAGAGCTCCCGGTCCACGGCCAGCGCGGAGCCGGCGGCCACCCGGGAGCGGTCGGCCGAGCGGAGGAGCACGGAGCCCAGGGCGCGCATCTCCCGCTTGAGCTGGCCGTGGGCGTTCCCCGGATCCTCGCTCTTGAAGGAGTTGGTGCAGACCAGCTCGCCCAGACCGTCGGTCTGGTGGGCCGGCGTGCCCTTGACCGGGCGCATCTCCAGGAGGCGGACCCGGATGCCCCGGGCCGCGAGCTGGAGGGCGGCCTCGCAGCCGGCCAGCCCGCCCCCCACCACGGTCACCGGCTCGCCCGAGCCCACCGTCCCCGGTCCCTCCGCGCGCTCGGCCACGCTACTTCCTCCCCCGACGGCGCCGGCCGCCGCCCTTGGCCTTCCGGGCGGCCGCCTTCCCCAGGAGCTCGCCGGCCGTCTCCAGGTCCATGTCCATGGGATCCATCTTCTTGGGCACGTTGGCGTTCACGTTCCCGTCGGTCACGTAGGGGCCGTACCGCCCCGACAGGACGACGATCTCCTTCCCGGAGTCGGGGTGCTTCCCCAGCTCCTTGAGGGGGAGCTTCTTCCCCGACTCCTTGGCCGCGATGAGCTCCAGGGCCCGGTCGAGCTCCACGCTCCACAGCTCCTCGGTGGTGCGGAGGCTGGCGAAGGTCTTGCCCCGGCGGACGTACGGGCCGTAGCGGCCGAGGCCGGCCACGACGTCCTCGCCCGTCTCCGGGTCGGTGCCCACGGGCCGGGGGAGGTCCAGGAGCTTCACGGCGTAGGCCAGGTCGACGTCCTCCGGCTTCACCCCGTCGGGGAGGCTCGCCCGCTTCGGCTTCTTCTCCGGGTCGGCGGCGTCCATCTCCACGTACGGACCGTACGGGCCGTCCTTGAGCCGCACCTCCCGTCCCGTCCCGGGATGGTCCCCCAGGGGCAGGTCCTCGGGAAGCCCGTCGAGGGAGCGGGTGTTCTTGCACTCGGGGTAGCCGGAGCACCCCAGGAACCGGCCTCGCTTGTTCCACTTCACCAGCATGGGCCGCCCGCACTTCTCGCACTCCTCGCCCTCGGCCCGGAGGATCTCCAGGATGATCTCCTCGGACTCGCCCTCGCCGGCCTCCAGGCGCTCCTTGAAGCCGGGGTAGAACTCGGCCAGCAGCGCCCGCCACTCGACCTCGCCCTCCTCGACCCGGTCCAGGGCGCTCTCCATGCGGGAGGTGAACTCCACGTCGAAGATGTTGGGGAAGATCCGGACCAGCAGCTTGGAGACGACCTCGCCCAGGTCCGTGGGCTCGAAGCGGCGCTTCTCCAGCTCCACGTAGTCCCGGTCCACGAGGGTGCTGAGGATGGAGGCGTAGGTCGACGGCCGCCCGATCCCCTGGGCCTCCAGCTCCTTCACCAGGCTGGCCTCGCTGTAGCGCGGGGGCGGCTGGGTGAAGTGCTGCTGGGGGTCGAGCTTCTCCAGGAGGCTCTCGTCCCCCTCCTCCAGCTCCGGAAGGGGGTCCATGTCGTCGAGGCGGCGGTGGTCGCCGGTCTCGGTGGCCTCCATGTACAGCTTGGTGAAGCCCGGGAACTTCAGGATCGAGCCCGAGGCGCGGAAGCGGTACTCCCGGCCCGAGGCGCCCGCCAGGTCGAAGTCCACCGACGTCGTGTCGTAGACGGCGGGGGACATCTGGCTGGCCACGAAGCGGAGCCAGATCAGCTCGTAGAGCCGCGCCTGGTCCCGCTCGAGGTACCGGGCGGCCTCGGAGGGGTGGAGGGTGGCGTCGGTGGGCCGGATGGCCTCGTGGGCCTCCTGGGCGGCCCGCTGCTGCTTCCCGCCCCACATCCGGGGCGAGCCAGGCACGTACGCGTCGCCGAACTCGCGCTTCACCCAGTCCCGGGCCTGACCCACGGCCTGGCTCGACACCCGGGTGGAGTCGGTCCGCATGTACGTGATGAGGCCCGTGGTGCCCCGGGGCCCCAGCGCCACACCCTCGTAGAGCCGCTGGGCCACGGACATGGTGCGCTTGGCCGAGAAGCTCAGGCGCTTGGCCGCCTCCTGCTGGAGCGTGGAGGTCGTGAAGGGCGGGAAGGGGTTCTTCCTCCGCTCCCGGCGCTTGACCCCCGTGACCGTGAAGGGCACGCCGGCGATGTCGGACAGCACGTCCTCCGCGGCGTCCTGGCTCCCCAGCGTGAAGGCCTTGCCCCCGATCTTCTGGAGGCGGGCCTCGAAGGCCTGCTCGTCCTTGCGCAGGTGCGCGGTGATCGACCAGTACTCCTCGGCCTCGAAGGCGCGGATCTCCTCCTCGCGCTCGCAGATCAGGCGGAGGGCCACGGTCTGGACCCGTCCGGCCGAGAGACCGGGCCGGATGGGCTTCCAGAGGAGCGGGCTCACCTGGTAGCCCACGAGGCGGTCCAGGATGCGGCGGGCCTGCTGGGCCTCGACCTTGTTCATGTCGATGGCCTGGGGGTTCTCCAGCGCCTCCTGGACGGCGCGCTTGGTCACCTCCCGGAACTCGACGCGCTGGAAGCGGTCCGGCGCGCCGCCGTCGTCCATCCCGAGCTGGTGGGCCACGTGCCAGGCGATGGCCTCTCCCTCACGGTCCGGGTCGGTGGCGAGGATCACCCGGTCCGCCTTCCGCGCCTTCTTCTTGAGCTCGGAGACGACCTTCCCCTTCCCCCGGATGGTGACGTAGCGGGGCTCGAAATCCCCGTCCACGTCCACGCCCAGCTCCTTCGTGGGCAGATCCCGGACGTGCCCCACGGAGGCCGCCACCTCGTAGCCGCCCCCCAGGTAGCGCCCGATGGTCCGGGCCTTGGCGGGGGACTCGACGATGACGAGGCTTTTCGACATTCGGATTCAGGCCTTCTCTCGTGTCAGGTTCCAGGGCTCGCGGGACAGGATCTCCACGATCCGGTCGCTCACATCTTCCGGGCTCAGCTCCTCGGTGTCCACCGTGAGATCGGCCTCGGCGTACTCGGGGTAGCGGGTGGCCAGGAGCCGCTCCGCGTCCTTGAGCGGGGTCTCGGACCGGAGGAGGGGCCGGCGCCCCGGCTCGTCCGCGCACCGCCGCACGGCCTCCGCCGCGGACACCTCGAGCCACACGCTCACGGAGCCCGAGGCCAGGGCGGCCAGGCGTCCGGGCTGCGCGCCCCAACCCCCGCCCGTGGCCACGACCACCCGGTCCAGGCCCAGGACGTCGTCCACGACACCGGCCTCCACGGCGCGGAAATAGCGCTCGCCCCGGCGCTCGAAGATCTCGGGGATGGTCGAGCCCTCCAGGTCCTCGATGCGCTCGTCCACGTCGACGAAGCGCCAGCCGAGCTTCCGGGCCAGGAGGGGCCCGACGGTGCTCTTCCCGCAGCCCATGAAGCCCACCAGGAGGATGCGGTGGACCGAGACGGGGCCCTCGTCCCGGACGAGGTCGCCGAAGATCATCGCTCCCCCCACCCGCGCTCGGTGAGGTAGGAGACGTACCCGTCGAAGTTCCTGCGGATCTCCGACAGGGAATCGCCTCCGAACTTGTCCAGGAAGGCGTCGGCCAGGACCAGGGCGACCATCGTCTCCCCCACCACCGCGGCGGCGGGCACGGCGCACACGTCGCTGCGCTCGACGGCCGCGTCGCCGACCGACCCGTCCCGCAGGTCCACGCTGGGCAGGCGCGTGCGCAGGGTGGAGATGGGCTTCATGGCGCCGCGCACCACGAGGGGCTCCCCCGTGGTGACGCCGCCCTCCAGGCCGCCGGCGCGGTTGGAGGAGCGGGACATGCCGCCGCCCCGCCGGTGCTCCTCGGCCAGGACGATGGGGTCGTGGACCCGGGAGCCGGGGCGCCGGGCGTTGTCGAAGCCGGAGCCGATCTCCACGCCCTTGATGGCCTGGATCGACATCATGGCCCCGGCCAGGCGCCCGTCGAGCTTCTCGCTCCAGGACACGTAGCTGCCCAGCCCCGCCGGGAGCCCGGTGGCCACGACCTCGAAGATCCCGCCCAGGGTGTCCCCCCGCTCCTTGGCCTCGTCGATGGAGGCGCGGATGCGCTCGGAGGCCTCGGGGTCGAGGCAGCGGACCGGGTCGTCGTCCACGGCGGCGTTGAGGTCCCCGGGGAGCTCCTCGGGCAGGTCCGCCTCCACGTCGCCGATGGAGAGCACGTGGCTCCCGATCCGGATGCCGAACTCGGCGAGGAGGGTCTTGGCCACGGCGCCGCACGCCACCCGCGCCGCGGTCTCCCGGGCGCTGGCCCGCTCCAGGACGTCCCGCAGGTCCCGGCGATCGTACTTCAGCACGCCCACCAGGTCCGCGTGCCCCGGACGGGGCAGGTAGTGGGGCCGGAGGGCCTTGGGGTTCTCGTCCTCCGCGGGGGCCTCGTGCCCCATGGCGGTGGTCCAGTTCTCCCAGTCCTTGTTCCAGATCAGCATGGCCAGGGGAGAGCCGAGCGTCTCGCCGAGGCGGACCCCGCTCATCACCTCGGCGCGGTCGGACTCGATCTCCATCCGGCGGCCGCGACCGTAGCCGCCCTGGCGACGCTTGAGCTCGGGGTCCACGTCGCGGTCCATCTGGAGCGGGAGCCCCGCCGGCAGCCCTTCCATGAGCGCGACGAGGCCGCGCCCGTGGGACTCGCCCGCGGTACGGAATGAAAGTCGATGCATGGGTGTCCTGTGGAATGCGGCGGACCGCCGCAAAGCAAAGGCCCGGCGGACGCCGGGCCGTGGAACTCGGCAGAACTAACTATACAAGGGCGGCCCGGCGCGTCCACTCGGGTGCCGGGACGGCCGCCCGGACGGTCGACGCCCCGGGCGCGGTCGGGCGCCCGGGGCGTCGGTCCTGCGTCGAGGGGGGTCCCGGCGGACCGCTCCCTCAGTTCTCCAGGCGGGTGGGGTGCCGGGCCAGGATGTCGCTCTTCCGGACGTCCACCACCACCACGCCTCCCGTGTCCGTGACGCCGTAGAGCTTGAGCACGATGCAGCGGTCCTCGTTGCCCCCGGCTCCGCCGTCCACCGGCCAGGGCGCGTCGGGATTCCCGTTCTGGAAGATCTCCAGCGTCTGCCCGATGACGTTGCCGTCGCGGTCGGTGACCTCGAGGGCGGCCGGGCAGGTGTAGTCGGCGTTGTCCCCCGGGAAGGGGAGGGAGGCCCGCAGGGGCCCGCTCACCACGTCACGGATGGCGATCTCGCCGAGCTGGAAGAAGTGGAAGGTGTCGTAGATGTCGATGGTCCGGCTCCCGCTGGCCACGAAGGCCAGGTGGGTGTCGGGCCGGTACGGAGCCCCCGGATTGTCGATGGAGACCGAGTTGGCGTGGAGCGGATGGAGCACCGCCCCCGCGCCGCCGGAGGTGATGGGCACGATGCCCTGGAGGCGCAGGTCCGGCGTGAAGAAGTAGCCGTGGTCGCCGCGGGCCACGCCCATGGTGCCGTCGTAGTTGAGCCCGATGCCCTGGACCTGGTCGTCCCGGTTGATGATGAGGTCCACCACCGGAATCCCGGCCCGGATCACGTCCACCGAGGCCTCGTACATGATGATGCGGGCCGTCTCGGCGTCCCCGCTCTCCGCGAAGGCCACGAACTCACCGTTCCCGGACGCGGCCACGAAGGTGGTGTCGCCGAAGGCGAGGTCCGCCTCCTGGAAGGTGTTGCTGAAGAAGCGGGCGTCCGAGCCCTGGGCCTCGAGCTCCGCCTGGACCCCGTCGATGATGTCGTCGGGGAAGAAGACCGAGTCGGCGGCGCCGCTGGTCACCACCACGGGGATGGACGTCCCGACCTGCCGGTCGAGGACCGAGAAGGTGGCGGACCGCCCCGGGGCCGGGTCCACGTCGTCGGCGTGGAGGAGTCCCCACGAGTCCTCGGCGCTCCCCGACGGCGGGAGGGAGTGCATCTGCACCTCGAGGTCCAGCGACGGATCCTGGTTGGGCAGGAAGATCTTGCGGATGGTCCCCCGCTCGCTGCCCACGTCCGTGGGCTCGGTGGAGAAGTGGATCCGACGGTACGAGTCCAGAGCCAGGTACTGGGGACGGTCGCTGAAGATGTTCAGCGGGGTGACGATGAACTCGTCCACGCCGGTCTCGGCGCTCTCCTGGAGCTGGAAGTTGAAGGGCACCACGTCCCGGGTGAGGAGCCGGTTGGCCCGGTCGGCCACCGGCGTGTAGCTCCGCACCGTCTCGTCCTCGGAGGCGTCGCCCACCGGGCGCGGTCCGAGCCCGACGAAGCTGAAGTTCGTTCCCCCGGAGTTGGCCACGATGAGGGTGTCCCCGCAGGTGGACGTGTTGTACGGCGAGAACGGGTAGCAGTTGTTGACGGACAGGCCCCAGGGCTGCGAGCCCACGCGGACCGGCGTCCGGAACTCCTCGACCACCATGTCGAAGTGCTCGACCCGGTTCAGGTCGTGGTTCGACAGGAAGAGGTTGCGGCGCACCGTGTCCACGACGGCGTCGTTGATGCGCCCGCCGGACGGGAGGGCCACCGTCCGACCGGAGACCACGTTGGTCGAGAGCGACTGGCTCGCGCCCGTGGCGGTGGCGATGTCCGTGCCGCCGAGGTCCACGCAGGCGCTCGAGCGGTTCAGGTCGTCGGTGCTGTTGGCCGCGCAGTTGCCGGCCGCGTCCACCGCGAAGGAGGTGATCTGGAAGACCACCCGCTCCGGCAGCTCCACGTCCGCCACGTTGAACGGGGCGAAGCGGAAGGTGCGGGTCACCGGGCCCGTCTCGGGCGCCGGGATGGTCTGGGTGAAGCTGGCCACGGCGGTGTCGCTGCCCACCTCCGCGAAGGCCTGCACCGTGATCCCCATGGAGGCCACGCCCGCGCCCTCCGCGTTGTCGAGCGCGGTGACCTCCACGGTCACCGAGTCCGACAGCTCGATGCGGCCCTGGAAGGTCACCTCCTGGGCCACCTCGGGCGGAATCGTGTCGGCGGGCTCCCCGGTCACCACGTCGATGACGTAGGGTCCGACCTGGCCCACGACGCCCTGGGAGCTGCGGGCCGAGGCGGTCAGGTTCACCCGACCCTCGACGCCCACCGGGATCACGATGGCCGTGTCGAGCCGCAGCGAGTCCTGGGAGGGCGTGATCGGCACGACGAGGGTCGACTCGTAGGCTCCCTCGGTCTTGATCTGGACCTGCTCCACGCCGTTGGGATCGCGGGCGAGGACGTCGAGGGCCAGGCGCCCGGAGGCGCGGGTCTGCCGATCCAGGAGGTTCAGGATCTGTACGTCGGGACCGCCCAGGACGACCTGGACCGTGTCGACGCCCCGGTTTCCGAGGGTGTCGTACGCCTCGACGAAGATGAAGGCCGTCTCCCGGGTCGTGTCGGGCACGGCCCTGAGGTACCGGCGGAGCCCCGTCGTGTCCGTGACGCCGGCCGGGAAGACCACCGTCTTGGACTCGAAGCGCTCGACGACCCGGTCCGTGCCCAGGGAGGGGTCCCCCCGCTTGGCGACGCCGCCGAAGACCACGCGGCTGAGCCCGTCACCGTCCGCGACGTCCACCGTCACGAGGATCGAGTCCCCCAGCGGCTTGGCGTTCTGGGCGTTGGGCTGGGGCTGGGTGATCTCGACGGTGGGCGGCGTGCTGTCGGGCTCGCTCACCGAGCCCCCGGGCGACTGCCCGATCGGCGTGAAGAGATTCTCCCCGTCGCACGCGGACACCACCAGGATCCCGGCCATGGCCGCGGCCGTGACGAGTACCCGGAGGTTGGCGAAGCGCGTTCCTCTGCTCATGGAGGGCTCCCGGTCCTTCCGTATCAGTTAGAGCCACGCACGATGTGCGGGGTCACGAGGACGATCAGGTCACGCTGGACCTGCTGCTCCCGGGTGGTCCGGAAGAGGCGGCCGATGAGCGGGAGCTCCATGAGGAGGGGGATTCCGGAACGGACCTCGGTGCGCTCGCTCTGCGTCAGGCCACCGATGGCGACGGTCTCGCCGTCCTCCACCAGGACCCGGGTGCTGGCCTCCTGCGTCTGCTTGATGAAGCCCACGTCCGACTCGGCCAGGTCGGCGGAGGAGCGCTCCACCGAGAGGTCGAGCAGGATGCTGCCGTTGGCGGTCACGTGGGGCGTGGCCTCCAGGATGATGCCGGTCTCCTCCACGTCCACCTGGGCCGTGGGGAAGGTCCCGTCGCCGCCGCCCTGTCCGCCCGCGTCGATGGTCCGGACCGGAACGTCGGTTCCGACCTTCAGCCGGGCCTGCTGGTTGTCCAGCACCGTCACCTGCGGGACCGCCTGCACGTCGGAGAGGTTCACCGACGAGAGGGCGTCCACGAAGGAGATGAGCTGGTGCCGGCCCAGGACGAGGGACGACAGGAGCGACAGGGTGGGGCTGGCCACGCGGTTGTTCGCGTTGCCCAGCGCGGCCACCGAGTTCCCGCCCAGCAGGACCACCGCGGTCCCCTGGCCCACCGTCTCGTCCTGGGTGATGCGGCCGTCGCCGTTGAAGTCGGCGCCGCCGTCGGAGAGCTCGTTGAGCTGGTTCCCGCGGGAGTCCTTCAGCTCGTACGTCACGCCCAGCTCGTCCAGGTCCGTCCGGTTGACGAAGATGATCTTCGCCTGGATGGACACCTGCGGCGTGCGGATGTCCAGGCTCTGCAGGAGCGCCTGCACCGCGCTCTGGACGCGCTGGATGTCGGAGACGATCAGGGTGTTCGTGCCCTGCCCCACCGTGGCCGTGCCGCGCTCGGAGAGGAGGGGCTGGATGGCCGTGAGGAGCTCGGAGGCCGTCGCGTAGTTGATCCGGTGGGCCTGGGTGAGGATCGGCTCCACGGCCTCACGGTCGTTGAGGTCGGTGATGTTGTCGACCCGGATGATCCCGTACTCGTTCTCCTCGGCCACGAGGCCCTGGGTGGCCAGGATCGTGTTCAGCGCCACGTCCCACGGCTGGTTGCGGATGTCCGCGGTGACCAGCCCGGTGACGTTGGAGCCCGGCACGATGGACTGGCCGCTGAAGGCCGAGAAGGCCAGCAGGACGTCCTGGATGGGCGAGTTCGTGAACTGGATCGAGATGCGCCGGGCCTGGCTCTCCTGGACCTGACGGAGGGCCGGCTGCGTGCGGACGGCCTGGGGGAGCGCCGGAGCGGCCGCGCCGCCCCGTCCGCTG
Organism: uncultured Gemmatimonadaceae bacterium; assembly: GCA_964569085.1. Classification (GTDB taxonomy): domain Bacteria; phylum Gemmatimonadota; class Gemmatimonadetes; order Longimicrobiales; family Gaopeijiaceae; genus JAJCZZ01. The sequence goes on along the minus strand of CAZMTA010000017.1, from coordinate 35,550 downwards.
AACCACGGCTCGAAGGCGCCGGCGGGGTTCTCCAGGTTGATGCGGAGCCCGCCCGCCTCCTTGATGACGGCGTAGCCGAGGCTGCCCTCCAGCTCCAGCACCACGCGGACGATGTCCGCCGAGTACTGGCTGGTGCGGACGGCCCGGATCCCGCCCCGGTTCACGTCGGAGAAGTTGTCCCGGGGAAGGGAGTGGCGCGCGCCCATGAGGTCCACCACCAGCCGGTGGGGTCCCTCCATGGTGAACTCGCGGTACTCCACGTCTCCGTCCACGGAGATGAGGACGCTGGTCTGGGTGGCCATGGGCGTGATGCTCAGCTCCGTGACCGGGCCCGGCGACTCCGCCGGACCCCCTCCCAGAGCGAGCACCGCGCTGGCCCACAACGCGTAGATCGGGGTCATGGAGTGCCTCCCTGGCGCCGGGTCTCAAGCTGCATGATTCTCTGCTCCGTGAGTCCGAACTCCTCGACCTCCACCACGACCTGCTCGCGGCGGATCTCGACGATCCGGGTGTTGCCGATGGACTGACCGACCTTCAGGTACCACGCGTCGCCGCCTGGAGAGACGGTGACGTTGCTCCCGTCCTGGGAGATGTTGACCTGGCTCGTTCCCACGATGGCCACGCTCTCTCCCGGGACGTCGGAGTGGATGATCCCCATGAGGCGGAGCTGCTCGAAGCGCGGTCCCCCCTCCACGCCCCCACCCAGGGGGACGAAGGGGTTCCGTCGCTGGAACGACGGGTAGGTGAAGACCTCCCGTTCGAAGACCAGCTCGGTCTGGGGCTGCTGCTGCGGGGGGTCCTGCGCCTGCAGGGCCGCCGCGGGGATCGCGACGAGCGCCGCGGCCGCGAGGAGGCCGGTCCGGATGGCTCGAGTCTTCATCCCTGCCCCTCCTGTCCGGGCGCGGGTGCCGGGGGGGCCCCCCGCTCCGGGACCACGTAGGTCTCGATGCGGAAGTTGGCCGACACCGGCGAGTCGTATTCGGGGAACATCCCCGGGTTGGGATAGAGCGAGATGTCCACGTCCACCGGGGTCACGATCCGGGGGAGGTTGGCGATGTCGGTGAGGAACCGGGCCACCGCGTGGTACTCGCCGATGACGATCATGGAGTAGGACCGCCGGGTGTAGAAGGCGCCCTCCTCCGGCGGCTCGGGGATGATGCGGCTGAGATCGACCCGGGAGGTCCGTGCCCGCTGGGAGATGTCGTCCACCAGGCCGGCGACCTCCTCGGCCTCGGGGATCAGCTCCTCCAGCTTCTGCACGTGGCGCTCGTAGAGGGCCATGCGCTCCTCCAGGTCCCCACCGCCCCGGGCCGCGAGGACCTGGGCGCGCCGGTTCTGGTCCTCGAGGGACTCGAGCCGGCTCTGCATGTTGGCCACCTGGTCACGCTGGTCGCTGTACCAGAAGGCGTGGAAGGGGTAGATGAGCAGCAGGAGCCCGATGGCGATGAAGAGCGCGTTCTTCTGCTTCGGGTCGTCGGGGATCAGCTTCGCCATGGCTCAGCCCCCCTCGGTGGTGTCGGGAACGGCCTCCATCGTGGAGACCTCCGTGTCGAAGAGGGGGACGGTCTCCAGCGCCTCCAGCGGGGGCGGCTCGTAGAAGACCGTCATCTCGTAGACGTAGACCAGGTCCTGGTTGTCGATCTCGGACTGGGCCTGCTCGGAGCGCTGGAGGTCCACGCCTCGGAAGAAGCGCGAGGCCTCGAGCTGCCGCATGAAGTTCGTGATGGCGAAGTTGCTCCCGGCCCGGCCGGAGATGCGCAGCTGGAGCGGATCCGCCTGGAGCTGCGTGATCTCGCGGATCCAGGTGTAGTCCGGCAGCGCCAGGGACACCTCGTCCATGACGTGGGGCCACACGTACCGGAGCGCGTCGATCTCCTGGATGATGGCCACCCGCTGCGCGATGGAGTCGCGCCGCGCCGTGAGCTGGTTGGTGCGCTGGATGACGTCGGCGAAGCGGACCGAGTCCTGGCGGGCCTCGGCGAGGGCCACCTCGACCTCTTCCCGGTCGCCGCTGACGCCGAGGAACAGCCAGGCCATCACCCCGAAGGCGATGAGCCCGGCGACCACGGCCCCGAGGACGTAGGGATCCGCCGGGAAGCCACCGCCCCCTCCGCCCCCCATCTTGGGAAGGCTGAAGGAGAAGCCGCCGCCGCGACCCGAGCGCTTCTTCCGGTCGGGATGGAGATTGACTTCGATCACGGTTCTAGCACCGTCCTTTGCAGGTCACTGACGCAGGGCCAGCCCGAGGGGCAGGAGCAGCATGGGTGCCGCCTCGTCGATGTTGAAGGGCGCGGCGTCGGGGGCCACCGGGACCCGCTCGAAGGGATTCACCAGGAACGTCTCCACGTTCATGCGGCGGGCCAGCGATTCCACCATGCCCGGGATGCGCGCGCCTCCGCCGCTGAGGAAGATCTTCCCGAGGGAGTCCGCGTCCTCGCGGGTCATGAGGAACGCGCTCGCACGCTCGATGCCCACGGCCACCTCGTCCGCGGACGAGTCCACGAAGCGCCCCAGGTCGTCCAGCGTCTCGCGGGCCTGGACGACCTCCTCGGCCTGCTCGGCCGTGAGGCCGCGCTCCCGCTGCAGGTCCTCGCGGAGCCGGCGGGAGCCGAAGGGGATGTCCCGGGTCAGGATGGGCACCCCGTTCTCCAGGATGTTCACGTTGGTCGTCTCGTGGCCCACGTTCACCAGCGCCACGATGCCGTCCTGGGCGTCGGGATAGTTGTGCTCGAAGGCGTTGTGGAGCGCGAAGGCACCCACGTCGATGATGGCGGGGTCCACGCCGGCGTCCTGGAGGAGGCCGACCTTGTTCTCCACGAGCTCCCGCTTGGCCGCCACGAGGAGCACCTCCATCTGCATCCCCTCTCCGTGGGGATCCAGGATCTGGAAGTCGAGCTCGACGCTCTTGATGTCGAAGGGCACGTGCTGCTCGGCCTCCCAGCGGATGACCTCGCGGGCGTCCTTCTCGGCCATGCGGTCCATGGGGATGGGCTTGATGATGACGTCGTGCCCGCCCACCGCCGTGACCACCGTCCCGTCCAGCCCGGTCTCCTCGAAGAGGGCCCGCACGGTGTCGGCCACCAGGCCGTAGTCCATGATCTCCCCCTCGACGATGGCGTCGGGGAGGAGGGGACTCATGGCCACGCGGGTCACCTCGGGTTGGTCACCCGAGTGATCGACCTCCACGGCCTTTACGAAACCGGACCCGATGTCCAGCCCGATGGAGGTGCGTTTGCGTCCGAACAGACCCATGAGCTCAGCCCTTCGGGAGAGGGTGGAAACAAATTTTTCCCGAGAATATCGGGACCAGCTTACTACCGATCAACAAGCCGTGTCAAGAAGATTCCGCCAAAGTCGCGACGGGCAACTTTTGATAAACATATGTCGCACAAACAAACGAAGCCGCCGGCGGAGCGTGGCCCCGGGGGGCGGGCTCCGCCGGCGGGGCCGGAGGGTCAGTTCACCACGGCGGTGAGATCGACCCAGCTCCTGCTCGAGAGGGGACGAGCCCGGGAGAGGCTCGAGTTGTTCAGGATGGCCCGCTCCACCGCGCAGGTGGAGTTGTTCACCACCGAGCTACCCGTGATGCCCTGGGTGTCGAAGTCCGCGTTGGAGGCCATGACGCCCCCGAGCACGCGGTTTCCGGAACCCTGGGTCTCGAAGTTCCCCTGGACGATGATGATGCCGTAGAAGGTGAAGTTTCCGCGGAGGTCCAGGTCGCCGTCGAGGAGGAGGATGCCCTGCCCCATGCCCCCCGACTGGATCGTCAGCTTCGGGCCCCCGTGGTAGATCAGGGGGAAGTAGCTCCCGCACGGAGCCGTGGGGAGGGTGTCCCCCCAGTTGGTGAGCACCGAGTCGTCGCAGCGCCCGCTCGCGTTCACGGCGGGGCCGGTGTTGTTGATGTTGGTCCCGAGCCCGGTCACGTTCTTCCCCTCGGCCTTGGCCAGGGTGACCAGGTCGTCCCAGGTCATGTTCCCGAACACGGTGAAGGTGGAGTCCACGATGGTGGAGTCCTGCCCCCACTTGGGATCCCCGGTGACCTGCCCCTGGCCCACGGTTCCGAGCTGGCTCGTGTCGTTGGTGAGGATGCCCGGCTTGTCGTCCATGTTCCCCGTGCAGAACGATCCCCAGCCCGTGGGGTCGGCGTCCTCTCCGTGCACCTCGGCGCCACCTTTGATGGTGGTGCTGCCTCGGGTCGTGAGGGCCGCCGGGGGATTGATGTTCGCGAAGAGCATGCGGGTGATGACGCCCACCCGGCGGTTCGCGCCGGCCCACAGGGCGCCCCCTTCGGTGATCTCCGCCTCGGCGTCGAGGAAATACACCCGGTTGTTGAAGTTGGTGATGTTCACCGACCAGATCCCGACGTCCACGGTGTCGGTGATCGTGGTGTCCCCCCAGACCGGGATGTTTCCGAGCTGGTAGCCGTTCCAGTTGGCCATCACCTCGTTGGCTCCGGCCTGGGCGACGTTCACCGCCATGGCCGAGTTCTTGTTGGCCACGCCGATCCGCAGCTCCTGGCTCGACATGTAGAACCCGGCCGTGACCATGACGCCCACGATCACCAGGCCGCCGATGGCGGCCGGCAGGGCGTATCCTCGCTCACTGGGTCTCGACATGATGGCTCTCCCTAATTCCGCGTGTAGATCCAGCTGCTGAGCGAGTCGGACACCGACTCGCCCAGCGAGTTGAGGATGCCCGAGCCCCAGCGCAGGGTGACCACGACCTGCCGCACGTCGGTGGCCACGGTGGTGGAGTCGCCTTCGGCGTCCCGGTAGTCGAAGCTCACCCCGTCGTCCTCCCGGAGGGGGCCCACGAGGGGCACGACCGCCCCGCCCGGCGTGGTCCGTCCCAGGTAGGGCTCACCGTTGTAGGTGTAGAGCCCGTACGTGTACGTGACGAAGCTGCGCACCGGCGCCCCGACCCGGACGGAGTCGGCGGTGAAGCGCGCCTTCTGGCCCGCGAAGGTCAGGATCTGGGTGGACGTGCTGTCCAGGAGGGAGACCCCGCCGCCCAGCCCGAGGCTGAGCGAGAGGCCGCTGCACGACGAGGTCGTGTCCACCTGGGTGACCCGGGCCCGGATCCAGACGTCGTCGTCCTCGTCGTCCTCGTCGTTGTCGGCGAAGACGTAGGCCGAGTCCTGCTGGGCGAACCAGTCGTCTCCGATCTTCATGGCCCGCACGTACGGGTTGCCGGAGTTCGTCGTGTCCACCTGGCACGCGATGGCCAGCTTCCGCATGAGCCGGACCTTCACCGAGTCCTCGGCCATGGCCAGGATGTCCCCGCCGGAGGCGCTGACCTCACGGAGCTCGGCGGTGAGGACGTCCATGGCGGCCCGGAGCGCCTGCTGCCCCTGGATCTCCGCGTTCTGGGCGGTGAAGGTCCGCTGGTTCGTGATCAGGACCTGGAGGGACGCCATGACCACCAGGGCGCCCAGGACCGTGACGACCAGGAGCTCGACCAGGGTGAAGCCGCGCCGGCCCCTCATCGTCGGAGCACCCGGAAGGTGAAGCTGTCCACGACGTTCCTGGACATGACCGGGGCGGTGCCCGACCCGTCCAGGCCCGGCCCGGTGGTCACGATGGTCACGATCTTGTTCTGCGCCCCGTCGTCCACCGCGTTCCACGAGACGGAGAAGACCCCGACGGAATCGGACCCCGACGTCACGTTGTCGTAGTCCATGGACTGGAGCCGGTCGACGACCGTCTGGAAGGCCACGGCCCGTTCGGTCATGAGGTCCGCCAGGGTGGAGGTGCGCACGATGTACCCGGTCATGCCGGCCAGGCCGAGGACCCCGATGGTCAGGATGACCATGGCGATGATGACCTCCACCATGCTGAATCCGGCCCGGCCGTCGGGGGCGGGGCGGCGCGGAGCGCCCATCAGTAGATCACCTGGCCCATGGGCAGGATCTCCACCCGGGTGGAGTCGGCGTTGTGCCAGAACTCCACGGTGACCGTCGTGTTCTGGAAGCTGTTGCAGTCCACGTCGGCGAAGCCCCGCGGGCTCAGGCAGAGCCGGAACGACGTCCCCGCGGGCAGGAGCTCCACGTTGCGCTCCTCGTCGAAGCGGATGCTCTCGATGAGCGTGCCGTCGGCGCGGTTGATGGAGGCGCTGTCCCCGGCGGAGCTGACGTTGAGCGCGATGTTCTCCCCCAGCTCGATGGCGTGGGCGCGGGCCCGGGCGTGGAGCGCCACGAAGCTGTCCCGGGCCCCCCGGACGGCGTAGGGGCCCCGCGCGTTGTTGAAGCCGGCCAGCGCAATGCTCGTCAGAATGCCTCCGATGAGCAGGACGATGACCAGTTCGATCATGGTGAAGCCGTGGCGTGGACCGTTCATTCGGGCTCGCAGGGACGCGCAGGGAGACTGCGCCGACGTGGAGGATCAAGTTCCATACCATCCGAGAGGTCAATATTCACGCGGTTTCCCCGGGCCGCAAAGGTTCCGGTCGGGGAATGTTTTCCGGCTCGGGGAAAGAAGTTCGCCGGTAAGGTGGTCATATGTTTCCCCCGGCGCACGCCCCGGGAAGCACCGGATGGAGGCGTAGTCCGCTCCGCGCCTTGCCCCCCGGCCCACACCCCGGCGAGAATCCCCGCCGGACCCGCCCCTCCCCCCAGCCCGGTGGCGCAGCCATGGCCCGAGCCCTCGTCTACGCAGCCTTCGTCGCCTCCGGGGTGGCCGGGCTGGCCTACGAGGTCGTGTGGAGCCGGTACCTCTCCCTCTTCGTGGGGCACGGGGCCTACGCCCAGGTCCTCGTCCTGGCCGTGTACCTCGGGGGGATGGCGCTGGGCTCGCTCCTGGTGGCGGAGCGGTCGCGGCGCCTGGCCCGCCCCCTGGTGGCGTACGCCGCCGCCGAGGGCGTGCTGGCCGTGGCCGCGCTCGCCTTCCACCCCGTCTTCACCGCGGTGACGGGCCTGGCATACGACCACCTCTTCCCGGCGCTGGGCTCTCCCGGGCTCGTGGGGGGCGTCCGATGGGGCCTGGCGGCGCTCCTGGTCCTCCCCCAGGCCGTGGTCCTGGGGACCACCTTCCCCCTGATGGCCGCCGGCCTCGTGCGGCTGGACGGGCCCCGGCCGGGGCGCGGGGTGGCCACCGTCTATCTGTTGAACACCCTCGGGGGCGCCGCCGGCGTCCTCCTGGCCGGCTTCGCGGGGCTGGCCTGGCTGGGGCTGCCCGGCACCCTGGTGGCGGCGGGCGCGCTCAGCGCGGCTGCCGGGCTCCTGGCCTGGCGGGTGGGCGGGACGCTCCCGACGACGGCCCACGGCGCCGACGGCGTCCCGGGGGCGGTCGAGGTCGAGGTCCCCCAGGCCCTGGCCGGCTGGGATCCCACGTTCCTCCTCCGGGCCATGGTCGCCGTGAGCCTGGGGACCGCGGTGGCGTCCTTCGCCTACGAGATCGGGTGGATCCGGATGCTCTCGCTGGTGCTGGGGAGCGCCACCCACGCCTTCGAGCTGATGCTGTCGGCCTTCATCCTGGGGCTGGCGCTGGGCGCCTGGCTGATCCGCAGCCGGGTGGACCGGAGCCCCGACCCCGTCCGGCTCCTGGGCTTCGTGCAGGTGCTCATGGGGCTGGCCGCCGTCGCCACCCTTCCCCTCTACCTGGCCTCCTTCGACGCCGTCGCGTGGATGGTGGGCGCCCTCCCGGCCCGGGACGACGGCTGGCTCCTCTTCAACCTGGGCCGCTACGGGCTCTGCCTCGCGGTCATGCTCCCCTCCACCGTCCTGGCCGGCACGACGCTGCCGCTGGTGACCGGAGCGCTCCTGCGGGCCGGCCACGGCGAGCGCTCCATCGGCCTGGTCTACGGGTGGAACACGGTGGGCTCGGTGCTCGGGGTGGGGCTGGCGGGGCTGGTCCTCCTTCCCTGGCTGGGCCTGGAAGGCCTCCTCCTGGCGGGGGCCGCCCTGGACGTGGCCCTGGGCGTCGGGCTCCTCCACCTGAGCGGCCGGCTGAGGGGCGCGGGGTCGCGGCCCGCCTTCCTGGCCGCCGCCACGGCGACGGTGACGCTGCTGGTCGTGGGCTCCACCGTCTCCCTCGAGGGGCCCCTCCTCACCAGCGGGGTCTTCCGGACGGGGCGGATCCCAGAGGCCGGGACCCGCCGGGTCCTCTACCACGAGGACGGGCGGACCGCCACGGTGGCCGCGTGGGTGGGGCTCTCCGACGGTCTCGTCGTGCTCTCCACCAACGGGAAGCCCGACGCCTCCATGGGGCCCCGCTGGCTCGCCCCCCGGAGCGACACCCTCCCGCCCACCCCCCTCCCCGCGGGCCGGGACTTCACCACGCAGGTCCTGGCTCCCCTGGTGGGGCTGGCCCACGTCCCCGACGCCCGCACGGTGGCCAACGTGGGCCACGGCTCGGGGATGACCGGCGTGACCCTCCTGGGCTCGCCCGCGGTGGAGCGTCTGGTCAACGTGGAGATCGAGCGTCGCATGGTGGAGGGCTCCTTCGTCTTCCTCCCCGCGAACCAGGCCGTCTTCGAGGACCCGCGCTCGACCTTCGTCTTCGACGACGCCAAGTCGTACTTCGCCCACCGGCAGGAACGCTTCGACCTGGTCTTCGCGGAGCCGAGCAACCCGTGGGTGAGCGGAACGGCCAGCCTCTTCACCGAGGAGTTCTACCGTCGGATCCGGAGCTACCTGTCGGACGACGGCGTCCTGGCCCAGTGGATGCAGCTCTACGAGCTCGACGACGACCTCTTCCTCTCCATGCTGGCGGCCCTGGACCGGGCCTTCCCCCGGTACCGGGCGTACCTGGTGGGGGCGGCCGATCTCGTCGTGGTGGCAGGAGGAGAGGACGCGGTCCTGGAACCCGACTGGTCCGTCCTCGGGTGGGACGGGGTCCAGGCCATCCTCTCCCGGGTGCCGCCCTTCCGTCCGGAGCACATGGCGGCGCTCTACGTCTTCGACCAGGACACGTTCCGGCCCCTCCTGGACGACCCGGGGCTGCGCGCCAACTCGGACTACCGGCCCGTGGTGGACGCCGGCGCCGAACGGGCCCGCTTCCTGGGGCGGTTCGCGGAAGGCCTCTACAGCTTCGCGTCGAACCGGGTCGAGCTGGTGCCGAACCTGGAGGGGGCGCGCCGGGGACCGGTGGCCTACCGCCGGCTGCCGGCCCTGGGCGTGGAGCCCCTGGAGACCTGGACGCGCGCGGCCTGGATGCGGGAGGCGCTGGCCACCGGGGGAGCGGCGACCCCGACGGGGCTGCCCGAGTGGGGAGACCGGCTCATCCAGCTCGGCGACTTCCTGGCCATGGCGTCCTCCCCTCCCGTGAACGAGGCCGAGTGGCTGGCGTGGGCCCGCCTCTTCGACCGGACCGAGCGCGGCCTCCACTGGGGCACCGTGGGGTGGGCCGACTCCACCTTCTACGGCGCGGTCTACCGCACGCTGGAGGCCGGCGACCCCCCGGCGGAGGCTCGCGCCTCCGTCGACCTCCTCCACGGGACGGCCACCCAGGACTGGGGGAAGGCCGCCGCGGCCGCCGAGGTGCTCCTGGGTCCCGTGTCCGACGGCGAGGGCTGGGTCCGCCCCACCGTCCTCCTGGACGTGTCCGTGATCGCCAACCTCCGGCTGGGACGGCCCGCCATGGCCCGCCGCGCGTGGGCGCTCCTCCAGGAGCGGACCGACCGAGCGCCGTGGAACCTCCGCAACCGCTACCTGGAGCGGGTCGTCCGGGACGCCGAGGGCGCCGCCCGCCGCGCGGGCGCGACCGCGAGTCCCGGCGGGCCCTAGGGTCGCGGCGGCAGGGGCACCGGAGGCGGCCCTCCCGGAGGACGCACGGCCGCCCCCATCCGACTCCACCCCGCCGCCAGGGCCTCGGCGGCCCAGCAGGCCGACCCCACCACCTCGCTCCCCTCCTCCACGGCCACCCCGCCCCCGGCCTGGGCGAGGCCGTGGATCCGCGAGCCCCCCCGGAGCGTGAGGCGCCCGCCCACCAGGACCAGCCCCCTCAGGTCCGCGCCCTCCTCCAGCCCCAGGTCCCCCCGCACCACGAACAGCCCCTGCCCCACGCCGCCCCGCACCTCCAGGTCGCCCGGGGCGCCCCGCACCACCATGAAGCCGGCGCACCGGGTCGCCGACGGGCGCGGATCGCCCCAGCTCCACGCCCCGCCCTCGCCGCACCCCCCGAGCCCGCCGGTGGGTGTGGGCGTCCCCGACCCGGAGACCCGGACCGGTGCCCGGGCCAGGAGCGTGTCCGGTCCCAGGAGCCCCAGCGCCGGCCACGGCCCCTCCCGGTGGGCCGGGCCCACCCCCGGCAGGCTCCCCAGCCCCAGCGAGTCGAGCGCCGGGTCCCACCGGTGGCACGCCAGCCCGCCCCGCCCGGCGGGAGGCGCGCGGACCCGACTCCCGTCCACCCGCCCGGCGCCCTCCACGGGGGCGCCGGGCCGGACCTCCACCACCGCCCCCGCCGCCGCCACCCGGGCCGCCAGCTCCGGCGCCCACGCCGGCGCCCGCAGCCGCGCGCCCGTGGGCCAGGGGCCCGGCGGCCGCACCTCGACCTCCACCACCCACCACTCCCGTCCCACCCGCCGGCGCACCGTGTGGACGGAGCCCTCGGGGCCGCTCCGCCGCAGCACGTCCTCGCCCTGGACGCCCAGCTCCCGGGGGAGGCCCTCGACGGCGGCAGGCCCCGCCAGCTCCACGGCGGCCCGGCTCGACGCCTCGAAAAGCCCAAGGCTCGTCCGGGCCAGACGGGCCTCGTGCCGGGCCAGCACCAGGGCGCCGTGGGCGAGGAGCGTGAGCCCCAGGAGCGCCACCACCGCCAGGGCCAGGACGAAGCCCCCGGCATCCCGGCTCGCCCCTTCTCCCCCCGCCCCCCCGGGCTCCTCAGCCACCGTCGGACCTCCCCCGCGGCGCCGGCACCCGCCACATCCTTCCGGCGGCCGTGCCCCCGGCCCCCGCGCGGCGCGCCGGGACCGGCCGGAAGCGCAGCCACACGGCCCCGGCCTCCATGCCCACGTCCCCGGCTCGCGACCGTTCCAGGACCTCCGGCGTGAGCGGCTGGCGACCGCCGTCCCCCCGGCGCCACCGGAGCGCGCCGTCGGCCAGGTGGTAGCTCCCGCGCTCGAAATAGCGGCCGGCCACCGGGGGCGCGGACGGGGGCGGGTCCAGGACCAGCCCCACCGGCCTCCCCCCCGACCCGGACGAGCAGTCGGCTCCGGGGGGGACGAGCGCCTCCAGCGCGTGGACGCTCCACGCGCCTCCCGGCTGGAGGAGCTGGACCGAGTCCTTGTCCGGGTCGGGGTGGCGCGCCCCCTCCGCCAGGGCGCTCCACACCCCGTCCCCCAGCCCGCACCCCACGAGCCCACCCCGCACCGCCCGGAGCGCCAGCGAATCCCCGCCGGCCCGGAGGCCCTCCGGCCCCGCCGCCCACGCGTCCGCCGCGGCCCGCCACCGCGCCATCCGCACCGTCGTCAACCGGTCCGAGCGGGTGGCTCCGACCTCAACGGCCGCGGAGGCGGCCCCCACGATCCGGAGCACCAGGTGCAGGAGGAGGAGGCCGACGAGGAGGGCCACCAGGGTCTCCAGGAGGGAGGCCCCGCACCGCCGCGCCGGCCCCCGGCGCCCCGCACCCGGGCTCACCCGCCCTCTCCCACGGGCACCAGCACCCGATGGACCGCCCCTCCCCCGGGGACCAGCTCCAGAGCCACGGCGCCGTTCCGTGGGGCGTTCCAGCGCACCACCCCCCAAGGCGTCTCCCGCGCCCCGGCGCCCGCGCCCGGGATCCCGGCCAGGGAGTCCCGGACGGCCCCGGCCTCGTCCACGAGCCGCTCCAGCGCCTCGGCCTCGGCCAGCGTCCGGGACGCGAGGGCGAGCGTGCCCACCACCCCCAGGAGCCCCACCTCCAGCACGACGAGCGTGACGAGCAGCTCGGTCAGGGTGAAGCCCCGGGTCTCAGCGCCGACGCACACGGCCGTAGCCCGAGATCACGAGGCGGGCCTCCGCGGCCCCGCGGGTGATGCGGACGCTCTCGCTGGCGACCCGCCCCAGCCCCAGGGCGTCGAAGTCGAGCTCGGCCACGGCGCGGCCCCGGGAGAGGGCCAGCGCCACCCCGTACCGGCGGGCGAGGGAGACGTCCAGGAGGGAGTCGGCCCCGACGCGCACCGTGACCCGGCCCGCGCCGGCGTCCAGCAGGAGGGCGGACCCTCCCCGCCCCACCGCCGCGCCCCGGGCCTCCGACAGGGCCGCCACGACCTCCTCCCGGGCCCCGGCCACCGCGGCCCCGTCGGCCAGCCCGCGGAGGCCGGGGAGCGCCGTGCCCAGGAGGGAGGCCAGGAGCAGGAGGCCCACGGCCATCTCGGCCAGGGTGTGCCCGCGGGTGCGGGCCCGGCGGACGGGGGCGCGAGGAGGCATGGAGACAAGGTGCCCCCGACCCCGGGCCCCCTCCATGCTCCCCCGGGACTACTGGACCCCGTACTCCTGGATCTTGTAGCGGAGCGCCCGGGGTGAGAGCTCCAGGAGCTCCGCCGCCTGGGTCTTGTTGCCACCGGTGCGGTCCAGGGCCAGCTCGATGAGGTGCTTCTCCAGGCGGGCCCCGTGGCGCTTCACCGAGAGGTCGTCTCCGTCCACCGCCGTGGGAAGGCGCGCTTCCGGCGACGGCACCCGGACCGACTCCGGCAGGTCGTCCAGGGCCACCCGGGGCCCCTCGGTCAGGACCAGCGCCCGCTCCAGCACGTTCTCCAGCTCCCGGATGTTGCCCGGCCACGGGTACTCGAGGAGCACCTCCATGGCCTCGGGCTCCACCCCCTCGATCTCGATGCGCATGCGGCGGCTCTGCCGGTCCAGGATGTGGCGCACCAGCTCGGGGATCTCCTCGGGCCGGTCCCGGAGGCGCGGGAGGTGGATGGGCACCACGGCGAGCCGGTAGTACAGGTCCTCCCGGAAGTCGCCCGCCTCCACGGCTTCGTCGAGATCCAGGTTGGTGGCGGAGATGATCCGCACGTCCACGGTGCGGGTTCCCGTGTCCCCGACCCGCCGGACCTCGCCTTCCTGGAGCGCCCGGAGGAGCTTGACCTGGAGGGAGGCCGGGAGCTCCCCGACCTCGTCCAGGAAGAGAGTGCCGCCGTCGGCGGCGGCGAAGAGCCCCTCCTTGTCCCGGTCGGCCCCGGTGAAGGCGCCCTTCACGTGGCCGAAGAACTCCGACTCCAGGAGCTGGTCCGGGATGCCTCCGCAGTTCACCGGGACGAAGGCCTGGTCCCGCCGGGGGCTCTCGCGGTGGATGAGTCGGGCCACCAGCTCCTTCCCCGTCCCGCTCGCGCCGGTCAGGAGGACCGGCGAGGCGTGCTGGGCGACCTTCCCCGCCACGTCGAGCGCCTTCCGCATGGCGGCCGAGCCGGCCACGATCTCGCCGAAGCGCCGGTCCTCCCGGACCTCGCTGCGCAGCCGTCCCACCTCCCGCTCGAGGCGCTCCCGCTCCTCCGCCTTCCGTACGGTGAGCAGCACCTCGTCGGCGCCGAAGGGCTTGGGGAGATAGTCGTACGCGCCCTCCTTCATGGCCTCCACGGCCAGCTCCATGCTCCCGTAGGCGGTCATCATGAGGACGAGGGCCTCCCCTCCGGACGCCTGGTAGCGCCGCAGGAACTCGAGCCCGTCCACGCCGGGCATGCGCACGTCGCACAGGATCAGCTCCGGCAGCTCGGCGGCGGCCTGGGTCAGCCCCTCCTCGCCGTCGGTGGCCTGGACCACCTCGTAGCCGCCGTCCTCGAGGATCATGGTCAGCGATCGGCGCAGGCCGCTGTCGTCGTCGATCACCAGGATCTTCATGCGTCGTCTCCCCCGTAGCCGGGCAAGCGGATCGTGAATCGGGCGCCCCCGAGCTCCGAGGTCCCGGCCTCGATGCGCCCGCCCATGCCGTCCACCAGGCGGGCGCAGATCGAGAGGCCCAGCCCCGTCCCCTCGCCGGGATCCTTGGTGGTGAAGAAGGGATCGAAGACGGACTCGTGGTCCGCGTCGGGGATGCCGGGGCCGTTGTCGTCCACCTGGATGACCACCACCCGGCGCGCCGTGAACAGCCCGTCCACGCCCCGTCCGCCGTCGTCCCGGGACACGCGGCGGCGGTGCATGTAGTTCACCCCGGGCGGGTCGCCCTCCCGGCGGGCGGGGAGCGTCTCGACCTCGCCGGGCTCCTCGTCCAGCCGCACGGTCAGGACGGGGGCCTCCCGGCCCTCCAGGGCGTGGAGCGCGTTGAGGATGAGGTTCACCAGGACCTGCTCCAGGCGGTGGGGCTCCATGACCACCCGGGGCACGTCGGCCTCCAGGTGCCAGCGGTCGTCCACCCCGTCGAGGCGGCCCTGGCCCTCGAGGAGCTCGCGCACGCGGCGGACCGTCTCCCCCGGCGGCTCGGGCCCGGCCTCCTCGTCCCGGGGCCGGGCGTAGTCCAGGAGCCCCCGGACGATCCGGTCGATCCGGCCCGCTTCCGCCCGGATCGCGTCCAGGATCTCCGTGTCCCCACCCGCGCTGCTGGCGCGCCGCTTGGCCACGTCCACGAAGCCCATGATGGCCCCCAGCGGGTTGCCCACCTCGTGGGCGATCCCCGCCGCCAGCGTGCCCACAGACGCCAGCCGGGCCGTCTGGACGACCTGGTCCCGTGCCTCCACGAGCTCGCGGTTGGTGCGGTCCAGGGACTCCACGTTCTCGGCCAGGAGGCGCTGGTCCTGGATGAGGCGGTCCGCCATGGCGTTCACGCTGGTGCGGACCGACTCGATCTCGAGGCTGTCGGCCGGGGCGGCGCGATGGTGGTAGGCCCCCTCGGCGATGCGACGGGCGTCGCCGGCCAGCTCCTCCATGGGCCCGACCAGCCGTCGCCGGAGGAACGCCCCGCCGAAGAGGAAGAGCACCAGCAGGTCCCCCACGACCAGCGCGAGGACGAACAGGAGGATCTCCGGAAAGGAGTCCAGCGCCGGGAGGACGAACCCGAGCCCGAGGCCCGCCACGAAGACCGCTCCCGCGAAGAGGAGCCCGAAGGCGAGGAGCAGCTCACGCCGGAGCGGAGGAGGGCCGGACATGGGCGGGAAGAGATCCTCCGGGCGGAGGGGAGCGGTGGGGCGGGGAGGGCGGCCGTGGGGCCCACCGGCAAAAAAATGAGCCGCCCCGGAGGGGGACGGCAAGCGGACGGACCGGAAAGGTCGGGTCAGCCGGGGGTCAGCGGGAGCACTGGACGGTGCTCTCCACGTTGGCGGGAGCCAGGGCCGCGGCGTTCCCGTGGTAGATGGCGCAGGACTCGTTGGGCAGCCCCGCGTGGGTGGCCGAGGCCGACCACCCGGTGCCGGTGGCCTCGACGAAGGTGACGAACACCCCTTCGCTGTTGTTGTACCCCAGGGCCGACGCGTCGGTGGAGTACGTGTAGTTGTCGTTGTAGTAGACGCCCTGGAGGTTGGCCAGGTTCCTGAGATCCGCCTTGGCGGAGGCGAGGAACGCCTTCTCGCGCACGGACTGGAACTTGGGAATGGCGATGGCCGCCAGGATCCCGATGATCACGACCACGATGAGAAGCTCGATGAGCGTGAAGCCCTTGCGATTCGGCACGGACATGATCGCCTCGCTCGGGTAGGTCGTGGTGGGGCGGAGGGGGGGAGAGGATCGAAGCGGTGGGGCGGCCCGGGGTCCGAGGACTCCGGACCGCCCACGCCGGCTTCAATCACACCCGCAAGGGACGCGGGCTTCCTGCAGCACCGTCAGTTGGTGCAGGCAACCTCACCCGGGGAGCTCGGCGTAGCGGAGCCCACGGTGGGAGCGGAGGCCGTGCCGTAGTAGATGGCGCAGCCCTCGGCGGTGCCGAGCGCGGAGTGGGTCGCGGAAGCGGCCCAGCCGGAGCTCGAGGCGGAGATCGCCACGTTCACGCCCTCGGAGTTGGTGAACGCGAGCGAGCTCGGGGCGTTGCTGTAGGAGTAGTTGTCCGCGTAGAAGATCTCCTGCTGGCTGGCCAGGTTCTTCAGGTCGGACTTCATGGCGGCGAAGTACGCCTTCTCCCGCGTGGCGGAGAACTTCGGAATGGCGATGGCCGCCAGGATTCCGATGATCACGACCACGATGAGGAGCTCGATCAGGGTGAAACCCTTGTTGTCCCGCATCTTGGTACTCCAGGTGTGAAGTGAAACAGGGGTGCTGCACGGCGCTCGTAAAGTGCAGGGCGTGTTCCACACACGCCACCCTAGGGCGCAAGTCGTTGAGCGCCTTGCACTTACAGCATCAAATCGCGAAAGCCGGACACCCCCACGGAGGGCATTTCGCATGGGATTCTGCAAGGATGCCCCCGCTTTGCAAGGGCGAAAACCCTGCAAGGTTCAACGGTCCACGGGTCCGGCGTCCCCGTCTTCCGGCCCCGGATCCAGGCTCGGATCGGGGCTGGGCGCGAGCCCGGGAAGGCCGGCTCCCGGCTCCTCGAGCACGCCCGGCGTCGCCGGCCCGGGGGTGACCCGGGGAGCGCCCCCGGCACGGGCCGCGGCCGTGTCCCCCAGGAGCTCGATGTAGAGGCCGTCCACCTGATCGCTCCCGGGGCCCGACAGGGCCTTGGTCCGGGCCGAGTCCAGGGCGAGGCGGGCGGCCGCGGTGTCGCCGGCGTTGGCCTCGAGCTGGGCCAGGGACACCCACTGCTGCCAGTAGTCCCCTTCCCCCCCGGCGATGGCGCGTCGGCGGGCCTCGGCGGCCTCCTGCCAGCGGCCCTGCTCCGTCAGCGCCCAGGCCAGGAGGTGGTGCCGGACCGGATCGTCGGCGTCGATCTCCAGGGAGCGCCGGGCCCAGAGCTCGGTGCCCTCGGCGTCGCCCTGCTCGGAGCGGATCACGGCGATGAGGCCCGGGGCCACGGGGAAGTCCGGATCGTTCCGCCACGAGTGCTCCAGGAGGTGCTCGGCCGCGTCGTAGTACTCGGCGGCGATGAGCTTCTTGGCGATCTCGGTGATGAGCTGGTAGTGAGGACCCAGGATCCCGATGGCCGCGCGGTAGGTGAGGAGCCCCTGGCTCGTCCGCCCCTGCTGGAAGAAGAGGTCCCCCAGGACCCACTGGGAGCGCCCCGAATGGGGGTAGTCGTCGATCATGGTCCGGAAGACCGTGATGTTGTCCCGCCAGGTGGGGTTCCGCTCCCAGGTCCGCGCCCCCATGAGGAGCACCACCAGGACGAGCCCCACCCGGGCCAGCCGGGGCCGCTCCCGCGCCAGGCGCACGACGAGCCATCCCATGGCCGCCACGATCCCCACCGAGGGCAGGTACAGGGTCCGCTCCGCCAGGAGGACGCCCGCCAGGAAGAAGACGTTCGACACGGGGGAGATGGTGACGAGGAACCACACCACGCCGAACGCCGCCGCCCGGGCGCTGGGGCGTCCGGGCTCCAAGCGCCCCCTGCGCCAGGCCACCAGGGACCCGACCAGGATCGCCAGCGCCAGGATCGCGCCCACCGCATTCGCCGCGTTCCACCCCAGGGAGATGGGGATGACGTTGGGCGAGTAGTCCGCCGAGAGGTCCAGGGGGAAGACCATGAGGCGCACGTAGTGGCTCCAGATCTCCGCCAGCGTCCAGATCCGGGGGATCTCCTGGAGGAGGTCGGCGCCCAGCGGCCCGAAGGGGCTCGCCACGCTCCCCAGGATGTGGAGACGAGCCCCGAGGAGGAGGGCCGCCACCCCGAGCATGACGAGGTAGACGCGCCACCGGTCCCGCAGGTAGTCGCCGAGCTCCCGGAGCCCGAGGCGCCGCCGGGCCGCGTCCAGCAGGAGGATCACCCCCGGGAGCGTCACCGCGCTCTCCTTGGCGCCGAAGGCCAGGAGGTACAGCCCGCCCACGGCCAGGGCCCGCCCCCACCCGCTCCGGTCGGGGCCGCGGACGTGCACCAGGCACGCCGCCAGGAAGAAGCCCGTGGAGAGGATCTCGGCGATCCCGATGACGTTGGCCACCGCCTCCACGTGCACGGGGTGCACCGCGAAGAGGAGCCCGCCCGCCAGCGCCGCCGGCACGGGGAGGAGGGCGGCCAGGAGGAGGACGACCAGGGCCGTGACCACCCCGTGGGCCAGCACGTTCACGGCGTGGTAGAGGAGGGGCTCCTCGCCGGCGACGGCGTACTGGAGCCCCAGCGCCAGCGTGGTGGTGGGACGCCACAGGCCGAGCTGCTCGCCGTAGCGGCCCGGCCAGTACGGCACGGTGAGCGCGCCGGGCAGCGTCTCGAGCTGCTGGATGCCCTGGTTCTCGACGATGATGTGGACGTCGTCGTAGGCGAACTGGTTCCCCAGCGTGTTGGCGTGGACCGCCACCGCCAGGAGCGCCGCCACCAGCGCGGCCTTGACCGGGCTCCAGAAGGGCGTGTCGAGGGTCACGGGATCCGCTCCGGGGGAGGGGCGTCGGGGTAGTCGGCGGCCCGGACCCGGACCGCGGCGGCCTCGTCGTCGCGCCCCAGGGCGTCCAGGAGCTCGGCCATCCGCAGGACGTCGTTCCGGGTGGCGCCCGGCTGGGCGACGGCCGCCCTCCGGGCGCGGAGCGCCGCCTCCAGGTCCCCCCCGGCCACGTAGCTCTCGGACAGCACGGCGAAGACCTCGCGGTCGGCCCCGCTCCGCGCCAGCCCCGTGAGGGCCACGGCGTGGGCGGCCCGCCCCTCGCCGTTCCGGAGGAGGTGCTGGCCCCAGTACCGGTACGCCGCCGGATACTCGGGGAGGAGCGCCACCGCCCGGGTGAACAGGGCCCGGGCCCGGTCGGGTCGTCCCATCCGATCGTAGAACGCGCCGGCCTCCACCGCGAGCTGGTAGTCGTCGGGCACCACCGCCAGCGCCTCCTCGTAGGCCCGGGCCGCGCCCTCCACATCGCC
The DNA here is from genome assembly GCA_964569085.1 of uncultured Gemmatimonadaceae bacterium. Taxonomy (GTDB): domain Bacteria; phylum Gemmatimonadota; class Gemmatimonadetes; order Longimicrobiales; family Gaopeijiaceae; genus JAJCZZ01. The sequence continues at coordinate 16,777 of CAZMTA010000017.1, read as the reverse complement.
CCGGTCCTCCTGGATGCGGGACCAGATGCGCAGGGCCCGGAAGGACTCGGGGTGCTCCAGCGCCAGCGTGTTGAGGGCCGTGGTGGTGCTGGCCCACGTGGGGTTGCGGGACACGGTGCGGGCCGAGAGCGCCACGAGGGCCACGGCCGAGGCCACCCAGACCAGACGGAGCGAGCGTCCCCGGGCCTCCCGGGCCAGGACCGGCACCAGCCCCGCCACCACCAGCGCCAGCCCCACCGAGGGGAGGTAGAGGGTCCGCTCGGCCAGGAGCACGTCGGCCCGCACGACCAGGTTCGAGACGGGCAGCACGGCCACGAAGAACCACCCCAGCCCGCACGCCACCACCGGCTCCCGTCGCCGCAGGAGGAAGGCCCCGGCCAGGAGGGAGGCCAGGAGGAGCGCGCCGACCACGACCCGGAGATCCACCCCGGTGGCCGGCACGATCACGCCGGGCTGGTAGTCCATGACCAGGTCCGCGGGGGCCACCATGAGGCGGAGGTAGTGGGGCCACACCGCCAGCGCCGAGAGAAGCCGCTCGCCGGTGTCGAGGCTGGCCAGCCCCGCCGCGGCCCGCTCCCCGGTCACGGCCCCGAGCACGTCGGTGCGGACGAGGAGGTACGTGCCCAGGACGGCGGCCAGCACCAGGTACACCGGCGCCTGGCGCCGGAGGCGGGCGCCCACCCCGCCCTCCCCGTGGCGCACCGTGAGCTCGAGCAGGAGGAGGAGCCCGGGAAGCGTCACCGCCGTCTCCTTGGAGGCCAGTCCGGCGGCGTAGAGGAGCGCGAGGCCGGCGAGCCGCGCGCCGCCCCGCCATCCCCGGGCCCCGGCGCCCACCCAGTACAGGAGGACCGCTGCCACCACCGCCGCGGCGGCGTACAGCTCGGCGCGCCCCACGACGTTGGCCACGGCTTCCACGTGGACCGGGTGGACCGCGAAGACGAGGCCGCCGGCCAGCCCGCCCAGCGTCCCGACCATCTGCCAGAGGAGGGCGAAGACCAGGAGGGAGACCGCCGCGTGCGCCGCGACGCTCACGGCGTGGTACCCCGCCGGCGAGCCGTCCCAGAGCCGCCACTCGGCGGCGAAGCTCAGCAGCGTCAGGGGCCGGTAGTTCCCCGTCCCCGGGGCGGCCTGGGGCCAGTACGGGTCCTCCCAGGCCTCGGCCCAGCGCCCCTCGGTCACCACCGGGTTCTGCTCCACCACCCACGGGTCGTCGTAGGCGAAGCCGTTCCCGAGGGAGTTGGCGTAGACCAGCACCGCCGCCAGGACGACCAGCCCGCCCGAGCGGACGGGGGTGAGGAAGGAGGGGGTCACGGAGTCAGTCGGGGCGTCCCGGGGCCGCCGGCGCCCCGCCGTCCGAGTCGGCCCGGGTGGGAGTGTCGCCCGCCCGGCCCTCGCCGGACTCCAGACGCGCAGGCGCGTCCCACGGCTCCACCTCCGGGGGCGTCCACGCCGGGACGGACGGAGGGGCCAGGTTGTACTTCAGGATCGACCAGAGAGCCTCGAACCCGTCCTTCCATCCGATCTTCTTCCCCTCGGCGTAGGAGCGCCCGTGGTAGCTGATGGGGAGCTCGTAGATCCGCGCGCCGGCCTGGGCCAGGCGGGCCGTGAGCTCGGGCTCGATCCCGAAGCGGCTGGCCGAGAGGGGGAGGGACTGGAGGAGCTCCCTCCGGACCATCTTGTAGCAGGTCTCCATGTCCGTGAGGTTCACGTCCGTGAACATGTTGGACAGGAGGGTCAGGAAGCGGTTCCCCACCGAGTGCCAGAAGAAGAGCACCCGGTGCGGCCCTCCCAGGAAGCGGGAGCCGTACACGGCGTCCGCCTTCCCCCCCAGGATCGGCTTCAGGAGCGCGGGGAGCTCCTTCGGGTCGTACTCCAGGTCCGCGTCCTGCACCACCACCACGTCCCCGGTGGCCTCGCGGAAGCCGGTGCGGAGCGCCGTCCCCTTCCCCCCGTTCTCCTCGTGGAAGATGAGGCGGTCCACGAGCCCCTCCCCCTCCAGGCGCGTGAGGAGGTCCCGGGTCCCGTCGGTGGAGCCGTCGTCCACGACGATGACCTCCAGGCGGAGGGGCACCTCCCGGACCCGGCGCAGGAGGGCCTCCACCGTGCGGCGCTCGTTGTAGCACGGGACGACCACCGAGAGCACGACGCGGTCCCAGGCGAGCGGCGTCTGGTCGGCGCCCGGGTACGGCGCCAACGGATCGATGTCCAGGGGATCTCGATGCATGGCTCAGTCGAGGGGATTCGGGGTGAGGGCTCGGGCGAGGGAATCGAGGCGGGCGCGGGCGTCGGGGGTCACGGCGCGGAGCCGGGCGGAGTCCACCGCGGCCCGGGCCGCGGCGGTGTCCCCGACGGCCCCGAGCTCGCCGGCCAGCGTGGCCCAGGCCCGCCAGCGGTCGGCGAAGCCGTGCTCCAGGGAGCGGCGTCTGGCCCTGACAGCCTCGTTCCAGCGGCCCGCGGCGGCAAGGGATTCGGCCACCAGGTGATGGGCGCTGGGGTTGTCCGGCGCCAGCTCGGCGGCGGCCCGGGCGAGACGGAAGGCCTCCTCCGGGCGTCCCTGGCGGAGCTCCAGGGAGGCCAGGAGCGCCGCCGCGGAGTACCAGCCGGGCCGCTCCCGCCAGGCCCGCTCCAGGAAGAGGCGGGCCTGGTCGGGGTGCCCGGTGGCCAGGAGATGGGAGCCCACGTCGAGGCCCACCTGGGGCTCGGAGTTCAGGAGCTGGACCGCCGCCGCCAGGGCGCGGCGGGCCTCGGGGACGCGACCCTCGGCGGCGAGCTGGCGGCTCCACGACCACCACGCCCACCCCGACTCCGGATGCTCCTCCAGGAGGGTGGCCATGACCGCCTCGGAATCCCGCCACGCCGGCACCCGGTCCACCGAGCGGACCGCGAAGACGGCCAGCAGGGCCACCGCGGCGACGCTGGCCAGCCGGGGGGCCCGGTCGGCGGCGGCGGCCAGGGCGGTCGCCAGCCCCGCGACCGCGCCCACCGAGGCCAGGTAGAGCGTCCGCTCCGCCAGGAGGACCGGGGCCGAGAAGAAGACGTTGGCCACCGGGAGGACGGCCAGCCCCACCCAGACCACGGCCAGGCCGTAGGCCCGGGCGGAGTCCCGGCCGCGGCCCAGCAGGGCGCCCCTCCGCCAGGCCACCCACGCGCCCGCCAGGGCGCCCAGCGCCAGCGCCACGCCCAGGACGCCCGCCGGCGTCCAGCCGTAGGCCACGGTCAGGATCCCGGGCCCGTAGTCCGCCGCCAGGTCCACGGGGAAGACCAGCAGGCGGACCCAGTGGGGCCAGACGGTGGCCAGCGTCCAGATCCGGGGGACCTCCTCCAGGACGGCCATCCCCGGGGGGTAGGTGGCGCCGGTCACGCCGCCGAGGACCGCGGTGCGCAGGAGGAGCCCGGCCGCCAGCGCCGCCACCAGCCCGGCCCACGTCCACGCCCGGCGTCGCAGGTAGCCCCCCAGGTCCCGGAGCCCCAGCTCCCGCCGGGCGGCGTCGACCAGAAGGACCAGCCCGGGGAGCACCACCGCGCCCTCCTTGGCCAGGACCGCCAGGAGGTACAGGAGCGCCACCGCCGCGGCACGGCCGGGCCCGTCGCGCTCCCCGCCCCGCGCGTGGAGCCCCACCGCCGCCAGCGCCAGGCACGCGGAGAGGGGCTCGGCCAGCCCCACCACGTTGGCCACCGCCTCCACGTGGACCGGGTGGACGGCGAAGAGGAGCCCCGCCAGGCCCGCGGTGGCCGGCGCCAGGAGGGAGGCCAGGACGAGCACCACCAGCGCCGACGCCGCCGCGTGCAGGAGGATGCCCGCCAGGTGGAAGGGCCACGGGGCGCCGCCCCCGGCCCACCAGGCCACCCCGAAGACCGCGGTGGTGAGGGGCCGCCACGAGCCCACGTCGGCGCCGTAGCTCCCGGGCCAGTACGGCTCGGCCAGGCGGGGAAGGAGGGTGGCGGGCGAGCGGAGCGCCGGGTCGGCCGCCACCACGATCTCGTCGTCGTTGGCGAAGCCGTTGGCCAACGCCCCGAGGTGGACCGTGAAGGCCAGGGCCGCCGCCAGCAGCGCGGCCCGTCCCGGCGAGCCCAGGAGGCGGGCCAGCGGGCCGGAGGTCACTCCTCGATCCCGTACCGGTTGAGCTTGCGGTAGAGCGTGGAGGGGTCGATGCCCAGCACCTCGGCGGCGCGGGTCTTGTTGCCCCCCTCGGCGCGCAGGACGTGGTGGATGTACGCCCGCTCGATGACCTCCATGGTGGGGTTGGGCGGCGCGGGCTCGTCCACCAGGCGGGTCTCCGGCGCCTCCCGGACCCGATCCGGGAGGTGCTCGGGGCGGATCACCCCGCCCTCCGAGACCACGGCGCCCCGCTCCAGGGCGTTCTCGAGCTCGCGCACGTTGCCCGGCCAGTCGTACGTCCGGAGCACCTCCAGCGTCTCCGGCGCCAGCTCCCGCCCGGCCACGCCCGCGCTGTCCCGCTCCGCGAGCCGCTCCAGGAAGTAGCGGGCCAGGAGCTGGATGTCGTCCCGGCGGTCCCGGAGCGGGGGAAGGCGGAGCTGGATGACGTTGAGCCGGTAGTAGAGGTCGCCGCGGAAGGCGCCCTTCCGGATCTCCTCCTCCAGCTCGCGGTTGGTGGCCGCGATGATCCGCACGTCCACGGTCACGGCCTCGGTGGCGCCCACCGGGATCACCTCCCGCTCCTGGATGGCCCGCAGGAGCTTCACCTGGGTGGCCGGGCTCATCTCCCCGATCTCGTCCAGGAAGAAGGTCCCGCCCTCGGCGGCCTTCAGCAGCCCCCGCTTGTCCTTCACCGCCCCGGTGAAGGAGCCCTTCACGTGTCCGAAGAGCTCCGACTCCAGGAGGTTCTCGGGGAGGGCGCCGCAGTTGATGGAGAGGAAGGGCCCGTCCTCCCGCTCGGACAGACGGTGGATGTAGCGGGCCAGGACCTCCTTTCCCGTCCCGCTCTCCCCGAAGATGAGCACGGTGGAATCGGTGGGGGCCACCGTCTCCGCCAGCTCCAGGACCTCCTGGAAGGAGCGGCACTTCCCGATGGGCCGGTCGCCCGACCGGCCCTCGCGGCGCCCGATCTCCTTCTTGAGGCGCTTGTTCTCCACCCGGAGCTCCCGGGCCTCCAGGGCGCGCCGGCAGATGGCCAGGAGCTCGTCGTTGGCGAAGGGCTTCTGGAGGTAGTAGTAGGCCCCCTCGTTGACGGCGCGCACCGCCGACTGGAGGGAGGCCTGGGCGGTCATGAGGATGACCGGCATCTCCGGGTCCACCTCCTGGGCCTTGGCCATGACCTCGTGGCCGCCGGCGCCGGGCATCCGGATGTCGGAGAGGACCAGGTCGGGCCTCTCCTCCTCCAGGCGCTCCAGGGCGCCCTTCCCCGAATCGGCCACCAGGACCTCGTAGCCCTCGCCGCGGAAGAGGATCCTGAGGGTGTCGAGAATCCCGGTCTCGTCGTCGACGAGGAGGATCTTGGGGCTGGCGCTCACGAGTTCCCTCCAGCGGGGAGATCGATGACGAAGCGCGCGCCCCCTCCCGGGGCGCGCTCGACGAAGACGGCTCCGTCGTGGGCCTCCACGGCCCGGTGCACGACGGCGAGGCCGAGCCCGCTCCCGCCGGCCCGGGTGGTGAAGAAGGGATCGAAGATCCGCTGGGCGGCACCCTCCTCCACCCCGGGGCCCGAGTCGGTCACGGAGATCCGGACCGGATGGGGAATGCCCGTGGCCCGGCGCGCGGGCCGGCCACGGAGATCCTCCAGCTCGACCTGGACGGTCCCCTCCGCGCCGGCGAACTGGACGGCGTTGAGCACGAGGTTGAAGAGCGCGCGGTGCAGGAGGTGGGGGTCCCCCCGCAGGACCAGGCCGTCGGGTGCGTCGCAGGACACCTCCACCCCGGCGGCGTCGGGATGCTGGCGCACCAGCGCCACGCAGTCCCGCACCAGGGCCGGGAGCCCCACGACCTCCCGCTCGCCGAGCTGGAGGCCGGTGTACTCCAGGAACTCGGACAGGAGGTGGCTGAGCCGATCCGACTCGGTCAGCACCAGGCGCTCCAGGGTGGCCCGCTCCTCCTCGTTGAGCCGCGTACCGGCGAGCTGCTCCACGGAGCTGCGGATGGACGCCAGGGGGTTCTTGATCTCGTGGGCCAGGGACGCCGAGAGCTCCGCCACCGCCTCCAGCCGCGAGGCCCTGCGGTTGAGCGCCTCGATGCGCTCCAGGTCCGTGATGTCCTGGAAGATGGCCGTCCCCGAGGGTGGCACCCCGTCCCCCCGGTCCAGCACCGCGGTGGACACGCCGATGCTCACCGGCTCGCCCTTCCCCACCAGGCGGGTCCGGAACCGGTCCACCGACTCCGACGCCTCCACGGCGCGCCGGAGGATGTGGCCCAGGCCCGGCGCCACGGCGTCCACCCGCTCCAGGACCGGCGCCCCCATCCACTCGTCGGCGGAGATGCCGAGGAGGCGCTCCGCCGCCGGGTTGGCGTAGGCCAGCCGGCCCTCGCCGTCCACCGTCACCACGCCGGTGGCCAGGTTGGCCAGGATGTCCCCCGTGTCGAGGCGGAGCTGGCGCAGCTCGGACTCCACCACGCCCAGGGCCAGCCCGGCCCGGCGGAGCCGGTCGCCCAGGAAGCCGGTGATGAGGGCCACCAGGGTGAACAGCCCGATCTGGAGGGCGAGCTCGAGCGTGAAGACGCTCTCGTACCCCCAGACCAGGTCCGCGAAGTAGACCAGGCTGGCCAGGATCCCGATGAGGACGCCCCCGGACAGCGGGAGCAGGAGCGCGCCGGCGCTGATGACCAGGATGTAGACCGGGGCGAAGTTGCTGTCCGGCCCCCCGGTGATGTGCACGATCCCCGTGACCAGCGCCACGTCCAGGAGGACCTGGGCGTAGAGGAAGTCCTCGCCCGGGGTCCGGGTCAGGAGGTGGGTGTACCAGAACGACGCGGAGGTGAAGCCCAGCGCCAGGAGGAACATGACCGTGGCCACGAGCGTGGCCTCGGGGCCGGCGGCGGCCCACTCCACCAGGGCGCCCGCCAGGATCCCCGTGACCAGGGTCAGGCGGCCCAGGTAGATCCAGCGGAGGATGTCGGCCTGGCTCAGCGTCTGGCTGGGCGTGGCCGGCACCAGAAGGGAGGACGTGGCGGCCAAGAGGGCACCTTCGTCGGAGGCGTGCGCCGGGGGCGGCGGATCGGTGGCGGAAGATAGCCGCCCCGGATCGCAAAGTGCAACGAGGCCGCCGTGGCACTTTGCAAGAAGAACGCTAGCCCGGCGACCGTTCCCCGCGGCGCGGGCGGATGTGGCCGGTGGCGGCCACCAGGTCCCGGATGCGGCGGAGCTGGGTCTGGACGATCTCCAGCCCCTCCCGGACGTCGGGGTCCTCCACGTCCATGAGGAGGAGCTGGGCCTCGGCCATGGCCGAGGTCAACGGGTTGTTGACGTCGTGGCGCGCCCGGGAGACCTCGGCCAGGACCGTCCGGAGCTCGAGGAGCATCCCGGGGTGGGTCTCCAGGTCGGACAGCCCCGGAGCCACCTCCGCGAGCCCCTCGGGGTGCCCCACCGACAGCACCTGGACCCGGGGGGGATGCCCGGGACGCACCGCCGCGAAGCGCCATCCCGCGCCCCCGCCGCCCTCCAGGAGGCGGTCGGCCAGCGACAGGAGGTCGTCGAGACCGACCTCCTCGGGATCGAGGAGGACCACGCCGGGCTCGGCGGCGGCGTCCCGACCGAGCTGGTCGAGCTCCGCGGGGACGACGGGGGAGTCGAGGTGCTCGAGACAGCTCCGGCGTAGCGGGCCCTCGGGCAGGGTCACATAGACGGGATTGGGCATGGCGAACCAGGGCTGGGGGGGACGGTGCGCGTTCTGCCTGGCTGGAACATGACCCCTACCCCACATTCCCCGCCATGGTCGATTCCGAGCTGCTGGCGGTGGCGCGGGGCGAGTCCCCGGCCGACACCCTCCTCACGGGGGGGCGGGTCCTGAACGTCTTCACCGGCGAGATCGAGCGGGTGGACGTGGCCCTCCACGGGGGCCGGGTGGCGGGGCTGGGCCCGGGCTACGAGGGCCGGGAGACGACGGACCTCCAGGGGGCGCTGGTCCTGCCCGGCCTCATCGACGCCCACGTCCACGTGGAGTCCAGCCTGGCCACGCCGCCGGAGTTCGCCCGGGCGGTCCTCCCCCGGGGTACCACCACCGTGGTGTCGGACCCCCACGAGATCGCCAACGTCCACGGCCTGGAGGGGATCCGGTACATGCTGGGGGCCAGCGAGGGTCTCCCGCTGACGGTCTTCGTCATGGCCAGCTCGTGCGTCCCCGCCACGGACATGAGCACCTCGGGGGCGGCCCTGGACGCCGACGACCTGGCCGGCCTCCTGGACCACCCCCGGGTCCTGGGGCTGGCCGAGGTCATGAACTTCCCCGGCGTGATCCACGGCGATCCGGGCGTCGGGGCCAAGCTCGACGCCTTCCGCGGGCGGCCCGTGGACGGCCACGCTCCGGGGGTCCGGGGCCGGGCGCTGGCCGCGTACGTGGCCGCCGGGCCCGCGTCCGACCACGAGTGCACGACCCCCGAGGAGGCGACGGAGAAGCTCCGCCGGGGGCTGACGGTGTTCTTCCGCGAGGCCACCAACGCGCGGAACCTCCGGGACCTCCTTCCCGCGCTGACGCCGGAGAACGCCCGGCGGGTCTGTCTCTGCACCGACGACCGGCAGCCGCCCGACCTCCTGGACGAGGGCGGCATCGACGCCATGCTCCGCACCGTCCTGGACGCCGGCGTGGAGCCGGTCCGGGCGGTGCGGCTGGCCACCCTCAACCCGGCGGAGTTCTTCGGCCTCCGGGATCGGGGAGCGGTCGCGCCGGGGCGCCGGGCGGACCTGCTGGTGGTGGACGAGCTGGCCACCCTCTCCATCCGGGAGGTCTGGGCCGGCGGGAGGCGGGTGGCCCGGGACGGGAAGCTCGTCGGCTGGCCCGAGCGCGCGGCCACGCCGCCGCCGGCCCCCGCCATGCGGCTCTCCCTGCCGGAGCGTCCCTTCCGGATCCCGGCGCGGGCCGGCTCGGTCCGGGTGGTGGAGGCGGTCCCCGACCAGCTCGTGACCCGGGCCCTGGTGCTGGAGCCCACGGTCCGGGGGGACGAGGTCGTGGCCGACGCGGAGCGCGACCTGGCCAAGCTCGCCGTGCTGGAGCGCCACACCGGCAGCGGGCGCGTGGGCCTCGGCCTGGTCCGCGGCCTCGGGCTCCGCGAGGGAGCGCTTGCCGGGACGGTCGCCCACGACCACCACAACGTCATCGCCGCGGGGATGGACGATCGCTCCCTGACCACCGCGGTCCGGGCCGTGGCCGACGCGGGAGGCGGGCTGGCCGTGGCCCGGGGGGACGAGCTCCGGGCCCTCCTCCCCCTCCCGGTGGGGGGCCTCATGTCCGACCGGCCCATGGAGGAGATCCGGGCGCTCCTGGACGAGGCGGTGGGCGCCGCCCGGGCGCTGGGATCGCCGCTCCACGATCCCTTCATGGCGCTGTCCTTCCTGGGGCTGGAGGTGATCCCCGCGCTCAAGCTCACCGACCGGGGCCTCGTGGACGTGGAGGCGTTCCGCCTGGTGGACCTCTGGGTCTGAGGCGGGATCCCGCCTAGGGTCGGGGCAGCGTCCGGACCTCGCCCAGGAGGGCGTAGGTGGGGCCCTGGAGTCGGCCCACGGGGCGGAGCGCTTCGGGGTTCACGGCCCACCCGTCCCCCACCGTCTCCAGATCCGCGGCCAGCCGGACCCCCACCACCTCCCCGATGACCAGGGTGTTGGGCGCGGCCCCGAGCTCCACCTCCTTCACCACCCGGCACTCCAGCACCGCCGGGCATCCCGACACGAAGGGGGCGTCCACCACCTCCGAGTCCTCGGCCTGGAGCCCCGCCAGCCCGAACTCGTCCACCTCCGGGCCCACCTCGGCGGAGCTGGCGTTCATGGCCTCCAGGAAGGGCTCGGACACGACGTTCACGCAGAAGGCGCCGCGGGCGCGGACGTTGATCAGCGAGTCCTTGGGCACCCAGGGCCCCCCGGGGGTCGGACGGCGATGGCCGATGGAGACCCCCACCTGCATGGGCGACGCCGAGAGCGCGGCGAAGTAGCTGAAGGGCGCCAGGTTGGCGGTGCCGTCCGCGCTCCGGCTGGAGAGCCAGCCGATGGGCCGGGGGACGACGAGAGAGGTCAGGAGCTCGTAGCGGGCCCGCCCCGGGAGCTCGGCGGGATCCAGGCGACGGGCGCGCGGCGCGGCGGCGCCGTCGTCGGCAGGGGAGGACACGGGGAGAGGGACGGCCGGGCCGCCCGGCGGGTCACCGGGTGCTCGGCACCTCCAGCACCTGGCCCGCGTAGATCCGGCTTCCGCGGAGGTTGTTCGCCGACTTGAGCGCCTCCACGGTGGTGCCGGCGCGTCGGGCGATGGTCCAGAGGGAGTCGCCCTGCCGGACTCGGTACGAGGCCACGCGGCTCGCGGTGGCGCTTCCCGTGGACAGGGAGGGCGCGGCGGGCCCGCTGGCGAGCTTCTGCACGTACCGCTCGTAGGGGTCCGGGAAGAGCGCCACGTGGTAGTGGGGCGGGTACCGCTCCCGGGTGGCCTCGAGCACGCCGGCCCGCTCCAGCGAGAGGAGAACGCCCTCCAGCCACGAGCGGCAGGCACGGTTTCTGCTGTATCTCAGGTCGATGGCCATCCCGGTGGGATGGACCGACCGGGACGAGGCGTTCCGGGGCTGACGCGTGGTGGGGCGAGTCAGGCTCGTCACCACCATCTGCTCGCCACACGCGGCCCGGTACTGGGCGGCGAGGCGGCGCACGAAGAGGTGCGCCTCGGGGCGGGCGTAGGGAAAGGACACGGCGTGGAGACGGAAGTCCCGGTTCGGCCGGACCCGCTCCAGCCAGCCCTGCTCCGCGAAGTAGCGGACGCGGCTGGGGGTGTCGATGTAGCTGAAGTCGTGGGCCCGGGCCTGGATGTTCTGGCGATCCAGCGAGGCGGGCGAGCCCCGTAGGCTCTGGGCCGCGGCCGGAACCGCCAGGGAGAGGAGGAGCGCACCGCCGAGGACGGCGGAAGCCAGGCGAGGGACGATCCGGATTCTCTCAGGCGTTCTCATCGACAGCCGTGTCGCTGGGGATGGACGAGGTGCTCCACGGACCGCGTCCACTAGTAAACACTTGTTTCCACCCGTGCAAGCCGCGCGTTCCGGAGCTCAGGGCCTCCGGGCGGTTGTCGGGCAATTGATGGAACACCGACCCCGGTCGTCAAGATCCGCCGGGGCCGCGGGTCGTGCTATGCCCCTGGCAGCCACCCACCCACGAAGCCCCTGCCCCACTCGAGGAGGCGGCCCGACGCCCCGACCGCCGTCAGGGCGAGCCAGGCCAGGCCCACCAGGACCCCGAGCCGGACGGCGTGCCGGACCACCGTCCCCGGGCCGGTCCGCGCCAACCGCCGGGCGTTCCCGCCGGCGAGCTGGACGGGCAGGAAGGCCGCCATCTCGGCCACCCCCAGCAGCATGTCGAGCCAGTAGAGGGGGTTCAGCGTCCGGATCCAGCTCCGGGCCCGGGCGCCGATGTAGCGGTCCTCCGCCTCCGACAGGACCGCGAAGACCTCCTCGATCTCCAGGTTGTAGCGGGCCAGCTGGAAGACCTCCCGGATGAGCCCCACCTCCACCACCTCCCCCACCCTCTCGCCGGGCGCCATGCGCCGGAGCCCCCGCACCCCGGCCGCCAGGACGGTCCTTCGGCACCGGGGGATCCGCTCCTCCAGGGAGCGCCGGAGCTCCTGGGCCCGCTCCGACTCCACGACCCGGTAGGGGAACGCCTCCCGGCGGATCTCGCCGGAGTACTCCAGGAGATCCCGGTGCCATCGCCGGAGAAAGGCCAGGCGCCGCTGGTTCGTCCAGATGGGAATGCGGTGGATGTCGAGCAAGGAACGGGCGGCTGGGTGCGTACGTGAGCGGGGCCGACCCCCCGGAAAGGAGGGCCGGCCCCGGCTCCGGGTCGAGCGCCTACGCTACGTCCTCAGACCGTCTTGAGCCAGCCGCCCTTCGCCTCGGCGTACCGCTCGGCGACCTTGTCCCAGTTCACGACCTCGAGCCACGCGTCGAGGTAGTCCGGGCGCCGGTTCTGGTAGTGCAGGTAGTAGGCGTGCTCCCAGACGTCCACGCCCAGGATCGGCGTGAAGCCGTTCATGAGGGGGCTGTCCTGGTTGGCCGTGGAGAAGCAGGCCAGGTCGCCCTTCGCGTCCACCGCCAGCCATCCCCACCCGGAGCCGAACTGGCCGCCGGCGGCCGACGTGAGCTTGGAGGTCAGGTCGTCGACGGAGCCGAAGGCGTCGTCGATGGCCGAGGCCAGGTCGCCGGAGGGGGCGTCGGCGCCGCCCGGCGTCATCACGTCCCAGAAGAGGGCGTGGTTGGCGTAGCCCCCACCGTTGTTCCGGACCGCGGTGCGGATCTCCTCGGGCAGGGAGTCGATCCCCCGGAGGAGCTGCTCGGCGGACATGTCGTGGAGCGCGTCGTGGCCCTCGAGGGCCGCGTTGAGCTTCTTCGTATAGCCCGCGTGGTGCTTTCCATGGTGGATCTCCATGGTGCGGGCGTCGATGTGAGGCTCCAGCGCGTCGTGGTCGTATCCGAGCTCGGGAAGCTGGAAGGGATAGGCCATGGCCGTTCTCCTCTGGGGTTCAGGGGTCGTGATCGGTGGCGGTTTCTTGGTCCGGGCCCCGTGGGTAGCTTCCCCCCGTGGCCCGGCGGACTCCTTCTTACCCCGCTCTCCGCTGATGTTGCACCTCCCCACCCAGCCCTCCGCGGCATGACCGACCCGGCCTCGACACCTCCCTCTCCGGAGGCCCCGGCGCGGCGGATCCTGCTGGTGGACTGCGACGCCTTCTACGTGCAGGTGGCCCGCCTCGAGGACCCCGAGGGCGCGGGGCGCGCCCGGCTCCTGGTCGTGGGGGGCAGCTCCAGCGGACGGGGGGTGGTGACGTCCGCCTCCTACGAGGCCCGTCGGTACGGCGTCCACTCGGCCATGCCCACCGCCCACGCCCTGCGCCTCTGCCCCGAGGCCACGGTGGTCCCGGTGCCCCGGGGGGCGTGCTCCCGCCGGAGCCGGGAGGTGCGGGAGGCTCTGGAGGACCTGGCGCCGGTGGTCCAGGCCGCTTCCATCGACGAGTTCTACCTGGACCTCACCGGGACCGAGCGGCTCTTCCGGGGCGAGTCCCTCGAGGCCGGCGCCCGCCGGATCCGGGAGGAGGTCCTGGCCCGGACCGACATCTCCGTCTCCATCGGGGGCGGGACCCGGCGCCTGGTGGCGAAGCTCGCCGCGTCCCGGGCCAAGCCCGCCGGGGTCCACGTGGTCCCGCCCGGAGAGGAGGAGGCCTTCATGCGGACGCTGGACCTGGCCGACATCCCCGGCGTCGGCCCGTCCCTCCTGGAGGGGTTGAGGAAGCGGGGGCTGGTGCGGGTGGAAGACGCCCTGGCGGTGCAGGAGGAGTGGCTGCGCCGCTGGTTCGGCCCACGCCGGGGGGCGTGGCTCTGGCGCCGCATCCGGGGCCTGGACGACAGCGAGGTCGACCCCACGGAGAGCCGGAAGAGCATCTCCAGCGAGCGCACCTTCTCGACCGACCTCACCGACGACGACGACCTGGAGCGCCGCCTCCTGGAGCAGGTGGGCTCCGTGGCCGCCACCCTCCGGGCCAAGGGCTTCCGGGCCCGGACCGTCACCGTGAAGCTCCGCGACTCCGACTTCTCCACCCGACAGCACAGCCGGACGCTGCCGGAGCCGGTGGAGTCGGACCACGGCATCTGGGAGGCCGCCAGGGAGCTTCTCCACGAGCTCCGCGCCGCCCGCCGCGCCCCGGCCCGGCTGGTGGGCGTCGGGCTGTCGAACCTGATCGAGGACGACGCGCCCCTCCAGCTCGGGCTCTTCCCCGGGGAGACCGTGGAGTGGGAGACGGAGCGGGACCGGGCCGTGTCCCACGCCGTGGACCGCCTCCGGGCCCGCTTCGGCGACGAGGCGGTCCGGCCCGGACGCATCCTCGAAGGACCCAGCCCCGGCCGCCGCTCCCGGGCGGACGCCCCCGCACGCCCCGACGACCCCGAGACGGACGACGCCCCATGACCGACGCCGCAGCGCCCCGTGCCTTCCACCGCCTCTTTCCCGATCCGGGCGTCCTCCTGGGGATGGTCCACCTCCGCCCCCTTCCCGGCGCCCCCCGGTGGGGCGGGTCCATGGCCGCCGTGACCGACGCGGCGCTGGCCGACGCCGCCGCGCTGGAGGCGGCGGGATTCGACGCCGTGGTGGTGGAGAACTTCCTGGACGCCCCCTTCCACGCCTCGGAGGTCCCCGCCGAGACCGTGGCCGCCATGGCCGCCGTGGTGGGGCGGGTCGTGGCGGCCTCGGGCCTCCCGGTCGGGGTGAACGTCCTCCGCAACGACGCCCGGGCGGCACTGGGCGTGGCCGTGGCGTGCGGGGCCCGCTTCGTCCGCGTGAACGTCCATACCGGCACCATGTGGACGGACCAGGGCCGGGTGGACGGACGCGCCTGGGAGACCATGCGGCTCCGGGCCGCCCTGGACGCGGGGGACGTGGCGGTGCTGGCCGACGTCCTGGTGAAGCACGCCACCCCCCCGGCGGGCCTGGAGGCGGCCGACGCGGCCCGCGACGCGTGGCACCGGGGGCTCGCCGACGGGCTCGTCGTCTCCGGGAGCGCCACGGGCTCCCCGGTGGACCGGAGCCGCCTCCACGCCGTGCGTGAAGCCGTCCCCGAGGCTCCGGTGCTGGTCGGGAGCGGCGTGACCGCGGGGACGGCCGCCGCCCTGCTGGAGGACGCGTGGGGCGTCGTCGTCGGGACGGCCCTGGCCCGGGACGGGCGGCCCGGAGCCGGCGTCGACCCGGAGCGGGCGCGGGACTTCGTGGAGGCCGTCCGGGGCTGAAGCGCGGGCGGGCCGGGGGACGCGGGCGCGCCGGCCCACCGACGCGGCCCGGCCGGCCCGGATCAGCCCTCCGTCCGCAGCTCCGCCAGGAAGGCCCCGCCCTCGGCCCGGCCCACGACCTCGCAGGCGCCCAGCCCCACGGCCGCGGCGCGGCGCCGGAGGAGCTCCGGATCCGCGTAGAGCACCGGGAAGGGGTCGGTGCGCAGGCTTCCCCACGCGAGCTGGAGCTGTACCTCCCCGACGTACCGTCCGTCGGCCCGCCGGTCCCCTTCCCCGCCCTCCTCCCGGAGGTCCACCGAGTCCACCAGGACCCGTCCTCCGGGCGCGAGGCGCCGGGCCACCGAGGCCAGGAGGGCCTCCAGCGCCTCCGGGGTGCCCACGAGCGTGGTCCCGTTCATGAGCAGCAGCACCGTGTCCCACCGCTCCTCCCGGTGCCACGCTCCGTCCGGATCCAGGACGTCCCCGACCCGGGCGTCCCGCACGCCCCGGGCGGAGAGGACCGCCACGGCGTCGGGAGAGCGCTCCAGCGCGGTCACCGCCAGGCCCCGCTCCGCCAGGGGGAGGGCGTGGGCCCCGCCCCCCGCGCCCACGTCGAGCACCCGCCCCCGGGCCCGCTCCAGGGCGAGCCGCTCCAGCTCGGGCAGGCGGTCCGGGCCCCGCAGGAGCCAGTCGGTGGAGAGGACGTCGGGCTCCCCGGCGTCGGAGCGGACCTGGACCCGCTCCTCCGTTCCCGACTCCCAGGCCGCGCGGAGGGCGGCGCCCAGGACGAGCCAGGGCGGGGGCGGGTCCCGGGGGTCCTCCCCGGACGCACTCGGCCCCCGACGACCGGGAGGTCGTCGGGGGCCGGGGCGATCGCTCACCGGGAGAGCCCGGAGACGCGAGGAGAGGAGAGGCCGGTCAGACCTTCCCTTCCTTCTTCTTCCGCTTCCACTCCTGGTGCTTCACCGCGTTCTCGTGCCACGGCTCACGCGCGAAGTAGGAGCGGGCCTCCTCCGCCACCTCGGGCGCCAGGAGGAGCAGCGCGATGAGGTTCGGGATGATCACGATGGCCAGGGCCACGTCGCCCAGGGACCAGACCACGGCCAGGGGCACCACGGCACCCAGGAAGTGCATCAGGACGAACACGCCCTTGTACGGCAGCACCGATCCGTGGCCGAAGAGGTAGTTGGCGCACCGGTCCCCGTAGTAGCTCCACGAGATCGCCGTGGAGATGGCGAAGAGGAGCACGCCCACCAGGACGATGTAGTGGCCCCAGTCCCCGATGGGGGCGAGCCCGCGTCGGAAGGCCTCCATGGTCAGGGGCGCCCCGCTCTCCACCGCCATGCCGTAGAGGGTCGGGTACTCCTGTCCGTCGTCGCCCACGGCCAGGTTGCGCTCCGGGTAGATGGTCCCGGTGAACGGGGTCGTCTGGTCCGCGTCGACGAAGAGCTCCTCCACCGGAGCCTCGTGCCAGGAGATGACCGGCGCGCCGGGTCCGGTCTCGGAGTGGCGCCCGGCCTCGATGCGCACCTCGCCCACCACGTCCACGCCCACGTACCGCCCGCCTTCCTGGTTGAGGGCGGTGTAGCTGAAGTCGCCGGTGCCCACGGTGACGGGCGTGGCGATCCGCTCCGAGTGCATCCCGGTCATGATGATGACCAGGCCGGTCATGGAGCAGATGAGGATGGTGTCGATGAAGGGCTCGAGGAGCGCCACGACACCCTCGGACACCGGCTCGTCCGTCTTGGCCGCGGCGTGGGCGATGGGCGCCGAGCCCTGCCCGGCCTCGTTGGAGAAGAGGCCTCGCCGGACGCCCCACATGAGCGTCACCAGGAAGGCGCCCGTGCCCACGCCGGCCACGCCGGCGGAGGGGTTGAACGCCTCGGTGAAGATCGT
>CAZMTA010000016.1:0-90114 GCA_964569085.1 uncultured Gemmatimonadaceae bacterium | reverse complement strand
CGCCTCCCCCTGCACCTCCACCAGGTCCGCCTGCGATCGCCAGTCCCCCAGCAGGTGCCGGGCGAAGTACTCCGCGCGCAGCCAGAACCAGTAGTCGCTCATGTCGCCGTAGCCGTGGCGCTGGCCGGGGAAGACGAAGTAGTCGAAGCGCTTGTTGGCCCGGATGAGGGCGTGGGCCATGCGCACCGTGCCGGCGTGGTGGACGTTGTTGTCCTCGTCGCCGGTGGTGAGCAGCAGATGCCCCTTGAGGTTCTCGGCGAGCTCGGGGTTCGTGTCGATCTCGTACTCGAAGGTCACGTTGCCCTCGTCGTCGGTGACCTCCTCCACGCCGTGGTGGGTTTCGGACCAGTAGCGGTTGTACACCCGGTTGTCGTGGTTGCCCGACGAGCTCACGGCCACCTTGAAGAAGTCCGGGTAGACGAGCATGGCCGCCGTGGACATGAAGCCCCCGCCGGAGTGGCCGTAGATCCCGACCCGGTCCAGGTCGATGAAGTCGTGGCGCATGGCGAGCTGCTCGGCCGCCGCCTTCTTGTCGGCCAGGCCGTAGTCCCGGAGGTTCCCGTACCCGTAGTTGTGGTACCACTTGGAGCGGTCGGGATGGCCGCCCCGGTTCCCCACGGTGACCACGACCATCCCGAGCTGCGCGAGGCCCACCTCGTAGCGGCTCGTGCTGAAGGACTTGGCCACCGACTCGGTCTGGGGCCCCGGATAGACGTACTCGACCAGGGGATACACCCGGGTCGAGTCGAAGTCGAAGGGCTTGTACATGACGCCGTGGAGATCCGTCACGCCGTCGGCGGCCTTCACGGTGAAGGGCTCGGGCATGCGCCAGCCGGCCTCCTCCAGCATGCCGAAGTCGGCCTCCTCCAGCTCCAGGACGACCCGGCCCTGGCCGTTGCGCACCACGGTGCGGGGCACGGTGTTCACCCGTGAGTACGAGGTGACGAACCACCGGCTGGACTCGCTGGCCTCCACCCGGGTGTCGAAGGCGGCGTCGGAGAGGAGCGTGGGGCCGCCCCCGTCCAGGCCGACCCGGTAGAGCTGGCCGTAGTAGGGGTCGGTCCCGTCCTCTCGTCCGTACGCCACGAAGTAGACCTGGCGGGCGTCCTCGTCCACGCTCACCACCTCGCTCACGCTGTACGGCCCCTCGGTGAGGCGGCGGACGAGCTCGCCGTCGGCGGAGTAGTGGTAGAGGTGCGCCCAGCCGTCGCGCTCGGACCACCAGACCCAGCTCCCGTCCTCGAGGCGCTCGGGGGTCTGCCACTCCTGGTACGTGTTGAGCCGCTCCTCGATGAGGGGGGTGATCTCCAGGGTCTCCAGGTCCACCCGCACCAGGTCCACCCGGTCCCGGGGGCGGCTCCAGCGCAGGTACACCAGCTCGTCCGAGCCGTCGGTGATCCAGAGGTCGGTCTCGGGCTCCTCCGAGCCGGGGTAGCGGAAGACGTCCTCCTCGGCGACGTCGAGCCCCTGGTCCACGTAGGCGCTGTCGGGGATGCGCGTGGCTTCCCGACGCTCCATGTCGTAGACCCACAGCTCGGACTGGGTGACGTCCTCCTCGCCGGGCATGTCGTACTTGTAGCTCTCCAGCTCCGGGCGGTCGTGCCCGGTGTTGTGGATGACCCAGAGCATGCCCACCTCCCGCCGGTCCTCGCGTACCGTGGCGAAGCGGCGCGCGTCCTTGGACCAGGCGATGCCGGCGCTGCTCCGGCCCGCCCACTCCTCCTCCTTGTCCACGTCGTTGGTGCCGCGCCCCGAGCTGTTCGCCATCCACGAGTACCAGGTCTCGCCGTCCTCGGTGAGGCGGACCTCGGTGACGTCCACCGCCTCCTCGGCTTCGCGGATCTCGTCCTCGTCGGCTCCCGCGTCGAGCCCGCGCCGGGCGTCGAGGATGCGCCCGTAGTCCTCGCCGGAGATCATGTACAGGTCATGCTCCCGCGCGAAGATGACCCAGTCCCCGTCCGGCGAGACGCTGGCCCAGTCGGGGTGGTCGGCGGGCTCCTCGTAGTCCTCGAGCTCGCGCAGCGTCCGGGTGGAGAGGGTGTATTCGAAGTGATGGACGAGCTTCTCGGGCTCGTCGCGGCCGGAGTCCTCCTCGTCGTCCTCGTCCTCGATGCGGTCCTGCATCCCCTCGTCCTCCTCCTCGACGTCCTGGGAGGACTCGACGTCGAACTCCAGCACGTCCGCGGAGACGAAGCGGATGTTCTCGATGGGGAGGTGCTGGGCGTCCCACGGATCCCGGGTGACGCGGGTCAGCTCGGCGGCCACCGCGTCCCGGTCGAAGAGGAGCCGCTTCGTGCCGGAGGCCGGGTCCGCCACGTACCACCACGAGCCGTCGGAGTCCTCCCACTCGTACCAGAACCGCTCCGTCCCCTCGATCCACTGGGGATCCACGGTGAGCGAGTGGACCATGTCCTGGATGCGGTACGGGGCGAAGCGGGCCGCCAGCATCCAGTTGGCCGAGCCCTCGCCGCCCACGAAGCCCGGATCGGACGCGCGGCGCGAGGGGACCTGGGCGTCGGCGGCGGGGGGCGCGGCGAGGCCGGCTCCCAGGCCGAGGGCGAGCAGGACGCAGGCGAGGGCCGGCGGGCGACGCCGGCTGGCTCGGACGGAGGGCGACGGGCGGACGGTCCGCGGCATGGATCAGGCTCCGGGGATGATGGACGGGGGAGTCCCGGCCAAGAGGGGCCGCGGGGCGGGGCGGGGCAAGGGGGAGGGCGGGGTCGGGCGAGGCGCCGGCGAGCGGAGCGGGGCGGAGGGGAGGGGTGCCTCCGAACGGTGCGGCTGGTGCGTCCCGGGGGAGCCCCGCCAGATTGGGCGGCACGCCCTTCGGTGTCCTCGGCGGCGTGCCCATGCCTCGCGAGAATCCCATGACCGACCCCTCCGTCCCGGTGGACGCCCACGACCCGGGCCTGGATGCCACACCCCTGGCCATCCTCCGCCGGCTCTGCCTGGCGCTCCCCGAAGCCCGGGAGGTGGAGGCGTGGGGCGCCCCGACGTTCCGGGTGAAGACCATGTTCGCCGGCTACTCCGACGGGAGCATGGACAAGAAGGAGCGCCCGAACGCCTGGATCAAGGCGGAGGCGCCCGGCCGGGACTTCCTGGTGAGGGCCGAGCCGGGACGCTTCTTCGTGCCGCCCTACGTGGGGGTGAAGGGGTGGGTGGGGGTCTTCCTGGACGACGAGGACGTGGACTGGGCGCAGGTGCGGGGGCTGCTCTGGGACGCCTGGAGGATGAGCGCGCCCAGGAAGCTGGTGGCCGCGCATCCGGAGCCGCCGGAGGGCTGGTAGGGCGTCCGGGCCGCCCCGCTCATCCCCGCATCGCCATAACCTGCGGCCCCCCTCCGTCCACTACCCCCCCGCCGACCCCTCCGCCATCGCCTCGCGCGGGAGGGTGACCTCGTCCTGGCCGCCCATGGCCATGGAGATCCCGTACCCCACGATCCACGTCACCACCAGGCCCACGGCCGTGGACCAGATGAAGGGGATGGGGTCGATCCCCAGCGCCTGGTGGAGCTGGGGGACGGGGAGGTCGTTCTCGGTGACGGTCAGCACCACCCCGGTCCCCACGATGGCCCCGATGAACGCGCCCGTGCCGGTCGCCTTCTTCGTGAGCATCCCCAGGAGGAAGAGGCCCAGCAGCCCGCCGGCGAAGTAGCCCATGAAGCTCAGGATGAGGTCGATGAGCGGGGCGCCGGTGCGGGAGGAGTAGATGCCGATCCCGATCCCGACGATGCCGGCCAGGACGACCACCACCTTCGCGAAGGCGAGCCGCTTCTTCTCGGGCAGGTTCGGCTTGAAGCGCACGAGGAAGTCCACGGTGAGGGCGGCGGCCAGCGAGTTGAGCGCCGAGTCCAGCGAGGACATGGCGGCGGCGAAGACCGCGGCCACCAGCGCCCCGGTGAGGATCGGGGGCACCTGCGTGTTCACGAAGTGGGGCATGACCTGGTCCGGGGTCAGGTCCGCCGGGAGCTGGCCGGGGAAGGTCTGGTAGTAGAGGAAGAGGAAGACGCCCAGGAGGAGCGAGAGCGTCACGCCGATCCCGCCGGCCACCACGCCCAGCATGAGGGCGCGCTGGGCGTCCCGGGGCTCCTTCACCGTCATGTAGCGCTGCACGGGCTGCTGGTTCGTCCCGAAGAGGGAGAGGGCCAGCAGGCCGTAGCCGAAGATGGCGGTGACGAGGCCGGTCCCGGCGAAGGGCTCGCCCATGTGGACGATGTCGGTCTTCCCCAGGGCCGCGGCGCGCTCGAAGGCCTGGCCCCACCCGCCGGGGGTGCTCAGCACCACCACGCCCATGGTGGCCACCACGCCGAAGCTCATGATCCCGAACTGGATGACGTCGGTCCAGATGACGGCGCTGATCCCGCCCATCACGGTGTAGACGATGGCGATGAGACCGAAGAACACCACCGCTTCCTCGACCCCGGTGAGCCCGGGGATGACGTCGGTCGGCACCACGGCGCTGAAGAGGAGCGCGGCGCCGAAGAGGAGCGTCCCGGCGCGTAGGAGCACGGTGAGGCCGAAGAGGCTCGACCCCAGGAGGCGCGTCTTCAGGTCGAAGCGCTCCTCCAGGTACTCGTACGCGGTGGTGAGCCCCTTCACCCGGTGGAAGAAGGGGATGAAGAGGAGGGCGACGATGATGCCCGCCAGGACGTCCCCCAGCGTGTACTGGAGGTACCACATGTCGTCGGCGAAGGCATAGCCGGGGACGCCCAGGATGCTGGCGGCGGAGAAGGACGTGGCGATGATGGAGAGCCCCGCGGCCCACCATTTCATGCCCCGATTGCCGACGAAGTAGGCTTCGGTGTCGGTCTGGAGGCGGTTCGCCCACCAGCCGATGCCCACGATGACGGCCACGTAGGCCCCGAGGATGATCCAGTCCAGGAAGTGCATGCGCCCTGCCCGTTTCCGGTGGTGTGGGGTGCCGACGAACCCTCTGCCACGCAAGATCTGCTCCGTTTCGACGGAGCGCGGGGATCGCGTCGCCCGGGGCGGGAGTATAGGCTCCCCCGACCGCCCCCGCCCCGCCGGCCGCTCCGGACCCCGCCCGGACCGCTCCGGGGCCCCCTCCCGGACACCCTCGGAGACCCCATGACCTCGCCCGAGCTGGGAACCATCGAAGGCTACTACGGCCCCCCGTGGAGCTGGGCGGAGCGGACCGGGACCATGCGCTTCCTGGCCGAGCGGGGCTACGCCTTCCACCTCTACGCGCCCAAGACCGACCCGTGGCTGCGGGAGCGGTGGCGGGAGGCGAGGCCGGAGGAGGAGGGGCGGGCGCTCCGGGCCTTCGGCGAGGCGTGCGCGGACGCGGGCGTGCGCTTCGGGGTGGGGCTGAGCCCCATGGGCCTCGCGGAGGCGTGGGACGACGCGGGGCGGGAGGCGCTGACCCGGAAGCTCGCGGCGCTGGACGCGCTGGGCGTGGCGGAGGTGGCGCTCCTGTTCGACGACATGGACGGGAGCGCGGACGGCCTGGCGGCGCGCCAGGTGGAGATCGCCGCCTTCGCGCGGGAGCGGACCGGCGCGGCGCGCCTCTCCTTCTGCCCCACCTACTACTCCGACGATCCCACCCTGGACCGGGTCTTCGGCGCACGCCCCGACGGGTACCTGGAGGAGCTGGGCCGGGGGCTCCACCCGGAGGTGCGGGTCTTCTGGACGGGTCCGGAGGTGGTGTCCCGGGCGATCCCGGCCGGGCACGTCGACCGGGTGGCGGGCGCGCTGGGGCGCGCCCCCTTCCTCTGGGACAACTACCCGGTGAACGACGGACGGCGCATGAGCGCGTTCCTCCACCTCCGGGGCTTCACCGGGCGCGGGGCGGAGCTGGCGGGGCGCATCGCGGGGCACGGCGTGAACCCGGCGCTCCAGCCGGTGCTCACGCGGATCCCCATGGCCACCCTCCCGGACGTGTACCGGCTGGGCGGGGCGTACGACTACGCGGGCTCCTTCCGGGAGGCCGCGGAGGCCGTCCTGGGCGCGGAGCTCGGGGCGCGGCTCCACGAGGACCTGATCTTCCTCCAGGACTGGGGGCGCGCCCGGCTGGAGGCGGACGCGGAGGCGCGGCTGCGGGCGCGCTGGGAGGGGGCCGACCATCCGGGGGCGCGGGAGGTCGTGGCGTGGCTGGACGGGGCCTACGAGGTGGAAGGGCCGGTGGTGCCCACGTAGGCCCGGCGGCGCCACGACCGCCGCTCCGGCGCCGCGCGACCCCGCTCAGGCCCCTTTGTACAGCTTTTCCGCCCCCAGGCGGTCCCGTGGCATGTCGCGTGCATTCCCCATGTGGTCCGCGGCCCCGTCCTGCCCCTCCGGGTGGGCGGCGGCCGAACCAGACCGAATGCATGGGAGACACCCTTGAGCTGGAATAGCAGAAGCCGGATCCGGACCGCCCTCCTCCTCCTTCCCGCGGTGGCGCTCCTCGGCGCCTGCGACGACGACGACGGGCCCCTGGGGCTCGACGACGGTCGTGAGTACGAGGCCGACGTGGTGGAGCTCAACCTCAGCGGTGTGAGCGGTGAGGCCGAGTTCTACATCGACCGGGACGACGACGACTTCACCGTGGACATCGACGTCGAGGGCACCGTGGCCGGCGCGCTCCACCCCCAGCACATCCACGCCGCGGCTCGCTGCCCCACCCCGGCCGACGACGCCAACGGGGACGGCTACGTGGACGTGGTCGAGGGCGTGGCCGCCTACGGCTTCATCCTCGGGAGCCTGGACTCCGATCTCACGGCCTACGCGGCCAACACCTTCCCCACCGCCGACGCGGACGGGGACGTGGAGTACGACCAGGAGGTGTCCTTCGACGCCTTCCTGACGTCGATCTCCGGAGCCGACATGGACGAGTCGGATCCCTTCGTGAAGCTGGACGCGGGCGAGTCCCTGGAGCTCGAGTCCCGCACCTACGTCATCCACGGGATCTCGACGGACACCGAGCTGCCCGAGACGGTGCAGAGCATCGGCGGCCTGCCCGCCCAGGTGACGCTGCCCGTGGGGTGCGCGGAGATCGCGTTCGAGTGACGCGCTGACGCGCCACGGACGACGAAAGGGGGCGCCCCACCTCGCGGTGGGACGCCCCCTTTCTGCGTGCGCGGGGACCGGGGCCGCGGAGCGACCCTCGGGCCCTCGCCCGACCTACTTCACGTCGAAGCGGTCCGCCATCATCACCTTGTCCCACGCGGCCACGAAGTCCCGCACGAACTGCTCCTCCGCGTCGTCGCAGGCGTAGACCTCCGCGATGGCCCGCAGCTCGGAGTTCGAGCCGAAGATCAGGTCCACCCGGGTGCCGGTCCACCTCACGTCCCCGGTCTCCCGGTCCCGACCCTCGAAGAGCTCGTCGGCCTCGGACGTGGCCTTCCACACCGTCCCCATGTCCAGCAGGTTGGCGAAGAAGTCGTTCGTGAGCGTCCCGGGGCGGTCCGTGAAGACGCCGTTCTGGCTCTTGCCGTAGTTGGCGTCGAGCACGCGCATGCCCCCCACCAGGGCCGTCATCTCCGGGGGAGTGAGCCCCAGGAGCTGGGCCTTGTCCACCAGAAGCTCCTCGGCGGAGACGGTGTAGTCCCCCGCGAGGTAGTTGCGGAAGCCGTCGGCGATGGGCTCCAGGACCTCGAAGGCGTCGGCGTCAGTCTGCTCGGCGGTGGCGTCGGTGCGGCCCGGCGTGAAGGGGACCTCCACGTCGTAGCCGGCGTCCTTCGCGGCCTTCTCCACGGCGGCGCATCCGGCCAGCACGATCATGTCGGCCAGGGAGATCCTCTTGTCCCCGTCCTGGGCGTCGTTGAACTCGCCGCGGACGGCCTCCAGGACCTCCAGCGTCTTGGCGAGCTTGCCGGGCTGGTTGACCTCCCAGGAGTTCTGCGGCGCCAGGCGGATGCGGGCGCCGTT
This sequence comes from uncultured Gemmatimonadaceae bacterium, assembly GCA_964569085.1. Taxonomy (GTDB): domain Bacteria; phylum Gemmatimonadota; class Gemmatimonadetes; order Longimicrobiales; family Gaopeijiaceae; genus JAJCZZ01. Next base: position 82,249 of record CAZMTA010000016.1, on the reverse strand, counting down.
GGCCCCGCCCCGCTTGTCCGAGTCCCGGTACGTCGAAGCCGACGACCAGGCGGTGTAGACCAGCGTCGAGAGGGGCAGGCCCGCCTCGAGCACCTCGTCCTTCAGGTGCCGGACGTCGTCGGCGTCCACGAGCTCGTGGTCCACCTCGGGCACCGGGTCCTGCCAGAGGAGCTCCTCGTCGGGCACCCAGGGCCCCAGGTAGCGGGCGCGCGGGCCCATGTCCCGGTGCGTGAGCTTGTACCACGCCCGGCTGAAGGCCTCGGCCAGCTCCTCGGGGTTCTCGTGGAAGCGGCGGCTGATGGGCTCGTAGATCGGGTCCTCGCGGAGGGCGAGGTCCGTCGTGGCCATCATCGTCGTGACCTTCTTGGAAGGGTCGTGGGCGTCGGGCGCCAGGTCCTCGTCGTCGGGGTTCTTCGGCGTCCACTGGTACGCCCCGGCCGGGCTCTTCGTGAGCTCCCACTCGTACTTGAAGAGGAGGTCGAAGAAGGAGTTGTCCCACTTGGTCGGGGTGGGCGTCCAGGCGCCCTCGAGGCCGCTGGTGATGGCGTCGGGGCCCACGCCGGTGCCGTGGTCGCTGAGCCATCCCAGGCCCTGCTGCTCGATGGGCGCGCCCTCGGGCTCGGCGCCCACCAGGGCGGCGTCCCCGGCGCCGTGGCACTTCCCGAAGGTGTGCCCGCCGGCGATGAGGGCCACGGTCTCCTCGTCGTTCATGGCCATGCGGCCGAACGTCTCGCGGATGTCGTGGGCGGCCTTCTTGGGGTCGGGCTCGCCGTCGGGGCCCTCGGGGTTCACGTAGATGAGCCCCATCTGCACCGCGGCCAGGGGGTTCTCGAGCTCACGCTCGCCGGCGTAGCGCTTGTTGCCGAGCCACTCGGCCTCCTTCCCCCAGTAGATGTCCTTCTCGGGCTCCCAGAGGTCCTCGCGGCCGCCGGCGAAGCCGAAGGGCTCCAGCCCCATGGACTCCAGGGCGCAGTTCCCCGCGAAGATCATCAGGTCCGCCCAGGAGATCTTGCGGCCGTGCTTCTTCTTCACCGGCCAGAGGAGGCGGCGCGCCTTGTCCAGGTTGCCGTTGTCGGGCCAGGAGTTGAGGGGCGCGAAGCGCTGGGTCCCGGAGGAGGCACCGCCCCGCCCGTCGCCGATGCGGTAGGTGCCGGCGCTGTGCCACGCCATGCGGATGAAGAAGGGCCCGTAGTGGCCCCAGTCCGCGGGCCACCATGCCTGCGAGGTCGTCATGATCTCGTAGACGTCCTTCTTGAGCTCGTCCAGGTCGAGCTTGGCGAACTCCTCGGCGTAGTCGAAGTCCTCGCCCATGGGGTCGGTCAGGGGCGAGTGCTGGCGGAGGACGTCGAGGTCGAGCTGGTTGGGCCACCAGTCGCGGTTCGACGTGCCCCGGGAGGACCAGGTGTGGCCGGGGGCCCCGTGGCCTCCGTGGGCGACCGGGCACTTGCCTGCGTTCTCGGCGTTGCTTCCTTCCATGATCTCGTTCCGTGTGTGGCTGGGTTCGACTCAGGGGCGTCGGGCAGGGGTGGGAGAGAACCCCGGAGGGCTCGCTCCGTTTCAGCTCCCGCGGGCCGGCGTGGCGACGGGCCGGACGCCTGCGGCCGAGCGCTTACCCGCCACCCGCCGTCTGTTCCGCCCTGTCCAGGAAGGGGCCCACCTCCACGTGGAAGGGCCGTGTGCGCACCCGCACCCGTCCGCCGACGACGTAGCCCGGACCGCCCGCGGCGTCGGCGGGCGTCCAGACGAACCACCCCTCCGGGACCTCCCGGACGCGGAAGACCGCGCCGGCCTCGGACCGCCGGAGCCGGATCAGCTCCGTCCACCACTCCCGCATCGCCAGCGCGTCGGAGCCGGGCACCAGCTCCTCCCAGCGGAAGCGGTTGGGGGCCCGGAGGTTGTAGGTGTCGTGGCGTCCGTGGAAGACGACGGTGGCGGGGCCCACCTCCACCTCCCGGGCGGTGCGGGGGGCGAGGCCCTTGGAGCGGAGGATCTCGGTCCCGCCGTGGATCACCACGGGGCCCACCGAGGTCAGGAGGAGGCCGGCGGCGGCGCGCACGGCCGCCACGTCCACGCCTCTCCGCCCGTCGTGGTCCTCCACGGCGTAGCGGTCCGCCAGCGCCCAGTTGTCGTGGATGTCCAGATAGTTCACGCCCCGGGTGGTCTCGGGCTCCTCGGGCCAGTCGTCGGCCAGGGCGCGGCGGGCCGCGGCCGCCTTCCGCTCGTCCCCCCCGGCCCACCCCCGCTCGGTCACGTCGAAGGGGCTGCCGGAGATGGCGTTCCGGAAGGCGTCCTGGAAGAACGAGATGGGCGCGTCGGGCTTGTACCAGGCCCAGTCCGGGTTGGCGGCCACGGCCGGGTCGCTGGGCGGGATCCACGGCTCGCCGTAGAGGAGGACGTCGTCGGGGAGGCGGGCGCGGACCCAGGCCAGCGTCTGCCGGTCGATCTGCCCGGCCAGGTCCACGCGGAATCCGTCCACCCCCAGCGCCTCCACCCAGTGCCGCATCTGGTCCAGGAGCCAGCGCTGCACCATGGGGCGCTCCTCGGTCTTGATCTCGTTGCCGAAGGGCCCGATGTGCTCCAGCCGCTGGTTCGTGCGGTACCAGTAGGGTCGGTCCAGCACGTTCAGGTGGATGAGGTCGTGGCGCCCGTCGACGTTCTCGCCGGTGTGGTTGGGCACCACGTCCACCACCACCGCCATCCCCCGCTCGTGGAGCGCGGCCACCAGGGCGCGGAGCTGGTCGCGCTCGGCGCCCGGCTCGGTGCCGGGGGTGCGGTAGCCCCCCTCCACGGCGAAGGGGTGGGTGGTGCGATAGCCCCACTGGTAGTTCTCCTCCGCGATCCCCATCTCCCGGGCCCACGGGTCGTCGGCGAGGGCGGCTCGCCACGCCTCGGCGGGGTGGCGCAGGTACTGCTGCACCGGCATGAGGTGGACCACGTTCACGCCCAGCTCGACCAGATGGTCGAGGCCCACGGGCTCGCCGGCGGCGTTGGTGAGCCCGGGGGTGGCGAAGGCCTCGAACGTGCCGGGATGGGGCACGGGGAGGAGGTCGGTGAAGTCCTGGACGTGGACCTCGTAGGCCACCATGTCCTCCATGGCCGGGCGGCCGCCGGGGAGGGGCGGGGGCGGGGGGCCGTCCCGCCACACCCGGGACTTCCCCAGCGCCCCGTCCTGCACCAGGGCGTACGGGTCGGAGACGTGGACGGGATCGGTCTCGTGGAAGGCGTTCCCCGGATCCGGCGGGCCGTGGACCGTGAAGTCGTACCAGGCGCCGTGGAGGTCCCCGGGGCGCTCGGCCTCCCACACGCCGTCGGCGTCCTGCTCCATCTCCACGACGGCCCGGGCGCGGGCGGGCTCGTCGTGCGCCTCGTCGTAGAGGAAGAGGCGGAGCGCCGTGGCCCGGGGGCTGAAGATCCGGAACGTGGTGCGCGACCCGTCCGGGGCCACCCGCGCCCCCAGCTCCTTGGGGGAGTAGAGGGTGCGGAACCACGGGTCCCGGCGCACCAGCGCGCGGAGGCCGTGGTCGGGGAGCGCCAGGTGGTGGACGCGGCGGGGGTCCAGAGGGGCGGCGGGGACCAGGAGGTGCCACGCCTCGGTGTGGGGCAGCACCTCCGCCACGGGGAGGCGTCGCCCCTGCCCGTCGGTGAGGAGCCAGGCCCCGGGGTCCTCCGGGAGCTCGGTGCCGGAGAGGGTGAAGCGGACCGTCCGGGGCCCGTGGATCTCGGCCCGGAGGGTCGGGGGGAGGACGGGTGCGCTCAACCGCGCTCCTCCTCGGCGAGGGCGGGCGTCGGGTCGGGGACGTCGGCCGGGTCGGGCACGTCGTCTCCCCTCGGGGGCTGCCCGTTCGTTCGTCCCTCCCGGCGGGCCGCGTCCAGCGCCTCCACCCGTGCCATGACGCGCTTGTCCCCGAGGAGCTCCTCCAGCAGCCGGCAGAGGGGCCGCTGCCAGTTGGCCCGGTCCGAGGAGCGGGTGCCCGGGAGGTTCACCCCGTCCCGCTCCATCCACAGGTCCTCGATCCAGGGGATCACCCGGGGCGCGTCGGAGCGGCCCAGCCACTGGAGGGTGGCGTGGAGGAAGGCGGCCCGGTCCCGGGGGTGCACGCCCAGGTGGCCGGCCAGCGTCTCCACCGCCGCCTTCCGGGCGGCGCGCTCGGCCGGCTCGTCGTCGGCGTCCAGGAGGCCGGTGCGGATCCGCTCGTCGATGTCCACCCCGTCCACCCACCCCGTGAAGGTGGGGGTGTCGTGGGTGCCGAGCATGGCCACGCCGGCCGCGTCCGGCGCCCGGATCTCTCCCGCGGCGGCCTCGTAGAGCGTCAGGTACATCCCCTGGAGGCCGTGGCGGGGGAGGGCCCGTCGGATCTCCTCGGGCACCGTGCCCAGGTTCTCCCCCACGATCTCGCATTCGCCCCGGTGGGACTCCAGCGTGAGCACCGCCAGGAGCTCCTCCATGGGATAGGAGACGTAGGTCCCGCGGTCCAGGGGCAGCCCCCGGGGGATCCAGTACAGGCGGGAGAGCGCCATGACGTGGTCCACGCGCAGGACGCCGGCCACCCGGGCGTGGTGCCGCACCGAGGCGGCGAAGTAGGCGTGTCCCTCGGCCCGGGACGCGTCCGGATCCACCGGGGGGAAGCCCCAGTCCTGACCGCTGGGGAAGCCCGGGTCCGGCGGGGCCCCCACCGAGGCCTCCGACGCGAACAGCCCCTGCCGCGACCAGGTGTCGTACCCGTCGGGGTGCGCGCCCACCGGGAGGTCGAGGCCCAGGCGGATCCCCACGGCCTCGAGGCGCCCGGTCATGCGGGTGAGCTGGGCCCGGGCCCGGGTCTGGGCGACCCGGTGGAAGCGGGCCTCGTCCTCGTCGACGTGGTCCACCCGGAGGGTCCCGCGACGCGCCGCCTCGGGCCAGTCCCGCCAGTTGCGCCCCAGGCGGGCCTGGGCGCCCCGGAAGTCCGCGTACCGGCGGAGCTCGGCATCCACGGCCTGACGCCCCGGGTCCGCCGCGTCCTCGAGCCCCTCCCGCACCTCGGCGTCGGCGCGGCCCACGTCGAGCCGCTCGGGCCGACCCACGGGTCGGTGCATGCCGTCCAGGTCCACCAGGAGCTCGGACCAGAAGAGGCGGCTCACCGGGGCGTAGGGGCTGGGCTCGGGCTCGCCGGTGTTGAAGGTGGGGAGCAGGGGGAGCGCGGTCACCAGGTCGGCCCCGTACGAGGCCATCCAGTGGCAGAGCGCCTCGAAGTCCCGCAGGTCCGCCACGCACCGGCTCCGCGCCGTGCGCAGGGCGGCGAGGTGGGTGGCCACGCCCCACCCCCGGGACGGCTCCTCCGGCGCCCAGGCGCGTCGCGGGGCGGACAGGACCGTGCAGCGGGCGGTGCCCTCGGCCGTCTCCAGGGCGAGGGTGTGGTAGCCCCACGGCAGGGGCTCGGCGGTGCCCAGGGCGCCGTCCTCCGACACCACGACGGGAACCGTGTCGCCGTCCTCCAGCCTGAGGGTGGCCCGCCCGCGCTCCGCGGGCTCGGCGCCGTCCGGGCCGTCCCCGCCGGGGTGGACGGGCACCATCTCCCCCTCCCAGGCCACGACCACCGGCGGCAGGACCCGCCGGGCTTCCGCCGCCCGCAGGGCGCGGAGCGCCCCCTCGGCGTCTTCCGGGGACTCCAGCGATGCGCCCCGTGCGCGGCAGATCCGCACCAGCGTGTCCGGATCCACCACCACCGACCGTCCGAGGCCGTCGGTGTACGCCGTGTGGACGCCCAGATGCTGGCAGAGGGCTGCGAGGGCATCGGCGGAGGAGATCATGGAGCCTGTCGGTGGGGGGAGGGCCGCGATCTCGCGGCCCGGGAGTGCCTCCCGGAGCGTGCCCGAACCCGTTTCAGTCGCAAGTACCGGGCCGTCGTCCTCCTCACCCCGTCGCCGCCTCCATCCGAACCCGTCGCGCGCGCCCGTAGACCGCCTGGTACTGGAGCACGCTGGCCTCCCACGAGAAGTCCCGCTCCATGGCCTCCCGCGCGTGCTCCCGCCACCCTTCCCGGTCCTCGTACAGCTCCCGCGCGTACCCCACCGCCTCGGCGAAGGCCCACGGCTCGTACTCGTCGAAGAGGAAGCCCGTGACCCGGTCCTCCACCGTGTCGGCCAGGCCGCCCACGCGGCGCACGACGGGGAGCGCCCCGTAGCGCTGGGCGCGCATCTGGGTCAGCCCGCACGGCTCGTAGAGGGACGGCATGACCAGGTAGTCCGCCGCCGCCAGGAGGCGGTGCTCCGCCTCCTCGCTGAAGCGGAAGGTGGCCGCCACCCGGCCCGGATGGGCGTGGGCCAGGTGCTGCAGCGCCTCGCGGTAGCGCGCCTCGCCCTCGCCCAGGAAGACCCACTGCGCGCCCTCGGCTCCCACCACGCCCGAGGGGAGGAGGATGTCGAACCCCTTCTGCTCCGCCAGGCGGGCGGTCATGGCGAAGAGCGGGGTGTCCGGCTCCTCCGCGAGCCCGACCCGCCGCTGGAGCGCCGCCTTGCACGCGGCCTTGCCCGACAGGTCGTCCGCCGAGAAGCGCGCCGGGAGGGCGGGATCCGTGGCGGGGTCCCACACCGCGTAGTCGATCCCGTTGAGGATCCCCACCAGCCGGTCCTGGAGGTCGGCGAAGGGGCCGTGGAGGCCGAAGGCGCCCATGCGCGTCCGCAGCTCGTGGGCGTGGGTCGGGCTCACGGTCGTGACCATGTCGGCGCAGACCAGGCCCCCCTTGAGGAGGTTGGTGCGTCCGTCGTGCTCCAGGGCGCCCGAGGTCACCAGCGAGGACGGGAGGCCGAGCCGCCCCGGGAGCCCCAGGTCGAACCACCCCTGGTACCCGGCGTTGTGGACCGTGAGCACCACCGGGACGCGGCGGCGCCAGGGGTCGTCGTCGAGCTGCGTGCGGAGGAGGACCGGGGCCAGCGAGGTGTGCCAGTCGTGGGCGTGGAGGAGCGGCGGCTCCGGCGAGAGGTCCCGGAGCTTCTCCAGGACCGCCCGGCAGAAGAAGCCGAAGCGCAGGTCGTTGTCCCCGAACTCGCCGCCCTCGTCCCCGTAGAGGCCGTCCCGGTCGAAGAGGGGGTCGCACTCCACGAACCAGGTGGCCGGCCCGTCGTCGTCCTCCAGGCGGTGGAGGCGGGCGGTGTGGGTCGCCGAGCCCAGCGCCACCTCGAAGGGATCCGAGGCGGGGCGGACGGCGGGGAAGCGCGCCCGCACGCCCCGGTAGAGCGGGAGGACCACGGCGGTGCGGAAGCCCGCCATCTCCTGGTGGTGGGCGATGCCCCGCACGGCCTCGCCGAGCCCCCCGCTCCGGGCGAAGGGCCAGTACTCGCTGGCGAGGTGGACGACGTGCTCCCGGGGCCCCGCCCCGGATCCGTCCGGAGCCCGCGTCGCGCCGTCCGTCACCGTGGTCTCTCCCCGTGCGAGTCGTATGTTCAGACGGACGTTCCGCCCGAGCCCCTAGAGTATTCCCCCGCCTGCCCCGACACCATGACACCCTCCAGCGTTCCGACCCCCGTGGCGCGCCCGTGACCGATCTGGACGCGGACCGCATCGCCGCCTTCCTCCGCGGCGAGGAGCGGCGGGCCTGGGAGCTCTTCGGACCCCATGCCGTGGAGGGCGGGGCCGGGCACCGCTTCGCGGTGTGGGCACCGCGCGCCCGGGGCGTCTCGGTGGTGGGCGAGTTCAACGGCTGGTCGGGGGGGCGGGACGCCCTGGAGCCGGTGGGCGACACGGGGGTGTGGGCCGGGGTGGTGGAGGGCGCCGGGGCCGGGGCCCGCTACAAGCTCCGGGTGGAGGGCGCCGACGGCCGGACGGCGGACAAGGCCGATCCCTTCGCCCGGCGCGCCGAGGTGCGCCCCGCCACGGCCTCGCTCGTCCCCCGGGCGCCGGGCCACGGGTGGCACGACGCGGACTGGCTGGCCGAGCGGGCCCGGCGCCAGGCGGGGGACGCCCCCCAGAGCGTGTACGAGGTCCACGCCGGCTCGTGGCGCCGCCACGGCGACGGGACCTGGCTGGGCTACCGGGCCCTGGCCGACGCCCTTCTTCCGTACGTGCGGGACCTGGGCTTCACCCACGTGGAGCTGCTCCCCCTCACCGAGCACCCCCTGGACGAGAGCTGGGGCTACCAGCCCACCGGCTTCTTCGCGCCCACGGGGCGGTACGGCGGCCCCGACGACCTGCGCTACTTCGTGGACCGCGCCCATCAGCTCGGCCTGGGGGTCTTCCTGGACTTCGTCCCCGGCCACTTCGCCCGGGACGAGCACGCGCTGGCCCGCTTCGACGGCGCGCCCCTCTTCGAGCCGGAGGACGCACGGGCCGCCGAGCACCCGGACTGGGGCACGCTGACCTTCGACTACGCCCGGGGCGCCGTGCGCTCCTTCCTGGTCTCCTCCGCGCTCTACTGGCTCCAGGAGTTCCACGTGGACGGCCTCCGTGTGGACGCCGTGGCCAGCATGCTCTACCTGGACTACTCCCGGGGCGAGGGCGAGTGGACGCCCAACGCCGAGGGCGGCAACACGAACCCCGACGCCGTCGCCTTCCTCCGGGCCCTCAACGACGCCGTGCACGAGGAGGTCCCCGGCGCCCTGGTCGTGGCCGAGGAGTCCACGGCGTGGGACGGCGTGACCCGGGCCACCGGCGACGGCGGGCTGGGCTTCGACGAGAAGTGGAACCTGGGGTGGATGAACGACACCCTGGACGTCTTCGGGGAGGAGCCGGTCCACCGGACGCACCACCACGAGAAGCTGATCTTCAGCCTGCACTACGCCTGGAGCGAGCGCTTCCTCCTCCCCCTCTCCCACGACGAGGTGGTCCACGGGAAGGGCACGCTCCTGGGGAAGATGCCCGGCGACGCCGCGCAGAAGCTCGCCCACGTCCGCCTCCTCCTTGCGTGGCAGTGGCTCCACCCGGGGAAGAAGCTGCTCTTCATGGGGCAGGAGCTGGCGGCCCCCGACGAGTGGGCCGTGCGGGAGGAGCTGGACTGGGGGCTGGAGGAGGAGGCGGGCCACGCGGGGGTGCGCCGCCTGGTGGGGGACCTGAACCGGCTGTACCGGGAGCGCCCGGCGCTCCACGAGCTGGACTTCCGCCCCGAGGGCTTCCAGTGGCTGAACGCCCGGGACGCCGAGCACTCCACCCTGGCCTGGGCCCGCTGGGCGCCCGGGCGGAGGGACGCGGTCGTGGTGGGGGCCAACTTCACGCCGGTCACGCGCGAGGGCTGGCGGATGCCCGTGCCCGACGCGGGCCGCTGGCGCGTGGTCCTCAACACCGACGCCGCCGTCTACGGCGGCTGGGACACGCTGGTGGAGCCGGAGGTGGAGGCCGAGGCGGTGCCGGTGGCGGAGCACGCCCACTCGGTCACGCTCCGGCTGCCCGGGCTGTCGGCGGTGGCGCTGGAGCGGGTGGGGTAGGGGGCCGCTTCCCGGGCGGTCCGGCCCCGGGCCGCCCGCCCCTCCGTCAGTCTCCCCCGATCCCCGCGGTCTCCACGAAGCCCGGCTCCGGGAAGACGGGCCGGTCGTCCGGCCCCCCGTTGCCCCGGAGCGCCTTGGCGTAGTAGCGCTCGGCGTAGTCCTGGACCATCCGCCCGGTGGTGAAAGTCCGGCCGCCCACCGTCATGGCGGACTTCATCATCCGGATCCACTTCCGCGGCAGGTCCTCCTCGTCCCGGTCGTAGTAGGCGGGCACGACCTCGCGCTCGAGGATCTCGAAGAGCTCGCGGCGGTCGTGGGCGTCCACCTCCTCGGGGGTGCCTTCGGCCAGGGGGAGGGCCCACCCGTTGTCGCCGTTGAAGCCCTCGGCCCACCAGCCGTCCAGCGTGCTGAGCTGGGGCACGAAGTTCAGGGCCGCCTTCATGCCGCTGGTGCCCGAGGCCTCCTTGGGCACCCGGGGGACGTTGAGCCAGAGGTCCACGCCCTGCACCAGGCGGTGCGCCACGTGGAGGTCGTAGTCCTCGATGAAGGCCACCCGCCCCTCGAAGCGGGGGTCCCGGGTGGCGCGCCAGACGCGCTGGAGCACCCGCTTGCCCTCGTCGTCGGCGGGGTGGGCCTTCCCGGCGAAGACGAGCTGGACCGGACGGCGCAGGTCGGTGAGGAGCTCGGCCAGCCGCGCCTCGTCGTCGAACAGGAGCGCGCCGCGCTTGTACGTGGCGAAGCGCCGGGCGAAGCCCAGGGTGAGGGGCTCGGGCGAGAGCAGCGTCCCCGAGCCCACCAGGTGGGCCGACTCCTTCCAGAGCGTGGTCCAGCGTGACCTCGCCTGCTCCCGGCAGAAGGCCAGCAGCCCCTTCTTCAGGCGCATGTGGGCCTCCCACACCGCGCGGTCGTCCAGCTCGGCGATGCGCTTCCAGGCGTCACCCGTGGGCGGGTCGGCCTCCCAGCCCTCGCCGAAGAGCTCGTCCAGGAGGGCCATGTGGTGGTGGGACATCCACGAGCCCAGGTGCACGCCGTTGGTCACCGCGCCGATGGGGATCTCCGAGGCCTCCCGGCCCGGCCAGAGCGACGTCCAGAGGTGGCGGCTGACCTGGCCGTGTCGCTGGGAGACGCCGTTCACGTGGGCCGCCAGGCGGATGGCCAGGGCGGTCATGTGGAAGCCGTCGTCGTCGTGGCCCGGGTGGTCGCCCAGCCCGAGGAAGGTGGCTTCGTCGATGCCCAGGCCGGCCGGGTAGGCGCCGCAGACCTCCCGCATGAGGTCCGGCGGGAAGACGTCGTGGCCCGCGGGGACCGGGGTGTGGGTGGTGAAGACCGAGCGGGCCCGCACCTTCCCCACGGCCTCGCTCCAGCCGGTGCCCCCCGCCAGCTCCTCGCGGAGGCGCTCCACCATCATGAAGGCCGCGTGGCCCTCGTTGGCGTGCCAGGCGCCGGGGGTGACGCCCAGGGCGCGGAGGACGCGCACGCCGCCCACGCCCAGGATCCACTCCTGCTTGAGGCGGTACTCGCTGCCGCCGCCGTAGAGCGTGTAGGTGAGCTGCCGGTCCCGGGGGTCGTTCTCCTCCAGGTCCGTGTCCAGGAGGTAGAGGCGGGTGTTGCCCGCGTCCAGCCGCCAGGCGCCGATGGCCACGTCGCGGCCGTCGGTCTCCAGCACCGTGATGCGGTGCGAGCCCCCGGGGCCGGTGAGGCGCACCAGCGGCATTATGTCGTGGTCGAAGGTCTCGTCGGCGTTCTCCTGCCACCCGTCCAGGTTCACCACCTGGTCGAAGTAGCCCCGGGAGTACAGGAGCCCCACGCCCACGAAGGGCACGCCCAGGTCCGAGGCCGACTTGCAGTGGTCCCCGGCGAGGACGCCCAGGCCCCCGGAGTAGATGGGGATCGAGTTGTGCAGCCCGAACTCGGCGCAGAAGTAGGCGACCGGATCGTCGCCCAGCTCGGGGAAGCGCTCCCGGAACCAGGAGCCGCCGCCCTCCGTGACCCGGCGCAGGTCGGTCATGACCCGGTCGTAGAGCTCCAGGAAGTCCTCGTCCTGGGCCAGGTGGGCGAGCCGCGTGGGGTTCGCCGCCTTGAGCATGGCCACCGGGTTGTGCCGCGTCTGGGACCAGAGGGGCGGATCGATGGTCCGCATGAGGGTCCGGGCGCGACGATCCCACCGCCACCAGAGGTTGTGGGCCAGCTCGGCCAGGCCGCTCAGGCGCTCGGGGAGGTAGGGGAAGGTGCCTTCGTGGGTCATGTGGGACGGCGGGAGGGTGGAGGGGTCGGGCGGGGGCGAAAGATACCACCCCGTGCTACACGTGGAGGAGGGGATGGGTCGGTGGGGGCGGGGGTGGGCGGTCGGCCGATCGGGGTATTCCGGCGCCCGGGGGAGGTGGGGATTTTTCGGGTGGCGGAGGGGGTGGTGGGGCCCCCGGGGGGCGCCTGGAGGCCGCCCGTGAGCCCCTCCTGCCCCCCGGGGCACGGCGCTGCCGGCAGGCCGGCGCGGACAATGCAGCCAGGGATGGGCTTTCCGGGGGTGTGGGCTGCGAAGTCAGCGCATGCGGCCGTGAACGCAGCCAGCGTCCGGACGGGCCGCCGACCCGGGCTGCGAAGTCAGCGTATGGCGCCGCAAACGCAGCCAGCACGGTACGCGCATCCATCCCTGGCTGCGTTTTCAGGGTCGTCCGCACCGCCGCACGGCCGAGCGGTCCGCACGCCTCCCCGGCCCGTCCGCTCCCGTCCGCCCGCCCGCCCTCCGACGTCGATCGACCGATCTCGCCCGCCCGCCCCTACCCGGCCCTCCCGCCCTCCCGTACCGATCCTCGGCTCGAGGGCTGCCGGCCCCACCGACCCTCGTCCCGCCCGCCCCGCGCCCTACATCTGGCTCGTCATGATGAAGAGCGGCATCCCGCGGAAGGTGTCGTACTTGGGCCGCAGCCGCTCGGTGTCGTAGAAGAGCTCCACGTCCACCTTCTTCTTCTCCATGACGGCGTCCAGCGGGACGGGTCCGTACACTCCGTTCCGCACCGCCACCAGGAGCCCGCTCCGCTTCTCCAGGATGAGGTCCAGAGCCAGGTTGCCGAACGCCATGGGGACGATGGAGTCCAGGGCGTCGGGGTCCCCGGAGCGCACCAGGTACCCCAGTCGCTGGTTCACCAGGTTGATCTGCTTCCCGCCGTTGAAGCGCGGGGTGAGCTCCTTGATCCGCTCGGCCAGGCGGTCACCGACCCCGCCCAGCTTCTTGTGGCCGAACTGGTCGGTCTCGTGGCTCTCGAAGACCATGTCGTCGGCGTCGCGGAGCACGGCGCCCTCGCTGATGAGGCAGACCGAGTAGTTCGACGGATTCCGGCTCCGGTCCTTCACCAGGAGCTCGGTGAGGTGCGCCGGGTCCACCTCCGCCTCGGGGATGACGCACCGGTCCGCCGCGCCGGCCATGGTGGGCAGCAGGGCGGTGAAGCCGGCGTAGCGCCCGAAGACCTCGATGAGTAGGATCCGCTCGTGGCTCCCCGCGGAGGTGCGCAGCCGGTGGGTCAGCTCGATGGTGCGGGTCACGCAGGTGCTGAACCCGATGCAGTAGTCCGTCCCCGCCACGTCGTTGTCCATGGTCTTGGGGATGGCCACGACGCCGACGCCCTCCTCGTGGAGCCGGTGCCCGTAGGAGAGGGTGTCGTCCCCGCCGATGGGGATCAGCGTGTCCACGCCCAGGAAGTCCAGGTTCTCCAGGACCGTGGGGGTGAGGTCGTTGATGTCGTCGTCGTACCGGTCCTCCAGATGCGAGGGCACGAAGGCCCTGGGGAGGTGGCTGGGTCGGGTCCGGCTGGTGTGGAGGAAGGTGCCGCCGGTGCGGCCGGCGCGGTTGACCAGCGCCTCCGACAGCTCCACCACCGAGGCGGAGTTGTCGGCGTCGGGATCGGGGACCAGGTCCACCAGCCCCCGCCAGCCCCGGCGGATCCCGAGGACCCGGTAGCCCTCGCGGGTGGCCCGGATGGTGACGGCGCGGATGGCGGGGTTCAGCCCGGGGACGTCGCCGCCTCCGGTGAGGATGGCGATGGTGCCGCGGTGGGACATGCTGGCCTCCGGTGGAAGTGGGGCTCGACCGTTCCCGAAAGCTAGCGACCTGGTGCGCCGGCTCCAGCCGCGGGCAGCTGTTGCCCGCCGTCGCGGAGCGCCCTACGGTGGGGCGGCGAGCGCGTGCCGACTTCCGCGGCGGGCCTCCCGCCCGCGCGGCGATCGCGCCGTGCCGAACCCGAGCCCGGCTCCTTCCAGGAGACCTTCTTCCAGATGCCGACGCCCCGCGACTGGGCGTCGTGGGAGCCCCCCACGACATGACGACCCCGGCGGACCCGGGGCCCGCCGCCCCGGACCCCGCCGGCCCCGCTCCGGCCGTCCACGCGGTGGTGACCCGGGACGAGGACGCCCGCGACGGGCGCCTGGGCGACGCGCTCCGCGCCCTGGGCGTGCCGGTCCTCCACTGGTCCACCACGTCCCTCGAGCCCCCGGAGGACCCGGCGGCGCTCCGTCGTCTGGCCGACACCGCCGGCGACTACGACTGGATCCTCTTCACCAGCCGTCGGGCCCTCGAGGCCGTGGCCGGCGTGGTGGGGCGGGCCCCCGGCGGACCCGGGGTGGCGGTGGTGGGGGAGAAGACCGCCCGGGCCGCCCGGGAGGCCGGCTGGCCTCCGGACCTGGTGGCCGAGGGGACGGGCGAGGCCCTGGCCCGGGCCGTGCTGGAGCGCGCGGGCCCGGCGGCGGCGGGGCGGCGTCTGCGGGTCCTCTACCCGACCACGCCCCGGGCGGCGGACACCATCCCCGTCCTCTTCGGGGAGGCGGGCCACGCGGTGGACCGGGTGGAGGCGTACCGCACCGAGCTCGACGAGCTGGACGCGGTGGCGTGCGCCGAGCTGATCGATACGGGGGCTGTGGGGGTAGTGACCTTCACCAGCCCGTCGGCGGTCGAGGGGCTGGCCCGGGCGCTCCCGGCCGAGGTGCTGGAGCGACTCCGGGAGCGGGCGGCCGCCGCGGTCATCGGCCCCACCACGGGCGAGGCCGCCGAAGCCGCCGGCTGGCGGATCCACACCGCCGACGAGACGAGCCTGGAGGGGGTGGCCCGCGCGGCCGCCCACGTCCTCCGGGCCCGGGACGCGGGCTGACCCGCGGCGCGTCGACCGACCCGACAACGGAACCACATCCAGAAGAGGTAGAGGAGCCCCATGGGCGATACGGAGCACGGCGGAGGCGGACTGGAGCGGAGCGGCGCGCTCTTCGAGGCGGCGGGGCGGCACATCCCCGGCGGGGTGAACAGCCCGGTGCGCGCCTTCGGGAGCGTGGGCGGGACCCCGGTCTTCATCGAGCGCGCCGAGGGGGCGTACGTCCACGACGTGGACGGCAACCGCTACCTGGACTACGTGGGCTCGTGGGGCCCCATGCTCCTGGGCCACAACCATCCCGACGTGCGGGAGGCCGTGGAGCGGGCGCTGGCCCGGGGCACCTCCTTCGGCGCCCCCACCGAGGCCGAGGTCACGCTGGCCGACCTGGTGGTGGAGATGGTCCCGTCGGTGGACAAGGTCCGGCTGGTGAACTCCGGCACCGAGGCCACCATGAGCGCGGTGCGCCTGGCGCGGGCCGCCACCGGCCGGGACGTGATGATCAAGTTCCGCGGCGGGTACCACGGCCACGGCGACTCCTTCCTGGTGGAGGCCGGCTCCGGCGCGGCCACCCACGGCGCCCCGTCCAGCCCCGGCGTCACCGAGGGCACGGCCCGGGACACCCTGGTCGCCGAGTACAACGACCTGGACTCGGTGCAGGCGCTCTTCGACGCCAACCCCGGCGGGGTGGCGTGCGTCATCGTCGAGCCGGTGGCGGGCAACATGGGGTGCGTGCCCCCGGTCGAGGGCTTCCTCGAGGGGCTCCGCTCCCTCTGCGACCGGCACGGCGCGGTCCTGATCTTCGACGAGGTCATGACCGGCTTCCGCCTGGCTCCCGGCGGCGCGCAGGAGCGCTTCGGCGTCACCCCGGACCTCACGACCCTGGGCAAGATCCTGGGTGGCGGGCTCCCCGTGGGCGCCTACGGCGGGAAGGCCGAGCTCATGGAGCAGATCGCGCCGGAGGGGAAGGTCTACCAGGCCGGCACCCTCTCGGGGAACCCGCTGGCGACGGCGGGCGGGATCGCGACCCTCACGCACCTTCGGGACCACCCGGAGCTCTACGACCGCCTCGAGGAGCTGGGGGCGCACCTGGAGCGGCGCGTGCTCGCGGTGCTCGAGGACCTGGGCCTGGACCTCACCTGGCACCGGGTGGGCGCCATGGCCAGCCTCCACTTCCGTTCTCCCCCGGTCCACGGGTGGGCCGAGGCGTCGGGCTCGGACCGGGAGCGCTTCGGGCGCTTCTTCCACGGGATGCTGGAGCGGGGCTTCTACCTGGCGCCCAGCCCCTTCGAGGCGCTCTTCCTCTCCACGGCCCACACCGAGGAGGACCTGGACCGCACCACCGAGGCGGCCCGGGAGGTCCTGGGGCGGGTCTACGGGGGAGCCGGGGCGTGAGCGGGGCGGGGTGCTGAGCCGGCTCGCCCGGCGCCCCCCCACCGGTCGGGGAGGCCGGGCCGGCTCCCTCCGCTCCTCCCCCCGCGGGGGCTTGCACCAAATGGTGCAAGCGGCGATCTTCATGGACAAGGGTTGGACGTCGCCCCCACGATCCGCTTCGGCGGAGCTGCCCCGGAGGGCCTCATGAAGCCGCACATCTCGCCGGATCCCCAGGTCGCCCGCCCCCGCGTCGTGGTGGTGGGGGCCGGCTTCGGGGGCCTCGAGACGGTGAAGCGCCTGGCCGACGCCGGCGCCGAGGTCCTCCTCCTGGACCGCCGGAACCACCACGTCTTCCAGCCCCTCCTCTACCAGGTGGCCACGGCCGCCCTCTCCCCGGCGGACATCGCCACGCCCATCCGGGGGGTCGTCCGGGACCATCCCCACGTGCACGTGGTCCTGGGGGAGGTGACCGCGGTGGACCTCGAGGGGCGGACCCTGCGTTGCGGCGGCGAGGAGATCGCCTGGGACTGGCTGGTCCTGGCCGCCGGCGCCACCCACACCTACTTCGGCAACGACGGGTGGGAGGCGCGGGCGCCGGGGCTCAAGACGCTGGACGACGCCATCGACATCCGGCGCCGGGTCCTCCTGGCCTTCGAGGAGGCCGAGCTCGAGGAGGACGCCGAGGCCCGCCGGGCCAAGCTCACCTTCGTGGTGGTGGGGGGAGGTCCCACCGGGGTGGAGATGGCCGGGGCGCTCCGGGAGATCGCGTCGGAGACCATCCCCCGGGACTTCCGCCGGGTCGACACCAGCACGGCCCGCATCCTCGTGGTGGAGGGGGCCGACCGCCTCCTCCCCGGCATGTCCGAGCGGGCGTCGGCCCGGGCGCTCCGGGACCTGGAGCGGCTGGGGGTGGAGGTGCGCCTCCACACCTTCGTCACCGACGTCGACGAGGACGGCGTGCGGGCGGGGGAGGAGCACATCCCCGCGGCCAACGTGATCTGGGCCGCCGGCGTGAAGGCGGCTCCGGTCTCGGGCACGCTGGACGTGCCGCTGGATCCCCAGGGACGGGTGCGGGTGGAGCCGGACTGCTCGATCCCCGGCCACCCCCGGGCCTTCGTGATCGGGGACATGGCGGCCCAGGTGGACGCCCGCACCGGCCAGCCGGTGCCCGGCGTGGCCCAGGGGGCGCTCCAGATGGGCGCCTTCGTGGGCGATCTGGTGACCGCCGAGCTCCGCGCCGCGGCCCGGGGGGAGGAGGCGCCGCCCCGGGGCGCCTTCCGCTACCGGGACAAGGGGAACATGGCCACCATCGGCCGGGCCCGCGCGGTGGCCGACGTGGGTCGCTTCACCGTCTCGGGGCTCCCGGCCTGGCTCCTCTGGAGCCTGGTGCACGTGGCCTTCCTGATCGGCTACCGGAACAAGGTCATGGTCATGATCCACTGGGCCTGGCAGTGGCTGGTCCAGTCCCGGGGCGCGCGCCTGATCACGGGGCGCCCGCCGGTGAGGGTCGAGCGGCCGGTCGACCTCTCCCGGCGCGACGTCGCATGAGGCCGGGGGCGGGCCGGTGAGCGATCTCCTGGCGGCCCGCTCCCAGATGGCGCTGTCGCTGGCGTTCCACATCGTCTTCGCGGCCATCGGGGTGGGCCTCCCCCTCCTCATGGTCCTGGCCGAGGCGCTCTGGCTGAGGACCGGCCGGGACGTGTGGCGCCGCCTCACCGTGGCGTGGTCCAAGGGGCTGGCGCTCCTCTTCGCGGTGGGCGCCGTCTCCGGGACCGTCCTCTCCTTCGAGCTCGGGCTCCTCTGGCCCCGCTTCATGGAGGTGGCGGGGCCCCTGGTGGGGATGCCCTTCTCCCTGGAGGGCTTCGCCTTCTTCACCGAGGCGATCTTCCTCGGGATCTACCTCTACGGGTGGGACCGCATCTCCCGGGGGGCGCACCTGGCGGCCGGCGTGGTGGTGGCCCTCTCCGGCGCGGCCTCGGCGCTCTTCGTCCTCAGCGTGAACGGGTGGATGAACGCCCCCACCGGCTATCTCCCCGGCGAGGGCGCGGCGGTCATCGACCCGGTGGCGGCCATGACCAACCCGTTCTGGATCGCCAACACGGTCCACATGATCCTGGCTGCGTACATCGTGACCGGCTTCGGGGCGGCGGCGCTCCACGCGCTCCGCCTCCTGCGGGATCCCGGGAGCGAGCTCCACCGGGCGGCCCTCCGCCTGGCGGTGGGGCTGGGCGCGGTCGCCGCGCTCCTCCAGCCGCTGAGCGGCGACGTCACCGCGCGCATGGTGGCCGAGCACCAGCCCGCCAAGCTCGCCGCCATGGAGGCCCACTTCGAGACCGGCCCCTGCGCGCCGCTGCTCCTGGGCGGCCTCCCCGACGAGGAGGCCGGCGAGGTCCGGTGGGCGCTGGAGATCCCGTGCGGGCTCTCCCTCCTGGTCCACCGGGACCCCGACGCCGTGGTGACCGGGCTCGACGACGTTCCCCGGGACGAGTGGCCCCCGGTGCTCCCGGTCCACCTCGCCTTCCAGATCATGGTCGGGATCGGCACCGGCCTGGCGCTCCTGGGCCTGGTGGGGCTCTGGCGCCTCTGGCGGGGCCCGTCCCTGGCCGGCTCCCGGCCGCTCCTGTGGGCGCTGGTGGCGGCGGGCCCGGCGGCCGTCGTGGCCATGGAGGCGGGGTGGGTCGTCACGGAGGTGGGCCGCCAGCCGTGGATCATCTGGCAGGTCATGCGGACCGAGGAGGCGGTGACGCCCATGCCGGGGCTCGTCGTCCCGTTCACCGCCTTCACCCTGCTGTACGTCTTCCTCACGGTGGTGGTCGTCGTCCTCATGCTGCGCCTGGCCCGGTCCGTCGACGCCCGGGAGGCCGAGCTGGCCGCGCCCGGAGCGTCCGGGACCACGTCGGTGGGTCCGGCGTCCGGACAGGAGGGGTAGGCCCGTGCTCGCCGAGGTGGTGGCCGGGGTGATCCTCCTCTCCCTGATGGTCTACACGCTCCTGGCCGGCGCCGACTTCGGGGGCGGCACGTGGGACCTCCTGGCCCGCGGCCCCCGGGCCGGGGCGCAGCGGGAGGTCGTGGCCCACGCCATCGGCCCGGTGTGGGAGGCGAACCACGTCTGGATGATCGTGGTGGTGGTGCTCCTCTTCACCGCGTTCCCCACGGCCTTCGCCGTCATCATGACGGCGCTGCACGTTCCCGTGACGCTCATGCTGGTGGGGATCGTGCTGCGGGGCTCGGCGTTCGTGGTCCGGAAGCTGGAGGCCGACGTGGGCGAGACCGAGGGCGCCGACGCCTGGCGGAAGGTCTTCGCGGTGAGCAGCCTCGTCACCCCCGTCATGCTCGGCGTGATCCTGGGCGCCCTCTCCACCCCCGCCATCGGCTACGAGGACGGCGTGGTCACCGGCGGCTTCGTGGACCCGTGGCTCGCGCCCTTCCCCTGGGCCGTGGGGCTCCTCACCCTGGCGCTCTTCTCCTGGCTCGCGGCGGTCTACCTGGTCCTCGAGACCCGGGATCCGGCGCTCCGAGAGGATTTCCGGGCCCGCGCGCTGTGGAGCGGGGTGGCCACCGGGGCACTCGCCGCGGCGGCGGCGTGGATGGCGCGGGGGGCGGCGCCGGAGGTGGCGGGGCACCTGCTGGAGAGCGCGTCGGGGCGGGCCGTCGGGTTCGCGGGCGCGGCGGCCTGGGTGGCGGCCATGGGCGCCCTGGCCGCGCGGCGGTGGGTGCTGGCCCGGTCGGCGGCCGGGGCCGTGGCGGTCCTCCTCCTGGCGGGGTGGGGCCTCGGCATGCACCCCTGGCTCGTGGCCGGCTCGGTGGGCATCCGGGACGCGGCCGCGCCCGACGTGACGCTCCGGCTGGTCCTGGGGATCCTGGCCGGCGGGACCGTCCTGCTGGTCCCCGCCTTCGGCTACCTCTACTGGGTGTTCAAGCGGGGCGTGCTCTTCCCGGAGCGGGCCGAGTAGGGGCCGGTCAGCCCGGACCCGGGCAGGCGCACCCCTTGTCGAAGACCACCCGCCATCGCCCGTCGGGGTCGAGGCGCCAGATCGAGTTGTAGGTGGCCACCCGGTTCCCCTCGGGGTCCCGGACCGGGCCCGAGCTGTGCGCCAGCGCCCCCGAGGAGAGGACGACCACCTCCTCGGGCTCCCACGAGAAGGGCGCCGCGGCCCCCTCGAAGTAGGGCGCCCATCCGGCCACCACCGCTTCCCGGCCCCGCAGCACCGAGGCGCCGAAGAAGACCGCGTCCTCCGCCACATAGCCGGCGAAGGCGTCGGCGTCCCGCTCGGCCATGGACCGGGCGAAGCCGCGCTCGGCCGCCTCGACCTGGCCTTCGAGATCCGGGAGGGCCTGGGCGGCCAGCGCCTCCGGTCCGACGCCCGGCGCGCCGGGGACGGGCGCCGCCGTCGAGGCCGCGAGGGTCGCCCAGAGCGCGAGCCCCAAGGTCCTGGAAACGCTCATGTCCCTTCTCCTGATCGGGTCCTGGCCGACCTCCCCCGCGGACGGCGCCCAAGATAGCGCGCACCCGCCCCCATGCGGTACCGTAGGGGCCCTTCCGCCCCCGACCCTCCCAGGAACCCGAGCCCCTTGAGCGATCCCATCCTCGACGCCGTCCTCCTCTTCCTCGTGGGCCTGGTGGCGGGAGTCGTGAACGCCATCGCCGGAGGCGGGTCCTTCCTGACCCTCCCCATGATGATCTTCCTGGGCCTCCCGCCCACGGTGGCCAACGGGACGAACCGCCTGGCCATCCTCACCAACTCGGTGGGGGCGCTGCGGAGCTTCCAGAAGAAGGGGCTGGTCCAGGGGCCGTGGCTGAAGTTCGCCATCCCCCCGGCGCTCATCGGGGCGGGCCTGGGCTCGTGGGCCGCCGTGGAGATCGGGGACCTGGCGTTCCGCCGCGTCCTGGCCGGAACCATGGTGGCGGTGGCCGTGTGGAGCATCTGGCACGGGCGGAGCATGCCCGGCGAGGACGAGGAGCGCCCCCTGCCCGAGGGCACGAGCCGGCTGCTCTTCCTGGGCGGCTTCTTCCTGGTGGGCGTCTACGGCGGGTTCATCCAGGCGGGCGTGGGCTTCCTGATCCTGGGCATGACCTCCGCCGCCGGCCTCGACCTCATCCGGGGCAACGCGCTGAAGATGGCGCTGGTGCTGGCCTTCACCCCCCTGGCTCTCCTGATCTTCTCCGCCGGGGGGAAGGTCGACTGGATGATGGCCGTGTGGCTGGCGTGCGGGAACTACCTGGGCGGCATCGCCGGGGTGCACCTCCAGGTGCTGAAGGGCCAGGCGTGGGTCCGGAACTTCGTCACCGCCATGATCGTGATCTTCGCCGTGCGGCTGCTCTTCGGCGGGTAGCGCCGGCGGCCCCCGCTTGCGGGCGAGGGCGGAGCGGAGTCCTGTAGGGAATCGACCCCGTGCAGGAGTGCGAGCATTGACCCCGACAGACCTCCGCGTGCGCGAGCTCGGCGCGGACGAGCTTCCCGAGGCGACGGCGGTCCTCTGCGAGGCCTTCCGGGACTATCCGGTGATGCGCTTCGTCCTGGGCGAGGAGGGCGACTACGACGGGCGCCTCCACGCCCTGGTCGGCTTCTTCGCCGGCTGCCGGGTGCTGCGGGCCGAGCCGGTCCTGGGCGTCCGTGACGGGGACCGGCTGCTGGCCACCGCCCTGGTCTCGTGCGGCGACGGGCGGAGGAGCCCGCCCGAGGTGGCGACGCTCCGCGCGTCCACCTGGGACGGGCTCGGCGACGCGTCTCTCCACCGGTACGAAGCCTTCGGCCGCGCCACCGCGTCCTTCGGTCCGGCCGAGCGGCACCACCATCTCAACATGATCGGGGTCCGCGACGGCCTGCGGGGTCGGGGGGTCGGGCGGGCGCTCATGGACGCGGTCCACGCCCTCGCCGCCGGGGCGCCGTGGTCGGCGGGCGTCTCCCTCACCACCGAGGACCCGGCCAACGTCCCGCTCTACGAGCACCTGGGGTACGCCCGGACCGGGACCGCGGAGGTGGAGGGCGGGCTCCGGAGCTGGGGCTTCTTCCGGCCGGCGGACCGCGGTGGGGAGGTCACGGATGGGTGACGGTCGCGGCGGCGCGGGTCGGAGCCCGGACGCCGCCTTCCCGGGCGAGGGCATGGAGCTCACCCTCCTCCTGGTGGTGGAGGACGTGGAGCGCGCCCGGGACTTCTACGTGGACGTGGTGGGGGCCGAGCTCCACCGGGAGTACGGGGGCACCTCGGCGGTGCTCCGTCTCCTGGGCACCTGGCTCCTCCTGGTGACCGGGGGAGGCCCCACGCCGGGCAAGCCCACCGTGACCTTCGCGGCCCCGGCCGACGCGGACCGGGTGGACCACCAGCTCACCTTCCGGGTGCCGGACTGCCGGGCCGCGTACGACGTCCTGACCGAGCGGGGCGCCGAGTTCCTGGCGCCGCCCCAGGATCGAGGCGGGGAGATCCGCGCCTTCTTCCGCGACCCCGACGGCCACCTCCTCGAGATCAGCGAGCTCACGTGAAGTCCTACGACCGCGCCTACTTCGACCGCTGGTACCGGGGGGAGGACCCGGCCCGGGACGCCGAGGCGCTGGCTCGGGAGGCGGCGCTGGCGGTGGCGGCGGCCGAGTCGGTGCTGGACCGGCCCCTGGAGACGGTCCTCGACGTGGGGGCGGGGGAGGGGCGGTGGCAGCCCGTCCTGGCCGAGCTCCGGCCCCACGCCACGTACCTGGGCCTCGATCCCAGCGAGTACGCGGTGGAGCGCTTCGGCGCGGAGCGGGGGCTGCGGCGGGGAAGCTACGAGGGGCTGGCCGGCGAGGACTTCCCCGAGCCCTTCGACCTGGTGGTGTGCGCCGACGTCCTCCACTACCTGGACAAGAGGACGGTCCTGGAGGGGATCGACGCCCTGGTGGACCTGGTGGGCGGGGTCGCGCTCCTGGAGGTGTTCACCTCCGACGACGACCCCGAGGCAGGGGACCGGGACGGCTTCCACGCCCGGCCGGCCACGTGGTACCGCCGGGTCTTCCGGAGCGCGGGGCTCGTGCCCCTGGGGCTCCAGCTCTGGGTCCACGAGGAGATGGCGGCCGGGCTGGACGCGCTGGACGTGCCCGCGCCGTAGCCGGGACGGCGCGAAGGGCGGGGAGGGCCCGACAGGCTAGCCGCCCCCTGGCCGGACGGGCCCCGGCGGGCTCTCTTGGGGACATGAAGCTCCTCCTCGAGACCGACCGGACCGCTCTCTCCCGCTACGCCAACGTGGCGCGGGCGTCGAAGGGCGATCGGTGCGGGCAGGGGTGCCCGGGGACGGAGCGCACGTGCTCCCGGCGGCGCGGGCACGGCGGGCCCCACGTGGCCCACGGCTTCCTGGGGAAGGTGCTGGCCGCGTGGGACTCGGCGGCGGAGGACCGCCGCCGGATGGCGGCGGGGGACGATCCGGCCTCCGCCCTGGCGCGGGCCGCCGCCGTGAAGAGGCGGCTGGCGCGCCGGACGCTGCGGCCCAAGGCGGGCCTGGCCGAGCGCATGGCGGGATGGGTCCTCCGCGTCCTGGCCGACCCGGAGCAGTTGCTCCTCCTGATCTTCTTCCTGGCGTTCGTGGGCTTCGCGGTCCACTGGCTGACGCTCCTCATGTGAGCGTCGGGCGGCCCGTCCCCGCCCGAGCCGTCAGCCCCGCCGCTTCTCCAGCACCGCCATCACCTCGGCCAGGTCCACCCCGGCGCCGCGCAGCGCGGCCAGCACGTGGTAGACCAGGTCCGCGGCCTCCTCGGGGATCCGCTCGGCGTCGTCCTTGGCCAGCGCGGTGACCAGCTCCGCGGTCTCCTCGCCCAGCTTCTTGAGCCGCAGGTTCTCGTCCTCCAGGAGGCGCACCGTGTAGGAGCCCTCGGGGCGCTCCTCCTGGCGGGCGCGGAGGACGGCCTCGAGGGCGGAGAGGGTGTCGTCCTGGTCCCGTCCGCCCTCCGGCGCCGCGCCCTCGCCGAAGCACGTGGGCTCCCCGGTGTGGCACGCGGGGCCCGTGGGGCGCACCCGGGCCAGGACCGTGTCGCCGTCGCAGTCGGCGTGGAGCGACACGAGCTTCAGGACGTTCCCGCTGGTCTCGCCCTTCTGCCACAGGGCGCCCCGGGAGCGGCTCCAGAACCAGGCGGTCCCCGTCTCCAGGGTGCGCTTCAGCGCCTCCCGGTCGGCCCACGCCACCATGAGGACCCGGCCGTCCCCGGCGTCCTGCGCCACCACGGGGATCAGCCCCTCGGCCTTGTCGAAGTCCAGGGCGTCCAGGTCGGCGGCCGTCTTCAGCGCGCGGTCGGTCACGAGGCGCCTCCCGCGGCCGCGGCCGTCTCCGGCGCGGGACGCACGGGAATGTCCCACCCCGCCAGCGCGCGCTTCAGGGCGCCCACGGTGGTCAGCCCGTCGTGGAGGATCCCGGCCACCAGCGCCGCCGAGGCCCGCCCCTCCCGGAAGGCGTCCCGGAGGTGGGCCGCCTCGCCCGCGCCCCCCGACGCGATGACCGGCACGGGCACCACGTCCGCCACGGACCGGGTCAGCTCCAGCTCGTAGCCGGTGCGGGCGCCGTCCCGGTCGATGGAGGTGAGGAGGATCTCGCCGGCGCCCCGCTCCTTGCACTCCCGGGCCCACGCCACCGCCTCCAGCTCCGTGGGCTTCGAGCCGCCGTGGGTGTAGCAGCGGTACGTCCCGTCGTCCTCCCGGGCGGCGTCGATGCTGGCCACCACGCACTGGGAGCCGAAGCGCCGGGCGCCCTCGGTGAGGAGGCCCGGGTCGGTCACGGCGGCGGTGTTCACGCTGATCTTGTCGGCGCCGGCGCGCAGGAGCGGGCCGATGTCGTCGGCGGAGCGCACGCCGCCCCCCACGGTCAGCGGGATGAAGAGCGTCTCGGCGGTGCGGCGCACCACGTCCAGGAAGGTCCCGCGCCCCTCCTTGGAGGCGGACACGTCCAGGTAGACGATCTCGTCGGCGCCCTCCTCCTCGTAGCGGCGGGCGAGCTCCACGGGATCGCCCACGTCCCGGAGGCCCTCGAACTGCACGCCCTTCACGACCCGCCCGTCCTTCACGTCCAGGCAGACGATGACCCTGGGGCGGAGCATCAGTCGAGGCGCTCCAGCTTCACGGAGCCCTTGGTGCTGAACACCTGGTCGCCCTCGCGGAGCGCCTGGCGCAGCGCCAGCCCCGTGGCCTTGATCCCGGCCTCCACCATGTGGTGCTTGTCCGTCCCCCGGATCACCCGCACGTGCAGGGTGGCGTCGAGGTTCGTGGCGAAGGAGTGGAGGAAGTGGGTGTAGAGCTTGGAGGGCACCTCGCCCACGAACCAGGGGCGGCCGCCCACGTCCACCGCGGCCTCCACCAGCGCCTCGTCCATGGGGACCAGCGCCGAGCCGTAGCGCTCCGCCTTGGCCGGGATCTCGTCCTTGAGGGCCAGCCCCAGGGTGATGGCCACGTCCTCGACGAGGTGGTGGCGCATGTCGCCCTCGGCCTCGAGCTCGACGTCCAGGGCGGCGTAGCGGGCCAGCGTCTCCACCATGTGGCGGAGGAAGGTGTCGTCCACCGACACCCGGGCCTCGCCCGTCCCCCGGGTCACCCGGCACACCACCCGGGTCTCCCCGGTCTCGCGCTTCAGCTTGCTCATGCGTCGTCCTCGTCGTCGTTGGCGACTTCGTCGATGGCGGATCCGGGCGTCCCGCCCCAGCGGCGGGCCACCTCGTCGGCGTCCACCGAGCCCGTGTAGAGGGCCATGCCCAGGACGGCGCCGTGCGCGCCCGTCCCGTCCAGCCACTGCATCTCGTCCAGCGTGGTCACCCCGCCGGAGATCCAGACCGGGTGGGGGCTGGCGGCCACCGTGGCGGCCACGCCCTCCCGGTCGATCCCCTCCAGCCGGCCCTCGCGTCCCACGTCCGTGGCCAGCACGCCGGCCAGCGGCAGCTCGGCCAGGCCGCCCAGGAACTCCTCCACGGGCAGCCCCGAGGCCTCGGTCCACCCCTTCCGCAGCACGATGCCGTCCCGGGTGTCCGCGGCCACGGTCACGCGGCCGGGCCAGCGCCCGGCCAGTTCGGCCAGCCACTCGGGATCGTCCAGCGCCCGGGTGCCCACCACGATGCGGTCGGCCCCGGCCTCCAGGAGCGCGTCGGCCCGGGCGTCGTCCCGGATGCCGCCCCCCACCTGGGTCTCGGCGGGGGTGGCGTCCACGAGCGTGCGGAGGAGCTCCAGGTTGTCGCCGGAGCCCAGCGCGGCGTCCAGGTCCACCAGGTGGAGGGTGCCGAAGCCCTTCCCCCACCAGTCCTGCGCCACCCGGAGCGGGTCCGGGAGGGAGACGCGCTCGTCCTCGGGGCGTCCGCCCACGAGCTGCACGCAGCGCCCGCCCTTCAGGTCCACCGCCGGGGCCACGATCATCGGTCCGTCCCCGGCTCGGCGGCTCCGGCCCCCGTGCCCTCGCCGGAGGCCTCCAGCGCCTTCCGTGCCTCGGCCACCCAGTTGGCCAGCAGCCGCCGGCCCGCCCCGGAGCTCTTCTCGGGGTGGAACTGCATCCCCCAGCTCCGCCCCTTCCGCACCGCCGCGGCGTAGCGCCGCCCCTCGTACTCGGACCAGGCGATGGCGTCGCGCTCGTCCGCCGGCTCGCAGACGTAGGAGTTGGCGTAGTAGGCCACGAGCCCGTCGGTGCCCGCGAAGAGCGGGTCGTCGGAGGTCTCCACGTCGTTCCACCCCATCTGGGGGACGACGCTGGCCTCCAGCTTCGTGACCCGGCCCGGGACGAGCCCGATGCCGTCGCCTTCGGACTCCTCGCTGACGTCGAAGAGGAGCTGCATGCCCAGGCAGATGCCCAGCGCGGGCATGCCCTCCTCCAGGGCGCGGCGGAGCCCCGTCCGGTCCTCGGGGAGGCTGGCGGCGGCCTGGCCGAAGGCGCCCACGCCGGGGAGCACCAGCGCGTCCAGCGCCAGCGCCTCGTCCCAGTCGTCGGTCACCACGACCTCGCAGCCCTCCGCCTCCAGGGCCTTGCCCAAGGAGTGGAGGTTGCCGGCGCCGTAGTCGAAGAGGGCGACCCTCACGGCGCGGTCTCGGCGGCCGTGGCCTCCTCAAGCGAGGCCGTGTAGGCGTCCAGAGCCTTCAGGAAGGTCTCCATCATGTGCCACGGCCCCACCGAGCAGCGCAGCCCGTCCCCTCCGCCCGGGTACGTCCCGGGGAAGGGACGGAGCGCCACCCCGTGCTCCCGGAGGCCGTTGGCGTCGGCCACGGCGTCCCCCGAGGGGGCGCGGAAGAACATGAAGTTGGTGTGGGACTCCAGGGGCTCGAAGCCCCGCTCGGCCAGCTCGGCCTCGCAGCGGCGGCGGTTCTCGTTGCATTCGGCCACCGTGCGCTCGACCCACCCCTCCTCGTCCCGGAGGGCGGCCGCCGCGCACGCCGCCGAGAGGCGGGCCACCTTGTAGGGTCCACGGGCCTTGTCGATGGTCGTGATGGTCTCGGGCGTGGCCACCGCCCACCCCACCCGCATGCCCGCCAGCCCGAAGGCCTTGGAGAGGGTGCGGGTCACGACCAGCCCCGGGTTGGAGGCGGCCTGGAGCGCGAAGCTCTCGCCGCCGTAGTCGATGTAGGCCTCGTCGATCACGACCAGCGGCCCGCCCTCGCAGGCGTCCACGATCCCCTGGACCCAGTCGAAGGGGGCCATGTACCCGGTGGGGTTGTTGGGCCGGCAGACGTAGACCACCGAGGGATCGCCCGCGAGGAGGACGTCCGGGTCCTCCAGCGCGTCGTCCCACGTCACCACCCGGGACTCCACGCCGTTCATGAGCGCCAGCGGGACGGTCATGGAGAAGGTGGGGGCCACCACGCTGATCCAGTCGTCGTCCGAGCCGCCCGACGCCTTGAAGACGGAGTCCAGGACGTCGTCGGAGCCGCACCCGGTGGTGATGTGCTCCGGGGTCACGCCCACCCGCTCGGCCGCGGCCTCCCGGAGGTCGTCGGCGTACAGCGTCGGATACTTGGAGATGTCCTCCTCGGCCGCGTGCTCCACCACCTTCCGGGCCGCGGGATGCGCGCCCCACATGTTGGTGTTGTCGCTGAGGTCCAGCGCCACGGGGCGCCGGTCCGGGAGGTAGCGGCTCAGGCGCTCGTAGCCGGGCCGGGGGAAGGGGCTCATGCGTCTCTCCGTCGTGCGAGTGCGGCGGCGCCGTGGGCCGGCAGCCCTTCGGCCGTGGCCAGGGCGGCCACGTCGTCGGCCATGGAGCGCGCGCCCTCGGCGTCGATCTCCTGCACCGTGAAGGAGCGCAGGAAGTGGTGGGTGGACAGCCCGGAGAAGCTCCGGGCCCGGCCCGAGGTGGGCAGGACGTGGTTGGCGCCGGTCATGTAGTCGCCGAAGGCCACCGAGGCCCAGGGACCGACGAAGACCGTGCCGGCGGTGCGGATCCGGGCGGCGTCCTCGGCGGACGCGCCCGTCATGACCGAGAGGTGCTCGGCGGCGTACGCCTCGGCGAAGGCCAGCGCGGCCGCCCGGTCGTCGGCCACGAGGATGGCCCCGTGGGCCTCCAGGGCGGTGCGGGCGACCTCGGCCCGGGGGGCCTCGTCGAGGAGGCGGGCCAGGGCGGCGCGGGTGGCGTCGGCCCCCTCGGGGGAGGTGGTCACCAGGACGCAGGCGGCCTCGGGGTCGTGCTCGGCCTGGGCCAGGAGCTCCCAGGCCGCCAGCTCGGGGTCGGTGGTGCCGTCGGCCACGACCAGCACCTCGGAGGGCCCGGCAGGGGAGTCGATGAGGACCCGCCCCGCCACCTGACGCTTGGCCTCGGTGACCCACCGGTTCCCGGGGCCGACGATGGCGTCCACGGCGGGCACGGTCGCGGTGCCTCCGGCCAGGGCGGCCACGGCGCCGGCGCCGCCCAGCGCGAAGAGGCGGTCCGCGCCCCCCAGGGCGCAGGCGGCCAGCACGGCCGGAGGCGGGCTGCCGTCGGGTCCCGGCGGGGAGCACACCACGACCTCGCCGACGCCGGCGGCCCGGGCGGGCACCACGCCCATGAGCACCGAGGACGGATACGAGGCCCGGCCTCCGGGGGCGTACACGCCCACGCGCTCCAGCGGGGCCCACCGGCGGGTGATGCGCACGCCGGGCTCGACGTCCACGGCCACCTCGTCGGGGAGCTGCGCCTCGTGGAAGCGGCGGATGTTGGCGGTGGCGCGCTCCAGGGCCGCGCGGACCGTCGGGTCGAGCCCTTCCACGGCCTCGTGCCAGCGGGCGCGCGGGACCTCCAGGGACTCCAGGCGGACGCCGTCGAAGCGCTCGGCCATCTCCAGCAGGGCGTCGTCGCCCCGACGGCGGACCTCCTCCATGAGGGCGCGGACCTGGTCGGCCAGCTCCGGCGCGTCGGCCGGGGCGCGCTCCAGGAGGTGGCGCCGCGCCTCGTCGGAGAGGTCGGTCAGGCGTCCGTCGTGGAAGAGGGCCAGCGGGCTCACGGCATGAGCCTCTCGATGCGGGTGAGGAGGATGCCCTCGGCGCCCAGCTCCTTGAGCGCCGAGATGGTCTGGTACACGCGGTCGGCGTCCACCACGGCGTGGGCGGCGACCCAGCGGTCGTCGTCCAGGACATCCACGATGGTCGGGCCGTTGATCCCGGGGAGCACCTCCCGGACCTGCTCCAGGCGGTCCCGGGGCACGTTGGCCATGAGGTAGCGCTTGGCGCGGGCGCGGAGCACCGACTCCAGCGCGGTGGCCAGCTCCTCGACCGTGCCCCGGGTGGCGGGGTCGTCCATGGCGGCGCGGCTGGCCACCAGACGGGCCGAGGACTCGAGCACCGTGTCGACCTCCCGGAGGCCGTTCACCCGCAGGGTCGAGCCCGTGGAGGTCAGGTCGACGATGACGTCGGCCACGCCCAGGTGCGGGGCGATCTCGGCGGCGCCGCTCACCGGCGCGATCTCGATGGGGATCCCCAGCGACTCGAAGTAGGCCCGGGCGGAGCGGGGGAAGGAGGTGGCCACCCGGGTGCCGGCCGGGAGGTCCCGGGCCGAACGCGCGTCGGACTCGTCCTTCACCGCCACCACCAGCCGGCAGCTCCCGAAGCCCAGGTCCAGGACCTCCTCCAGGTCCTGCCCGCTCTCGGCCACCAGGTCCGCGCCGGTGACCCCGATCTCCGCGGCGCCGTCGGCCAGGAACTCGGGGATGTCCCCGGCCCGGACCATGATCGCCTGGAAGTCGGGGCCGAGGCTGGCCATGAGGGCGCGGTCCGCCCGGAAGGTCGCCTTGAGCCCGGCCTGCTCGAAGAGCTCCAGCGCCTTCTCGGACAGGCGTCCCTTGTTGGGCAGCGCCACGCGCAGCGGTGTGTCTCGGTCGGTCATGATGTCACTCCACAAAAAAACCGCGACCCGATCGTGTCGGGCCGCGGTCGAAATGTCTTTCCCTGGACGGTGGTCCTAGGCACACACCTCGAACGCGCAGCCCGCGTAGGCCGCGTGGATAAAGTGATGGTGCCGGTGTCCGTTCAGGTTGGTCATGGTTCCTGGAAGGTGACGGGGCGGGGCGGGAGGCGTCAAGGCGGCGTCGAGGCGGGGTCGGGGGCCGCCCCCCGCGCCCGCCCGCCCCGCGGCCGCCTTCGCGCGCCCCCGGGTCAGCGCCGCTCGCCCCGCATCATGACCCGGTCCTCGAGACCCAGGACCTCCAGGCGCGCGGCCCGGCCGTCCTCGACGACGAACTCCACGTACATGTCCACCTCGGTCTCCAGGATCTCGCCGTCCTGCATCCACGCCGGGTTGAAGACGTGCTCCGCCACGGGGATCAGGAGGAACTCCCGGGCGAACATGGGCGGCCCGTCCAGGATGCGGCCGTGGAGCCGGTCCTGGTCGTCGTACTCGATCTCCCAACCCATCGACGGAATCTCCGCGCCTTCCGGAACGCCGGGAGGCGGCGGGCCCGCCGGGGACACCTGGAAGCGGCCCAGGTAGGGCGCCGCCTCGGCCTCGGTGAGCGTGAGCACCCGGGAGGGGGGCACGTCGACGGCCAGGGGGATCTCCACGGTGCCCCACCGGAAGCGCAGCTCCATCCCGTCGGGCCGGACCCGGGGGAAGTCGAAGGTGAGCACCTCCACCTCCTCGGTGGCGTCCGGGGTCACGGTGAAGCGGATCTGCCCGTCGTGGGCCTCGGGAGGCTGGGTGTGGTAGAGGCGCTCCTCGGGCTCGAACACCACGTCCCACTCGCCGGGGCGGGGGACCATCCAGAGCGAGTAGGTCCCCTCGGGCAGCGCCACGTCGTTCACGGTGACGTCGGCGCTCACCGTGACCCGGGTGGCCTCGTTGGCCCCGGGCGTCCAGACGTGCTCCCATCCCACGATGTCCGGGAAGGCCGCTCCCCGGCCCCGGAGCTGGGGACGGGCGTAGTCGACCGTGACGGTGGTCCCGTCCGAGGTCTGGCTGACGACGCTCCGCTCGCTGCCGCGGATCTGGGCGACGGCGGGCGCGGCGAGGGCCGCCTGGAGGACGAGGACGAAGGCGAGGGCCGGGAGGGCGGAGCCGCGTCGGACGGCGGTGGCCGAGGCGAGGGCGCGGGGGCCCGGGCGTGCGGAGGGCATGGCGGGGTCCGGAGTGGAGGCGGGGCGGGCCCGAGGTGGGGGGAGGCGTCGGGCGGAAGGTGGCTCCAAAGTGCACCGGGGAGCGGGTACGCCGCAAAGGGGCACCCGAAAACGCAGCCAGGAGCGGGCTCCCGAGCCGCCGTGGCTGCGAAGTCAGGGCATGCCGATGACAACGCAGCCAGGAGCGTGGGGCGGGGGCGACGCTGGCCGCGAAGTCAGCGCATGGCGACGAAAACGCAGCCAGCATCACACACGCGGCCATCCTTGGCTGCGAAGTCAGGGAGCCACCCCCGACCGCCTCCTCCGCCCCTCGCGCCCTCCCCACCGGGCCCGCCCTCGCCCCGCCCCGCCGGGCCGCCGCCCCCTCCTCCCCCCCATCCCCTCCGCCGCCGGCCCTCCCCCGCCGGAGGGACCGTCCAGCCGGAGCGGGGTACGCGGGAGCGACCCGCCGTCCGTGCTTCCCCCACTCCCCCTCCATGACGCACGACCCCATCCGCATCCGCGGCGCCCGGCAGCACAACCTGAAGAACCTGGACGTGGACCTGCCCCGCAGGCAGCTCACCGTCGTCACGGGTCCGTCGGGCTCCGGGAAGAGCTCGCTCGCGCTGGACACCCTCTTCGCCGAGGGGCAGCGCCGCTACGTGGAGTCCCTCTCCACGTACGCCAAGCAGTTCCTGGAGCGCATGGAGAAGCCGCTGGTGGACCAGATCGAGGGCATCAGCCCCGCCGTGGCCATCGAGCAGAAGAACCCCACCAAGACCAGCCGCTCCACGGTGGGCACGGCCACGGAGGTCCACGACTACCTCCGCCTCCTGTGGGCGCGGGTGGGGCGCACCTTCTGCCCCGAGTGCGGGCGGCGGGTCCAGCCGGACACGGTGAGCGGCGCGGTGGACCGCACGCTGGAGCTTCCCGAGGGCACCCGCATCCAGGTGACCTTCCCGCTTCCGCGCTCCGAGGAGGTCACCCACCCCCTGGTGGTCTCGAACCTCCGGGCCATGGGCTTCGTCCGCCTCCTGGTGGACGGAGAGACGGTGGACGTCTCGCTGCCAAAGGCCGAGGACCCCGGCGAGCTCGGGCGGGACCTGACCGACGCGGCCGAGATCCTGGTCGTGGTGGACCGCCTCAAGGTGGACCCCGAGGGCGCGGACCGGCTGGCCGACTCCCTGGGCACCTGCTTCGAGGAGGGCGAGGGCGAGGCCGTGGTGGTCGTGGCCGACCGGGGCGAGGACCTCCCCGAGCGCCTCCTCTTCACCGAGCACTTCCGCTGCCCGGAGCATCCCGAGGTCGACTTCCTGGAGCCCCGCCCCCAGCTCTTCTCCTTCAACAACCCGTATGGGACGTGCCCCGAGTGCACGGGCTTCGGCGCCACGCTCGAGTACGACGTGGAGCTCATCGTCCCGAACCCCGAGCGCTCGCTGGACGAGGGCGCCGTCGACCCCTGGACCAAGCCCCGCTACGACAAGGAGCGGAAGAAGCTCCGGGAGTTCGCCAAGTCCCGGGACGTGTCGCTCTACTCCCCCTGGGACGAGCTCCCGGCGGACTTCCGGGAGGACGTGCTGTACGGGACCAAGGGCTTCAAGGGCGTCGTCCCCTTCCTGAAGTCCCGGGAGAAGAAGCGCTACAAGCAGTACATCCGGGTTTTCCTGCGCCAGTACCAGAGCCCGGTGACGTGCCGGCGCTGCGGCGGGGCCCGCATCCGCCCGGAAGCCCTCTGGATCCAGGTGGCGGGCCGCACCATCGCCGAGGTGGGCGAGATGCCGCTGGAGGACCTCCATCCCTGGGTGGAGGCCCTCGAGCTCTCGGAGATGGAGATGCAGATCGCCGAGACGATCCTCCGGGAGCTCCGCGCCCGGGTCTCCTTCCTGGTGGACGTGGGCCTCGGCTACCTGACGCTGGCGCGCCAGACCCGCACCCTCTCCGGCGGCGAGGCCCAGCGGATCAACCTGGCCAACTCGCTGGGCTCGAGCCTGGTGGACACCCTCTACGTCCTGGACGAGCCCACCATCGGGCTCCACCCCCGGGACACCGGCGCCATGCTGGACCTCCTCCTCCGCCTGCGGGCCGCGGGCAACACGGTGGTGGTGGTGGAGCACGACCCCATGGCCATCGAGTCCGCCGACCACGTCCTGGAGCTCGGCCCCAAGTCCGGGGAGGCCGGAGGCGAGATCGTCTACGAAGGTCCGCCCTCCGAGCTCCCGGCCCAGGACACGGCCACCGGCCGCTACCTGTCGGGGCGCTCCGCGGTGCCGGTCCCGGAGAGCCGGCGGAGCGTGGACGGGCCCTTCCTGGTCCTCCGCAACGCCCGTCAGCACAACCTCCGGGGCGTGGACCTGGAGGTCCCCCTGGGCGCGCTTACCGTGGTCACCGGGGTCTCGGGCTCCGGGAAGAGCACGCTGGTCCACGACGTCCTCTACCGCGCCGCGGAGCGGGAGCTCTCCGGGGAGACCACCGCCAAGGAGCACCTGGGCGAGGCCGTGGGGGACTACGACGCGCTGGAGGGGCTGGGCCACATCGACGAGGTGATCCTGGTGGACCAGTCGCCCATCGGGCGCACCCCCCGCTCCAACCCGGTGACCTACATCAAGGCGTGGGGCGAGATCCGCCGCATCTTCGCCCAGCAGCCCGGCGCCCGGGAGAAGGGGCTCGACAAGGGATCCTTCTCCTTCAACACCAAGGGCGGGCGCTGCGAGGAGTGCAAGGGAGCCGGCCAGGTGGAGATCGAGATGATCTTCATGGCCGACGTCTACGTCCCCTGCGAGGCCTGCGGAGGCAAGCGGTACAAGCGGGACATCCTGGACGTGAAGTACCGGGGTAAGACGATCCACGACGTCCTGAACCTGACCGTGGACGAGGCCATCCGCTTCTTCATCCGGGAGTCGAAGCTCGGCAAGACGCTCTGGCAGCTCCAGCAGGTGGGGCTGGGCTACCTGCGCCTCGGGCAGCCCGCCCCCACCCTCTCCGGCGGGGAGGCCCAGCGCCTCAAGGTGGCCCGGGAGCTGGCCGGCGCCGCCGGCAAGCAGGGCCGGAAGCTCTACATCCTGGACGAGCCCACGACGGGCCTCTCCGGGGAGGACGTGGCCAAGCTCCTGGACGTCCTGGACCGCCTGGTGGACGCCGGCAACACGGTCCTCCTCATCGAGCACAACCTGGACGTGATCAAGGTGGCGGACTGGCTCGTGGACCTCGGACCCGGGGCCGGAATCCACGGTGGAGAGGTGGTGGCCATGGGGCGTCCCGAGGACGTGGCGGGGGTCCCTGAGAGCGCCACGGGACAGTACCTGAGGGAGATCTTCCGGGGCGCCTGAGGCCGACGCCGGACGGTCCCGGGCCCGCCCCCGCTCTGCGAGCTCCGTGCCATCGCCCGAAACTCGTTGTGCCACGGGCACTTTTCAGGTTGCCGCGCCTCCGCGCGAGGGTTAGTTTTGAAGGGTTCCGGAACGACCCTGGACCACCCCCCGAAGCCACCTGCGAGGGAGTCGCGCGCTTGAGCGAGTCCGGCTGGACCCAGACCGACTGATGCGGCGCGGACTCGTCATCGCTTCGCTGGGGTTGACCCTGGCGGGGCTGGAGCTCTCCACGGAGGGGTTGAGCCTCGTCCTGGCCCGCCTCGGCGCCGGCTTCACGGCGCTCTTCGCGGGCGTGGAGTTCCAGGTGGGCGGGGTTCGTTTCGTCCTGGGGGTCCTCTTCCTCCTCGGGGGGCTCGTCCTGGCTGGCCTCACCCTCTGGTCCGCACGGATCTGGAAGGGGGTGCGCCACCGGGGACGCAGCTGCCCCCGGTGCGGGGACGAGACCCGGCGGGTGAAGCGCACGGGCTGGCAACGCGTGGTCTCCACCGTCGCCGGAGAGGACCTCACCCGCCGTCGCTGCGCGCAGTGCGGCTGGACGGGACTCTCCTTCACGAGCTGACCAAACCGGGCCCCCGCGGGCCCTGATCCGATCTTCGACCGCGCCCGGGATTCGGGCCGGTTCCACACTGGAAGGAAGAACGCATGGCGGACGACGATCTCGAGCTAGAGAGCAGCGCCGGCGAGCGGGTGTTCGCTCGCCTCCTCGAGGACGAGATGCGCGATTCGTTCATCGACTACTCGATGAGCGTGATCGTACAGCGGGCCCTCCCCGACGTACGGGACGGCCTGAAGCCGGTGCATCGGCGCATCCTGTACGCCATGAGCGAGCTGGGGCTCTCCCCGGGTCGTGGCTACAAGAAGAGCGCGACCGTGGTGGGTGAGGTGCTGGGTAAGTTCCACCCCCACGGCGACTCCGCCGTGTACGACTCCATGGTCCGCATGGTCCAGGACTTCTCCCTGCGCTACCCGCTGGTGGACGGGCAGGGGAACTTCGGGTCCATCGACGGCGACTCGGCGGCGGCCTACCGCTACACCGAGGCCCGGCTGACGAACCTGGCCATGGAGCTCCTCGTCGACATCGACAAGGAGACGGTCCCGTTCCAGGACAACTTCGACGGACGGATCCAGGAGCCCACGGTCCTCCCCTCGAAGGTCCCGAACCTCCTCGTCAACGGCTCCAGCGGGATCGCCGTCGGGATGGCGACCAACATCCCGCCCCACAACCTCCGGGAGATCGTCGACGCCACGGCGGCGCTCATCGACGATCCCCAGCTCCCCCAGGAGCACCTCGAGGCCATCGTGAAGGGCCCCGACTTCCCCACCGGGGGCTACATCTGCGGCACCGGCGGGGTGCAGGACGCCTACCGGACCGGTCGCGGCCGGGTGGTCATGCGCGCCAAGGCGGACATCGAGAACATCGATGCCAACTCGGAGCGGATCGTCATCACCGAGATCCCCTTCATGGTGAACAAGACCCGCCTCATCGAGCAGATCGCCCAGCTCGTGCGGGACAAGAAGATCACCGAGATCCGCGACCTCCGGGACGAGTCGGACCGGGACGGGATGCGCATCGTGGTGGAGCTCAAGCGCGACTCCGTGCCCCAGGTGGTGCTGAACCGCCTGTACAAGCACACCCAGATGCAGTCCACCTTCGGCACCATCCTCCTGGCGCTGGTGGACGGCGTCCCGAAGGTCATGAGCCTCCGGGAGATGCTGCAGCACTTCATCGACCACCGCCTGACGGTGATCGTGAAGCGCTCCGAGTACGACCTGAGGCAGGCGCTGGACCGCGAGCACATCCTGGAGGGGCTCAAGATCGCCGTCGACAACATCG
Source organism: uncultured Gemmatimonadaceae bacterium (assembly GCA_964569085.1). Lineage (GTDB taxonomy): Bacteria > Gemmatimonadota > Gemmatimonadetes > Longimicrobiales > Gaopeijiaceae > JAJCZZ01. The sequence continues at coordinate 45,673 of CAZMTA010000016.1, read as the reverse complement.
ACGACGTCATCGAGCTCATCCGGGGCTCCGACGACACGGACCACGCCTCGCGTCAGCTCCAGGAGACGTACGACCTCTCCGAGCGCCAGGCGAAGGCCATCCTGGACATGCGCCTGGCCCGCCTCACCGGGCTGGAGATCGACAAGCTCGAGGGGGAGCTGGCCGAGGTCCGCGCCACCATCGAGGACCTGCGCCACATCCTCGGCTCCGAGGACCGGCGCATGGACATCCTCAAGGACGAGCTCCACGAAATCGCCGAGAAGTACGGCGACGAGCGCCGCACCGAGATCATCGGCGACGTGGGCGGCTTCGACATCGAGGACCTCATCGTCGAGGAGGACATGGTCGTCACCATGTCCAACCAGGGCTACGTGAAGCGCCTGGCCGTGGACACGTACCGGGCCCAGCGCCGGGGCGGCCGGGGCCTGCGCGGCATGGACACCAAGGACGAGGACTGGGTGGAGCACCTCTTCGTGGCGTCCACCCACGACTACCTCATGGTCTTCACCCGCCGGGGCCAGTGCTACTGGATCAAGGTCTGGGAGCTGCCCACCGGCGGCCGGAACTCCCGGGGCAAGCCCATCGTGAACCTCCTCAACCTGAGCAAGGACGAGGAGATCGCGGCGGTGGTGCCGGTGCGCGAGTTCGTGGACGACACCCACCTCCTCTTCGCCACCCGCCAGGGCAAGGTGAAGAAGACGGCGCTGTCGGCCTACGGGAACGTGCGGGTGGTGGGGCTCAACGCCATCAACATCCGCGAGGGCGACGAGCTCATCGACGTCCAGATCACCGAGCCCGGGGACGAGATCATCCTCGCCACCCGCGAGGGCATGGCGATCCGCTTCAACGAGGACGACGCCCGGGAGATGGGCCGGGCCACCGAGGGCGTCCGGGGCATCCGCCTGTCGGACGACGACGTGGTCATCGGCATGGTCCGGGTGCGGCCCGAGTCGACCCTCCTGGTCGTGACCGAGAACGGGATGGGCAAGCGCACCGACCCCGACGCCTACCGGCTCCAGAGCCGGGGCGGGAAGGGCGTGATCAACCAGAAGCTCTCGGAGAAGACCGGCAAGGTCATCTCCATCAAGTCGGTCTCCGAGGACGAGCAACTCATGCTCATCACCCGGAAGGGCGTGGTGAACCGCCAGCGGGTGGCCGACATCTCGGTCATCGGCCGGGCGACCCAGGGCGTGAAGCTCATGAACCTGGATTCCGGCGATGTCGTGGTGGACGTCGCCCGGGTCGTGGCCGAGGAGGAGGACGAGGAGGGCGAGGACGGCGAGGGCGCCGTGGAGGGTGAGCTCTCCGGGAACGGCGACGCGCCGGAGTCCTCCGGCATGCCCGACGCGGACGACGAGCTCGAGGACGACTTCGAGGACGACGCCTTCGAGGACGACGACCTCGACGAGGACGACGAGGCGGACGAGCTCGACGAGGAGCACGAGGAGACGCCATGAGCGACGTGACGGGGGAGGGGCTGGTCGGCCTCACCGAGATCGAGGCCGCCGCCCGGCGCCTGGCCGGGGTGGCGGTGCCCACCCCCCTCCTCCCGTCCGACGCCGTCTCCGACGCCACCGGCGCCACGGTGCGCCTCAAGTGCGAGAACCTGCAGCGCGCCGGGTCCTTCAAGATCCGGGGGGCGTACAACTTCGTCTCCCAGCTCTCCGACGAGCAGACGAAGAACGGCATCATCACCTACTCCTCCGGGAACCACGCCCAGGCCGTGGCGCTGGCCGGAAAGCTCCGGGGGATCCGGGCCGTGGTGGTCATGCCCACCGACGCCCCCGAGGTGAAGCGTAAGGGCGCGGAGCGGCTGGGCGCCGAGCTCCACTTCGAGGGGACGACCTCGGTGGAGCGGCAGCGCCGGGCCGAGGAGATCGCCGAGGAGGAGGGGCTGGCCATGGTGCCCCCCTTCGACCACCGGCACATCATCGCCGGGCAGGGCACGGTCGGCCTCGAGATCGCCCAGGCCTGGACCGACGTGGACCTGGTGGTCTCCTGCATCGGCGGGGGCGGCCTCACCAGCGGCGTGGCCGCCGCGGTGAAGCGCATGCTCCCCCACGCCTCGGTGATCGGCGTCGAGCCCGAGGGGGCCGCGTCCATGCGGGCCGCCCTGGACCACGAAGGCCCCACCATGCTCACCGAGATCGACACCATCGCCGACGGGCTCAAGCCCATCATCTCCGGGGAGCTCACCTACGAGCACCACCGGGAGCTGGTGGACGACGTGGTGACCGTCTCCGACGACGCCATCCGGGAGGCCACCCGCCTCCTGGTGCACCGCCAGAAGCTGGTGGTGGAGTTCTCCGGCGCCGCCACCACGGCGGCCCTCCTCTCCGGCGTCGTGGACGCCCGGGGCGCGTCGGTGGCCGTGGTGATCAGCGGGGGGAACCTGGACCCCTCGTTCCTGGCCGACCTGTGACCCCCGGGGGGACGGCGGCCGGCTCGCCCGGCCTCACCGCCGTTCCCGGTCTCGAGGTGGGCCACGCCGAGGTCCCCGGCGGCGGCTCCGGCTGCACGGTGGTCCTGGGCCCCCTGCGCGCCGTCTGCGAGGTGCGGGGGCTGGCCACCGGGAGCCGCGAGCTGGGCCCGCTCTCCCCGGAGCACCTCGTTCCCACGGTGGACGCCCTCCTGCTCACCGGCGGCTCGGCCTTCGGCCTCGCCGCCGCCGACGGGGTGATGGCGTGGCTCGCCGAGCGGGACCGGGGCTACGACACCGGACGGGCCCGCGTCCCCATCGTGCCCGCCGCGGTGATCTTCGACCTGGCCGAGGGCGTGGCCCGCCCCGACGCCGCCACGGGCCGCGCCGCCTGCGAGGCCGCCTCCCCCGACCCGGTCCACACGGGCCGGGTCGGGGCCGGCGCCGGCGCCCGGGTGGGGAAGCTGGCCGGCCTGGAAGCCTCCATGCCCGGCGGGGTGGGCTCGGCGGCCGTGGCCGCCGGTCCCTGGACGGTGGGCGCCCTGGCCGTGGTCAACGCCCTGGGCGACGTGCTCGACGCCTCCGGCGCGGTGGTGGCCGGCGCCCGGGGTCCCGACGGCGCCTTCCTGGACGGGGCGGCGCTCCTCCGGGCGGCGCTCCGGGACGCCGGGGAGGACGGCGGGGGCGGGGAGATGCGCGACCTGGCCGCGGGCACCAACACGACCCTTGCCGTGGTGGCCACCGACGCGCCCCTGGGCGCCCGGGACCTGTCCCGCCTGGCGCGTGTAGCCGGGAACGCCTTCGCGCGGCGGATCCACCCGGTCCACACCCCCTTCGACGGGGACGTCCTCTTCGCGGCCAGCACGGCGGACCCGGGCGGGGAGGGCGAGGCCCTCCCCTCCACGACGGTCCTGGCGCTGGCCGTGGCGGCCCAGGCCGTCCTGGAGGACGCGCTGACCCGCGCCGTCGCGCCCTAGCCCTCACCCGCACGCAGCCCCACCGAGCATGAGACGACTCCTCCTCTTCGACATCGACGGCACCCTGGTCCAGGGCGGCCCCGCCAAGGACGCCTTCCACCGGGCCATGCTGGACACCTTCGGCACCGCCGGGCCCATCGAGGGGCACTCCTTCTCCGGGAAGACCGACCCCCAGATCGCCCGGGAGCTCCTGCGCCTGGCCGGGCTGGAGGACGAGGCCATCGACGACGGCCTGCCCGGGCTGTGGGAGCGCTACCTGGCCGGCCTCGAGGAGGGGCTGGAGGCCACGCCCATGGAGGTCCTCCCCGGGGTGCCCGAGCTCCTGGAGGCGCTGGCCGCCGAGGCCGACGTGGCGCTGGCCCTCCTCACCGGGAACATCGCCGACGGGGCCCGTCTGAAGCTCGGCTCCGCCGGGCTCCACCAGCACTTCTCCACCGGGAGCTACGGCTCCGACGCCGAGGACCGGGACGCGCTCCCGGCGGTGGCGCTGGAGCGGGCCCGGGAGGCGTGGGGCGTGCGCTTCCCCGCCCAGGAGGTCTTCGTGGTGGGGGACACGCCCCGGGACGTCCAGTGCGGCCGGGTGGCCGGCGCGCGCACCGTGGCCGTGGCCACCGGGCGCCACCCGGCCGAGGACCTCCGGGAGGCCGGGGCGGACTGGGTGGTGGCCGACTTCGCCGACACCGGGAGGGTGGTGGAGCTCCTGGTGGGGTGAGACCCCGCTTGATCCCGCCCCCCGGGGCGGGCATCTTCACGTTCTGACGCACCGGGCCGCCATCGGGCGGCATCGAAGCCAGCACACGGATGGAGAGAGACGCGACGTGTCCAAGAGAAGCGAGAGGCGACGGGAAGCCCGCGAGGGCGGGGGCGGCATGAATCGCCTCTACTGGGTGCTGGGGGCCGTGGCCGTGCTGGCCATCGCCATCTTCGGCTACACCATCGGGAACAGCGGCCTGGGGACCGCGGCCACCTCGCCGGTGGAGCTCGAGATGCAGGACTCCGAGTCGCTGGTGGAGCTGGCCCAGGGCAAGACCATGGGGCAGCCCGCCGCGCCCGTCACCATCGTGGAGTTCGGGGACTACCAGTGCCCGGGCTGCGGCGCCTTCGCCTCCCAGGTGAAGCCGCAGATCGAGCGGGAGTACGTGGCGAGCGGCCAGGCCAAGTTCGTCTTCTACGACTTCCCCCTGGTGAGCATCCATCCCCACGCCTTCCTGGCGGCCCGGGCGGCGCGCTGCGCCGGAGACCAGGACCTCTTCTGGGAGTACCACAACGAGGTCTTCCGGAACCAGAGCACCTGGTCCCAGCAGCAGTCGGTGGTCAGCCCCTTCATGGACTACGCCGAGACCGTCGGCGCGGACGTCGACGCCTTCGAGGGGTGCCTCAAGAGCGACCGCCACGCCGACGTGGTCACCGCCAACATGCGCCTGGGCGAGGAGCTCGGGATCAGCGGGACCCCCACCATCATGATCAGCCGCGGCGGCGGCATGGCCCGCCGGCTCCAGAGCTTCGACTTCGCCTCGGTCCAGCAGGCGGTCGAGGCGCTCCTGGGCGAGGGCTCCGGGGAGGGCGGCTCGTGAGCGACGCAGGCACCGTCCGGGTCCGGCTCCTCTTCGTGGACGACGGCGAGTACCACCGGGAGAAGGTGCACATTCCCGAGGCCTCCCTGGAGGGCTACGAGCGCCTCATCGACTGCATCCGCGAGGACGACGCGGTCCTCAAGCGGCTCTGGGTCGACGTGGACCGGCTCTGCGCGGCGTACCTCGACGAGGACGACGACTAGGCCGGTTCAGGGCAGGGTGTAGTCCAGCGCGTAGCGGTGGGTGCCGTCGGCCTCGACGGTGATGCGCAGCGTGCCCCGGATCCCCTCCAGCTCGCCGGACCCCGAGCCGGGCACCACCTCCACCCGGAGGTCCTGCCGGCCGTCGGCCATGAGCCCGAAGTGCTGGAGCGCGAAGCTGCCGCTCCGGCCCTCCAGCGTGCCGGTGACGCGCTCCACGGCCACGTAGCCCGCCGCGCCCTCCACCGGGGTGAGGGCGGTGAGCATGGTGCCCTCGCTGGTGCCCTCAAGCCCCCCGTGGAAGGTCTTGGCCAGGGACGAGCGGCCCAGCGTCGAGCCCTCCCCCTCCCGCGAGTCCTGGGGGGTGATCTCCACGTCGAAGGTGCCGATGGCGGTCATGGAGCCTCCTCCAGCGCCCGCTCCAGCGTCCACTCCGCCACCACGGGCGGGGGCCACCGTCCCGCGTCCGTCTCGGCCACCAGGCGTCGGGCCTCGGCGCGGGCGCGCTCGGCCACCTCGGGCTCCACGATCTCCCGGCCCACGGCCTCGTCGAGCTCGTGCTCGTCGAGGATCCGGGGCGCGGCCCCCCGGGGAAGCCACACGTCCAGGAAGAGGTCGATGGTGTACCAGTCCGGCCCGTCGATCTCCACGGGGGTCAGCACGTTGGCGTAGATGCCGGTGAAGGTGCCGTCGGCCCGGTGGAAGCGGCCGATGTCGTGCCAGGCGTCGGGGAAGGTGAACCAGACCACGGAGGAGCCGTCCTCCAGGACGATGTCCCCGCCGATGCGCATGGCCGGGTCGAAGCGCATCTCCCGGGCCAGGGTGACGATCACGTCGTCCCGCTCGAGGAGCACCTCCTGGCGGAACTCCTGGACGCGGTTGGGCGGACGGCGGTAGTGGATCGTGACCTCCCCCCCGCGGCTCATCCCCCGCGCTCCCCGTCCACCGGCTCCACGAAGACGTCCATGACGCCCCCGCACACCGCGGGGCTCCAGGAGAGGAGGTCCCGGGTGAGGTCCACCTTCACCCGCTCGGACCGCCCGGTCTCCAGGACCCGGCCCGCGGCCTCGATGACCTCCGCCTCGCCGCAGCCGCCCCCCACCGTGCCGGTGAGCCCGCGCTCCGGGTCCACCAGCATGCGCGCGCCGACCTTGCGGGGCGTGGAGCCCCGGGTGGCGACCACGGTGGCCAGGGCGCAGGGGCGGCCGGCGGCGCGGGCGTCCACGAGGGCGTCGGTGAGCGCCTGGTCGTCCTGATGGGTCATGAGCGGGGAGAAGCTCGGGTGGAAGGGGCGGGGAGGCCGCTCAGGCCTCCTCTCCAGGATCGTCGGCGAAGAAGCGCTCGGCAACCCGCTCCACGTCCTTGAGGGGGCGTCCGGTGCCCCCCCGGCGGACCAGCACCAGCTCGGCGGCCACCGCCACGGCGATCTCCTCCGGGGTCTCGGCCCCGACGTCCAGCCCGACGGGCGCGTGGATCGCCTCCAGCCGGGCCCGGGGGATCCCCTCCTCCAGGAGCTGCACCCAGGTGGCCCGCACCCGCCGCCGGCTCCCGATCATGCCGATGTAGGCCGGGGCGGCGTCGGCGCGGAGGACCCGCACCAGGCACTCGTAGTCGTACTTGTGGCCCCGGGTGACGAGGATGAGGTGGGAGCGGCCGTGGATGGGGACGTCGGCGAAGGGGTCGGAGAAGTCGGCCCGCACCAGCCGCTCCGCCCGTGGGAAGCGCTCCCGGGTGGCGAAGTCCGGGCGGTCGTCCACCACCACCACGCGGAAGCCCAGGAGCGCCCCGATCTCGCAGAGGGGCCGGGCGATGTGCCCGGCGCCCACGATCACCAGCTCCGGCACCGGCCGGCGGACCTCCAGGTAGAGCTCCAGCGGTCCGTCCCGGCCCTCGGGCTCCACCTCCACCAGGCGGTCCCGGTGGCGCGGGTCGTCCAGGGCGCGGCGGGCGGCGTCGGCGGTGGCGCGGTCCAGGGCGGCGTCGCCCAGGCCGCCCTCCACGACCTCCTCGCCCGCCTCGTCCCGCACCAGGAGGAGGCGTCGGCCGGGGCGGGGCTCGGTCCCGTCGGCGCCCACGACGACGCAGCAGGCCACGGAGCCGCCGGCCTCGACGGCCTCCGCCATCCGCCGGGCGGCCTCGGCGGGGCCGAGGGTGGGGGAGGCGCTCACGGCGCCGAGGCGGCGTCGGGGGCGTGGCCGAACCAGCGGCGGTACGCCTCGGGGGTGTCGATGTCCGCCAGGACCCCGGGGTCGTCCACCTCGACCCGCTCCGCGGCGTCCAGGTGGGCGTGCACCACCGTCCGGGCGCCGCCCTCCAGCCCGGGGTCCAGGAGCTCCGCGAAGAGGGTGCGGCGGAGGAGGCCCGGGTGGCCCCGCTCGCCTTCGTGGACGGGCAGCACCACGGGGGCGTCGCCGGCCCGGAAGGCGGCCAGGAGCGCCTGCACCGTCTCCGGGCGGACCAGGGGGTGGTCCACCGGGAGGATCGCGATGCCCTCGACCGCGCCCTCCAGCGCCCGCAGCGCCAGGCGCAGCGAGGTCACGGGGCCCTCGCCGGGAGCCGGGTTGGGAAGGACCAGGGCGCCGGCGTCCCGGGCCTTCCGCTCCTCCTCGGGCTGGTCGGGGCCGACCACCACCACGACCGGATCGCAGCCGCCGGCCACGAGGCTCCCCACGGCCGCCGCGAGGAAGGACCGCCCCCCGGCGTCGAGGAGCGCCTTGGAGCGCCCCATGCGGCGCGAGTCGCCCGCGGCGGGGATCACCCCCGCCACGCGTCCGGACGGGGGCGGCGGGGGGTCCGCCTTCCGCCGCCCGAAGGGCCAGAGCCGCACCTAGCCTTCGTCCTCGGCCGGGAAGGCGTCGTAGAAGCCCCGGTCCTCCTCGGCCAGCCGCTCCACGAGCTCCGCCGGCGCGAAGCGGGGGCCGTGCTTGGCCTGGAGGGCGCGGCTCCGGTCCAGGATGCCCCGGGGGTGGAGGGTGTCCGCGAAGCGGAGGAGGCCGCCGCGGAAGGGCGGGAAGCCCGTGCCCATGATGAGGCCCAGGTCCACCTGCCACGCCGCCTCCACGATGCCCTCGTCGAGGCACCGGGCCGCCTCGTTGATCATCTGGATCACCAGGCGGCGGCGGATCTCGTCCTCCTCCATCCCGCCGCGCTCCGCCGGGACCGTGTCGCCCAGCTCCGCCCAGATCTCCTCGTCGACGCCCTTCTCCTTGCCGTCCTCGTAGCGGTAGAAGCCCTTCCCGCCCTTCTTGCCCAGGCGGCCCGTGTCGTAGAGCGCCGCCAGGGGCGGGCTCGGCGCCAGGCGCTCGCCCAGGGCCTCGTGGAGGGTGGCACCGGCGTGGTGGGCCACGTCGATCCCCACCTCGTCCACCAGGCGGAGCGGGCCCATGGGCATGCCGAAGCTCACGGCGGCGCGGTCGATCTCCTCCACGGTGGCCCCGTCGGCCAGCAGCCACCCCGCCTCGTTCATGTACGGCCCCAGGATCCGGTTCACGAGGAAGCCCGGGCCGTCGGCCACCACCACGGGCACCTTGCCCAGGGCCACGGCGAAGGCGTGGAGGGTGGCCACGGTGCGGGCGTCCGTGCGCGCGCCCCGGACCACCTCCACCAGGGGCATGCGGTGGACCGGGTTGAAGAAGTGGAGCCCGCCGAAGCGGCCCGGGTCCTCCAGGACCTCCGCCAGGTCGTCCACCCGGAGCGACGAGGTGTTGGTGGCCAGCACGCACTCGCCGTCCACCACCTCCTCCAGCTCCCGGAGGACCGCGTGCTTCACCGTCATCTTCTCGACGACGGCCTCCACCACCAGGTCCACGGCGCCGAAGCCGTCGTAGGAGACCCCCCCGGAGATCAGCTCCATCTTCCGGTCCGCCTCCCGCCGCGAGAGCTTCCGGCGCTTCACCGCCCCGTCGAAGGTCCGGCGGGCGTGGCGGAGCCCGGCGGAGACGCCGGCGTGCTCGATGTCCTTCATGCGCACCCGCACGTCGTGGTACGCCGCGAGCTGCGCGATCCCGCCGCCCATGACCCCGGCGCCGAGGACGCCGAGCTGGTCCACCCGGGCGGGCTCCACGGCCTCGGGGGTCCCGTCCTCCTTCCGCGCGCGCTGCCGCATGAAGTAGACGTGGATGAGGTTCTTGCTCACCGACGAGGCGACGAGCTCGCCGGCGGCCCGGGCCTCGGCGTCGAGGCTCTTCTCCACGCTGCTCCCCAGGTGGTCGCGCAGCACCTCCAGGATCCGCAGCGGCGCCGGGTAGTGCCCGCCGGTGGCGGCCCGCACCTGCTTCTCGGCGGTGCGCAGGGCCAGGCGCCGGCCGGGATAGGTGTCCTCCACGAGGCGCTGCAGGAGCCCCCGGGACGGCCGGGACGTCCCGTCGGGCAGGTCCGGCGCCCGGGCCGCGAAGTCCGCCACCTTCTCCCGGAAGATCTCCGCCGGGAAGACCTCCCCGGCGTACCCGATCTTCTTCGCCTTGCGGGCGCTCAGGGAGGCCCCCTGGAGGAGGGGCTTCAGCGCGGCCTGGAGGCCCACCAGCCGGGGGAGGCGGGTGGTCCCGCCCCACGCCGGGAGGATGCCGAGCTGGACCTCGGGGAAGCTGACCTCGGTCTCGTCGGCGTCGGACAGGACGCGGTGGGTGCAGGCCAGCCCCAGCTCCGCCCCGCCGCCCATGCAGCGGCCGTGGATGGCGGCCACCGTGGGAACGGGCAGGCTCTCCACGTCCATGAAGACGGCCTGCCCCATGCGCACCTTCTTCTCGGCCTCGGCCGGGCTCTCGATCTTCGAGATGGCCTCCACGTCCGCGCCGGTGATGAAGGAGCGGGGCTTCCCGCTCCAGAAGACCACCGACCGGAGGTCACCGTGGGCGGCGGCGGCTCGGGCGTCCTCCAGGAGGTCGGCCAGGCGCCGCATCACCGGCTCGGTGAGGACGTTGCTGGACCGGTCCGGGTCGTCGAAGGTGATCCAGCCGATCCCCCGCTCGTCGATCTCGAAGGTGGGGTTCCCGGGTCGGGCGTCGTCGTCCATGGTCAGGCGGGGTCCGAGGGATGGCGGTCTGGCCGGGCCGGACGTACGACGCCCCGGCACCGAAGGACTCGGTGCCGGGGCGTCGGAGCGCTCCGGTGGGGCTTGGGCCCCGGCGCCGGCGCGTGGGTGAAACCCTGCTACAGCTTGATCCGTTCCTCCGCGTTCTCGCGCGTCAGGACGATCTCGGTGGGCTCACCGCGCTCCAGCGTGACCGGGACGTTCCAGTAGAGCTCGGAGTAGGGGAGCTCGTAGCGGGCGTGGACCCAGTACTGCCCGGGCGAGGCCTCGATGCGCACCATGCCCTGGGCGTCGGTCGTGTCCACCACCGTCTGGAGCCCGGCGGCGCGGGCCTTGGCCGCGAAGGCGTCGGGGACGCCGGCGAAGGCCTCGTCCGCCCAGTTGTCCATGACGATCCGCATGGAGTCGGAGCGCTGGATGGTGCCCGTCTGGAGCTCGTTGAACTCCTCGAAGGCGCTGTTCATGTCCCGCTCCACCCGGCCGAGCTGCGACTCCAGCTCCTGGAACTCGCGGAACATGGCCACGTAGCGGGCCTCGCCCCGGCTGTACTGCTCCATGGCGCGGGAGAGGGTCTGGAGGGTGTCCCGCAGGTTGTTCCAGCGGCTCTCGGCCTGACGCCAGCGCTGCTGCGCCTCCTGCACGGCCTCCCGGGCCTCGATGAGGTCCTGGGGGACGGTGGGCTCGGGCTCGCCGTAGGCCTGCTCCAGCGAATCGAACACCTCGTCCCGGTCGAACGGGATGAGCTGAACCTCGAGATCGCCGAGCGCCATGGTCGTGGTGCCCTCGGTGTCCGGCATCTCGGCTTCCATCGTGACGACGAGCTCGGCCGGCCCGCAGGCGCCGGTCGCCAGCAAGAGGGCCATCGCGAACGGAAGGGTACGCTTCATAACGGGACGCTCCATGAACGATCCAAAGTTCCGAAACGCCAGAACCTACAAGGCGTTCCCGGGGGTTTCAAGCGACGGCGGGCCGACCGCGACGTGCGCACGGGGCGCACCGTCCCCGGTCGGGCGCCGGAACGAGAGGGGAATGTAATGGGCGCGATGCCCCCGCGCAGGGGTCGTCCGGGTCGGGATTCCGCCCGGGCCGCGGGGTTCGGGCCTCCGTCCTAGGCCCCGTCGGGCCCGTCCTGGGCCAGGTCCGGGCCCAGGAGGAGGATCCTGGGCTCGCCCAGGGACCGCGCGGCTTCCAGCAGGTCGGCGGCGTCCAGGCGCCAGATGGCGGCGTCCAGGTTCCGGCTCCGCCCCAACGTGGCCAGGTCCCGGGTCATGCGTGCGGCCTCCGCTTCGGGCGCGGCCTCCGCCAGCAGCCGGCGCGTGCGGAAGCGCCGGCGGCGCCAGCGGAAGAAGTCGTCGTCCATGGGCTCGGCCGCCAGCGCGGCGAGGCCGTCGACGATCCGCGCCTCCCAGCGCTCGAGGGCCTCGGGGAGGATCGAGGCCTCCACCGCCAGGACCGGGCCGCCGGGCGTGTCCTCCACGGTGACCTCCACGCCGTACCGGTCCGGGTCCGGCGGGACCGGGTCCAACCGCTCCTCCAGGAGGTGGGCCAGGAGCTCCAGCGCCGTGCGGGAGAGCGTGTCCGGCGCGGGCCAGGCGACGGTGACCCAGGAGCTGGTGACCTCCTGGACCATGCGCACGCGGTCCCCGACCCGCCACGCCACGCGTGGGAGGGGCGGGGGGGCGGGGGCCGCCGGGCGTGCGGTGTCCGCTCCGGCCGTCGGGGTCGGGGCCGGCGGCGCGCCGTCGGTCTCGGGGAGGGGGTGGACGGGGCCCGCCAGCGCCACCCGGGCGTCCCGGGCGCGCACGTGCTCCCGGCGCCAGGCCTCGGCCCGGGCGGGGTCCAGCTCCTCCAGGGAGACCACGGTGCCCCGGGGCGGGCTCGCCCAGGGGCTGCCCGGCTCGGCCAGCAGCCCGGCGGCCTCGAGGCGGAAGGCCTCGACGGGGGAGCCGGCCTCGAACCGGAGCGTCTCCAGGACCCGGAGCCGCTCCGCCTCCACGAGCTCGGTGGCCAGCGGCGTGTCGAAGAGGAGCTCGTCGACGCGCCGGAGCATCTCCCGCCACGCGTCGGGGGTGGCCAGGAGGGTCCAGGTCGTGTGGCTCCGTCCCACCCGGGCGGCCAGGGCGGCCCGGTGGGGGTCGAGGACGCCGGCGGCCTGACGCTCCCGGACGCGGGCCACCAGGTGGGCCAGCCCCTCCTCGCCCACCGGGTCGGCGGCCGAGCCGGCGGGGACGCGGAGCGCCACCGAGACCATGGTGCCGTGGGAGTGGGGGGCGACCGCCACCGAGTGGTACCGGTCCCGGAGCTCGGCCAGGAGGGCGGCGCCGGGGTCGGGGCGGGTCGCGGCGGCCCGGGCCGGCGGCGACGCCTGGGCGCCCACGGGCGCCGGGGCGGGAATCGCCTTCAGCCCCGCCAGGAGGAGGGCCGCCGTCCAGGCGCGGCGGCTCACGGGCCCACCTCGGCCCGGGCTCCGGGGCCGGCGCCGAGCTCGGCCAGGAACGCCCGCACCTCGGCCACGCCCACGTCGTCCAGGGCGGCCAGGTGCCGGGCGGCGGCGCCGGGGTCGCCACCGGCCTCGAGGCCGCGCCCCACCACCTCGGTGAGCCCCAGGGGCGTGCGGGCCCGGAAGAGGATGTCGCGGCGCACGCGGGCGGCGGCGCGGGCCACCTCGGCGGGGTCGAGCCCGGCCTCCAGGTCGTCCAGGGCGCCGTCCACCGCGGCGCGCATGGCCCGCTCGGAGCGCCGGTACGCGGCCCCCATGACCAGGATCGCCCACCGGTCCGGCAGCTCCCGGAGCTGGAGGGTGGTCTCGTAGTCCCCGTCCCGCTCCTCGAGCATGGCGGAGAGGAGGAGCGCGGTCACCGGACCCAGCGGGGAGACGGGGTCGCCGCCGGTCCACGCACGCCCGTGCCAGCGCCGGAGCGTCTGGGTTCCGGTGCGGTCCGACCCGGGCCGCATCGGGGCGTAGCGCGGGGGGAGGGGGGCGTCGCCGGACGCGCCCATCCCCCGGGTGGCGGCGAGCACGACCTCGGGGATCACCCCGGCGGACACCACCAGCGTCATCTCCGGGGCGCGGTGCGAGCGGCTCCACGCTTCCAGGACGGCGCCTGGGGTCAGGCGGCCCAGCGTGGCGGGGGTGCCGCCGGGAGGCGGGGTGCCAGGGGACACGGCCGCGCGGAGCTCGGCCGCCAGCCGGCCCTCGGGGGTCTCCGCGCTCCGCGCCACCTCTTCCGCCAGCCTCTGGCCCGCGTGGGTGAAGCCCACGTCGGCCACGTCGGGTCGGGCCACGGCCTCCCGGAGGAGGTAGGCCAGGTACTCGAAGTCGGCCACCGACCCCTCCACGGCGTAGGCCAGGCCCCAGGGGGTGCGGGTGGCCGAGACCCGGGCGCCCACGGGCCGGGCCAGCGACTCCATGCGGGCCTCCACCAGCTCACGGAGGAGGAGCCCCACGCCGGCTTCGGCCGGGCCTTCCCTGAGCGGGACGTGGAGGCGGAGGGCGGCCACGCCGCTGCCCGGGGTCCCCAGCACGACGATCCGGGGACCGCCCGGCGGCGCCAGGATCGTGTCGGGGAGGAGCGGATGGTCCTCGGGCGCCGCGGCAACGGGGGTCGCGGAGGCTCCGGGGCGCTGCCCGCGGAGATCCGGGCACGGCGCGTGGAGGAGGGCCACCACGGCCAGGAGGGGAGCCAGCGATGTAGGTCGGAGCATGGGGCCCGGAGGAGGCGGTGCGTCGAGTGCGCGAAGTCCGGGCTATGGTACCACGTCGGGGAGGATGAAGTTCGCCGGGTTCTGCGGCTGGCCGTTCACCCGCACCTCGTAGTGGAGGTTCGGCGCGGTGGTGATGCCGGTGCTGCCGACCTGCGCGATCACGTCGCCCCGCTGCACCTGGTCGCCGCGGCGGACCAGGAGCTTGGAGGCGTGGCCGTACAGCGTGTTGTAGCCGTAGCCGTGGTCGATCTCCACGGTGAGCCCGTATCCGGTCACCCACCCGGCGCGCACGACGCGACCCTTGGCGGCGGCGAAGATCGGGGTCCCCTTGGTGGCGGAGATGTCCACGCCCTCGTGGGGGAGGGGGCGGTTGTGGACCGGGTGCATCCGGGAGCGGGAGAAGCGGCTGCTCAGCCACCCCGCCGTGGGGAGGATCGACGGCGTCGACTCCAGGAGGTCGTGGTGGGCCTGGAGGGAGTCGCGGGCCTCGTCCAGGCTCTCGCCCAGAAGGCGGGCCCGGCGCTCCAGCGCGTTCAGGTCGTAGGAGAGGGCGAAGGCCGTCTCCGACGCGCCGGCGTCCACGCCCGGGAGGTACGAGTCCGGCGAACCCAGCCCGGGACCTCCGACACCCACCTCCATGATCTCCGGGTCGATGGGCTCCAGCCCCGCCAGGCTGCGGTAGCGCGCGTCCTTGTCGGCGAGCTGGTCCAGGGTCCCTTCGAGCTCGGCCAGGCGGTCGTGCACCGAGACCAGCTCCTCGGTCAGCGTCGTGTTGCTGGCCTTGAGGCGCTGGGCCTCGACCCGGGCGGCGCCGTCGAGGACCAGGTACCCGGCCAGGACGGCGAGCACGGCCACGACGAAGCCCGCCGCACCCATGAGGGCGCGGAGGCCGCGGGTCGAGAGGGTGTATTGCTTGACCGGGGTGTCCTCGTCGGCCACGACGAGGAAGGTCCACCGCGAATCGGCCATTCGTATCCCGGGGGCGGGAATGAGACGATCCCCCGATGGACCGGCGGGGTCCAGCGGGGGGATGACGTGCAAAGCTAGGGAGCCGTCCGGCGCCGCGTCAACCGGGGTACCGAACAAAACCCGAAACAATAACGGGTCGCGTGACCCCCCGCCAGCGCTACTCCTCCACCCAGGACGGGTCGACCCGGGGGAAGAGGGGCGGGGTCTTCTCCAGCGTGCGCCCACCGGGGTCGAGCGCCCGCGCTTCGGCCAGGGTGGGAACCTCGTCCAGGCCCAGGGCCCGGGCCAGCTCCTCCATCTTCTCCGGCGCCACGGGCTGGAAGAGGGCGCAGAGGACCAGCAGGGCCCGCACCAGCGTGGCGAGGGTCTCGTCCAGCTCGTCCGCCCGGGCGTCGTCCTTGGCCAGGGTCCAGGGCTGCCGCTCCTCCACGTATCCGTTGGCCGCCCGGGCCAGGTCCATGGCGGCGCCCATGGCGTCGTGGACCTTGAAGGCCTCCATGGCCTCCCGGGCCCGGGCGAGGGCCTCGTCCACCGCGTCGTCCAGCCCGGCGCCGGGCGCGTCGGGCACGGCTCCGTCCCGGTACTTCCCGACCATGCCGGTGGTGCGGGACGCCAGGTTGCCCAGGACGTTGGCCAGCTCGTCGTAGCGGGTGAGGAAGCGCTCGGGCGTGTACGAGGCGTCCTGGCCCGTGGGCATCTCCCGCATGAGGTACCAGCGCACGGCGTCGGTGCCGAACTCCTCCCGGAGGGCCAGGGGGTCCACCACGTTCCCCAGCGACTTGCTCATCTTGGTGTCCCCGACGACCCACCACCCGTGGGCCAGGATCTGGCGGGGCAGCGGGAGCCCCACCCCCATGAGCAGCGTGGGCCAGTACACGGCGTGGGTGGTGAGGATGTCCTTCCCCATGAGGTGCAGGTCCGCGGGCCACCACGAGCCGTCCACGTCCTCGAAGCCCCGCTCGCCGGGGTCGGCGCCCGGGTCGATGGCCCCCGACGCGGTCAGGTAGTTGATGAGGGCGTCCACCCAGACGTAGGCCACGTGCTCGTCGTCGAAGGGGAGCGTCACGCCCCACGTCAGGCGGGTCTTGGGCCGGGAGATGGAGAGGTCCGAGAGGGGCTTCTGGAGGAAGCCCAGGATCTCGTTCTTCCGCACCTCGGGCACGATCCAGTCGGGGTTCTCCTCGATGTGCCGGACCAGCCGCTCCTGGTAGTCGCTCATGCGGAAGAAGTAGTTCTTCTCCTCCACGTAGCGGGTGGGCCGTCCGCAGTCGGGGCAGGCCTGGTCCGGGCCCAGGTCCTTCTCGGTCCAGTACCGCTCCTCGTGGACGCAGTACCAGCCCGTGTAGTTGTCGGCGTAGATCTGGTCCCGCTCCCAGAGCCGCTCCAGGAAGGCGGTCACCACCGCCACGTGCTCCGCCTCGGTGGTGCGGATGAAGCGGTCGTGGGAGATGGCCAGGGTGTCCCAGGCCGCCTGGAAGCGGGCCGCCATGGCATCGCAGAGCTCGATGGGCTCCACCCCCCGCCGCGCCGCCTCCTCCTGGATCTTCTGGCCGTGCTCGTCCGTGCCGGTCAGGAACAGCACGTCGGCGCCGTCCTGACGGTGGAAGCGCGCCAGGACGTCGGCCAGGATCGTCGTGTAGGCGTGCCCGATGTGGGGCTCGCCCGAGGCGTAGTAGATGGGGGTGGTGACGTAGCGCCGCTGGCTCACCGGGTCTGCTCTCCGTGGGATCTGGGTCGGACGGTCCGAACGGGACCGCCGCGCGGGAGGGCCGCTACGCCCCGGCGGGGCCGCCGGCGGCGACCTCCCGCTTCAGCTCGTCGAGGGCGAGCGTCCGCCGCTCGCCCTCCGGGTCCTTGAGGGTGACGGTGTCCTGCCAGATGTCCACCCCCACCACCTTCTCCTCGCCCTGGGCCGTCCGGAGCGTCTTCCCCTCCCGGGGGAAGCGCCGTCGGGCCTCCACGTACGTCTTGTGCTCGTACATCAGGCAGCACATGAGACGCCCGCAGCACCCCGAGATCTGGGCTGGGTTGAGGCTGAGGCGCTGGTCCTTGGCGAGCTGGAGGCTCACCGGCTTCAGCTCGGGCAGCCAGGTGGAGCAGCACAGCTCCCGGCCGCACCGCCCCACGCCGCCCAGGAGCGCGGCCTCGTCCCGCACACCGATCTGCTTCAGCTCGATGCGGGTGCGGAACGTGCCCGCCAGGTCGCGCACGAGCTGGCGGAAGTCCACGCGCCGGTCGGCGGTGAAGTAGATGATGAGCTTGTTGCGGTCGAACTGCCACTCGGCCTCGGTGACCTTCATCTTCAGGCCGTGCTTCTCGACCATGCCGCGGGTGGTGGAACGGACCCGGTGCTCGTCGGTGCGCAACGACTCGAGGCGGCTGACCTCGTCGGCCCGGGCCAGGCGGAGCACCCGCTTCTCGGGCGTGGGCGTGCTGCACCCGCCGGAGGAGGAGCACTTCCGCTCGGCGATGGCGCCCACGGCCGAAACCTCCCCCAGGTCCTCGCCGCGGTCGGCCTCGACCATCACGTGCTGCCCCGGCCGGAGGGCCAGGTTGCCCCCGTAGGTGAAGTAGTCCTTCCGGGTCCCCTTGAAGCGCACCTCGGCGAATCCGCGGGCCACGCTAGAAGGCTGCTGAAGAAGGGGAGCGTACCGCGTTGGGAGCGCCACGGCCCGAGATCGTAGACGGCCCGACGACGCCATAGCCCAAGCTACGGAGAGGAGGGCCAACGACCGAGATCGGGCCGTGCCGCCCCAACCTCTTCCACATAGGGCAATGTCCACTTTCACGTCGGGCGCAGGGGGGTCGCGGACTCATACGTCGTCTCTCCTCCTCGCCGTAGCTCTGCTACGACTCGTTGTCGTTCCTCGTCTGAGCACTCGCGAGACCCCTGCGCGCGGTGCACTCCCCTTCTTCAACAGCCTTCTAAATCTCCCGCCACTGCCCCATGGACTCGAACTTCTTCCACCGGGCCTCCAGGAGCTCGTCCTCGGACAGCGCCTGGAGCTCCGCGACGTTCCGGGCCAGCGCCTCCTCGAGGGCGTGGGACGTCTTGTCCCAGTCCGCGTGGGCGCCCCCGGCGGGCTCGGGCACGATCTCGTCGCAGACGCCCAGCGAGGCCAGGTTGGCCGAGGTGATCTTCAGGTTCTCGGCGGCCTTCTCCTTGTGCTCCGCGGAGCGCCAGAGGATGGCGGCGCAGCCTTCGGGGGAGATCACCGAGTAGACCGCGTGCTCCAGCATGAGGATGCGGTCGGTGACCCCCAGGGCCAGCGCCCCGCCGGATCCGCCCTCGCCGATGACGACGCTGACGAGGGGCACGCGCAGCCGCGCCATCTCCCGGAGGTTCATGGCGATGGCCTCGCCCTGACCCCGCTCCTCGGCACCCAGGCCGGGGTAGGCCCCGGGGGTGTCGATGAGGGTGATGACCGGACGGCCGAACTTCTCGGCCTGGCGCATGAGGCGGAGCGCCTTCCGGTACCCCTCGGGGTGGGGCATGCCGAAGTTGCGCCGGAGGTTCTGCTTCATGTCCCGGCCCTTCTGGTGGCCCACCACCATGACGGACTCGCCACGGAGGCGGGCCCAGCCGGCCACGATGGCTTCGTCGTCCCGGAAGGCCCGGTCCCCGTGCAGCTCGATCCAGTCGCCGAAGACCCGCCCCACGTAGTCCAGCGTGTAGGGACGCTTCGGGTGGCGGGCGACCTGGACCTGCTCCATGGGGCGCAGGTTGTCGTACGTGCGCTCGGTCAAGGTACGGAGCTTCTCGTTGAGGACCTGGACTTCGTCGGCGACGTCGATCCCCTTTCGGTCCGCGAGGTCCAGGAGCTTGTCGATCTGGCCCTGGATCTCGACGATGTCTCGCTCGAACTCGAGATGGGGTGCGCTGGCCACGGCCGGTCCTCTTCGGGGGGAGGGGGAAGGCGAAAGCTCGCCGACCCGGCCCGGGGTTGGCAAGCGAAGGGGGGGAGGGGGAGGGGCCTTCTCGGCCCGGTCCCCGGGTCCCTCATCAGCGATACACGACGTCGCCCTTGAGGAGCCATCCGTCGGGATCGACGACGAGGTCCGTGGGGCGCTCCGGGCCCGGGAAGGAGAGGCGGACGGTGCTCTCCGTACCCCTCATCTCCAGCGTCCCGCGGACCGCCCGGCCGTCCTGGCTGGCCTCCACCGTCACCGGCATCCGGAAGCGGGGCCACGCGGCGTCCTGGGTCTGGCGCACCGTGACCTCCAGCGTGCCGCCGTCGGCGTCGGCGGTCCACTCCTGCGACACCTCCAGGACGGGGAAGCCCGGCTCGTGGAGCCACTGCTGGAAGAACCAGGTGAGCTCCCGGCCCGTGGTCTCCTCGAAGACCCGGAGCAGGTCGTCGGTGAGGGCGTTGCCGTGGCGGTGGCGCTCGTAGTAGGCCCGCACCGCCTCGAAGAACGCGTCGTCGCCCACCACGCCCCGCAGCATGTGCAGGACCCAGCCGCCCTTCTGGTAGCTGTTGGTGTTGAGGAGCTCGTACAGGTTCTCGTACCGGTCCACCACCGGTCGGGCGGAGACCGCCGACGCCACGATCTGGCCCCGGTCCTCCTCCATGAGCTCGCGGAGCGCCTCGGGGCCGTCGACGTGCTCGTAGAACAGGCTGCCGAAGTAGGTCGCGAAGCCCTCGCTGAGCCAGAGGTGGCTCCACGCGGTCTCGGTGACGGCGTCGCCGAACCACTGGTGCGCGATCTCGTGGGCCACCGTGAGCTCCGAGAGCGTGCCGTCGGCCAGGCCCTGCCCCGTGTAGAAGATGGCCGACGAGTTCTCCATGCCGCCGAAGCGGGTGGAGGACTGGACGTTGGCGAGCTTCTCGTACGGGAAGGGGCCCACCAGCTCGGTGTACCAGTCGGTCATCTCCGCGGCGCGGCGGAAGATGCGGGCGGCGTTGGCCGTGTCCGGCGGGAAGACCCACCAGCTCACCTCGACGCATCCGTCGCGCTCGGCGGACGCCGGGGCCCGGCCGCACGCCGCGCGCCCCACGACCCGGCGCTCCATCTCCGCGGCGCCCAGAACCATGGTGTAGGTGGGGATGGGCACCCCGGTCTCCCAGACCCAGGTTCGGCGGGGTCCGTCGGCCGGTCCCAGCGCGTCGGGCGAGGTCGGCTCGGGCTCCGCCACGAGGCGGCCGTTGGCCACGACCTGCCATGCCGCCGGCGCGTGGATCGTCCAGCGGACCGTGGCCTTGTCCGAGGGGTGGTCCACCGAGGGGAACCAGAAGCGGGCCCGGTTGGGCCAGTTGTCCGCGAAGGCGGACGGGGCGCCGTGGACCGTGGGGCCCAGGTTCAGGGCGTCGTCGGGCTCGCCGGACCAGGCCAGGGACACCCGTACCGTGTCGCCCGCCGTGGCGTCGTGGAGCGGGACCTGGAGGACGCCGTCGCCGTAGCTCGTCTCCCGGGCCGGGCCCCGCCCGTCCACCATGACGCCGTCCACGGCCAGCCCGGTGAGATCAAGGGGGAGGATGGGCGCGTCCTCGGTGACGAGGACGCGGAGCTCGCCCCGGCCCCGGAAGGTCGAAGCGCCTTCCGCCAGCGAGAGCTCCAGATCGTAGGCCAGGACGTCCACGCCCGGCGCGTACGCCAGCGGCTCGTCCGGGGCCCGGGCGGCCTCGATGGGCGGCTCCTCGGGAAAGGACGGCCCCAGGGCCTCCGGGGCGGGGGGCGCTCCGGGGGTCGCGCACGCCGCCAGGAGGAGGGGGCCGAGGGCCACGCCCACGCGGGCGAGGCCGGCCCGGGCGGGTCGGCGGGAAGGGGCGGGTCGGGGCATCATGCGGTCTCGTCGCGGATGACTTCGAAGGCCTCGACCTCGCCGAACTCCTGGAAGCGTCCCCAGAAGCGGGCGTAGGCCTGGGCCATGCGGGCGGTGAGGTCCATGCGGCCGGCCCCGGCCGCCTGGTACGCGGCCAGCGCTTCCATCTTCCGGAGCATCTGCCCGGCCACGTCCCGGAAGACCGTGGGCTGGAAGCCCACGCCGGTGGTGGCGGTCTGGTACCCCAGGACCCGCGGCACCCCGACCGTCGCGGCCTTGGTGATGCGGAAGGCCTCCCGCCGGGCGGGATGGTCCTCGTCCATGGCGGGGAGGTACACCTCGTCGGGCGCCAGGTCGCGCACCGCCAGCTCCACCAGCGAGACCCTGCCCCGGGTGTCGCCCATGGCGGCCTCCTCCAGGAGGACGTCCACGCCCAGGACGGCGGCCGCGGCCTTGGCGCCCCGCAGCCCGGCCCCCCGGTTGTCCAGGTCGTCGGAGCAGAGGGGCACGATCATGACGTCCTTGCCCTGGGCCCGGGCCGCCAGGAGCGTGCCGCCACACCCCATCTCGGCGTCCCCGACCAGGCCGCCCACCGCCAGGATCGAGCCCCCGCCTCCGGTGGTCGCGGCGGCGCCGCCGCCCATGAGCTGGGCCACCCGACCCAGGAACTCCGCCCGGTCCAGCGGCTTGACCAGGAGGTCCTCCGCGCCGGCCCGGTAGGCCTGCTCGTGGTAGGTCCGGGCCGTGTAGCCCGTGGTGGCCAGGACCGGGAGCCCCGGATCCTGGGCCTTGGCCCGGGCGATGACCTGGTAGCCGTCGGTTCCCGGCAGGTTGAGGTCGCACACCAGGAGGTCCCACTCCTGGCTCTCCAGGAGGGAGACGGCCTGGTCGCCGTCCTGGGAATGGACGACCTCGTACCCGGTCTGGGACTGGAGGAACGACTTCACCAGGAGCGCCTGGTCGAAGGCGTCCTCCACTACCAGAATGCGCTTGGTCCTGCCGTCAGGGCTCACGAGGCCTCACCGGTGGGGGGGTGGGACCCGGTAAGATAGCCGCATGCCCCCCGTGCGACAGGGCGGGGAGGCCGGGAGGCGCCCGGGTGCGGCGGACCGCGCCGGGCTACTCCACGGCGGGGCGGGGCGCCGGCACCGGGCCGGTGGCCAGGGCCACCGGCGCGCCCCCCCGGGGCGGCTCGGGGATGAAGAACCAGACGATGAGCCCCATGCAGAGCACGGAGACGGCGCCGAGGAGCGCCGTGGACCCGTAGCCCGCCCCGGCGTAGAGCGGGCCCGCCAGGGCACCCCCCACCGCGAACCCCACCTGGCCCAGCGCCACGGTCAGGCTCATGAGCGCGCCCCGGCGCTCGTCGTTCACCAGCGCCGTGAGGAGCGCCGAGAAGGGGCTGACCCGCATGGCCACCAGCACCATGGTCAGGAAGAACATGGGGTAGGCCACCCAGAGGCTCGTCACCAGGATGGGGGTGAGGGCCATGACCGCCGAGAGCCCCACGCACGCCAGGAGGATGATGGCCTTCCGGCCGATGCGGTCCGAGAGCTTCCCGGCCTGGGGGCCCGTGGCCACGTTGGCGATCCCGCCCACCAGGAACATGAGGGCGATCTGGTCCCCGGTGGCGCCCATGCTCCGCTCGAGCCAGGTGGGGAGGTAGACCACGAAGAACGACACGCCCAGGAACATCATGAAGAAGGCCACCGCGGCCCACGCCACCTCGGGGCGCCGGAGCATGGCCAGGTAGTCCCGCGCCGCCCCGCCCACCGTGAGTCGGCCCTCGGTCCGCTTCACGTCGGGCTGGGGGACCCGGGTGAAGAGGAGGACCACCGTGAACGCCATGGTCACGGCAAAGAGGTAGAACGGCGAGCGGAAGCCCCACCGCTCCGCCATGGCGATCCCCATGGGGATGCCGATGATCTGCCCGAAGGCCGCCCCGCTCATGACCCATCCGGTGGCCCATCCGCGGCGGTTGTAGGGGAAGTAGTCCCCGATGTAGGAGACCGCCGCGCCGGAGAGGACCCCGCCGGCCATCCCGGCCAGGACCCGCACCACCAGGAAGGAGGCGTAGCCCTGGACGAAGCCGTGGAGCACCAGCGCCACGGTCATGGCCGCGGTGCCCAGGATGAGGATGCGCCGCCGCCCGATCCGGTCCGAGACGGGACCGGCCAGGATCGCGAACGCGCCCACCATGAGGGAGTAGGCCGAGACCAGCGTCCCCAGGACCGCGTCCGCGATCCCCAGCTCCTCCCCGATGCGGGGGAGGATGGGCGAGATGATCATGATCTGGCTGGCGGCGCTGAAGACCAGCAGCCAGAGCGTGAAGATGACGACCAGGTCGCGGCGGTCCTGGGTGCGGCTCATGAGGGGGGCGTCCGGCCGCTCAGCCGTCCTCGCGGTCCACGAGCATGGCGTGGCGCTGGGCGGTGGGCATGAGGACCAGGTTGATCACGTCGACGTGGGGCGGGGTGTTGGCCACGTAGCACACCGCGTCCGCCACGTCCGCCCCGGTGAGGGGCGTGGTGTCGGAGTAGACGGCGTCGGCCGCCTCGGTGTCGCCGTGGAAGCGCACCTCGCTGAACTCGGTCTCGGTGAGGCCGGGGTCCACGCTGGAGACCCGCACCTTCGTGCCCAGGAGGTCGATGTTCATCCCCTCGTTGAGGGCGTAGACCGCGTACTTGGTGGCGTTGTAGACGTTGCCGCCGGGGTAGACCCACCGGCCGGCGATGGAGCCGATGTTGATGACGTGGCCCCGGTCCCGCTCGACCATGTGGGGGAGGACGGCGCGGCTCATGTAGAGGAGGCCCTTCACGTTGGTGTCGATCATCTCCTCCCAGTCCTCCACGTCTCCCTCGTGGAGCTTCTCCTTCCCCCGCGCCTTCCCGGCGTTGTTGACCAGGATGTCCACGGCGAACCCCTCGTCCTCCAGGTCGGCCACGTAGCGCTCCACGGCGCCGCGGTCGGTGACGTCCAGGGCGGCGGCGCGGACCTCCACGCCGTGGGCCTCCCGGAGCCCGGCGGCCAGGGCCTGCACCCGCTCCTCCCGCCGGGCCGAGATCGCCAGGTGGGCGCCCCGCTCCGCGAAGGCCTCCGCGCACGCCTTCCCGATGCCCGCCGAGGCTCCGGTGACGAGGACGCGCTTTCCTTCGAGTCGGTTCATGGGGCCTCCGGGCCGGGCTGGGACGGGGACGTGTCGAGGGCCCCGAACGTTCACGGCGCGGGGGAGGGGACGCAACCGGGCTGGCGGGGACGCGGGGCCCGGGGATACCGTGGGGCCGCCGACCCCTCCGTCGGCGCCTGTCCTCCTGCCCCCACCGGGACTCCATGGACCGCAAGCAGGTCGGCGCCTGGGCGCTCTTCGACTTCGCCAACTCCGTGTACCCGGCGGTCATCCAGACCGCGGTCTTCAGCATCTACTACACGTCCACCGTGGTGGGCAACGAGGACGGGGCGGGCACCGGCTGGTGGGGCGCCGCCGTCTCCATCTCGGTCCTCATCGTGGCGCTCACGGCCCCGCTCCTGGGCGCCGTGGCCGACCGCAGCGGGGTGCGGAAGCGCTTCATGCTCTTCTTCACCGTCCAGTGCGTCCTCGGCGTGTCCCTCTTCACCTTCCTGGGACCGGGGATGGCGGTCCGGGGGCTCATCCTCTACGTCATCGCCAACGTGGGCTTCGAGGGGGCGCTGGTCTTCTACAACGCCTACCTCCCGGACATCGCGCCCAAGGAGAAGCAGGGGTGGGTCTCGGGGCTCGGGTTCGGCGTGGGGTACGCCGGCTCCATCGTGGGCCTCCTCATGGCGATCCCGCTGGTGGGCATCGACATCGACCTGGTGTGGCTGGCCACCGCCGGCTTCTTCGCGCTCTTCGCGGTGCCCACCTTCCTGATCCTTCCGGCGGACCGGGGCACGGGCGTGCCCATGGGCCAGGCGGCACGGTGGGGCCTCACCAACTTCCGCACCATCGTGGGGGAGGTCCTGGCCGAGAAGGAGCTGCGCCGCTTCCTCCTGGCCTTCTTCTTCTACATCGACTTCATCCTCACCGTCATCGTCATGGCGGGCCCCTTCGCCGAGGCCGAGTTCGGCTTCGGGCAGCAGGACGCCATCGTCCTCTTCCTGGTCGTCCAGGTCAGCGCGCTGGCCGGTGCGTTCGCCCTGGCCAGGCCCACGGACCGCTTCGGCCCCAAGAAGGTGCTCACCGGCGTGCTCTTCCTCTGGGCCGTCATCGCCCTGGGCGTGTTCTTCGTGGAGAGCCGGGAGGTCTTCTTCGCCCTGGCGGTGCTGGCCGGCTTCGGGCTGGGCTCGGCCCAGGCGGCGAGCCGGGCGCTCATGTCCTCGCTGATCCCCGACGGCAAGGAGGCCGAGATGTTCGGCTTCTACGCCTTCTGCGGGAAGAGCTCCTCCATCATGGGCCCGATCCTCTTCGGCCAGGTGGCGGTGCTCACCGGCGGGGACCAGCGGCTCTCGGTGCTGGCGCTCCTCTCCATCCTGGTGGTGGGCATCCTCCTCCTGCAGCGGGTGGACGACCCGAAGGGGCGGCGGGCGGAGGCCTAGGGGGCGGTCCCTCTCCGCTTCTCCCCGCCCGGGCCCCACTGCCGCCAGAGCATGAGCCCCAGCGTGACGACGGTGAGGGGGAGGGCGTACCAGACGAGGCCGGTGCGGATGATCTCCTCCGCCGGGTGGTCCGCGCTGTGGGCCACCAGGTACGCCAGGTAGGCGCCGTAGTAGAGGATGAAGACCAGGCCCTCCCGCCGGGAGATGGCCCACCCCGTGAGGAAGGTGGGGAGGCAGATCAGGGAGACGGCCAGCATCACCGGCACGTCGAAGGTCAGGATCCCGGTGGAGACCGGGATGGCCTCCGGGGCGGCCAGCCCGCCGGCGCCCAGGACGAAGAGGGCGTTGAAGGTGTTGCTCCCCACCACGTTCCCCACCGCCATGTCCCGCTCTCCCCGCCACGCGGCCACGATGGAGGTGGCGGCTTCGGGGAGGGACGTCCCGGCGGCCACGACGGTGAGCCCGACCACCAGGTCGCTCACCCCCAGCCCCAGCGCGATGGTGGAGGCGCCCGAC
Source organism: uncultured Gemmatimonadaceae bacterium (assembly GCA_964569085.1). Taxonomy (GTDB): domain Bacteria; phylum Gemmatimonadota; class Gemmatimonadetes; order Longimicrobiales; family Gaopeijiaceae; genus JAJCZZ01. The sequence goes on along the minus strand of CAZMTA010000016.1, from coordinate 19,966 downwards.
ACCAGGAGGCGGGCCCCCAGGACCAGGAGGACCACGCCCACGGCCACGAAGCCGAGGAGCTGCCAGAGGGGGCGCCGCCCGCCCGGTGCCGGTCCGTCGTCTTCTTCGGACTCGGACCCCGCGGCGCGTCCCAGGCGCACCAGCATCCCGGTGTAGAGCATGGAGAGCCCGAAGAGGAGCGCGCCCTCGCCCCGGGTCAGGCTCCGGTCCCAGAGGAGGAAGGCGGCCAGGAAGGAGGAGGCCACCATCACCGGCAGGTCCAGCCGCACGAGCTGCCGCTGGACCACCAGCGGGGCCACCATGGCCGAGGCGCCCAGGACCACCAGCACGTTGAAGACGTTGCTGCCCACCACGTTGCCCAGGGCCAGGCCACCGCGGCCCTCCAGCGCCGAGCCCACCGACACGGCCGCCTCGGGGAAGCTCGTGCCGAACGCGACCACGGTGAGCCCCACCACCAGCGGCGAGAGCCCCGCGCGGTAGCCCAGCCCGCTGGCGCCGCGCACGAGGACGTCGGCGCCGGCCGTGAGGATCCCCACGCCCACCGCGACCAGGAGGACGGACATCATCGGGAAGGGAGGAGGCTCGGCCCGGCCCTCACGCCGGTCCCGGGTCCAACCGGTCCAGGGCCAGGAGCGTCCCCAGGAGCACGTCGGTGCCCCGGGTCACGTCCTCCGCGTCCGTGAGCTCGCGGGAGTCGTGGCTGATCCCGTCCCGGCTGGGGACGAAGATCATCCCCACGGGTCCGATCTTGGCCATGCTCTGGGCGTCGTGGCCCGCGCCGGAGGGCATGCGCAGCGTGGAGAGGCCCCGGGCCCGGGCCTGGGCCTCCACCACGTCGCGGATGATGGGGTGGGTGGGGGCCGCCTCGCTCAGGTAGAAGCGGGAGAAGGAGAAGGTCGTGCCCGTCTCCCCGGCGATGCCGTCGGCCCGCTCCCGCACCGCCTCGTACACGGCCTCGATCCCCTCCATGGAGAGGTCCCGGACCTCGAGGGAGAGGACGACGCGCCCCGGGATGACGTTGGGGGCTCCCGGCTCCACGGCCAGGCGCCCCACGGTGGCCACCTGCCGGCCCGGCATCTCCAGGGCGGTGCGGTGCACGGCGTCCACGAAGCGGGACGCGGCCACCAGGGCGTCCTGCCGGCGGGGCATGGGCGTGGTGCCGGCGTGGTTCGTGTCCCCCTCGACCACGACCTCCCAGCGCATGATCCCCACGATGCCCTCCACCACCCCGATGTCGATGCCGTCGGCGTCGAGGACCGCGCCCTGCTCCACGTGCAGCTCGAGGAAGGAGGCCACGTCTCCCGGGGCCATGCGGGCCGCGTCCAGGCGGTCCGGGTCCCCGCCGATCCGCCGGAGCCCCTCCCCGATGGTGTAGCCCGAGGCCGTCTCCAGGTCGAGCTCGAAGGGCTCCACCTGGCCCACCAGCGCGCGGCTGCCGGTCTTGCCCCCCTCCTCGTTGGGGAAGACCACCACCTCCACCGGGTGCCGCGTGGCGATGTCGGCGTCGGCCAGCGTCCACGCCACCTCCAGCGCCCCCATGGCGCCCACCTGCCCGTCGTAGTGGCCCCCGCCGGGGACGGCGTCCAGGTGGGAACCGGTGACCAGGGGCGGCAGCCCGGGCTCGGTGCCCTCGCGTCGGCCCCAGAGGTTGCCGGCCTCGTCCACCCGGGTGCGGAGGCCGGCCCCGCGGAGGAGGTCGGCGTACCACGCCCGGGCCTCCAGGTCCGCGTCGCTGAAGGCCACCCGCATGTTGCCGCCCTCGGCGTCCCGGCCGAAGGCGGCCAGCTCCTGGAGGCGGGCGTTCAGGCGGGCCCCGTCCACGCGGAGCTCCTGCGCGGCGCCCCGCTGGAAGGCGAGGGCGGGGTGGGGAAGGGCCAGCCCGGCGAGGGCGCTGGCGGAGAGTCGGGAGAAGGCGCGTCGGTCCATGGGTGAACCTTTGCGGGAGCGGCGTCGTGGCGCCAGTCTCCCCCCATGCCCCACGCGCTGCTGGCCGACCTCGTCCTGGCCCTCCACGCCGCCTTCGTCCTCTTCGTGGTCTTCGGAGGGCTCCTGGCGCTCCGCTGGCGATGGCTGGCGTGGCTCCACCTTCCCGCGGCGGCGTGGGGCGCCTGGGTCTCCCTGGCCGGGTGGATCTGCCCCCTCACCCCCCTGGAGAACCGCCTCCGCCGCCTGGCGGGGGCCGAGGGCTACGAGGGGAGCTTCCTGGAGCACTACGTGGTCCCCGTGCTCTACCCGGCGGGGCTCACCCGGGAGGTGCAGATCGCGCTGGGCGTGGGCGTCCTCCTCCTCAACGGCGTCGTCTACTGGCTCTGGTGGCGCCGCCGGGAGACGGGCCCGCCGGAGCCCGGCGCGCGGCCGGGCTCCATGTAGTAGCTTGCTCCGTCCCCGAGATCGTCCCCCCGAGAGGAGCACCGCCGTGGACCGCCGTGGCATCGTGAGCACCCTCGCCACCGCCGCGCTCGTGCTGGTCGCCGCGGCCGCCTGCACGCTGGAGGAGCGCACCGACGCGAACCGGATCCCCGAGACCACCGGCTCGGACGATCCGCCGCGCCGCATGGTGGTGGACGCCGAGGGCGTGGCCGTCCTCCCGGTGTTCTCCTCCGCCGTGCGCACCGGCAACCTCCTCTTCCTGTCGGGGCAGATCGGCACCGAGCCGGGGGTGGAGCCCCTCCGGGTGGTGGAGGGAGGCGCCGAGGCCGAGGCGCGGCAGACCATGGAGAACATCCGCACGGTGCTCGGGGCCGAGGGCCTCACCATGGGGGACGTGGTGAAGTGCACGCTCTTCCTCGACGACATCGCCGACTACGGGGCCGTGAACCAGGTGTACATCTCGTTCTTCCCCGGGGCGCCGCCCGCCCGCTCGGCCATGTCGGTGGAGGAGCTGGCCCTGGGCGCGGCCCTCGAGATCGAGTGCATCGCGGCCTACCCCGAGGGGATGTAGCCCGGCCGGGCCTCCCGGCCCCCCGACGGCCCTGCGCGCGCACCGGGCTGGAACCGCCGGCCCTCCGGCCGCACTATTCAGGGGAGGGCGGTCGCTCCGACGCGCGCGTCGGGGGCCGTCCGCCTCCTCGGTCGCGGGTCCGGGTGGGGTGGGGAGGGAGGTAGGGGAAGGACTCGTGCGTACACGGCCGACGACCCGCGCGTCGGCCCGGGCCGGAGGGGGGAAAGCGTGTTCTCCCGGTGCCTCTTCTGTCACAGGCCGTTTCCCGAGAACGGCGAGCTGGGGCACATGCCCCGGGGCCGCCGGATCGCCTTCGATCCGGTGCGCGGGCGGCTGTGGACCATCTGCGAAGGGTGCCACCGCTGGACCCTCTGCCCCCTGGAGGACCGCCAGGCGGCGCTCTACGAGCTGGAGCGGATCGTGCGGGACCACGCCCGCCCCCTGGCCCACACCGCCAACGTCCAGCTCTTCGGGGCCGGGTCGCTGACGCTGGTCCGCGTCGGCTCCGCCGGGCTGGTGGAGCAGGCGTGGTGGCGCTACGGCCGGGAGCTCCGGCGCCGGAAGGACTCCTTCGAGAGCCCCCGCTCCCGGGTCACGGCGTACACCTTCGGCGCCATGGCCTGGGTGGCCGACCTGGTCGGGCTCGGAGACGAGGACGTGAGCATCGACTGGGAGGACACCCCGGTGGCCGACGTCCTCCGCTGGCGGCGCTTCGGCTGGGCGGCCTGGCACGGCCGGGAGACCTGCCCGTACTGCCACAGCACGCTGGTGGCGCTCCGCTACGACCTCTCCTGGTGGGTCTATCCCCTCCGCGGCGAGGACGGTCGGCTCGGGGTGGGCATCCCCTGCCAGCGCTGCGATCCGTGGACGCCGGACAAGGTCTACGAGCTCCACGGAGACGTGGCGGAGAACACCCTGCGCCGCGTCCTGGCCTACCAGAACATCACCGGGGCCAGCGAGCGGCGGATCACCGACGCGGCCCGCCACATCGAGGAGCTGGGCTCGGCCGGGGCCTTCGCCGAGGAGACCACCCGGGGGCGGGAGTCGCTCTGGAAGATGGGCCCCACCCGGACCGTGGCGCTGGAGATCGCCCTCAACGAGACCGTGGAGCAGCGCCTCCTCGACCTCGAGCTCCGGGCGCTGGAGTTCCTCTGGAAGAAGGAGGAGGAGCTGGCCCGCATCATCGACGAGGAGCTGACGCCCACGCGGCTCCTGGAGCGGCATCTCCGGAAGCTGCCGGTGACGCTGCGGCCCCACCTGGGGCGGTGGCTGCCGGAGGCGGGCGGGTAGGAGGCGGCCGGACGGGAGGGACCCGGAGGGGAGCGGGGCCGCCGAGGCCGCTTCCTACGGGACTGCGTCCTCCGCGTCTCCCGTGCCCATGAGCCCCTCTTCGGTGAGGCGCGTGCGGAACGAGTCGGTGAGCACGTTGTGGCGCTCCACCAGCGTCCGGCAGAAGGCCTCGGTGGAGCGGAGCGAGTCCACCCGCGCCTCCCAGGTGGCCACCGAGTCGTTGTAGCCCTCGAAGGCCTCCATGTAGGCCTCGTACTCCTCCTCGGGCACGCCCCGCCGTCCCCGCTCGTCCAGCGACTCGTAGGCGTCCACCTGCCCTCGCATGTCGTTCACGAGGGTGTCGAAGCGGCGGAAGAGCATCTCCTGGTAGGCGAGCTCGTTGCGGCACGAGTCCACCGCCACCCGGGCCTCGTACACCCGGCCCTGGAGCGCCGTGATCTCGTCCCGGATGCGCTTCTGCTCGGCGAAGCTGCGCACCCCCACCACCGCGACGGCCACCAGGGCCGCGGCGCCGAGGGCCAGGAGGACGCGGGCGAGCGTCGAGGAGGGCAGCGCCTACTCCTCCACCACGAAGCTGAACATCATGCCCGAGTGGAGGTGCTCGGCGATGTGGCAGTGGGCCATCCAGGTGCCGGGATTGGACATCTCCACCAGGATGTCCATGGTGGTGCCCACCGGCACGATGGCCGTGTCCTTCCAGACCAGGTTCTCCGACTCCACGCCGTCCATGGACAGCACCAGGAAGCGCTGCCCGTGGACGTGGAAGGGATGGTTCATGGGGTGGAAGGAATCCGGGGTGTTGTGGATCCGGATCTTCACCACGTCGCCCTTCCGGAAGCGCCAGTCGATGGCGTCGTTCTCGAGCCCCGTGTCGGTGTCCCGGAGGATCCAGGTCACCTGCTCCGCCGTGGAGAGCCAGTTCATCATGGGCATGGCGTCGTTCCACTCCATGGGCGGCACGTAGAGCGTGTCCATCTCCATGGACTGCATGATGGGCAGGGGCAGGTTCCGCACCCGCACCGTGGTCACGAGGGAATGGTCGGGCTCCCGGCCGAACCAGTCGCGGAAGGCGTCGATGTCCTCGACGACCTCGTCGTGGGTCCGCAGCGTGGCGAAGCTCTCGGCGTGGTCCTCGGTGCCGGAGACGGCCTCGCCGGAGACCGTGATCAGGCCCAGCGTGTCCACCGCGGAGTAGAAGATCCCCCGGAAGTGGTTCTGGTTCTGCACCGAGTTGGCGAGGGCCACCTCGCCCTCCTCGGGGAAGCGCACGTCCACGACGTAGCGCTCCGCCGGCGCGATGACCACGCTCTCGACCCACTGCTCCCGCTCGTACCGGGAGACGTCGGAGGCCACGATCTTCACCGGGGCGTCGCCGAAGGTGACGTTGAAGGTCCGGGAGTTGGCCACGTTGGTGAGGAAGAACCGCACGACCTCGCCGGGGCGCACGTCCAGGGACCAGTCGGTGATCCCGTTCACCATGAAGACGTTGCCGAACCGCCCCATGAGGGCGTGGGTCGGCGCGCTCTCGCCCCAGGGGATGGCGCCGCTGTCGTCCAGGAGCATGTCGTCCAGGACGAGGACCTCCTCCCGGTTGGCCGGCCCGTAGTGCTCCGGATCCGGGGCCAGCACCAGGAGGTTCCCGAAGAGCCCCAGGTCCTGCTGCACGTCCTCTCGGATGTGGGGGTGGTACCAGAACATCCCGGCGTCGGGCACGTCGAGCTCGTACAGGAAGCTCTCCCCCCGCTCGATGGGGTCCTGGGTGACGCCCGGCACCCCGTCGAAGCGGTTCTCCAGGCGCAGCCCGTGCCAGTGCACGGTGGTGGGCATCTGGATCTCGTTGGTCACCCGGACCATGACCCGGGAATCCTGGGGCGCCTGGATGAGGGGCCCCGGGTACTGGCCGTTGTAGCCGTACATGACCATCTCGTGGCCGGCGATGGTGCGGCGGACCATGGACACGGCCACGTCCAGCGTGTCCCCGTGCTCCAAGCGGACGACCTCGGAGGGGCGCGCCTCGGGGAACATGGACACGTCCATGCCCATGGCCGGGAGGAACGGCCCCACCACCGGCACCGCGCCCTCGAGCCCCGGGAGCATGGGCATCTCCATGTCCATGGGGGGCATGCGCCAGCCGCCTTCCATGGACATGCCCATCATGTCGTGGCCCTCGTGCTGGGCCTCGGCCGGGGCGGCCAGGAGGAGGGCGCCCAGGAGGGCGAGCCCGCCGGCCCGGGCCGCCCGCTCGATGCGGTTCGTCACCCGGGCCCTCAGCTGTAGCCGTAGGTGGCGCACTTCTCTTCCTGGAACGGCCCGTGCCCCGCCATGGTGTGCATCTTCCCGCTCCGGGACATGCCCCGGAAGGCGATGGGGCCGGACCAGCGCTCGGCGCCGGGGTCCGGGTCGGCCTCCAGGGTGATCACCACCAGGAACTTGTTCCACTCCACCCGGCCGGTGATCCGGCCGTTCTCCAGCTCGCCCAGGCGGCGGATCTCGTCGACCTGCGTCGTGGTGATCCAGGCCACGTAGCGGCCCCGGGCCGGCTCGCGGAGGTCGGGGATGGCCACGTGCACGTCGTAGGCGTAGCTCCCGTCGGGGGACACCGCGATCCCGAAGGGCGAGGGCGCGAAGGTCACGTCGGCCGTGCCCCGGGTGTAGGCCGTGCCCGGCACGTTCTTCGTGGTGACCAGGGGGATGGCGTAGTACTCCGGCGGCTCCGGGTCCGGCGCGCAGGCGCGGAGGGCGTGGGCGGGGAGCGGAGCGGCGGCCGGGAGGGTCGTCCCGCCGGGCGTCGCGGCCGGGGCCGGGGCGGCGCCCAGGAGGACGGCCAGCCCCAGGGCCGGGAGCGCGCGGAGATGCTGCGTCTGGAATCGGGTCATGGCGCGGGCACGGTAGAAGCGCGAACGGGCCGGGGCAAGCGCCCCGACCCGTCCCATGCGACCCCGCGCGGCCCTCTCGGGTTCCGCCGTGTTCGACGCGCCTAGCGGTCGTTCTCCTCGCTGACCGGACGGCGCGCCGGGGCGTCCCAGTCCTGGGCGCTGGAGATGTTCGGCAGGCCCCACTGCTCGCCGTTCCAGCCGTCGAACCCGTCCATCTTGAAGGTCCAGAGGCCGGTGGACATGTCGCTGATGACGATGAGCCCGTCCTCGTTGCGCACGTCGATGCCGAAGGCGCCGTTGAACTGGCTGTAGCGGTCCGTGTTGGGCGCGCCCAGGTAGGTGTCGTAGTAGCCCACCAGCTTGGGGTTGGTCGGGTCCATGAAGTTGAAGATCTGGAGCCCGTCCAGGTACCCCGACGCGAAGACGAAGGGCCAGCGCACCTCGTGGTTGTGGATGAGGTGCTCCCAGTGCGCCGTGAAGGCGGCGATGGGGGAGCGGATGTTCTGCGTCTCGCCCTCCAGCGCCGGCTGCAGGTCGAAGACCCGGATGGGCGCGTACTGGTACTCGGTCTCGGCGATGACGTAGCGGCCCGAGGGGTCGGGGGTGAACGTGTGCCCGTACGAGACCCCCGAGACGTTGGTCAGGGTGATCTCGAGCTCCGGGTTCTCCAGGTCCGACACGTCGTAGATGTAGTATCCGCCCGTCCCGCCGCCGTAGAAGCGGTCCTGGCCGGTGTCGGGGTGGTAGCCCACGTAGAAGTCGTGGTAGCCCCGGCCGCCGCCGGTGCCCAGGGAGGACTCGGGCACCGGGACCATGCCCACGTAGGCGTCGTCCGGGGTGGCGCCCTCGGCGATGGCGCCCAGGTCGTAGATCAGCGCGCCGGGCGCGCTGGCCGTGGTGAAGAGGTACACCCGACCGTTGGAGTGCTTGTAGATGAAGATGTTGTGGAAGCCGCCGGGCATGTCCGGCCGGCGGATCCGCGCCACCTCGCGCACCGTGGAGGGGTCGGGGAGACCCGTCACGTCGAGGACGACCGCGCCCAGGTCCGTGTTCGGCCCGCCCTGCCCGAACTGGAGGGACTGCACCGCGTAGTAGCGGTCCTCCCATTTGAAGTGCTTCACGTCCATCCCGCCGGTCCGCTGGTGGAGATCCTGGTTCTCGATCCGCCACTCGTAGAGGAGCTCCGGCTTCTCCGGGTCCGCGATGGAGATGATGTCCATCCCCTTGTCGCCCTCGTCCCCGTAGACCATGCGGGCCACGTAGACGTAGGGCCGGTCCATCTCCTGCTCCACGTCCATGTCGGCCACGTTGAGCCGGGGGCCCAGGGGCAGGTGGCCCAGGACCTCGATGTTGTCGCTTCCCCGGTTCAGGGCGGTCCAGGGCGTCTCCTGGGCCGCCGCGGGCGCGGAGAGGAAGGCGGCGGCCGCCAGGGCCGTCAGCGGCGTACGGATACGGATCATCGTCACCTCGTCGTCGTCACGGGATGGAAAGAGGCGACAAACGTGCGCCGCGGGCCGGTCGGGGGCAAGGCGAGGCCCGTTCCGCCATTCCGACGCCCGGCCGGGGGCGTACACTTCGGGTGGCGGCGGGGGTGGTGGGTCCCCGGCGGGGTGCGCGTGGCCTCCTGCGCGCGTTCGACCGGGGCCGACGTGAACTCCCCGATATGGACCAAGCGTCTGAGGATTTCCGCAAACACGTCGCATGGGACGGACAATGCGGAAAGGTCGCCGCCCGGGCAGGCAACAGGGGGGAGTTCACGTCTCCAGGCGACGACAACGCGGAAAGGTCGCCGCCCTCGAGCCGAGATCGGTCACTTCACGTCGGGAGCGCGCGTGGGGGTCGGGCGAGGGTCCTGCGGCGCTCGGGCGGGTCAGCTCGGTCGGCGGAACCCGTCTCGCGACTCTTGGGCCATCGCGCGCGTGGCGCACCCGACGTGGTGGTCGTTCACCAGGCCCATGGCCTGCATGAAGGCGTACGCGGTGGTGGGCCCGACGTAGCGCCATCCGCGCCGCTTGAGCTCCTTGGCCAGCGCCTTGGATTCGGGCGTCGAGCCCAGGCTCCGCACCGCCGCCTCGTCCAGGGGGTCGGGCCGCGAGGCGGGATCCGGCTCGAAGCGCCAGACCAGGGCCGCCAGCGACCCCTCGGCCTCCACGACCTCGCAGGCGCGGGCCGCGTTGTGGATGGTGGCCTCGATCTTCCCGCGGTGGCGCACGATGGAGGCGTCCTCCAGGAGACGGCGCACGTCGGCGTCGTCGAAGCGGGCCACCCGCTCGAAGTCGAAGTCGGCGAAGGCGCGTCGGAAGCCGTCCCGCTTGCCCAGGATCGTCCGCCACGACAGCCCCGACTGGAACGCCTCCAGCGAGATCTTCTCGAAGAGGCGTCGGTCGTCCGCCACCGGGAAGCCCCACTCCCGGTCGTGGTAGGCGGCGTAGAGCGGGTCCCCCCCGGGCACCCAGAAGCAGCGGGCGCTCACCGGGGGGCGCGCCCCCGTCCTAGGTGGCGGGCGGGTCGTCCCGCTTGGCCTTGGCGGCGCCGCTGAACACGCCGATCCCCACCAGGATCAGGACGGCCACGCCGGTCCACATGGGAGGCACGCCCAGGAGGTGCATGCCGAGGGCGACGCCCATGGTGAAGATGATGTACCCGATGAGGAAGGTGCCGAACTTGGACATGGAGTCCGCTCCGTTGCGGGGGTCGACGAACGTGTCGCCTGCCACAGGAGCAAGGGGCGTGCCGGTCGGTGTCCGGGCGCCAAACCCCTTGTGCCACGGGCGGTTTCGGCGGCCTCACCCCCGGATCGGCCCCTCCAGGAGCCCTTCGAGACGCTCCTCCCTGGGGCCGTTCTCGTCGTGGACCGCGAAGTGGGTCTCGCCGGTGCCGTACAGCGCCACCCCGGCGTAGTCGCCGGCCTTGTTCAGGATGAAGAAGCGGACGTCGAAGGCCGGCAGCCCCCGCTCGTTGAGCAGCCGGGGCTCGCGGGTGTTCTCCACGATGCGGCGCAGGATGGCCATCCCCGCGTCCTTGGGTGCCATGCCGTTCCGCATGAACTCCACGATCATGGCGGTGGAGAGGTGGAACAGGTTCGCTTCGCCCCGGCCGGTGGAGCCGGCGGCGCCGACCTCGTTGTCCACGTACTGCCCGGCGCCCAGGATGGGCGAGTCGCCGGCGCGCCCGGGGATCTTCCACGCCAGGCCGCTGGTGGTGGTGACGCCGCAGACGTCGCCGTCGGCGTTCACCCCCTCCAGGCTGGTGGTGCCCCAGTAGGAGTGCTCGGGGATCAGGCCGTCGTCCACCATGGAGAGGCCGGCGGCCATGGCGGCGTCCTCGAAGGCGCGCATGCGCTCGGCCCGCTCCCCGGGGGCCGCCCCGTCCCGTCGGACCATGGACTCGCCCACGTCACCCGCGCCGGGGCGACCGACCCGGTCCGGGTCCGTCTCCTCCCGGCCCCGGTCGATCCCCTGGATGCGCTCCTCGGGGTCGAGCCAGTGGGAGGGGTCCACCCGCCGCCGCCACTCCAGCCAGAGCTCGCGGGAGCGCTCGGTGTTGAGGTCGTCGAAGATCTCGAAGCCCAGGTCCCGGGCGAACTCGGTGGCGCCGCGCCCCACGATGAGGTGGTGGTCCGTGAGCTCGGCCACGGCCTTCGCCACCCGGGAGGGCGTCTTCACGCCCTCGATCCCGGCCACGCCCCCGGCCCAGCGCCGCGGTCCGTGCATGAGGCAGGAGTCGAGCTGCACCACGCCGTCGGCGTTGGGGAGCCCGCCGTAGCCGATGCCCGACTCCTCGGGGTCCAGCTCGGCGATGCTGACCCCGGCCACCATGGCGTCCAGCGGGTCCTCTCCCTCCATCATGCCCCGGTACGCCCGCTCGATGGCGCTCTCCGGGCCGCCGTTCGTGTAGCGGATGGAGGAGACGTCGGCCACGAGCACCGGGCGGGTGGCGCGGCTGCGCCGGACGAAGGGCGCGTCGGGCGCGGCGTTCGGCCCGCCCTCGCCGGCGGCCAGGGCGGAGGGGACGGCGGCGGCCAGGCCGGCGGCGGAGCTGGTCTTGAGAAAGTCGCGTCGCTTCATGGTCGGGACCTGCGGAGGGAGGAAACTGTGCGTGGATTCGGATTGGACGGCGGGTCGCCGGCGGGTCGTCTCAGGGGTCGGGCGGCGGCTCGCGGAGGTCGGGCCCGTCGTCGGGCCCGAGGCCCAGGACGGTGGCCAGGAAGATGAGCCCGGCCACGCCCCAGGCGGCCCATTCGAGCCACCGCGCGCCGGGGAGGATCGTCCCCAGCCCCAGCCCCGCCAGGAGGACCAGGACCGCGGCCACCACCCCGTCGAGACGGAAGCTCCGGTGCACGGCTCAACGGTGCAGCGGCGGCGCGCTGGCCGGCGGCTTCCGGTGCCGCGTGGCCTGCTCGTACGCGTAGGCGACGCGGATGAGGGTCGGCTCGCTCCAGGCGTCGCCGTAGATCTGCAGCCCCACCGGGAGGGCCCCGCCGCGCACCCATCCCATGGGGACGGTGACGGCGGGGAAGCCCGTGGGCGGCGAGAGGATGGGCGAGTTGTTGCCGTGGGGCGAGGACAGGTCGCCCACCAGGCGCGGGGGGTTGTTCCAGGTGGGGTAGAGGAGGGCCACCACGTCGTGCTCCGCCATGGCGGCGCGCACCCCGGCGCGCAGGCGCTCCTCCGCGGCCTCGCCTTCGACGCACCCCTCGTCCTCCCCGGGCGTGCCCTCGAAGCGGAGGAAGCGCTCGACCCGGGGCATGACGGTCACGTGGACGTCGCCGGTCTCCCGGATGGCCTCCAGCGTCGTCACCGGCGCGTCGGGCACGTCGGCCAGGTAGTTCTCCAGGTCGTAGCGGAAGCGGGGGCAGCTCCACACGCCCTCGGTGAGCGAGTCGAGCCCGGGGACCTCGAAGTCGTCCACCACCACCGCGCCCAGCGCCCGGAGGTCGTCCAGCGCCTCGTGGAAGCGGGCCGTGACCTCGGGGTCGGCGGTCTCGGTGAAGGCGAGCTGGCCCGCCACGCCCAGGCGCATCCCCCGGATGTCCAGGCGGAGCGCGTCCAGGTACGAGGCGGGGCGGCGGGCGTCGGCCTCGGCGGTCACCGGGTCGGCGGGGTCGCTCCCGGCGAGGACGTCCAGGATCCGCACCGCGTCCTCCACGGTCCGGGTCATGGGCCCGCCGATGTCCCGGTGGAGGTAGAGGGGCACGATGCCGTCGCGGGAGGTCAGCCCCATGGTGGAGCGGATGCCCACCAGGGCGTTGTGCGCCGAGGGTCCGCGGATGGAGTTCCCGGTGTCGGTGCCGAGGCCCACGAGCCCCAGGTTCGCCGCCACGGCGGCGGCCGTCCCGCCGCTCGACCCCGCGGTGACGCGGTTCAGGGCGTAGGGGTTGAAGGTGTAGCCGGGGAGCATGGAGCCCACCGTCTCGAAGGCCGTGAAGGCGAACTCGGCCAGGTTGGACTTGGCCAGGACGATGCCTCCGGCCTCGCGGACGCGCCGCACCTGGAAGGCGTCGTCGGCGGGGCGGGAGTCCGCCAGGGACGCGGAGCCCGCCGTCGTCGGCATGTCCCCCGTGTCGTAGTTGTCCTTCACGATGAAGGGGATGCCGTGGAGCGGCCCGGTGAGGCGCCCGGTGGCGTGGAGGGCCGCGTCCAGGGAGTCGGCCACGTCCAGCGCCCGGGGGTTCAGCAGGATGAGGCTGTTGAACGAAGGGCCCCGCTTGTCGTACGCCGCGATGCGCTCGAAGTAGGCCTCCACCAGCATCCGCGAGGTCAGGGTGCCCCGCTCCATGGCGCGGTGGGCCTCGGCCACGGTGAGCTCCATGAGCTCCACCCCGCCCACCCGCTGCGCCCGGAGGTCGGCGGGCGGCGCCAGGAGGACGGCCAGGGCCAGGACGGCGGCGGAGCGGAGGAGGGAGAGGCGTGGGTCCATGGGGCTCGTGGGTGCGCGGCTCGGGGGACGGGGACCGGTAGGATGCGGTCCCGGGCGCCGGATTTCCAGCGAGCTACCCCTCGGCCAGCTCCCGGGCCCGGCGCCACACGGCGTCGAACATCTCCTCGGTGAGGGTGCCGGTGAAGGTGTTCTGCTGGCTCGGGTGGTACGAGGAGAGGACGGTGAGCCCGTCCAGCGGCACCTCGGCCCCGTGGCCGAACTTCGGGCGGGGCACGGGGACGTCCCTCCCCCGGGCCTTGAGGATCCGCATGACCACGTTGTAGCCGAAGGCCCCCAGGCACACGACCACGCGCACCCGGTCCAGGATCTCCATCTCCCGCTCCAGGAAGGGCCGGCAGCGCTTCCGTTCGGCGGGGGTCGGCTTGTTGTCCGGGGGCGCGCAGCGGACGGGCGCGGTCACGAAGGTGTCCCGGAGCTCGAGGCCGTCGTCGGCGTGGGCGCTCTCGGGCTGGGTCGCCAGGCCCGCGCGGTGGAGCGCTCCGTAGAGCCAGTCCCCGGAGCGGTCGCCGGTGAACATCCGGCCGGTCCGGTTGGCGCCGTGGGCGGCCGGGGCCAGCCCCACGACCAGGATGCGGGCGTCGGGATCGCCGAAGCCGGGGACGGGCTTGCCCCAGTACTCCTCGTCCCGGAACGCGGCGCGCTTCTCCCGGGCGACCTCCTCGCGCCACGCCACCAGGCGAGGGCAGGCCCGGCACCCCACCACCTCGGACTCCAGCTCCTCCAGCGCCCGCCGTCGGGCGTCGGCGTCCCGCCCGCTCACCGGCCGGGGAAGCGGAGGCGGGTGCTCAGGGCTCGAGCCCGTTGGCCAGCTCCTGCCCCTCCTCGAGGAGGACGGAGAGACGGTCGGACAGCTCGCCCGCGGACCCGACCGAGCCCAGCGCGCGCTCGGCGCGTCGGGTGGGGTCCCCGGTGGAGAAGGCCGCGGCGGTGAGGCGGAAGGCGCCCTCGCCCGAGGTCTCGATGACGACCTCGCGCTCCCGGCCCTCCCGGTACCAGCCGAGGCGCCGCGCCCCGTCCTCCTTCACCAGGTCCATCCCGTTGGCCAGCGCGTAGATCGTGAGCTTGGAGTCGACGGCCTCGAACGGACCGCCGCCTCCACCCCGTTGCGTGTGCATGCGCGTCCTCCCGTCCCCCCGGGTGCCAGAGCGCGGACGCCGGCTCGTCCGCGCCGTCCCCGACAATCCCTATAGACGACCGGCCCCCCCGCAAGGTTTCCCTGGGGGGGCTCAACCCCCGGCCTCGGGCTCGGCGCTCTCCACCCACGCGGACCACCAGAGCGTGCGGAGCATGTCGGCTCCGGCGGCCAGGCGGCGGGCGGTGAACTCCTCGGTCTCGGGGGCGGCGGGGGCGTCGGGGTCGAAGCCGTGCTCCTGCTCCAGCTCGTACAGGGGGTCCACCTGGCCGTGGGTCTCCCGGATGAAGGCCCAGATGGCGGAGCGGGCCGCCCCGGCCACCGAGCGCGCCCCGGCCGCCGTCCGGCGGTCCACGTCCGCCTGGGTCAGGTGGGCCCGCACGAAGTCCGCCTCGAAGCGCCCGTGGAAGTCCCGGGCCTTCGTGAAGCCCCGGGGGTTCGGGGCCTCCTCGTTCCACCCGTTGAAGTGGATCGTGGTGTGGTGGGGCTGGGAGGCGTCGGTCACGTAGTGCCCCAGGATCCCGGCGTCGTTCACGATGCGCTCCTCGATCCAGCGGCGCTCCTCGCCGGCGGCGTCCCGCCACATCCGCCACTCGGTCACCAGGCGCTGGTAGAGCTCCAGGATGCGGTAGGGGAGGAAGCCCGCGTCGCGCTCCGGCACCTCGAGCCCGGCCTCGTAGAGGGCCCGCAGGAACTCGAAGCGGTCGACGGCGTCCAGCGCCCCCTCGGGCACGTTCTCCAGGTCCACGTAGTGGTCGTAGGCCCACGCCTCGTTCATCTCCTCCAGCACCCGGCTCCGCCACCGGTCGGGCTCGGGGTTGAGCCACGCCAGGCGAGGCCCGGCGTCCCGGAAGAAGACCGGCACCTCCCCGGGGAGCCCGGCCACGGCGGCGCGGGCGGCCATGGCGTGGCCCTCGGCGCCCCACGGCATGGGAGCGGCGCGCTCGGGGGCGGGGGTGGCGGCCAGGGTGGCGAGGAGGAGGACGGGGACCGAAGCCAGGGTGAAGCGGCGCATGGGGCGGGGGGTGTGGGTGGACGTCGGGCCGCCGGAACGGTGCGGCGCCGTGTCCTACCCGCACCCCGGGCGACCGATCCCGCCCCAGGGGCGTCGGGGTAACGCCCGGGGCGCGCCCCCGTATCGGGAGGGACACTCCCGACGAGGTGACGACGATGAAGACGACGCGCGGGGGGGTCCCGACCCTCCTCTTCCCCCTGCTCCTGGCGGCGGCGCCTCCGGTGGCCGGTCAGTCCCCCTGGCCCGACCGGGCCGAGAATCTCCAGGAGCTCCCCGCCGACTTCGACGCGGCCCGCCTCCGGGCCGTCATGACCGGCTTCACCCGGGCCCTGGGCGTGCGCTGCTCGTACTGCCACGTGGGCGAGGAAGGCGCCCCCCTCTCCACCTACGAGTTCGCTTCCGACGCGAACCCCGCCAAGGACCGGGCCCGGGCCATGCTCCGCCTCCTGGGGAGCGTGAACGACTCGCTCCGGGCCATGGACCTGCGGGACGACGTGGAGCGGGTGAACATGTGGTGCCACACCTGCCACGCCGGGAAGCCCCGGCCCCAGACGCTCTCCGAGGCGGTGGGCGAGGTCTATCGGGCGGACGGCGGCCCGGCCGCCCTGGCCCGCTTCCTCGAGCTCCGGGCCGAGCACTACGGGGGACCCGCCTACGACTTCCGGCCCCCCTCGGTGAACGCGCTGGCCTCGGAGCTCTTCAACGCCGGGGACACCGCCACCGCCGCCGCCTTCTTCCGGCTCAACGTCGACCACCATCCCGACTACGCCGAGGGGTGGGAGAGCCTCGGGGACCTGGCCGCCGCCCGGGGAGACGGGCCCGAGGCGCTCCGCATGTACGAACGGGCGCTGGCCCTCGCGCCGGAGCACCCGCGCCTCCGACGGAAGGTGGAGGAGGCGCGGGGCGGCTGAGGAGGGCGCGCGGTCCCGGCGGGCGGGTCGCGTGGGGGGAGGGTGCGCCGCATCTTGGGGCCGACAGCCTCCCGTTCCCCGAGCCCGGATTGCCCGCCATGCGCGCTCCCCTCGTCGCCCGAGCCGTCGCCGCGGCCGTCGCCGCGGCCTTCCTCCTCCCCGCCACCCTGACCGCCCAGATCGCCGGGGACGAGGGGGTCCGGGAGGCCCTCGCCGTGGTCGAGACCTGGCTCGAGGCGCAGCAGGCCTACGACCGCATCCCCGCCTTCAGCGCGGCGCTGGTCCACGACCAGGAGCGGGTGTGGGACGTGGCGTGGGGGGAGGCCCACCCCGAGACCGGCACGGCGGCCACGCCGGAGACGCTCTACAGCATCTGCTCGATCTCGAAGCTCTTCACCGCCGTGTCGGTGATGCAGCTCCGGGACCGGGGCCTCCTGGACCTCCGGGACCGGGTGTCCGACCACCTCCCCTGGTTCGACCTGGAGCAGCGCTTCCCGGGCTCGCCGGCGGTGACCGTCGAGGGGATCCTGACCCACTCGGCGGGGCTTCCCCGGGAGTCGGACCACCCCTACTGGAGCGGCCCGGACTTTCCCTTCCCCACCCGGGAGGAGGTCATCGAGGGGCTCCCGGACCAGGAGACGCTCTACCCGGCCCGGAAGTACTTCCAGTACTCCAACCTGGGCCTCACGCTGGCCGGCGAGATCGTGCGGGCCCGCTCCGGCGAGGACTACCACGAGTACGTGCGGGCCAACGTGCTCGACCCCCTGGGGATGGACGACACCTACTCCGAGATCCCCGAGGAGCACCGGGGAGGCCGTCTGGCCAGCGGCTACAGCGCCCTGACCCGCGAGGGCAGGCGGGAGCCGGTCGCCTTCTTCCAGGCCCGGGGGATCGCCCCGGCGGCGGGCTTCGCCTCCACCGCCCGGGACCTGGCGCGCTTCGCCTCCTGGCAGCTCCGCCTGACCGGGGACCCCGCCGAGCCGGCGCCCGCCGCCGAGGTCCTGGATCCCCACACCCTCGACGAGATGCAGCGCGTGCACTACGTCGATCCCTCCTTCGACACCTACTGGGGGCTGGGCTTCTCCGTGGGTCGCCGGGACGGCGAGACCTTCGTGGGGCACGGCGGAAGCTGCCCCGGCTTCCGGAGCCAGCTCCTGATCCAGAAGGACCGGAAGGTGGCGACGGTCTTCATGGCCAACGCCATGGTGAACGCCGGGGGGTACGCCCGGGGCGTCTACGACCTGGTGAAGGACGCGGTGGCGGAGGCCGCCGGGGCCGACGACGAGCCCGGGAGCGTGGCCGACGGCGAGGGCGGAGCGGACGAGGGGGACGGGGCGGAGGGACCCGACCTCGAGCCCTTCCTGGGGACGTACTCGAGCCAGCCCTGGGGCCAGGAGACGGCGGTGGTCCGCTGGAAGGGCGGCCTGGCGCTCCTGGGCCTCCCCACCATGTCCCCCCGGGACGGCCTGCGCCGTCTGGAGCACGGAGAGGGCGACGTGTTCTACCGGATCCGCGACGACGGCGAGCGCGGGGAGGCCGTCGTGTTCGAGCGGGACGCCGCCGGGGCGGTGACCGGGTATCGGATCCACGGCAACCTCTCGCCCCGGATCCGCTGAGGGGAAGCGGGCGGGGCCGGGCGGGGGCGCCGGGCGTCGCGGGGGGGCGGACGGGGCGCTAGGTTGGCCCCGTCCGACCCCCCGTCCCGCCACCGGAGGTTCCTACGGCGCTGCGACTCTCCGTGGAGCTCGTCCACGACCCGGGCTGCCCCCACGTGGAGCCCACCCGGCGGCTCCTCACCCGGGTGCTGCAGGAGGCGGGGGTTCCCGCCGTCTGGACCGAGTGGTCCACCGGCGACCCGGACTGCCCCGCCGAGCACCGGAGCTTCGGCTCGCCCACCGTCCTGGTGAACGGGCGGGACGTGGCCCCGGGGCCCCACCCGTGGCGCGCCGACGAGCGGGCGCCCCGCTGCCGGATCTACGACGACGGGGACGGCGGCACGTCGGGCGTCCCGCCCGAGGCGCGGGTGGTGGAGGCGGTGGCCCGGGCGGTCGGCCCGGAGGCGGGATGAGGCGGCCGTCGGGGGGTGGGGGTTCTCATCCTCGCCGGAATCCATAGCTTCCTCGACCCCCGTGGCATCGGGAGCATCCGGAAGGAGCCGGGCTCCGGCGGGGGAGGAAGGGCCCTGAACGAAGTGGAGAGGCGGATGAGGAAGCGGAACGAGACCCCCCGGATCGGGGGACGGACCCGACGGCTCGAGGAGCCCCGGGGCATCGGTGCGTGGGCCCTGGTGGCCCTGACCGTTCTGACCACGGCGGCGGCGGTGCTGCTGGCGCTGGCCGGAACCTCGTCGGCCGAGGCGGCCCGGGCCGCCGGCGCGTCCGCGCCGGCCCAGGAGGCGTGGACCGTCTGGCTCGTGCGCCACGCCGAGAAGGTGGACGACAGCCGGGACCCCGAGCTCTCGCCGGCCGGGCGGGACCGGGCCCTGCTCCTGGCCGACCGTCTCGCCGACGAGGGCATCGGCACGGTCCACACCACCGACTACCTGCGCACCCGGCACACCGCGCGCCCCCTGGCCGAGCGCCTCGGTCTGGAGCCGGTCCTCTACGATCCCCGGGCCCTCGAGGCCTTCGCCGCCGAGCTGAAGGAGGCCGGCGGCGTCCACCTGGTGGTCGGGCATTCCAACACGACCCCGGCGCTGGTGGAGGCGCTGGGCGGCGACCCGGTCTCCCCCATCGACGAAGCCGAGTACGACCGCCTCTACCGGGTGTGGCTCGGCGAGGACGGCACGGTGCGCTCCGAGCTGGAGCGCTTCGGGGTGTCGGTCCAGGGCGGCTGAGCCCCGCCGCCGGCTCTCAGCCCGGGCGGCGCAGCCCCCAGAGCGCCAGCCCCACCACCAGCACCATCGCCAGGCTGAGGGAGCCGAGGCCGAAGGCCACCAGCCCCTCCTGCCAGGCGGTGCCCACCCCCTCCCCCCCGGCCAGGGGCATCATCCCCCCGCCCGCGCCCCACGCTGCCGCGGCCAGGGTGGTCGCCCAGTTGGCGAAGGTGCCGTAGACCGCGGCCCAGAACGCCACGGTGGCGGCGCGCGGCCCCAGGCGGAGGCGCGGCCACAGGAGCCCGAGGACCACCAGGAAGAGGCCGTTCATCACCCCCTCCAGGTGGCTCGCCAGGCCCAGGCGGGGCGTGGCCACCGCCGGGACGGCGAACCCGGTGAGGAGCCCCAGGAGGAAGAGCGCCAGCCCCAGCTGGAGCAGCCGGTGGGCCCGGGGGTCCTCCGCCGGGACGGGGGGCGCGGCCGTCACGGGCTCACCGGCCGCCCGCCGTCGCCCTCTCCCATGACCCAGCGGTCGTACCAGGCCAGGTAGCGCTCGTAGCGGTCCTTCTGGTACGAGGGGACCTGGATGCCGTGGCTCTGCCCCGGGTAGACCACGAGCTGGGTCGGCGTGCCCACCCGGCGGAGCACCTGGTAGAGCTGCTCCGAGTTCTGGATGGGGACGTTCCAGTCGTGCTCCCCGCCCATGATCAGTGTGGGGGTCGTGACCAGGTGGGCCCGGTTGAAGGGGCTGATCCTCTCCCACGTCTCCCGGTTGTCGCCCTCCCAGGGCAGCCCCAGCTCGGTCTCCCACCAGTACTGGTAGTGGTCGTGGCCGTAGTTGGCGATGTAGAGGACCTCGCTGGCCCCGGTGATGGCGCCCTCGAAGCGGTCGGTCTGGGTGATGACGTAGTTGGTCAGGATGCCGCCGTACGACCACCCGCCGACGCCCAGCCGGTCCGGGTCGCCCCACCCCTCGGCGATGGCGTGATCGACGCCGGCCATGACGTCCTGGAAGTCCTTCTGGCCCCAGTCGGCGAAGATGGCCT
>CAZMTA010000015.1:81317-91299 GCA_964569085.1 uncultured Gemmatimonadaceae bacterium | reverse complement strand
GGCGACCACCGAGGACCCGGCGGGCGGGGAGATCGTCCGCGACGCCTCGGGCGAGCCCATCGGGGCCTTCCGGGAGACGGCGGCGGGCCTCCTGCGCCCGGCCACCCGTGGCGCGGAGCCCCCGGAGCCCCGGCGGGTGGCGCTCCTGGCCCAGGAGGAGGCGTTCCGGAAGGGGATCACCTCCTTCCACGACGCCGGCACCTCCTTCGAGACGGTGGACCTCTACCGGGACCTGGTGGACTCCGGGGAGCTCAAGATCCGGCTCTACGTCATGATCCGGAGCGACAACGAGGACCTGGCGGAGAACATGCCCGACTACCGCATGGTGGGGTACGGCGACGACCGTCTCACGGTCCGGGCCCTCAAGAAGTCCATCGACGGGGCCCTGGGGTCCCACGGCGCGTGGCTCCTCCAGCCCTACGACGACCTCCCCTCGAGCACGGGGCTGAACACGACGCCTCCCGAGGAGATCCGGGGCGCCGCCGAGCTGGCGCTGGAGCACGGCTGGCAGATGGCCGTCCACGCCATCGGGGACCGGGCGAACCGGGAGGTCCTCGACATCTTCGAGTCCGCCTACCGGTCCGAGGACGCCGACGCGCTGCGGTGGCGGGTGGAGCACGCCCAGCACCTCCACCCCGACGACATCGGGCGGTTCGGGGAGCTGGGCGTCATCGCCTCCATGCAGGGCGTCCACGCCACCTCCGACGGTCCCTGGGTCGAGCCCAAGCTCGGCGCGCAGCGGGCCGAGGAGGGCGCCTACGTCTGGCAGAAGCTCCTCCGGAGCGGCGCGGTCGTGACCAACGGGACCGACGCGCCCGTGGAGGACGTGGACCCGCTGGCCAGCTACTACAGCACGATCTCTCGCATGATGAGCAACGGGGAGCGCTTCTACCCCGAGCAGCGCATGAGCCGGATGGAGGCGCTCCGCTCCTACACGCTCAACGGCGCCTGGGCGGCCTTCCAGGAGGACCTGACCGGCTCCCTGGCGCCGGGCAAGCTGGCCGACATCACCATCGTCGACACGAACCTGCTGGACGCCCCCGAGGAGGAGGTGGCCGGGGCCCGGGTGCTGGCCACCATCGTGGGCGGCGAGGTCGTGTACCGGGAGGGAATGTGATGGACGAGGACGCCACCGCCCCCTCCCCCCGGCGGGACGGGGAAGGACCGCTGGACGCCGCGCCGCGCCGCGCCAGCCTGGCCGACATCCAGGCCGTCATCGAGAGCGCCCGCGCCCGGGGCGGGACCCGGGCCCTGGAGCGCTTCATCGAGCGGCGCCTCCCCGAGGCGGCCGAGGCCGAGGTGGAGGAGGCCGCCGAGGTCGCCGAGGAGATCGTGGACTCCATCCCCGTGTTCCTGGCGCGGGCCCACCAGGAGGCGGAGCAGCGGGACCTGGAGTCGGTGGTGGAGCCCCTCCTCGACCTGGCGGAGCGCTACTTCCTCCAGCCCATGGACCTCATCCCCGAGATGACCCAGGGGATGGCCGGGCTCCTGGACGACGCCTACCTGGTGGTGCGGATCCTCCAGAACCTGGACAAGGGCCCGCAGCCCTTCCTCGACTGGGACCTGGACGATCCCCAGCGCTTCCTCCGACGTCTCGTCGGGGAGGACGTCGGCCGCCGGCTCGACCGCATCGCGGACGACGCCATGGACCAGGTGTCCGACCACCTCCACGAGCTCTGGAGCCGGGTGTCGCACCCGGCATGAACGAAGGGGCCGGGTCGCGTCCGCGACCCGGCCCCTCTCCCTCCGCCCGGTCGGGCGATCCTCAGATCCAGCCGCGCCCCCGGAAGTCCTTGATGGCGTCGGCCCAGCGGTCCATCTCCTCGGGCAGCCCGAAGGAGAGGCGGTTCCACTCCAGCATGGGCGGGAAGTCCCGGCCCACCAGCAGCCCCCGCTCCCGCATCCGGTTCCGGTAGGTGCCCAGGTCCCCGTTGATGCGGTGCATGATGAAGTTGGTCTGGGTGGGCATGTACTCGAGACCGAGCTCGTCCAGCGTGGTGTGGACGATGTCCTTGGCCTCGGCGTTCACCGCCACGCTCCGGGCGATGAGCCCCTCGTCGGCCAGCGACGCCATGGCGGCCGCGTTGGCCACCGTGTTGGGGTTGTTCTGGCAGACGAACATCCCCAGGCGCCGGATGGCGTGGGGGTGGGCCACCGCGTAGCCCAGGCGCAGCCCCGCCATCCCGTAGATCTTGGAGAAGGTGCGGGCCACGATCACGTTGGGCTTGTCCTCGATCCACTTCAGCGACCCCCAGTAGTCGGGGTGGTCGGCGTACTCGAAGTAGGCCTCGTCGATGAGGAAGGTCGTGGTCTCCGGCGCGTCGGCGATCCAGGAATCGATCTCCGAGCACTTGGTGATGGTGCCCGTGGGGTTGTTGGGGTTGCAGAAGTAGACCACCGCGGGGCCGCCGTTGCGCTCGGCCTCGTCGCGCATCCGGCCGACGTCGTGGGAGAGGTCGGCCCGGAGGGGCACCTTGATCAGGTCGTAGGAGAGGGGCGCCTGGTAGTCGAGGACGTCCTCGAAGGTGGGCTCGGCCACCACCAGCGGGGTGCCCGGGGCCTGGGCCGCGTGGACCGCCATGCGGAGGACCTCCGTGGAGCCCGCCCCCAGGATCAGGTTCTCCTCGGCCACGCCCAGGTGCGCCGCCAGCGCGGTGTAGAGCGGGCCGGAGTAGCTGAACGGGTAGCGGTTGGCGTGCTCCAGGGACGCGATGACCGCCTCCCGGGCCGCCGGCGAGATCCCCAGCGGGTTCTCGTTGGAGCTGAGCCGGACCGGGGAGTCGTCCGCCCACGGCATGCCGGGGTGGGACCCTCGACCCAGCAGCGTGCCCAGGGCGCCGCCCGCGCCTCCGAGTCCGACGAGGCCGGCGGCCATTCCCGAGGTGACGAATCCGCGACGATCCATGGTTTCTCCTGCGCTGGGGTTCCTCCACCCCGGCGGGGCGGTCCGGGGCAATCTGGGGCGGAAGCCCTCTGGATCGAAAGGGGCCGCCGAGCGTAGGATGGACGCGAACCAGCCCGTCCGGGACCCTCCCCTCCGCCCGGATCCGTCGTCCCCCATCCCCATCCCCATGCCCTCACCGTCCTTTCGCGCCCGGCGCGGATCCGTCCCGGCGCGCCCGGTGGCCGCGTGCCCCCTTCCCGCCGTCCTGGCCGTCACGCTCCTTTCCACGGTCGTCGCCGCCCCGCTGGCCGCCCAGGAGCCGGCACCGGTCCGCTACGACCGGGACGTCCTCCCGTCGGCCTTCCACGCCGAGCGTCGGGCGGCCGTCCTGGACGCCCTCCCCGACGACGCGGTGGCGGTCCTCTTCGCCGCCCCGGAGCGGAACCGGTCCAACGACACGAACCACGAGTACCGCCAGGACTCGGACCTCTACTATCTGACCGGGTCGCCGGAGCCGGGCTCGGCGCTCCTCCTGGTCCCCGGCGGGGTCGAGGTCGACGGCGAGCGCGTGCGGGAGATCCTCTTCGTGCCGCCCCGGGATCCCTCGGAGGAGGTCTGGACGGGTCGGCGGTTCGGCACCGGGCGCGCCGAGGCGCAGCTCGGTGTCGAGCTGGCGCTGGAGAACACCCGCTTCGACGAGGTGGCGGGTCGCGTCCTGGGCGACCCGGCCCGGCGGGTGCTCCACGAGGACCTCCCCGACGCCGTCCCCGAGGGGAGCGCGCTGGCGGGCCAGCTCGCGGTGCTGGCCCGGGCCACGGATCGGCCGGAGATGATGGACGGGCCCGGGAGCGCGTCGGAGGGGCGCACGCTCCGCCGCGTCCTCACGGACCTCCGGGAGATCAAGACCGGGGAGGAGCTGGCCCTCCTCCAGGAGGCCATCGACGCCACCACCGCAGCCCACCGGGCGGTGCTGGAGCAGGTGGAGCCGGGGTGGGCCGAGTACGAGATCGAGGCGCTGGTCGAGTACACCTTCAAGCGCGCCGGCGCGGAGCAGCCCGGCTTCAACTCCATCGTGGGCTCCGGCGAGAACAGCACGATCCTCCACTACGAGACCAACCGCCGGGTGACCGAGCCCGGGGACGTGGTGGTGATGGACATCGGGGCGGAGTACCGGGGCTACTCGGCGGACGTCACCCGGACCTTCCCCGTGGACGGGACCTTCTCCCCGGAGCAGCGGGCCATCTACGAGCTCGTCCTGGCGGCCCAGGAGGCCGGGATCCAGGCGGTGCGCCCCGGCGCGCCCTTCCAGGCCATGGGGCAGGCGGCCGGGGCCGTCCTCCTGAAGGGCCTGGCGGAGCTCGGCCTCATCGACGGCCCCCGGGACGTGGAGGGTCTGCGCCGCTTCTTCATGCACGGCACCAGCCACTACATCGGGCTCGACGTCCACGACACGGGCCACTACGGGCCCCTGGAGCCCGGCATGGTCCTCACGGTGGAGCCGGGCCTCTACATCGCGCCCTCGGACGACGTGGACCCGAAGTGGTGGAACATCGGGGTGCGCATCGAGGACGACGTGCTGGTGACCGAAGACGGGCACCGGATGCTCTCCGGCGCCGCGCCGCGGGATCCCGACGAGATCGAGCGGGCGATGGCGGGCGGGCGCTGACGGGGGTCCGATCGGCCCCGGACGTACGACGGCCCCGCCGCCCGGAAGGGCGGCGGGGCCGTCTCGCGCAGGGGGGTGCCGCGACGCCTCAGGCCGCGTGGGCCTGCGGCACGTCCTCGATGCCCTGGAGCACCTCGCCCTCGCTCTTGGCCACGAACGAGGCGCACGTCAGGTCGCCGGTGACGTTCACCGAGGTCCGGAGCATGTCCAGGATCCGGTCCACGCCCAGGATGAGCGCGATGCCGGCCTGCACCTGCCCCTGCAGCCCCACCGAGTTCAGCACGATGATCAGCGTGATGATCCCGGCGCTGGGGACGCCCGCGGCACCCACGGACGCCAGGGTGGCCGTGAGCACGATGACCATCTGGTCCGCCAGGTCCAGCGGGATCCCGTAGATCTGGGCGATGAACATGACCGCCACGGCCTGGTAGAGCGCCGTCCCGTCCATGTTGATGGTGGCCCCCAGGGGGAGCACGAAGCTGGCCACCTCGTTGGAGGCGCCGAGCTCGTCCTCGGCGGTCTCGATGGTCAGCGGCAGCGTGGCGCTGGACGACGACGTCGAGAACGCGAAGAGCGGCACCGCCGCGATCTTCTTGTAGAAGCGCAGCGGGTTCACCTTCACCAGGAAGCGCAGGATCAGCGCGTACGTCCCGAAGGCGTGGAGCAGGAGCCCCGTGGCCACCGTGACGGTGTAGATGAGCAGGCTCTGGAGCAGATCGAAGCCGAAGTTGCCCACCACCGCCGCGATGAGGACGAAGACGGCGTAGGGAGCCAGCTCCATGATCCAGTTGATGAGGACCATGGAGACGTCGTTCACCCCGTGGAAGAAGTCGAGGACGGCGTTGCGCCGGTCCTCCTGGATCACGGTGAGCGCCGCCCCGAAGCAGATCGTGAAGAAGATCAGCGGGAGCAGGTCCATGTTGGCGGCGGCCTGCACCGGGTTCCGGGGGATGATGCCCAGGAGCGTCTCCACCCAGCCGGGCGCCTGCGCGGCCATGTCCATGCTCGCCTGGGCCTGACCCCCGTACCGGGCGGCCAGCTCGTCCCGGGTGCTCTCGGCGACGCCGGAGCCCGGGGTCACGAAGTTGCTGATCCCCAGGCCGATGGTGACCGCGATGGCAGTGGTGAAGAGGTAGAAGCCCAGCGTCTTCCCGCCGATGCGGCCCAGCTTCCTCAGGTCGCCCAGCGACGCCGTTCCCACCAGGAGGCTCGCCACCACCAGCGGGATCACGATCATCGTGATCAGGTTGATGAAGGCGGTCCCCAGAGGCTCCAGGGCGCCCAGGAAGTTCTGGAAGGGCTCGATGCCGGAGATGTTCGCGAAGGCGCCGACCACGGCGCCCGCGATGAGCCCGATGAGGATCTTGGTATAGAGCTGCATGGAGGCTGCCCGGGAATGTCGGGAAGGGGGATGGAGCACAGGCCGGCAGAATAGGCCGGGGCCGCACGCGCCTGCAAGGCGCGGCGGGTCCGGCGGACGCTCCCTCTACCGGGGAGCTTCCGGACGGGTTCCGGAAACCCTCGCCACGATCTCGGCCCGTTCGATGACGTCGCCCTCCTGCACCCGGTCCACCACGTCCATCCCCGCCACGACCCGTCCGAGGATCGTGTAGTCGTGATCGAGGCGGACGTTGTCCACCAGGTTCACGTAGATCTGGCCGTCCCCGGTGTCCCGGCCCCGGGTGGAGAGTCCGACGGTGCCGCGCCACTGGGCCACCAGGCCCACCTCGTCCCGGGTGTACGCGCCGTGGCCCATGTACTCGTTGGCGCCGGGGCTCCCCCCCTGGATCACGAAGTTCTCCACCACCCGGTGGAAGGTGAGCCCGTCCAGGCGCCCGCCCTCGGCCAGGCGGTAGAGGCGCGCCGCGTTGGTGGGCGCGGTCCAGGGGAGGAGGCGGACGTCCACCGCGCCGCCCCGGGCCATGTGGAGGCGCACCACGGCGCCGTCCATGGCCCTCAGCTCCTCCGGGGTGGGGAAGGGAAGGGACTCGGAGCCCCGGGGCGCCGCGATCCAGCGGCGCCCCGTCCACGCCATGAGGAGCTCCGAGGTCCGGTCCGCCACCGCCGCGTCGTAGTCACGCAGGTAGGGCTCCACGTCCGTGGTGCGGGTGGAGTCGCCGGTGGCGGCCAGGAGGTCCAGCAGGGCCAGGCGGGCGTCCCGGTGCGTCTGGAGGCGCTCCTCGCTCAGGTGGCGGAGCCCCACCAGGGCGGCCATGGTGGCCGCCTCCCTCCGGTCGGTGACCTCCAGCAGGCGGGCGGCGGTCATGACGAGCTGGGGGTCGGTGCGCTCGGCCACGACCGCCAGGAGGACGTCGTCGGCGGCCCGGCCCCGGATCCCCGCCAGCGCCGGGAGCGCCGCGGCGAGGACGTTGGGGTCGGGATCCCGCAGGAGGCCCCGGAGGATCTCCGCCTCGCCGAGGACGCCCGCGGCCCGCGCGCCCCAGGTCCGGACGAAGGGGTTGGGGTGCTCCAGGAAGCGGGGGAGGAGGGTCCGGGCCGCGTCGGGCTCGAGCTCGGCCAGGGCCACCAGGGCCGGTCCGGCGGGGTGCCAGCGCTCGGCCTGGCCCAGGGAGGACGCGGTCGCCCGGAGCAGGGCCCGCTGCTCCCCGCCCTGGGGGCAGGGCTCGGCCAGGCCCTCCAGCGCGGTGAGGCGGACGCCCATGTCGTCGTCCTCGGCCGCGTCCAGCAGGAGCGCGCAGGCGGCTGCGCTCCGGGGGAGGGAGGAGACGAGCCCCACGGCCGCCGCGCGCACCCGGGGCTCGGGATCCCCCAGGAGGATGCGGAGGCGGGGATCGTCGGGCGTCGGAGCCTCGGTGGCCAGGAGCTCGACGCCGGCCCGGCGGACCGACGGCTCGGAGTCGCCCAGGGCCGTGTCCACCAGCCCGGGGATGGAGTCCCCGGCGCCGGCGTCCGCAGCGGCCAGCCCCAGGAGGGCCACCGTGCGGATCCGCGCCGCCACCTCCGCCCGGGACGGGGCCGGAAGCCCCACGCCGCCCTCGGGACGGGGTCCGTCGGCCGGATCGGGGCCGGGGAGAGGGCCGCTCCCCGACTCGTCGCGGTACACGGCCAGTTCGCGGAGCCGTCCGCGGATCCCGGGGGCGAGCGCCTCGCCGCCGTAGAGGCGCGCCATGGACTCCATGCCCAGGGCGGCGCCCACCAGGGCGCGGGGGTGCTCCTCGCCCGGCTCCACGCTGAGGCGCACCAGGGCCTCGCCCGCCACCCGGCGCTCCTCCGGGCCCAGCGCCAGGCGGCCCAGGGCGCGGGCCAGCGCCGACGCGGCGTCGGGATTCTCCTCCCGGGCGGCCCGGTCCAGGAGCGGCGCCAGCGCCGGGCTCCCGGAGCCCCGGTGGTGCGCCTGGGCCAGGGCGTCGGCGGCCTGGGCCCGGACCTCGGGCGCCGGGTCGTCCAGGAGGGGCACGATGTGCTCGGCCAGCTCCGGCTCCTCCAGGCGCCCCAGCCCCCGCACGGCCACCCGGCGGAGGAAGGGCGTGGCGGCCCGGGTGCCCCCCACCAGGCGCTCCAGGTCCCGTCCGCCGGAGGGGCGGGCGTCCTCGGCGCGGCCGAGCTCCACGAAGGTCTCCACCTCCATGTCCCCCCGCCCGGAGTCGGGCGGGGCGCAGGCGGCGGCGAAGGTCAGTCCCAGGAGGGCCAGGAGGCGCATGGCTTGGAGGATGCCGGGGGCGGGTCGTCGGATGAGGTCGGTCATGGCCGGCCCAGGGGTGCAGGGACGATGCCAGGCCGCCGCCTCACGCGTCGCCCCCCATCTCGTACAGCGGCTCGTAGCGGGCGGTGAAGTGCCGCAGCACCGGCTCCTGCTCCGTGAAGCGGAAGCCCCCGATGGCCTCGCGCCGCTCCCACACCTCGAGCATGACGTCCACCAGGTAGTCGACCTGGCTCTTGGTGTAGACCCGCCTGGGGATGGCCAGGCGCACCAGCTCCATCTTGGCCGTCGTCTCCTCTCCCGTCTCCGGATCCCGCGTCCCGAACATGGCCGTGCCGATCTCCACCGCCCGGATCCCTCCGGCGCGGTAGAGCTCCGCCACCAGGGACTGGCCCGGGAGCTCCAGCGGGGGGACGTGGGGGAGGAAGGCGGCGGCGTCCACGTACACCGCGTGGCCGCCCGGGGGCTGCACGATGGGCACGCCGCCCTTGGTCAGGTGCTCCCCCAGGTAGCGGCACACCTCGATGCGGTACGTCAGGTAGTCCTCGTGGAGGACCTCCTGGAGCCCCACGGCGATGGCGTCCAGGTCCCGCCCGGCGAGGCCCCCGTACGTGGGGAAGCCCTCGGTGAGGATCAGGAGGTTCTCCTCCTGGCGGGACAGCGCCGCGTCGTTGGTGCAGAGGAAGCCGCCGATGTTGGCCAGGCCGTCCTTCTTGGCCGACATGGTGCATCCGTCGGCCAGGGAGAACATCTCCCGGGCGATCTCCCGGGGGGTGCGGTCCGCGTACCCCTCCTCCCGCATCTTGATGAACCAGGCGTTCTCCGCGAAGCGGCAGGCGTCGATGTAGAGCGGGATCCCGTGCTCCCGGCAGAGCTCCGAGACCTCCCGGACGTTGGCCATGGAGACCGGCTGCCCGCCGCCGGTGTTGTTGGTGACGGTGAGCATGCAGAGCGGGATCCGCTCGGCCCCCACGTCGTCGACGAGCGCCCGGAGCTTGCCCACGTCCAGGTTGCCCTTGAAGGGGTGGGGCGTGGCGGGCACCAGCCCCTCGGGCACCGGGAGGTCCAGCGCCCGTGCGCCGGTGGCCTCGACGTTGGCCCGGGTCGTGTCGAAGTGGGTGTTGCTCGGCACCACGTCCCCGGGGGAGCACACCGTGCTGAAGAGGATGCGCTCGGCGGCGCGGCCCTGGTGCGTGGGGATGACGTGCTCGAAGCCGAAGACGTCCCGCACGGCATCGCGGAAGCGGTACCAGGAGCGGCTCCCGGCGTAGGCCTCGTCTCCGCGCATCATGGCGGCCCACTGCTCGGCGCTCATGGCCGAGGTGCCCGAGTCGGTGAGGAGGTCGATGAGGACGTCGTCCGCGCGGAGCTTGAAGACGTTGTAGCCCGCCTCCTCCAGGTAGCCCGCCCGCTCCTCCTCGGTGGTCATGCGGATGGGCTCCACCACCTTGATGCGGAACGGCTCGATGATGCGTCGGGATCGGGTCATGGGACGGGGGCGGGGGAAACGAAGAAGGGCCGGCCCCAAGATAGGGCGCCGGCCCGGCGGTCACCACGCGATCCCGGGAGGCGATGGCGTCGGGGAGCCGTGCTCTGGTCGGTCGGTCCTCCGTGCGTAGGGCAGCGGGGCCGTTGGCCGGCGGCGGCCGGGCCCGACGAGGGGCGCCCTCACCCGTCCCGATCGCCTCTCCGGCGACGTGAAGTGACCGACATGGACGAGCCCCGAGGGATCGTTCCGCATCGACCGCTCCTGGAGACGTCAACTCCCTCC